>NZ_JACZCQ010000003.1:0-600000 GCF_014904705.1 Nisaea sediminum
GTCCTCTGAGGGTGTAAATACAACGGCCCCCGGGACAGGGAATCCCCGTCTCCTTCGCTCTCAAGCCGTCGGCGATCAGCCGCAGTTCGGCGTATGCTCCGTCGGATCATAGCCCTCGAAGCCCGGCTCGCCGTATCCCGGCTGCACGGTGATCAGCGCGGAGCCCGGAGCGGGCGTCACGCCGAACCATTTCTCGCTGAGCTTGACCATGGTGCCGTCCAGCTTCATGCACTCGATCGCTTCCTCGACCTTGTTCCTGAGCTCGGCGCTGTCCTTGCGGAACGGCATCGAGAAGACCTTGCCGGTGGAATGGATGTAGGAAAGCTCGATCTGCGGGTTCTTTTTCACCGCCCAGGCCGACGCGGTGTTGCCCGCGACGTTGGCGAAAGCACGGCCGGAGACGACCGCCTGGATCGCGTCCGTGTTGGTGCCATAGGATTCAACCTTCCAGCCGATCTGGCTTTCGAGGTCGCGCGCCCACTTGTCATAAACGGCGCCTTTGTTCACCGCGATCACCTTGCCCTTGAAGTCCTCGAGCTTGGTGATTTTCGGGCCGCCTTTCTTGATCACGAACTGGAAGTCCGTGTTGATGTAGCCCTCGGTGAACAGCATGCTTTTCGTACGTTCCTCGGTGAGCGTGGTCGGCGCGACGATGAAGTCGTAGGTGCCCGCCTGCATGCCCGGCAACAGACCGGACCACTGGGCCGCCGTGATGTCCATCTCGGCACCGAGGCGCTTACCGATCTCGTTCGCGAGATCGACGTTGAAGCCTTCAACGCCGCCGGAGAGTTTCGGCATGGCGTGCGGTGCGAAAGTACCATCAAGCCCGACCTTGTAGGTCTTGGCCTCGGCGATACCGGCGACGGCCATGGCTAGCGCGGCGCCGAGGAGCGGATATTTCAGGAAATTCATGATCAGCCTCCATGTTCGATTTAAACAGGTCCGCCGTATTTGCTTTGGGTAGCTCCGCCCTGCGGCGGGGCCCCTCTTCGGCTGAACCCTTCGCCCCGCCCGGCAGAATACGGGTCGATGCGTCAGTCAGCGTGAGGGCGGGGGAACTGCCCTCATGGGTAGGTTTCGGAGTGTATGCACCTATTGTGCAGCGCAACAATAAAGATTTGTTCGGTTCCTTTTCCTGAACTTATACCGCAGAAAACCCGGAAACTCCTTTCGCCCCCTTGTTGTCGAAGCGGATTTCATGGAGTAATGCGGGCGCGTGTCCTCCCGTGGAGGACCTCCTAGTACCGGCCCGATCCGATCCCCATATGCGGACCACCCGCCCGAGACCGGGACGGGCCAGATATCACCGGCAAGCACGCGGCAGGCCCTCTGGGCTCCGCGGGAGGAACAGATGGAACGGAAGACCGATTTCTTCATCGACGGAAAATGGGTGGCGCCGATCAAGGCGAACGATTTCCCCGTCATAAACCCGGCGAACGAGACCGAATACGCGACCATCTCCCTCGGCAGCGAGGCCGACGTGAACGCCGCGGTCGCCGCCGCCAGGCGCGCCTTCCCGAGCTGGAGCACGACGCCCCATGCCGAGCGCGTCGCGAAGGTCGAGAAACTCGCCGAGATCTATCAGGAGCGGATCGAGGAGATGGCAGAGGCGATCTCCAAGGAAATGGGCGCGCCGAAGAACATCGCTTCGAGCCAGCAGGCCGCGGCCGGACTCGGCCATATCAAGGCCTTCATCCGCGCCCTGAAGGAATTCACCTTCGAGCATCCGCTGAACGAGAAGTTCCAGACCGAATACATCATCCACGAACCGATCGGCGTCTGCGGTCTGATCACGCCGTGGAACTGGCCGATGAACCAGGTAACCCTCAAGGTCGTCCCGGCCGTTGGCGTCGGCTGCACCGTGGTGCTCAAGCCGTCCGAAATCGCCCCGATGTCCTCCCTCCTCTTCGCCGAGTTCATGGAGCAGGCAGGCTTCCCGGCTGGTGTGTTCAATCTGGTGAACGGCGACGGCCCGACCGTCGGCGAGGCGATGAGCCGTCACCCGGACATCGACATGATGAGCTTCACCGGCTCCACCCGCGCCGGCGTCGCCGTCACCAAGGCCGCGGCCGATACTGTCAAGCGCGTGGCGCTGGAACTCGGCGGCAAGGGCCCGAACCTTGTCTTCGCCGATACCGACGTCGCCAAGGCGGTGAAGCGCGGTGTGCTGCACATGTTCAACAACAGCGGCCAGAGCTGTAACGCGCCGAGCCGGATGATGGTCGAGAAATCGGCCTATGCCGAAGCGGTCTCAACGGCGAAGTCCGTCGCCGAAGCGCAGGAAGTCGGCGATCCGAGCCAGGAAGGCCGCCAGATCGGCCCGGTGGTTTCTGAGACCCAGTTCAACAAGATCCAAGGCCTGATCGAGGCCGGCATCAAGGAAGGCGCGACCCTGCTCGCCGGCGGTCTCGGCCGCCCGGACGGCCTCAATCGCGGCTATTACGTGAAGCCGACCATTTTCGCGGACGTGACCAACGACATGACCATCGCCAAGGAAGAGATCTTCGGCCCGGTGCTGTCGATCATGTCCTTCGACAGTGAAGAGGAAGCGGTCAAGATCGCGAATGACACGCCCTATGGCCTGACTTCCTACGTGCAGACCGGCGATCCGGAGCGCGCCAAGCGCCTCGCCCGCCAGCTGCGCGCCGGCATGATCCAGCTGAACGGCGCGGGCCGCGCGCCCGGCAGCCCGTTCGGCGGTTACAAGCAGTCCGGCAACGGCCGCGAGGGCGGCATCTACGGTCTGATGGAATTCCTCGAAGTGAAGGCCATCGCCGGCTGGCCGGCCGAAGCCGCCGAGTAAGCTTTCCGCTCCATATCTCCGAAGACGGGCGCATCGCACCGATGCGGGCGGTTTCATGTGCTATAAGGCATTGGGCGGGCGGGATAAGGGGCCCATAGTCCGGGAATAACCCTTCGGTCCGGAGAGCGGCGCGTGACCAAGAAAGCCTGGATCAGACTGCGAACGGCGCTGCAGGGCCTGCTGATCACCAGCGTCGTTGCCTCCGTAGCCACCGTCGGCGTGATGCTGACCGACGAAACAGCCGAGGTCCTCGAAGGTCTGGCCGAAGCGCATTTCACCACCGTCGGACATTCCGTAGTCGACAAGGTCGACCGGCTGCTAAACCGCTACGCGAACGCGCTGACGGTCATCGAACTGGTCGACTCCGGCACCTTCGCCGGGCCCGGCGGACAGCAGGAACTCGAAACAGCTCTGCTCTCGAAGGTCCTTCATCTAGATCCCGGCACATGGGTCGGCTACGGCAGCCTCACCGGAGCAGGCTATTTCCTGGTTACCCGAAACGAGCATTCGGCGGAGATGGCATCCGATACCATTCCGCATATCCATGCCGCCCATCAGAACAATAAGCCCGCCTCACGTGAAAAGGGCACCGCGGGTCACGTCTACGCCACCTCCTACAAGGACGCAGCCTGGTTCAAGGATGGGCTGAAGAGCCCCTCGCCCACATGGACCAAGCCCTACAGGTTCCAGGACGGCAAACTCGGCATGTCCGTGCTGAGGGCTCATGGCAACCCGCCGGCGGGCGTTCTCCACATCGATATACCGCTGGAGGATCTCAAGGCTTGGATGACCAGAATAAAGGTCGGAACGACCGGCGCTGCATTCCTGATGCACCGGGACGGCACCGTGGCCGTTGCTCCTAGCCTGGACGAGGAAAACCGCAAAATCCTCACCGACGTGTTTGCTGGGAACCGGGAAGAGCTTCAGGGCCTGTTCGCCCGTGCTTCGAGCACCGAGTTCATCTCAAAGACGATCCGCTGGGACGGCCTGCCCTATCATGTCGGCGCGCAGGCGATCCCGTCGTCCCGCAATCTCGAATGGTTCGTCGCCATGATCGTCCCGGAACGGGATTTCCTCTATCTCGCCCGCGAGCGTTTGCTCGGAACGGTCGCCTTCGGCATCGGAGCGACCATCGCCGTCATCATCGCCGCAGCCTATCTCGCAACCCGGATTTCGGGCCCGATCAGGACGATCAGCGCGGACATCAGCGAAGCCGCCCGGATGCGGTTGTCCGATACACCTGCCCCGAGTTCCGGGATTGCCGAGCTCAACATTCTCGGCCGCTCGGTCGACCAGATGAAATCGGGTCTTCGCTCGCTGCAGCGCTACGTGCCGCCGGATCTCGCCGCCGACATGGTCAGCAGCGGCGAAGCCGCGTCCTTCGGCGCGGTCCGCAAGGAGCTCACCATCCTCTTCATCGATATCGAGGGTTTTACCGGGATCGCCGAGGGCATGGCACCGGACCGGCTGGTCCTCGAACTGCGCGACTTCTTCGATCTGATGGCGGAGGCCCTGCACCGCTCCGGCGGGACAATCGACAAATTCATGGGGGACGGTCTGCTCGCATTCTACAATGCGCCGAGGGACCTGCCGGACCATGCGGCGGCGGCCTGCGCCGGCGCCCTGGATGCGCTGGAAGCACTCCGGCAACGGGAGGGAAATACCGGTGTCGCGGAGTTCCGCATCCGGATCGGGCTCGGGTTCGGCGACGTGGTCGTCGGCAATATCGGCTCGTCCGAGCGCTTCGGCTACTCGATCATCGGCGACGCAGCCAATGTCGCCTCTCGGCTGGAATCCCTGAACAAGATGTACGGCACGCGGATCATCGGACCGAAGGCGCTGAAGACCGCCGCCGGAGACGGTTTCGAGTGGCGCCATCTCGACCGGGTAGCCGTGGCCGGGCACAAGACGCCGACCGACATCTACGAGTTGCTCGGCCGGTCGGGAGCGGTGGACGCAGACCGTCTCGCGGCGCGAGACCTCTACGAGAGAGCCCTGCGTGACTATTTCGCCGGGGAATTCACCGAGGCGGCGAATGGGTTCGCTTCCGCCGGGGAGCGCTTGGGCGCCGATCCGGCGGCCCGGATGCTCCGGGAACGTTCGGAACAGCTTGCCGCGGCCGCGCCTGCCGATTGGGACGGTGTCTTCAGCTACACGACCAAGTAGGGCCGCGCAGGATCAGTCGAGCCAGTCCTTGAGAATCGCGACCATTTCCTCCGGTGCTTCCAGGGGCAGCATGTGTCCGCAATCCTCGACGATCTCGAGCCGCGCACCAGGAATCCCGTCCGCGAGCTCCTGCGCCTCATCGAGGCTGCGCAACTCGTCCTGACGGCACCAGACGACGATCGTCGGAGCGGAGATCCGAGGCAGATCTGCATGCCCGTCCGACCGCGCGACGCCGATCTGGTTGACGAAACCTTCCTTGCCGATCCGGTCCGCCATCTCGCGGATCTTTCCGACCAGATGCTCGTCGCCGCGTCTGTCGGGATGCAAAGACGACAGTATCGAGTGACGCGACAGGCCTCGAAAGCCGCGCGTCTCGGCCGCCTTCGCCAGACCGGCCTTGCGTTTCACCTGCTCCTCACCGTCGCCGCGCGCGCTGGTGTTGAGCAATGCCAGGCGCTCCACCCGCTCCGGCGCCTTCAACGCGATCTCGCGCGCGACGAACCCGCCCATGGAAAACCCGACAAGAGAAAACCGCTCCGGAGCCTCGGACAGCACCCGCTCGGCCATTGCCCCGAAACTCCTGTCCCGCGTCAGGTCCCCGAAATGAAGCGTGCCCAGCCGCTCAAGTCCGGGACGAGCCAGGTCCCAAAGACGGGCGTCGCACATGAACCCGGGCAGGAAGAGAATGTCGGTCATAAGGGCCCCGAAAACCGAAAATGGATGGCGGCGAGACTACCCCTCCCGGGACACCGCATGCCACCCCTCGCCTTGTCATTGGAACCGTGAACGAAAAAGGCGGCCTCCGGGGCCGCCTTCTCCTCATCTGATATCTCTCAAAAGCTTACTTAAGCGCCTTGTCCGTGATCAGATGGGTCCAGGCGTTTTCCGGCTTCTTGGTGATGACCGGGCTGGAACCGCCCTTCAGCAGCGTGTTGACCGTCCGCTCGTAGTCGGCCGGATCGAGCGCGCCGTTGGAGCCTGCGGTGAGCTTGGCGATCTCGCGCATCATCCGCTTCTGGTGCTTCTCGGTCTGGGCGCCGGTCGCATCGTTGTCGAGCACGATCTCGGCCGCTTCGTCAGGATTGGCCTCGGCATATTTCCAGCCCTTCATCGAAGCCCGCACGAAGCGCGCCATCTTGTCGACGAAGGCCGGGTCCTTGAGGTTGTCCTCAAGGACGTAGAGACCGTCCTCGAGCGTGGCCACGCCCTGGTCCTGATACTTGAAGACCACCAGCTCGGACTCCGGGATACCCGCATCGATGATCTGCCAGTACTCGTTATAGGTCATGGTGGACACGCAATCGGCCTGCTTCTGAAGCAGCGGGTCGACGTTGAAGCCCTGCTTCAGAACCGTCACGCCGCCGGCGCTGCCGTCGGTCGGAATCTTCAGCTGCGACATCCACGAGAGGAACGGATATTCGTTGCCGAAGAACCAGACGCCGAGGGTCTTGTCCTTGAAGTCGGCCGGCGAGGTGATGCCGGTATCCTTGCGGCAGGTCAGCATCATGCCGGAGCTCTTGAAGGGCTGGGCGATATTGACCAGTGGAACGCCCTTCTCGCGGGAGGCGAGCGCGGAGGGCATCCAGTCGATGATGACGTCGGCGCCGCCGCCTGCGATCACCTGCGGCGGGGCAATGTCCGGGCCGCCCGGCTTGATCTCGACCTCGAGATTCTCGTCCTTGTAGAAGCCCTTGTCGGCGGCCACGTAATAGCCGGCGAACTGGGCTTGGGTCACCCATTTCAGCTGCAGGGTCACCTTGTCGGCGGCCATGGCGGTCGTCGCCATCAGGCCGACGGCGCCCGCGAGCAATCCAGTCAGCAATCGTCTTTGCATCGTCACTCTCCTCAATTGATTAAAGCCTCCCCGGCCCCGCTTCTTATCTGTTCGACGGGTGCCAGAATGTCAGGGCGCGCTCGATCAGCACGAGTGCGCCGTAGAAAGCGGAGCCGGCCAGCGCCGCTACCGCGATTTCCGCCCAGACCATGTCGACGTTCATGCGTCCGACCTCGGTCGAAATGCGGAAGCCCATGCCCACGATCGGAGTGCCGAAAAACTCGGACACGATGGCACCGATCAGGGCCAGCGTCGAATTGATCTTGAGGGCGTTGAAGATGAACGGCAGCGCCTCGACGAGCCGCATTTTCCAGAGGGTCTGGCTGTAACTCGCGGCGTATGTGCGCATCAGATCCCGCTGCATCGCACTGGAGGCCGAAAGCCCCTCCAGCGTGTTCACCAGCATCGGAAAGAAGGTCATGATCACCACGACCGCGGCCTTGGACTGCCAGTCGAAGCCGAACCACATGACCATGATCGGCGCGACCCCGATGATCGGCAGCGCGCTGACCATGTTGCCGACCGGAACCAGTCCGCGCTTCAGGAACGGCGAGCGGTCGACCAGGATCGCGGTTCCGAACCCGATGCCGCAGCCGAGCACGTAGCCGACGATCACGGCCTTCAGGAAGGTCTGCACGAAATCGGCCCAGAGGATCGGCAGCGAGGCGGTCAGCTTCACCCAGATCGCGCTCGGCGCCGGCAACAGCACCTGCGGCACGCCGGCGCCCCGCGTCACCGCCTCCCAGATCAGCATCAGCCAGAGCCCGAAGATCAGCGGGATCATCAAGTCGACGGCGCGCCGGGCTCCCGTTGGCAGCATCTTCGAGGCCTGGGTCAGTCGTGTCACGCTCGTCCAGGCCATGAGCCAGGCCGACACCAGCAATGCCCAGTAACCGCTGGCCATGTCCCCCGGCGCGGTGTCGATATGCAGCATCAGAGGGAACGCAGCAGCATGGACCGCCAGGATGACTACCGCCGCGCCAAAGGCACCCTCACGCCGGACGACAGCGGCCCCGATGCCGACCAGCAGCAGGAGACCGCAGGTGACGAAAGCGGGCGATAGCGCGGCGGTTCCAGTCACCCCCGCAATCGCCGCAAAGAGTAGCGCGGCCGCGCCGCCGGTCACCGTCAGGGGAAAACCGGCAATCATTGCACCATCCCCATGCGGCGGCGCACCGCCTTGTCCGCGAAGCCGACAATGGTGACCAGCATGGCGGCGAGGAAGGCCGCGCTCAGGAGCGCAGACCAGATCTGCACCGTTTGGCCGTAATAGGACCCCGCAAGCAGCCTCGCTCCGAGACCGGCAACGGCCCCGGTCGGCAGCTCGCCGACGATGGCGCCGACAAGGCTTGCGGCGATGGCAACCTTCATCGAGGTGAACAGGAACGGGATCGCGGATGGCCAGCGCAGCTTCCAGAACGTCTGGAAAGAGGACGCGCTGTAGGTCCGCATCAGGTCGAGCTGCATCGGATCGGGCGAGCGCAGTCCTTTCACCACGCCGACCGTGACCGGGAAGAAGGAGAGATAGGTCGAGATCATCGCTTTCGGGATCAGACCGGACACCCCGATCGCGTTCAGCACCACGATGACCATCGGCGCGATTGCGAGAATCGGGATGGTCTGCGAGGTGATGATCCAGGGCATCAGGCTGCGCTCGAGACTTTCCACGTGGATGATCGCCGCAGCCAGCACGATGCCGAGGACGGTGCCGATCAGAAACCCGAGCATGGTTGAAGAAAGCGTTATACCGGCATGATAAACAAGGCTTCTTTTAGACGTGACTTTCTTCTCGATCGTGGTCTGCCAGATCTCGACCGCGACCTGATGCGGCGCCGGCAGCACCGGACGCTTCTGGTTCAGGGTCGCGGCGACGAACTCGCCGGTGCTCCGCTCCACCTTGTCCCGCACGTCCTGATCGCGCTGGAACGGTGTGTTCAGCGCGACCGCCCCGGCATACCAGATGCCGAGCAGCACCAGCACCACGGTCAGAACCGCCGCTGCCTTTGAGTGCAGGAGATTACTCATCGTCATAAGCATGCCCCGCCCGAAGCCCGTCGCGGACGCGGTGCGCGATATCGAGGAATTCAGGCGTCTCGCGGATATCCAGAGTCCGTTCGCGCGGCAGGTTGCACTCGATCACGTCATGCACCCTGCCCGGACGCGGCGACATCACGACGATCTTGGTCGAGAGGAAGACCGCCTCGGGGATCGAGTGGGTGACGAAGATGACCGTCTTGTTGGTGCGGTCCCAGAGCCGGTTGAGCTGCTCGTTCAGATGGTCGCGGACGATCTCGTCGAGCGCCCCGAACGGCTCGTCCATCAGCAGGAGGTCCGGCTCGACCGCAAGCGCGCGGGCGATGGAGGCACGCTGTTGCATGCCGCCCGAAAGCTGCCAGGGAAACTTGCGTTCGAAACCGGCGAGGTTGACCAGTTCGAGATTGCGCCTGATGCGGTCCTCGCGTTCGCCCTTGTCGAGCCCCATGATCTCCAGCGGCAGCGCGACATTGCCGGCAATGGTCCGCCACGGATAGAGCGCCGCGGCCTGGAAGACATAGCCGTAGGCACGCGCCTTGCGCGCCTGCTCCGGCGACATGCCGTTGACCGAAATCGCCCCTGAGGTCGGCTGTTCGAGATCGGCGATCACGCGCAGCAGCGTGGTCTTGCCGCAGCCACTCGGTCCGATGAAGGAGACGAATTCGCCTCGCTCGACCGTGAGGTCGACATTGGAAAGCGCGTGAACCGGTCCGTCATTTGTCTCGAAGGTCAGGCAGAGATCGCGCGCCTCTATCACCCGGAAGGCCGGAGTTTCGCCCGCGCCGCTTGCCCCGAAAGCCGCGCCGGTTGCCTGCATGTCTGTCACCATAGTCTCCAAACCGGCGGACCGGCCGGCACCCTCCGGCAGTCCGCTTCTATTTCGCTCTGCAAATCGCGGACGGCCTCGCCGCCCGCTTTCCGGCTCAGACCCCCGCCGGGATGTTCGCGGCGTCCCGCACGACCCGGCGCGGTGCCGTCAGCTCTTTCCATTTGGAGAGCGCGGTATTGGTTGCCGGATAGGGATCGCGGCCAACGAACTTGCCGCGTCCTTCCGCGGCATCGACCTTGCCCTCGGTCGCGACCACATCGCCGCGGCTGATCGTGAACCGCGGCAGACCGTTCACCTCGATGCCCTCGAAAACATTGTAGTCGATCGCCGAGACCTGGTTCTTTGCCGTGATCACCTTGGAGGCCTTCGGATCCCAGACCACGATGTCCGCGTCGGCTCCGACCAGGATCGCACCCTTTTTCGGATAAAGGTTCAGGATCTTGGCGATGTTCGTCGAGGTGACCGCGACAAACTCATTCGGCGTCAGACGTCCCGTGTTCACGCCCCGGGTCCAGAGTACCGGCAGGCGGTCTTCGAGCCCGCCCGTCCCATTCGGAATCTTGGTGAAGTCGCCGACCCCCATGCGCTTCTGCTTGGTCGTGAAGGCGCAATGATCGGTCGCCACGCACTGCAGGGACCCGGCCGCGAGGCCGTTCCAGAGGCCGTCCTGATGCAGCTTGCTGCGGAACGGAGGCGACATCACCCGGCGTGCCGCGTGATCCCAGTCCGGATGGGCGTACTCGCTCTCGTCCAGCACCAGGTGCTGGATCAGCGGCTCACCGAAGACCCGCTTGCCATTCTGACGCGCCCGGCGGATCGCCTCGTGCGCCTCCTCGCAGGAAACATGCACGATGTAGAGCGGCACGTTCGCCATGTCGGCGATCATGATCGCCCGGTTGGCGGCCTCGCCCTCGACTTCCGGCGGACGGGAATAGGCATGTGCCTCCGGCCCGTTATTGCCTTCCTCCAGCAGTTTCTGCTGCAGATGGGCGACGACGTCGCCGTTCTCCGCATGCACCAGCGGCATGGCGCCAAGGTCCGCGCAGCGGCGGAACGAGGCGTACATCTCGTCGTCGTCCACCATCAGCGCGCCCTTGTAGGCCATGAAATGCTTGAAGGTGTTGATGCCCCGCTTCACCACCTGCTGCATCTCGTCGAAGACCTGCTCCGACCACCAGGTGATGGCCATGTGATAGGAATAATCGGTGACCGCCTTCGAAGCCTTCTGGTCCCAGCTCTGCAGCGCCTGCATCAGCGACTGGTCCGGCACCGGCAGGCAGAAATCGACCAGCATGGTGGTGCCGCCGGAGACCGCGGCGGACGTCCCGCTATGGTAATCGTCGGCCGAATAGGTGCCCATGAAGGGCATTTCCATGTGCGTGTGCGGGTCGATGCCGCCCGGCATGATGTAGCAGCCGGTCGCATCGATCGTCTGGTCGCCCTTCAGGTCCTTGCCGATCTGGGTGATGACACCGCCCTCGATCAGGACGTCGGATACGTAGCTGTAATCGGCGGTGACGATGGTCCCGCCCTTGATCACCTTAGACATGAGCTCTCTCCTGTATCGCTTTGTTTTTATTCGACGATCTGGGCTGTTTCGACGACCGCATGGAACAGCACGTCCGCCCCCGCGGTCGCCCATTCCTTCGTGATTTCCTCGTCCTCGTTATGGCTGAGCCCATCGACGCAGGGGCACATGACCATTGCGGTCGGCGCCACCCGGTTGATCCAGCAGGCATCGTGCCCGGCGCCGGAGACGATGTTCCGGTGCGAATAGCCGAGTTCCTCGGCCGCATTGCGGATCGCCGTGACGCAACCCTCGTCGAAAGTGACCGGATCGAAGCCGCCGGTCTGCTCGATCTCCAGCCCGAGGCCGATCTCGTCGGCGATCTCCTTCGCCCCCTTGCGGAGCTTTGCGTCCATCTCTTCGAGATTGGCCTTGTCCGGATGGCGGAAGTCGACGGTGAAGACGGTCTTGCCAGGGATGATGTTCCGGGAGTTCGGATAGAGCTCCAGATGCCCGATCGCGCCGACCCCGTTCGGACCGTGCTCGAGCGCGATCCTGTTCACCAGCTCGGTGATCCGCGCCATGCCAAGGCCGGCATTGATCCGCTTCGGCATCGGGGTGGAGCCGGTGTGGCTCTCCTTGCCAGTGAGCGTGATCTGGATCCATTTCAGGCCCTGGCCGTGGGTCACCACGCCGATATCGATATTCTCGTCCTCGAGGATCGGGCCCTGCTCGATATGCAGCTCGAAGAAGGCGTGCAGCTTGCGCTCGCCGACCGGCTCGTCGCCCTTGAAACCGATCCGCTCCAGCTCGTCGCCGAGCTTCTTGCCCTCGGCGTCGGTCCGCTCGTAGGCCCATTCCTGCGTGTGGACGCCGGCGAAGACGCCGGAAGCGACCATCGCGGGGGCAAAACGTGTGCCCTCCTCGTTGGTCCAGTTCACAACCTCGATCGGATGTTTGGTCTTGATGCCGAGATCGTTCAACGTCCGGATCACCTCCAGCCCGCCGAGCACGCCGAGCACGCCGTCATACTTGCCGCCGGTCGGCTGAGTGTCGAGATGGGAGCCGACCATAACCGGCAGAGCCGACGGGTCCGTGCCCTCACGCCGGGCGAACATATTACCCATGCTGTCGACGCCCATGGTGAGGCCCTGCTCGCCGCACCATCTCGCGAACAGCTCGCGCCCTTCCTTGTCGGAATCCGTCAGCGTCTGGCGGTTATTGCCGCCGCGGACGCCCGGTCCGATCTTCGCCATTTCCATGAGGCTGTCCCACAGCCGCTGACCATTGATCCGGATATTGCTTGCCGGCTCGCTCATCCAAGACTCTCCTGTCCGCTCCGTCCCGGGACCGGGACATTCCGCGCTTTCGGTCCTAAGCCCATGTCATCAAACAAGACTTTGACCGTTAACGATTTTTGAGAGCATTTGTCTTCATGCTCTTCTGCCAGTATAAGCAAAGACAAGTTTGACCAATCGATCAAGATCAAAGTGTAGGCAATCCGCGGCCTTCACTGCCCGGAAATCACGCAGGC
Organism: Nisaea sediminum; assembly: GCF_014904705.1. Classification (NCBI taxonomy): domain Bacteria; kingdom Pseudomonadati; phylum Pseudomonadota; class Alphaproteobacteria; order Rhodospirillales; family Thalassobaculaceae; genus Nisaea; species Nisaea sediminum. Next base: position 12,708 of record NZ_JACZCQ010000003.1, read on the forward strand.
AATCCCACGACCGACATGACCTTCACCTTCCCGTCTTCACTGCGCCTCTCGAGCGCTCTCGCCGCCGCCGAAAACGGTGCCGCGTAATGGCCGCCGTCACCGGAGAGACTCCGCGCACACGCATTCAGCAGGAGAACCGCGAGCGCATCCTCAAAGCGGCGCTCGACATGTTTTCGCGCTCCGGATACCGCGGCACCACGCTCGACCAGATTGCCTCGGCCGCCGGGATGTCCAAGCCGAACATGCTCTACTACTTCCGCACCAAGGAAGAGCTCTACCGGAGTGTCCTGCAGGAGACCCTCGACGACTGGCTGACGCCGTTCGCGAAACTCGATCCCGAGGGCGATCCGAGCGCCGAACTCGGCGCCTACATTTCCGCAAAACTGGCTCATGCCCGCATCAATCCGAAAGCCTCCCGCCTCTTCGCCAATGAGATCCTTCAGGGTGCGCCCCTGCTGGAGAAAACCCTGAAGGGCCGGCTGAAGGACCTCGTCGAGGAAAAGTCCAAGGCGATCCGGACCTGGATCGCCGCCGGCAAGATGGTGCCGATCGAACCTCTGCACCTGATCTACATGATCTGGGCCGCGACCCAGCATTACGCCGATTTCGAAACCCAGATGGATGCACTCGAAGGCACCGAACCGGGGACCCGCGAGAAACGCTTCGAAAACGCCGAGCGGACCTTGTTCACCGTTCTCTTCAATGGCCTGAAACCGCGTTAAGAACGCCCGCCAAGCGATTCTTTTTCATTCAAAAACAACCGTGATCCCGGACTTGATCCGGGACCTTGCGGAGCCGGGACTGAGCCCTTCGGCTACGAGGTCCCGGCTCTGCGGCCGGGATGACGGCGCATATAATTACTCCGCAGCCACCCGCATCGGGTTGTTCGGATGCGTCGTCCAGTTGCCGTATTCCGGATTGATCGGCTGGCCGGTGCGCGCGTCGACACCCTCGGTCAGATGCTCCATCGTGATACAGCCCTCGACCGGGCAGACGCTGACACAGAGATTGCAGCCGACGCATTCCGCGTCGTTCACTTCGAAATGCCGCTGGCCGTCCTTCTCCGCCCAGATCGCCTGGTGAGAGGTGTCCTCGCAGACGATATGGCAGCGGCCGCACTTGATGCAGCTCTCCTGGTCGATCCGCGCCTTCACGACATAGTTCAGGTTCAGATACTGCCAGTCGGTGACGTTTGGAACGGCAAGGCCGACGAACTGGTCGATGGAGGTATAGCCCTTCCCGTCCATCCAGTCGGAGAGCCCGGACTTCATCTCCTCGACGATCTTGAAGCCGTAGGTCATCGCGGCCGTGCAGACCTGCACCGTGCCGGCGCCCATCGCCATGAACTCGGCGGCGTCGCGCCAGGTCGTGATGCCGCCAATGGCGGAGATCGGCAGGTCCTTCGTCTCCGCATCGCGGGCGATCTCGGAGACCATGCTGAGCGCGATCGGCTTCACCGCCGGGCCGCAATAGCCGCCATGGGTGCCCTTGCCGTCGATATGCGGGCTCGGCGCCATGATGTCGAGATCCACACCCATGACCGAGTTAATGGTGTTGATCAGGGAAACCGCGTCCGCCCCACCCTTCTTCGCCGCCCGCGCGGGCTGACGGACATCCGTGATGTTCGGCGTCAGCTTCACGATCACCGGCATGCGGGTGTTCTGCTTGCACCAGCGCGCGACCATCTCGACATATTCAGGCACTTGGCCCACTGCCGCCCCCATGCCGCGCTCCGACATCCCGTGCGGGCAACCGAAATTGAGCTCGATCCCGTCAGCGCCAGTCTCCTCGACCAGCGGCAGGATCTTTTTCCAGGCCTCTTCCTCGCAGGGAACCATCAGCGAGACGACGATCGCCCGGTCCGGCCAGGCCTTCTTCACCGCCTTGATTTCGCGAAGGTTCACCTCCAGCGGCCGGTCGGTGATCAGCTCGATGTTGTTGAGGCCGATCAGGCGCCGGTCGTTTGAATGCACGGCGCCATAGCGCGGGCCGTTGACGTTCACGATATGCGGATCCTCGCCGAGCGTCTTCCAGACGACGCCGCCCCAGCCCGCTTTAAAGGCGCGGGTGACGTTGACCTCCCGGTCGGTCGGCGGTGCGGAGGCCAGCCAGAACGGGTTGGGGGATTTGATACCAAGGAAATTGGTCTGCAGATTTGCCATGATCTTTCTCCCGATCCGGCTCAGGCGCCCGTCAGCGCCGCATGGATGGAAAGCGCGGCCTGTTTGCCGTCCTCGACCGCGGCGACGGTCAGATCCTCGCCGCCTGCAATCGCGTCACCGCCGGCCCAGACCTTCGGATGGCTGGTGCGGCGGTCGGCACCGGCCTTGATCCGCCCGCCCTCGAGCGCGATCTCCGCCTTGGCCCCCTTGAGCGGCGCCGGCACGAAGGTCTGACCGATCGCCTTCATCACCATGTCGGCCTCGAGCGTGTAGCGCTCGCCGGTATCGACCAGCTTGCCGCCCTCGTCCCGGGTCTTCATGAAGCTGATGGCGGCGGCCTTGCCGTCCGCCCCCGCCTCGATCTTCTCGGGCCGGGCCCAATACCGCAACACGACCCCTTTGTCTTTCGCCAGCGACTGCTCGTAGGCGCTCGCATTCATCCGGTCGGCGCCCCGGCGATAGACCAGCGTCACGTCCTCCGCCCCGAGCAGTTTCGACTGCACGGCAGCGTCGATCGCCGTCATGCCGCCGCCGATCACGACGACACGGCGTCCGACCGCGACCTTTGCAAGAGCGGGCGCCTGTCGAAGGTCCTCGATAAAATCGACCGCATCGACGACGCCTTCGAGCTGCTCGCCAGCGATGTCGAGACCGTTTGTCGCCCCGAGACCGAGACCGAGGAAGACCGCATCGTACTCAGCGACAAGCGCATCCAGTGTGACATCACGACCGAGCGCCATGCCTGTCTTCAGCTCGATCCCGCCGATGGAGAGCACGAAATCGAGTTCGCGCCGAGCAAACTCATCGACTGCCTTGTAGGCGGCGATGCCGTATTCGTTAAGCCCGCCGCCTTTCGGTTTCGCCTCAAAGATCGTGACGTCGTGCCCGTGCATGGCGAGGCGGTGCGCGCAGGAGATCCCTGCAGGACCGGCACCAACCACGGCAACCTTCCTGCCGGTCGGCGCCGCGCGTTCAAACGGATGGACACCGGCCGCCATCAGATGATCCGTCGCATAGCGCTGAAGCTCTCCGATCCGTACCGGCTTCTGTTCCGCCGTCTCGCGGACGCAGGCCTGCTCGCAGAGCGTCTCCGTCGGACAGACCCGGGCACACATCCCGCCGAGGATGTTCGCACTGAGGATCGTCTTTGCAGAGCCGGACGGGTTGTCGGTCAGGATCTGCCGGATGAAGAGCGGAATGTCGATGCCTGTCGGACAGGCCGTCACGCACGGCGCGTCATGGCAGAAATAGCATCGGTCCGCCTCGACATAGGCTTCGTGTTTGCTGAGCAGCGGGTGGAGATCGGCGAAATTCGACTCGACCTCCGCCGGGGACAGACGGTCCCCACGGATATCAGACGGCATAATCTCTCCTGTTCGATCACGGTGCATTTGCACTCGTTTTTTACTATCTGATCAAAAAACAGGTTTGCCGTCAATTCGAACAAGCGCCGTGCGAAACAACTTGTGCTGCGATCTTTCCCGTAATTAATTTCAGCTATTAAGTTCCTATGTCCGGGCACGACATGAGCTCCGAGACTGAAATCATTTCCGGCAAGGCACGATTGGCCGCAACTGTCCGTGGTAACGGTCATCCGGTCGTCTTCCTGCATGCAGCGGTCGCGGACAGCCGCATGTGGACCGCACAATGCGAGGGCTTGTCAGCGACACATCGTGCCATCGCCTATGACCGCAGGGGCTTTGGCAAGAGCGAGGCCGCTCCCGAGGAGCATTCGTCGGTCGAAGACCTGATGACCGTTATCGACAAGCTGGGCGACGGGAGTCCCGTCACTCTCGTCGGATGCTCGCAGGGAGGCCAGATTGCACTGGATGCTGCACTCAGATATCCGGCGCGCGTCCATTCTCTGGTGCTCATAGCCCCGAATGTAAGCGGGTCGCCCGCCCCCAGTTATCCGGCACCGGTGGCCTCGCTCATGGAAGAGATCAGACACGCCGAGACCAAGCGCGATGTCGATCGGGTCAACGACCTCAAAGCGCGTGTCGTGCTGGACGGCGCCCTGTCACAGCCTGGGCGTGTCACAGAACCGGCGCGCGCGCTCTTCCTTGAGATGAACGGCACCGTGCTCCGCAAGCCGTCACCGGGGAGCAACACGGACAGTGAAGACGCCTACCATCGCCTGCACGAGATACGGGCTAGGTCGCTGGTGATCTGGGGCGATCTGGATTTCCCGCATGTTCAAGAACGGTGCCGCAAGGTCGCGGACGGGATCCGGGACGGATCACACATTGTCCTCCGCAATGCGGCTCACCTCCCCAGCATGGAGGCACCGGAAACAATAACCGGACTACTGAGGGACTTCCTTCAGTAAGGGGCCAGCAAAAAACCGCCGGAAGGTAGTCCTTCCGGCGGCTCAGGTCGATTTGGCGCCGAGGCAATTGGGTGGAGCGCCAAATCCCGCTTCAGTAGGCCCAGCTCGCGAGCACGGCAGGCTCGACGCGGCTGTAGGCGCCGCCAAAGCCGTCGTTCCGGGCGACCTTATCTTCCGACTTCCCTTCCGGGATCGCGAGGGCCGGCTGGTAAAAGCCCTTGAAGCGCTTGTGCGCCCGCATCCAGGCATCGAGAAGCTTCTCGTCCTTCGCCTCGACGGCATCCACGCCGCAACGCTGCAGGAACAGAAACTGATCCTGGATCACATGCCCCGTCGCACGAATTTCACCCTTGAAGTCGAGGCGGTCCCGCAGCAGACGGGCCTGGGAAAAGGCACGGCCATCGTTGAATTTCGGGAAAACGAGGATCACGGCGTCGATGAAATCGAGATCGTCCGCGATCTCCTCGACCGCGTCCACATTCTCCAATCTGACGGCCCGGCGCTCGAAATTGGCGATCAGCGTCTCCCGTCCGGCCGTCCATTCCGCGAGGCCGACGACAACCGGCGTGTCGCGGGAAAGCGCGCTTGAGTCCGTCTCCGCGAGCGAGACCCAGATATTCTCCTCGATCCGGCCATTCCTAATGATTGGCATAGAGAGTCTCCTTGAAAGGTTCGATGCCGACCCGCTTCACGGTGTCGATGAAAAACTCACCCTGTTCCCGGATCTTCCGGAAGGTGGCGATCAGGGTGTCGATGGCGTCGACCACCTCTTCCGCCGGGAAGGACGGGCCGAGGATCCGGCCGATGGCCGCGTTCTCGTCGGCGATTCCGCCGATGGTGATCTGGTAATGCTCGACGCCTTTCTTATCGACGCCGAGGATGCCGATATTGCCGACATGGTGATGCCCACAGGCATTGATGCAGCCGGAGATGTTCAGCGTGATCGGGCCGATCTCCGCCTGCAGTGCCGGGTCGGCGAAATGCCGGCTGATGCGCTGGGCGATCGGGATCGCGCGGGCATTGGCGAGGTTGCAGTAATCGAGACCCGGGCAGGAGATGATGTCCGTGATCAGGCCGACATTGGCATCCGCCAGCCCGTGCGTGCCGAGCTCATGCCAGAACCGGTGCAGGTCCTGCTTGCGGACGTTCGGCAGAACCACGTTCTGCTCGTGCGCGATCCGGAGCTCGCCGAGAGAATAGCGCTCGGCGAGATCGGCCAGAGCCTCCATCTGTGCTGATGTGGCATCGCCCGGCACACCGCCGGCCGGCTTCAGCGATACCGTAACGACGGCATAGCCCGGCTGCTTGTGCGGGAAGAGATTGGTCCGGGTCCAGGCCGAGAAGGCCGGATCGGTGAAGCGGGCCGCATCGAAGGAGACTACCGGCTCGGCGATCTCCTCGTAGGCGGGCGGTGCGAAATGCCGCTCGATCTCGCGGATCCGTTCAGGCTCCAGGGTCAGCACGCTGTCGCGGATCGCCTCCCACTCCTCCTCCACCATCTCGGCGAACTTCTCGATGCCGACGGCGGCGACCAGGATCTTGATCCGGGCCTTGTAGAGATTGTCGCGGCGGCCGAGCAGGTTGTAGGTCCGGAGGATCGCCTCGAGATAGGAGAGCAGGTGCTGCTTCGGCAGGAACTCGCGGATCGTCTCGCCGACGATGGGCGTCCGTCCCTGCCCGCCTCCGACGATCACCTCGAACCCGGTCTCGCCGTCCTCGTTGCGGCGCATGCGGAGGCCGATATCGTGCAGCTTCACCGCCGCCCGGTCATGCTCCGAGCCGGTAATGGCGATCTTGAATTTGCGCGGCAGGAAGGTGAATTCCGGATGCAGTGTCGACCATTGCCGCATGATCTCGGCCCAGACGCGGGAATCCTCGATCTCGTCGGCGGCGACGCCGGCGAACTGGTCCGCCGTCACGTTGCGGATGCAGTTCCCGCTGGTCTGGATCGCGTGCATCTCGACATCGGCGAGCGCGTCCAGGATGTCCGGCACGTCGTCCAGCTTGATCCAGTTGTACTGGATGTTCTGCCGGGTGGTGAAATGTCCCCAGTCGCGGTCCCAGCGCTTGGCAATCACGCCGAGCTGGCGCATCTGCTTCGCATTCAGGGTGCCGTAGGGGATCGCGACCCGCAGCATATAGGCATGGAGCTGCAGGTAGAGCCCGTTCATCAGCCGGAGCGGCTTGAACTCGTCCTCGGTCAGTTCGCCCGCGAGGCGGCGCGCGACCTGATCGCGGAATTCCGCGGTCCGGTCCCGGAGGAAGGCATGGTCGAATTCGTTATACTGATACATCTCTCGATATCCGGGCTCAGCGGAGCGGTGTGGTTTCGGGGAGATCGGTGCCGACAGTCGGGCCCGCGGCGCGAATGATCTCGCGCTGGCTGATCGGCGAGATCCCGCGGTCGGAAACGGCGACTGCGAAGAGATAAGGACCGACGATCTTCTGCTGCTTCATCGCGAGACCGGCGCGTTCCTCGAGCCGGATCGCCGCCTCCTCGCTCTCGGCCACCTCGGCATCGTGCAGACTGAGCACCCAGTCGTCGTCCGCCGCCAGATAGACGACGGCGCCGTCGCCGAGCCTGTTCGCGGTCATGATCTGCTTCTCGAACTTCTTCTTCATCTCATTCGTTTCCTAGACAGCGAGGCGGCGATGCCCGGCATCGGCCGCCTCGAAAATCTCTCCGTCGGCAAGCGCCGCTACGTCACCGATCACGATCAGTGCGGGGGCTTCGACTTTTTGCTCCTCGACCAGACGCGCCAGTCCGCCGAGCTGCGCCTTGAGGACGCGCTGCTCCGGCAATGTCGCCTTTGCGATCACCACGACCGGCGTCGAAGCGGCGCGACCGGCAGCAAGGGCGTCGGCCATGATCCGGGGTGCTGCGCCGAGGCCCATATAAATGACCAACGTGCCCTTCGGGTCGGCCAGCAGATGGTGGTCGAAGTCCGAGAGGCCGTTGCGGTCATGTCCGGTCAGGATGGTCAGGCGGTTGGCGTGATCGCGGTGGGTCAGCGGCAGGCCGGCGACCGAGGCAGCACCGAGCGCCGCGGTGACACCCGGCACCACCTCGACCGCGATGCCGCGCGCCTTCAGATAGGCCAGCTCCTCCCCGCCCCGTCCGAAGATGAAGGGATCGCCACCTTTGAGGCGCACCACGCGGCGCCCGGCTTCCGCATGTTCAGCCAGAAGCGCGTTGATCGCGTCCTGGCTCCAGGACTGCCGTCCGGCACGCTTCCCGACATCGATACGCAGCGAGTCCCGCCGGACGTAATCCAGCATTGTCGGGCCGATCAGCGCGTCATGAACAATGACGTCCGCGTCCTGCATCAGCCGCAAAGCTTTCAGGGTAAGAAGGTCCGGATCGCCCGGTCCCGCTCCGACAAGCGCGACGGAGCCGGACGGGGCGGACTGCGCGCCGCCGTTCACCAGGCGGAGCATGGCTTCGCGTGCCGGCTTCTCGCGCCCCTCAAGCACATCTTGCGCAACCGGCCCGTCGAAGAACCGCTCCCAGAACAAGCGTCGCCCGGCTCCCTCCGGGACGGCAGCCGATACGGCGCCCCGGAAACTTTGCGCAAATCTGGCGAGCACGCCGAGGCGGACCGGAAGCAGGCTTTCGATCTTCTCGCGGATGCGCCGTACCATGACGGGCGCCGCTCCCTCGCTGCCTATGGCGATGACGATCGGGTCGCGGTCGACGATACCCGGGATGATGAAGGTGGAAAGCTCCGGACGGTCGACGACGTTTGTCGGAATGCCCGTCGATCGGATCCGGTGTGCCACGTCCTTGATCTCGAGAGCTTCGGCATCGCCGACGATCGCGAGACGGACGCCGTCCAGATCGCGGTCCTCGAACCCGCGGCGCAGCAACTCGATCCTTCCTGATTCAGCCAATGCTGAAATCTCGTCGTTCGGAGCGGCACTGACCACGCGGATGCGAGCCTCTGTCCTCAGCAGCAGCCGGAGCTTGCGGGCAGAATCCTCGTTTCCGCCGACAAGAAGCGCCCAATGACCGGAAAGATCAGTGAATATCGGCAGGTATTTCATCGGCGGGGATCCGCAGAAAGGTTGGCAGTTCCGAGATGCGACCTCATGGCCGGCTCCATTCCGTTGTCACGAAAGGGCCCACGGGGATCATCCCGTGGCGCTTTAGCGGTTTCGTTCGCGGCCGCAAGCTGCCCTTCAAATCGCCGCGCCCCCGTTGCCGGGTGGAGAGAGTGTTGAACTCTCAACGCCTCTGAAATATCATTATTTTTCCCATATCGACAATATTGCCCCCTCAAATAGAACGGATCGTTCTCATGGAGCTAAAATGAAGACGGTCTTTGTCAGGAAATTGGAAAATCAAGAATGGATGACATGGACAGAAAGATCCTGCGCCTCCTGCAAGAGGACAGCAGCATCTCGGTTTCCGATATCGCGCGGCAGGTCGGGCTCTCGGCTTCGCCCTGCTGGAAGCGAATCAATCGGATGCAGGTCGACGGCCTGATCAAGCGCCAGGTCGCTGTTCTGGATGCGGACAAGCTCGGTTACGGACTGACCGTCTTCGTCAGCATCAAGACGGGAGAACATTCGGCCGACTGGCTGCAGACTTTCGCCGACACGGTTCAGGCGATGCCGGAAGTGCTCGAATTCCATCGCATGGCAGGCGAAGTTGACTACCTGCTCAAGGTCGTTGTTCCCGACATGAAGAGCTTTGACCAGTTCTACAAGAAACTCGTCGAACTGACCGCACTCAGCGAAGTCACCTCGCGCTTTTCAATGGAGACGATCAAGGAGACCACAGCGCTCCCGGTCTGAGCAGAAACCGGATTCGAAGGCATTTCGGAAGTTCAAAACCGCAAAATTTGACATTTTCGAACCCGCACAAGGGGGGTCTGAGCAAATTTATGCCGCATTGCGGTATTTATGGAGATGAATGGTTGCCAAATCCGAAATTCGAACGCACAAATTTCGGCGAGCTGTGAATAGACACTTGTAAAGAGTGCGGTCAGTGGCTTCACTCTGCGATCTGTTCGCAACTGAAGAAACAATCTTACCAGGGAGCTTCGCAATGAAACGTCGCGACTTTATTACCAAGGCTGGGCTGGCCGGTGTCGGTGGTGCCGCCGCTGCTGCGGCATCGTCCTTCCCGAAACCGTCACTCGCGCAAGAGCGCATCGAGATGGTCATCGTCTCGAGCTGGGGCCGTGACTTCCCGGGTCTGGGCACCAACGCTCAGCTGCTGGCCGAGCGCATTCAGGAAACCTCCGGCGGCCGCATCCAGGTGCAGTACTTCGCCGCCGGCGAGCGCGTCGGCGCGTTCGACGTGTTCGACGAAGTCGCCTCCGGCAACGCGCAGGCCTATCACTCCGCCGATTACTACTGGAAAGGCAAGCACCCGGCCTGGGCCTATTTCACTTCCGTGCCGTTCGGGCTGACCTTCAGCGAAATGGCCGCGTGGGTCCATCACATGGGCGGTCAGGAACTGTGGGACGAGCTGGCCTCCGACTTCGGCCTGAAGTGCCTGCCGGCCGGCAACACCGGCGTGCAGATGGGCGGCTGGTTCAACAAGGAAATCAACAGCGCCGACGACCTCAAGGGCCTGAAAATGCGTATTCCTGGCCTCGGCGGCGACGTCATGGCCAAGCTGGGCGCTTCCCCTGTGTCCCTGCCGGGCGGTCAGATCTACGAAAACCTGGTGTCCGGCGCCATTGAGGCGACCGAGTGGGTCGGTCCGTGGAACGACTATGCGATGAAGTTCTACGAAGCCACTAAGTACTACTACTTCCCGGGCATGCACGAGCCGGGCGGGCCCGACTCCCTCGGCATGAATGCCTCCTGGTGGGGTTCCCTGACCAAAACCGATCAGGCGGTCATCCGGTCCGTCGCGATGCAGACCAACGACTGGATGATGGCGGAATACAACGCCAAGAACGGTGAATATCTGCGCAAGCTGATCGACGAGCACGGTGTCGTCGTCAAGGAATTCAACGACGACGTCTATGACGCCTTCGGCACCGCGGCCGACGAGGTCTTCGAAGAGACCCGCCAGCACAGCGATCTCGCCAACCGTGTCCATGAAGGCTTCCTGAAAGCCCGCTCTGAAGCCGGTGGCTGGCTGAAGCTCGCTGACGTCGGTTACTCTCAGAAGCGCAACCGCGTTATCGGCCTGTAATCGCCTAAACACCGCAAACGATAGAGACGGGATCGCCACGATCCCGTCTCCTTTCTTGAAAGAAGACTTCAGGACATGATCGGATCGGCTTCGGGGGCATCGATGGGTGCCGCGGCGGCGTCTGGATATCAGACGCCCGTTTCTGCTTTTGCTCGCATCTTTTGCTGGACCGCAGTCAGCGCAACACTCGTCTTCGCGCTGAACAATTACCTCATCTTCTGGCTGGACTGGCCGGGTATGGTGACCTTTCTCGGTCATCTGGGCTTGCTTCCGGCCTTTGCTCCACAGAGCCCTCTGGAGAGTACCGCGACGATACTCGGCGCGGTGCAGACCCTCTCCTATCTGGTTTGCGTCGGCGGAGCCGTCCTCTACACGATACGCACGCCGGACAGGCTCTTGAGAAGCGACTCCGAAGCCATGGTTTCGATCTCCGCCTATATTATCAGGGCTTCGTTCTGGGCGGTCATCTTTGTCGGACTCGCAGATGTGATGATCTCGTTCCTGCGCGTCGAAGGCCTGCTTCCTTTTCTGATCGGCGATGACATAACGACAGCACTCGGCCGCCCGCAGTTCAGAGGCGCCTACGTTCACATTCCGCTGGTGCTCGCCGGCTGCGTGACGGCGGCCTTTTCCCGCTCGCTCGGATTCACCTGGCTCGCCCTGCTGGTTGTCGCCGCCGAACTCAGCATCGTGCTGAGCCGCTTCATCTTCTCCTACGAACAGGCCTTCCAGGGCGACCTCGTCCGCTTCTGGTACGGCGCGCTTTTTCTCTTCTCCAGCGCCTATACTCTCTATGAAGACGGACATGTCCGCGTCGACGTGCTCTATGCCGGTCTCACGAGCCGCATGAAGGGTCTGGTCAATATCTGGGGCTCTTTGGTTCTCGGAATGTCGCTTTGCGTCACAGTCCTAGCCATCGGCATGGCAGGCAAGAGTTCGATCATCAACAGCGCGTTGCTGAGTTTCGAAGTCTCGCAGTCCGGCTTCGGAATGTATGTGAAATATCTGATGGCGGGCTTCCTCGGGATCTTCGCGATCACGATGATGATCCAGTTTGCCGCCTACATTCTCGAAAGCCTTGCCGACTATCGAGACGAACCCGGCAAGCGCAAAATCGCCGAAGCCTCAGCCCACTAAAGATCTGAAGAGCGAACCCGACTGATGGAACTCGTATTCCTCCTCCTGCTTGTCGCGATCATGGCAAGCGCCCTTGCGTCCGGCTTTCCGGTCGCCTTCGCGCTGCCCGGATCAGCCATCATTACAATCGGTCTGGCGGCCCTGACAGGCGAGATCTTCGCCGGCGATGCGGCCGCCTATTTCGCCCAGGGCGGACCGATGAACTGGCTGACCGCAGGCGTCACGAACTTCCGCGGTGTCTACTGGGAGGTCGAGCGAGATACGCTGATCGCGATCCCGCTCTTCGTCTTCATGGGCATCATGCTGCAGCGTTCGAAGATCGCCGAGGACCTGCTGGTATCCATGGCGCAACTCTTCGGTCCGATCCGCGGCGGTCTCGGCATCTCCGTCGTCTTCGTCGGCGCGCTGCTGGCCGCGACGACGGGCATCGTTGGCGCTACCGTGGTGGCGATGGGCCTGATCTCGCTTCCGGCTATGCTGCGCAACAATTACTCGCACTCTCTGGCGACCGGCACGATCGCCGCCTCCGGCACGCTCGGACAGATCATCCCGCCGTCCATCGTTCTCATCATCCTCGCCGACCAGCTGGCCAGCGCCGTCGACCAGGCGGGCATGGCGCGGACCGCCTACTTCAAGGAGATGACCGGCGAGTTCACAATGCCGAGCTCCTTCGGCGTCAGCTCCACGAGCGCCGGCGACATGTTCATGGGCGCCCTTCTTCCGGGCCTGATCCTCGTCGGTCTCTACATGGCCTATATCCTGATCATGGCCTTCTTCCGGCCGTCGATCGCTCCGGCCGTGCCGTTCGAGGGCAAGTACGACCGCAAGTTTGCAATGCGTGTCGTGCTTTCGCTGGTACCGCCACTGACCCTCATTTTCGTGGTCCTCGGCTCGATCATCATGGGCATCGCGACCGTGAACCAGGCAGGCGCGATCGGCGCGGTCGGGGCCATGGTTATGGCAGGCTACCGGCTTTATGATGGGCGACCGGGTGCTTTCTATCCGGCAATCCTCGCAATGGGCTCACTCGTGACCGTCCTGGTGCTGACCAGCGTTCACCCGATCAACATCCGCGCGCTCCACACCACGGCTGATCTTGTCGCCATGCTGATCGCGATCGCAGCCGTCATTGTCTTCCTCGTGGCGATCATCTGGAGCGGCTGGCGTGCTTTCGTCACGGACGACACCCTGCGCGGCGTGATGGTGGAAACGGCAAAGACGACGGCCCTCGTCTTCATCATCCTGCTCGGAGCGGCGATGCTGACCGCCGCGTTCCGCGCTTTCGGCGGGGAAGAACTCGTACGCGAGTTCCTGACCAGCCTGCCTGGCGGTTTCTGGGCCCAGTTCATCATCGTCATGGCCGTCATCTTCATTCTCGGCTTCTTCCTCGACTTCATCGAGATTGCCGTCGTCGTGGTGCCGATCGTAGCGCCGATCCTGCTAGCCGACCCGTCCGCGAACATCACCGCCGTCTGGCTCGGCGTGATGATCGGCCTGAACATCCAGACGTCCTTCCTCACGCCGCCATTCGGCTTCGCGCTGTTCTACCTGCGCGGTGTCGCCCCGGCCGCGGTCAAAACCCTTTCGATGTACAAGGGCGTGATTCCCTTCATCAGCCTCCAGCTCTTTGCGCTGTTCATCGTCGGCGTGACGCCGCAGCTGGTGAACTATCTGCCGAACCGGATGTCGCTCACCGCCGAAAGCGCGCCGCCGCCGAAGAATCCGCGGCTGCAAAATTGCATCGAAGACTACGTGCTGGCGACCTTCCGCAAAGACGGCGACCAGATCCGCGCAGCCATCACCGATGCGAAGACCTGGGACATCTCGTACCTGCCGAAGTCCGTTCAGAACGACCTGAAGAAGAGCTTCGATGCAGCGGAGAAGTCATTCCCGGCTCTCGAAGAGGCGTTCGCCACCTCGGCGGCCATCGAGGAAGCGGCAAAGACCTACCGCCCGCTTCATGTGGAGGTCCGCGCCACGCAGCGCGAAATCGCCAAGCATGTCGCGGAAATCAAGGAACTCGAGGACAGACTGGAGCTGCTCAGGCACTCCAACGGAGAGCAGCTCGATGCGGCCGAAAAACTGTCGGCCAGGATCGAGAAGCTGAAAGCCGAACAGGTCGAGCTAGAAGCAGAGATCCCGTCCAATTGGGAACCGGACCACAAGGCCTTCACCAAGGTCCTGAACGCCGAGAAGAAAGCCCGTCTGACCTATCGCCGGACCGTCGATACCGGCTATGAGACGGTCGCAAAGCTGCAGGCCACTCTGCACGATACCGACGCGCTCGCAGCCCTGTCCGGCGCCATCGAAGGCCTGACGGACCCGATCACGAACCTCGATCCGAAAGATGCCGAAGAGGCGATCAAGGAAGTGGAGGCCAGGATCGGTGAAGTCGTCGAGGCCGGTTCCATCCGCTCTGCTGTCGCCAAGGCGCGGCGTGCCTTGCGGAACAAGACACCCGACAGGGAAAAGGCGCTGGAAGAACTCCAGGACGCCCTCAAGATCTACCGGGAAGAGCTTGCCTGGCGCCAGCAGGCGAAGACCGCCATCGGTGCGAAGCTCGACCAGTACGAAGGTGCGATCCGTAACACGATCGGCCTCCGGCTGCTTGAGCGGCTGCCACGCGATATCGCGCTCGACGTCGCGGCATGTCAGTCCAGTCACGTGGACATCTCGCTCTACTTCTAGTCGAACCCGACTATCGGTTCGGACGAAAGCCGGAGGCCAAATGGTCTCCGGCTTTTTCGTTTCCGCTCCCCTTCCTGGACTTGCAACTGTCACGAACAGGTTTCGAGCGAGCTCTCTTCGTTACCGAACTGTCAAAAAACGAACATTAATTCCGTAACAGACGCCCAATAGCCTTCGCTTCGCATTCATTCGAACATCACATGCGAAGGCGATCCCGTGGCTGCCAGCATCTCTTCCAACGCGTCCAAGCGCCGCGCCGAAATCACCGAAATGGTCCGGGCCGCCGGCTACCAGTCCATCATCGATCTGGCCGAGCGTTTTGCCGTCACCGAGCAGACAATCCGCCGGGACGTCAACCAGCTCTGCGACAGCGGTCTGCTGCGGCGGCGCCATGGCGGGGTCGAACTCCCCTCGCCCAACGCGAATATCGATTACGACCAGCGCATGATCCTGAATGCCGGCGCCAAGGCGCGGATCGCCGCCGCGGTCGCCGCGCGGATTCCCGACGGCGCCTCGGTCGCGGTCAGCATCGGGACGACGCCGGAGATGGTGGTCCGCGCGCTGCGTTCCCATAACGGTCTCCGGGTAGTCACCAACAACATCGCCGCCGCCCTTGCCGCCAGCAGCAATCCCTCCTTCGAGGTCACGATCGCGGGCGGCCGCATCCGTCCAGAAGGCCGCGACGTGCTCGGCCAGCAGGTCGAGCAGTTCTTCTCCGCCTACAAGGTCGATTTCGGGCTTTTCGGCGTCGGCGGCGTCGATCCGGACGGCAGCCTGCTCGACTTCACCGAGGACGAGATCCGCGCTCGCGAGGTCATCAGCCAGAACTGCCGCACCAAGGTCGTGGTGCTCGACCATACCAAGTTCGGCCGCGCCGCCTATGTCCGCGGCGGACACATTGCCGACCCCGACCTGGTCTTCTGCGATGTCGCTCCACCAATGGGGATCGCGGAGATGATCCGCAATGCGGGACATGAGCTCGTCATCGCCAGCGAGAGCGATGCCGCCCTCTCGCTACTTCCGGGCATGGCGGAAGCCGGAGAATGAGCGGGATCGTCGTCAACGGACTGAGCAAGCGCTGGGGCGAAACCGCGGCGGTGCGCGAGGTCTCCTTCTCGGTCGAGCCGGGGAGCTTCGCCGTCCTGCTGGGGCCGTCCGGCTGCGGGAAATCGACCCTTCTGCGCCTGATCTCCGGCCTGGAAAGCGCGAGCGCCGGCAGCATAATGATCGGCGGGAAGGACGTCACCACGCGTCCGCCGGCGGAACGCGATCTCGCCATGGTGTTCCAGTCCTACGCCCTCTTCCCGCATCTGAGCGTCGCCGAAAACATTCTCTTCGGGCTCAAAGTCCGGAAGGCGTCAAAGGCGGAGCAAGCGGATCGTCTCTCGCGGGTTGCCGACCTGATCGGCCTCAGCCAGCTTCTCGAACGCCGTCCGAGCCAGCTTTCCGGCGGGCAGCAGCAACGCGTGGCGCTCGGACGGGCGATCATTGCCGAGAAACCCATCTGCCTGATGGACGAGCCGCTCTCCAATCTCGATGCCAAGCTCCGGCACGAAATGCGGGTCGAAATCCGCGCCCTGCAGCGCAAGCTCGGGATGACCATGCTCTATGTCACCCATGACCAGGCCGAGGCCATGGGCATGGCGGACCGCATCATCCTGCTGAAGGACGGCGCGATCGAGCAGGACGCGAGCCCGGTCGAGACCTACGGCCGCCCGTCTACGAGCTTCGCCGGCCGTTTCATCGGCACGCCGCCGATGAACGTTCTCGCACTCTCCTGGCGGTATGGAGGCGTCTGCATCAAGGGCACCGAAACCCCGCTGCTGACAGGCCTGCCGGAACACGAGCTGGCGCTCGGCATCCGTCCCGAAGACATTTCCATCGACGCCACCGGCCCGGTCCGGGCAGCGGTCGAATCCATCGAATATCTGGGGGCCGACACGCTTGTCGACTGCCGAATTGGCAGCGAGCGGCTGACCGTGCGCACCCGCAGCGCCGATGGCATCGCGCCCGGGAGCGCGATCGGCCTCTCCTGGCCGCGTGCGGCGCTTCACCTGTTCGACGCCGCGTCGGGGACCCGGCGCGACGACCTTCTGACCGGCGCGGAAGGATAGCGCGAACGCCGGAACGGAATTGGTGTCCCGCACGTGCGGGTCATCCGTAAGTACCGGGCGGCTACCGTCCGGAACCCAGTTTGAGACATGAGGAACTGATAGCGATGAACTTCTCTAAGAAACTCGGGATCGGCGCCGTCGCGGTTGCGATGTCGCTCTCCATGGCCGGCGCGGCTCACGCCGTCGATCTGCAGTTCTATTTCCCGGTCGCGGTCGGCGGCAAGGCGGCCGACACGATCGAGGCGCTGACGAAGGAATATGCCGCCGCCCATCCGGACGTAAAAATCGACCCGGTCTATGCCGGCAGCTACCAGAACACCATCACCAAGGCGCTGACCGCGGTGAAGGGGGGCCAGTCGCCGCAGCTCTCGGTGATCCTCGCGGTCGACATGTTCACCCTGATCGAGGAAGACGCGATCGTTCCGTTCGAAGACCTGATCAAGACCGACGCCGACAAGGCATGGCTGAATTCCTTCTATCCGGCCTTCATGGAAAACAGCCAGACCGGCGGCAAGACCTACGGCATTCCGTTCCAGCGCTCGACCCCGGTCATGTACTGGAACAAGGAAGCTTTCAAGAAAGCCGGCCTCGATCCGAACACCCCGCCGGCGACCTGGGCTGAACTGGTCGAGTTCGGAAAGAAACTGACCGTCAAGGACGCCTCCGGCAAGATCACCCAGTGGGGGGTGCGTATTCCGAGCTCCGGTTTCCCCTACTGGCTCTTCCAGGGCCTCAGCACCCAGAACGACGTGATCCTCGCCAACAGCGACGGCAACAAGACCAACTTCGCCGATCCGAAAGTGATCGAGGCGGTGCAGTATCTCGTCGACCTCAGCGCCAAACATGAGGTGATGGCCCCGGGCATCATCGAGTGGGGCGCCACGCCGAAGGCCTTCTTCGAAGGCGAGTCCGCGATCATGTGGACCACGACCGGCAACCTGACCAACGTCCGCGCCAACGCGCCGTTCGAATTCGGCGTCGCCATGCTCCCGGCCAACAAGCGCCGCGGCGCACCGACCGGCGGCGGCAACTTCTACATCTTCAAGGACTCGACCGACGAGCAGAAGGCGGCCTCCCTCGACTTCATCAAGTGGATCTCCGCCCCGACGCAGGCGGCCAAGTGGTCGATCGCGACCGGCTATGTCGCGCCGCGGCCGGACGCCTGGGAGACGCCGGAGATGAAGGCCTATGTCGCCGACTTCCCGCCGGCGCTTGTCGCCCGCGACCAGCTGCAATACGCGGTGGCCGAGCTCTCGACCTACCAGAACCAGCGCATCACGACGATCTTCAACGACGGCCTTGAGGCCGCCATCACCGGCAAGATGACGCCGGAAGAAGCCATGAACGATGCGCAGCAGAAGGCGGACAAGATCCTCAAGGATTACCGCTGACACTCCGGGACCCGGCGGCGGGCATCGTCCCGCCGCCGGTCTTTTTTTCCGTCTTACCGAAAGCACGACGCCCGATGGGGCCGCTCGCCAACCGGACCTGGGTCCATGCCTGGCTCTTCCTCAGCCCGGCGGTGATCCTGCTGATCGCCTTCACCCACTATCCGGCCGCGGTCACCTTCTTTCACAGCTTCTTCTCGACGCCCCGCGGCAAGCGACCGGCCAAATTCGTCGGGCTGGAGAATTACGAGACGCTGCTCGCCGACACGACCTTCTGGAAGGTGCTCGGTAACAATCTCTGGTACGCGCTCGGCACCATTCCGGCCTCCGTCGCCATCGCCATCCTCATGGCGCTCTGGGTCGACAGCAAACTGAAGGGCCGCAGCTTCGTGCGCATGGCCTATTTCACCCCGACCGTGCTGCCGCTGATCGCCGTCGCCAATATCTGGATGTTCTTCTACACGCCCGGTTTCGGCCTGATCGACCAGATCACCGGCTTCTTCGGCTTTTCGCAGCATAACTGGCTCGGCGATCCCGCAACCGCGCTGAACGCCGTCATCGTCGTCGCGGTCTGGAAGGAAGCGGGCTTTTTCATGATCTTCTACCTGGCAGCGCTGCAGACCATCCCGCTCTCGCTGCGGGAAGCGGCGGCCATCGAGGGCGCCGGGCGCTGGTATTTCTTCCGCCGCGTCACTTTCCCGCTGTTGATGCCGACCACGCTCTTCGTATCGGTCAACGCGGTCATCAATTCCTTCCGTCTGGTTGACCATATCTTCGTCATGACCGAGGGCGGACCGGACAATGCGAGCTCGCTGCTGCTGTTCTACATCTACGAGACCTCGTTCCGCTTCTGGGACACGGCCTACGCCTCGACCCTGACCGTCGCCCTCCTCCTCCTGCTCTTCGCGGTCGCCATCGGCCAGTTTCTCCTGCTCGACAAACGGGTGCATTACCGATGAGCGCGTTCCGCCTCTCCGGCTTCGACTACGACCGCGCGCTGAACACGGCGGGCGCTTGGGCGCTCGCGCTTCTCTGGTTCGCGCCGCTGATCTACGCCTTCTGGACCGCGTTCCATCCGGGGGAATATTCCACACGCTTCGAGCTGACGGCGCCGCTGACGCTGGAGAATTTCGTCGCGGCCTGGAACGCCGCGCCCTTCGCGCGCTATTTCCTCAACACCGTGCTGCTGGTGACCTCGATCCTGATCGGGCAGTTCGTGCTCTGCACCCTGGCGGCCTTCGCCTTCGCCCGCTTCGAGTTCCGCGGCCGCGACACGGTCTTCGTGCTGGTGCTGTTGCAGCTTTTGGTGATGCCGGACATCCTGATCGTCGAGAACTACCGGACCATGCGGGTCCTCGGCCTGCTCGACACCATTCTCGCCATCGGCCTGCCCTACATGGCCTCGGCCTTCGGCATTTTCCTTCTGCGGCAGACCTTCAAGACGATCCCGAAGGAACTCGACGACGCGGCCCGGGTCGAGGGCGCCGGGTTCCTCACGATCCTGCTGAAGGTCTATGTCCCGCTCGCCAAGCCGACCTACCTCGCCTACGGCCTGGTCTCGGTCAGCCACCACTGGAACAATTTCCTCTGGCCGCTGATCGTCACCAACTCGGTCGAGACAAGGCCGGTGACGGTCGGACTCAGCGTCTTCTCCTCGACCGACCAGGGGATCGACTGGGCGATCATCACCGCGGCGACGCTGATGACCTCCGGCCCGCTGCTGATCGCCTTCCTCCTGTTCCAGAGGCAGTTCGTCCAGAGCTTCATGCGGGCCGGGATCAAGTGATCAGGGAATGACCTTCCCCGGATTCATCATGTTCTTCGGGTCGAGTGCCTGCTTGACCGCCTTCATCAGGGCGATCTTCGAGGGCGAGCCATACTTGATCAGATAGGGAAGCTTCTCGGATCCGATGCCATGTTCAGCAGAGAAACTGCCGCCAAGCGCAAGCGCGGTCTCGTACATCCGCGCGGTCAGCTCGGGTTTCTTCTCTTCCCACTCGGCATCGCCGACGGAAGCAGGCTTGCGTGCGGTGTAATGAATATTGCCGTCGCCCATATGCCCAAAGCAGTTGAAGAGCAGGCCCGGCACGCATTCACTCATCGCCGCCTGCGACTGCTCAAGATAATCGGCGACGCGGGAGACCGGGACCGAGACGTCGCCGGCGATGCGGGGCGTGCCCTCGCGCTTGCCCGCCTCGGCCTGCTCCTCGCGAATGCGCCAGAGCTCGCGGCGCTGGCTTTCGCTCTCGGCGATCACCCCGTCGGTCACCCAGCCCTGCTCCATCGCTTGGCTGAAGATCGCCTCCAGCTTGCCCCGAAGATCGTCGAGCGGCGACGGCGTGCCCATCTCGATCAGCACGTACCAGGGCGATGGCTCTGTGAGCGGGTCGGCAATGCCGTCGATATACTTGATCGCCATGTCGAAAGAGGCGCGCGGCATGATCTCGAAGGCGAGGATGGTGTCCCCCGAGAGCTCGCGCGCCGAGCCCAGAAGCTTCTGCGCCTCGCGCGGGGACGGCACGGAGAGCATCGCTGTCTCGCGCACCCGGGGCAGCGGCATCAGGCGGAAGGCGGCGGCGGTGACGATGCCGAGCGTGCCTTCGGCGCCGATGAAGAGCTGCTTCATGTCGTAGCCGGTATTGTTCTTGCGCAGCGTCTCCAGCCCGTCGAAGACGGAGCCGTCCGCCAGCACCGCCTCGATGCCGAGGATCTGCTCGCGGGTATTGCCGTATTTGATCGTGTTGTTGCCGCCGGCATTGGTCGAGAGCGTGCCGCCAACCGTGCTCGAGCCTTCGGAGGCGAGCGAGAGCGGGAAGAGCCGCCCGGCCTCGGCCGCGACCGCCTGCATGTTCTGGATCACGCAGCCGGCCTCGGCGACCATGGCGTAATTGTCCGGGTCGAGAGTGCGCACTGCCGTCAGCCGGTCGGTCGAAACGACGATGGTCGGCCGCTTCTCGGTCGGCACGGAACCGATGGCGAGGCCTGTATTGCCACCCTGCGGCACGATGCAGATCCCGGCCTTGACCGCCGCCTTCACGATCGCCGCCGTCTCCTCCGTCGAGGACGGTCGGGCCACGCCGAGCGCCTCGCCCTCCGGCGCGCCGCGCCAGTCGGTCCGGTATTTCAGCGTGTCGCTCGGATCCTCGAGCCAGCCTTTCGGGCCAAGCACGGACCGGATCTCGGCAAGCGCCGCGTCGATGGACTGGGGTGTCTGATCGTTCACCCGCTCTCTCCCATTGAGAAAAATTCAGCCGGGAGGCTAGCAGCGAACGGACGGGGCGCCAATCAGACCGGCAATCGGTTTATGGAACTTCTCTCTGTCACTTCCAGCCGCTGTGCGGCGCCGAAGAGCACACCGATGCGCCGCGCCGCCTCCTGCATGCCGCCGGCGAAATCCTCCCGCGAGGTCTCCGCCCGCACCATGGAGAGGGACCGGGAAAGCGTCCGGTCGTCTTCCGCGACGCTCAGAAGCGTCAGGATCAGGGTTGCGAGATCGCGGTCGGCTGCATCGTCGGCCGGAATTTGGGTGGATAGTCGGGTCATCTAAACCTCCTCCGGTGCACCCCGCCCGGGTAAAAATGGGACACAGCGTTGGCAGGTTTCCTGACTCCCGGCTCCTCGATCCAAACCGCCTTCCCAGCCTTGATGAGGCCAGTGGCATTCCCGGTCGGATCTTGCCGGCTACAGTTGCGGGGGCAGTCCCGGATTTGCCGCTTGGGAGGCGCACCGGATTCCCTTTCGTCCCGAAGGACACCAACAATGCGAGGCTCGTTTTTCGGCGCGCTTCTGTCAAGCGCTGCGATGCAGCATCAGGCCCGCAGCATCCGCTCGAGCTCGCGGATGAAGGATTCCCGGTCCCTTTTCGAGAAGGCCGGGCCGCCGCCTGAGACCTCGCCCATGGCCCGGAGGTCCGACATCAGATCGCGCATCGCCATCGCCATGCCGATTCCCGCTTCGGTGAATTCCCGCCCGCCATGGCCGAGCGCCTTGGCGCCCGCTTCGATGGCGCGCCTGGCGAGCGGAATATCGCCGGTAACGACGATGTCGCCCGGCTGCACCCGCTCGGCGATCCAGTCGTCCGCCGCGTCGAACTTGTCCGAGACCAGGATGTTCTTCACGTTCGCCCGGTCGCCTGTACGGAAACCCCGGTTGCTGACGATGTAGAAAGTCGCTTCCGTGCGGTCGGCAATCGCCAGGATCTCGTTCTTCACCGGACAGGCGTCGGCATCGACATATACAGACTTCATTTCGGACAGACTTCTTTCCGGTTTGGGCCTCTTTGGCGCCGCCCCAACCGTGCTAGGGTCGGCGCCAATTGCATTCCTGACGAAACAGACCCAAGAAACACGGATGTACAAGCTCCTTCAAGATCTGACGGTGGTCGAGGGCGCCTCCTTCATCGCCGCCCCCTCCTGCACCCTCAACATGCTGCAGATGGGCGCCACCGTGATCCGCTTTGACGCGATCGGCGGCGGGCTCGATTACCGGCGCTGGCCGAAGGCACCGAACGGCGCGAGCCTTTATTGGGAGGGACTGAACAAGGGCAAGAAATCCGTCGCGCTCGATCTCCGCAATCCGGAGGGCCGGGAGCTGGCGCTGCGCCTTGCGACGGCGCCGGGCGAAGGCCGGGGCCTCTTCGTCACCAACTACCCGGTTTCGGGATTCCTCTCCCACGAGGCACTGAAGGCGCGGCGCGAGGATATCATCAGCCTCCGGGTCATGGGCTGGGCCGACGGGACCCAGGGCGTCGACTATACCGCCAATGCCGGCGCCGGCTTCCCGCTGATGACCGGCGAGCCCGGCCTGCCGGGCGAGAAGCGGCCAGTGAACCACGTGCTGCCGGCCTGGGACCTGATCGCCGGTGCCAATGCGGCCTTCGCACTGCTCGCCGCCGAGCGCGCGCGGCAGAAGACCGGCGAAGGGGCGGAGATCCGCCTGCCGCTCGGGGACATCGCGCTTTCCACCCTCGGCACGCTCGGCCAGGTCGCGGAGGTGATGACCGAGCCGGAGGACCGGCCGAGCTACGGCAACGACGTGTTCGGCGCTTTCGGCCGCGATTTCAGGACCGCCGACGGCCGCTACATCATGCTGGTCGCACTCTCGCCGAAACAATGGACCGGCCTGCTCGCCTCCCTCGGCATCGAGGCCGAGATCGCCGCCGTCGAGACGGAGACCGGAATCAGCTTCGCCAAAGATGAAGGCCTCCGCTTCGAGTATCGCGCCAAGATCAATCCAGTCGTCGAGACGGCCGTCGCCGCCGCCACGCTTGAGGAGCTGGCGCCGCGCTTCCGCGAGCACGGTGTCTGCTGGGAGCCCTACCGCACCGTCCGCGAGGCGGTCGCGAGCGACCGGTTCAAGGAAATGGGCAAACCCTAT
The DNA here is from genome assembly GCF_014904705.1 of Nisaea sediminum. Taxonomy (NCBI): domain Bacteria; kingdom Pseudomonadati; phylum Pseudomonadota; class Alphaproteobacteria; order Rhodospirillales; family Thalassobaculaceae; genus Nisaea; species Nisaea sediminum. Next base: position 36,056 of record NZ_JACZCQ010000003.1, read on the forward strand.
CACGAGGTCACCCACGGCAGCGGCCTCACCTACCCGACCTCCGACACGCCGATCGATTTCCACGGCCAGGCGTCCGATGTCCCCACGGCCGCCCCCCGCCTCGGCCAGGACACGGACGAGGTGCTGGCCGATTTCCTGGGCATGGGCAGCGGCGAAATCGGCCGGCTGCACGACCAGGGCATCGTCGCAGGAGCTGAATCATGACCGCGCTTGAACGCAGCACTCTGGCGGCACGCGACGCCGCCGATCCGCTCGCCCGTTTCCGCGTCCTCTTCGAGCTGTCGGAAGGCGTGCTCTATCTCGACGGCAATTCCCTCGGCCCCCTGCCCCGGATCGTCCGCGAGCGCGTTGCGAAATGCGTCGCGGAGGAATGGGGCGACGGCCTGATCCGGAGCTGGAACGATGCCGGCTGGGTCGACCTGCCGACCAGAGTCGGGGCGAAGATCGGTATGCTAATCGGCGCCGAGCCCGAGAGCGTGGTCGCGAGCGACTCCACCTCCGTGAACCTCTTCAAGGTGCTCGCTGCCGCCCTCGCGCTCCGGCCGGAGCGGAAAGTGGTGGTCTCGGAGAAGAGCAACTTCCCGACCGACCTCTACATGGTCGAGGGCCTTAGCGAGCTGCTCGGCCAGGGCCACGAGCTCCGTCTCATCGAAGATCCCTCGGAGCTTCCCGCCGCACTCGGCGAAGATGTCGCCGTCGTGATGCTGACCCATGTGAACTACCGCAGCGGCTATATGCATGACATGGAGACAGTGACCGCCTCGGTGCACGAGGCTGGCGCGCTCGCGATCTGGGACCTCGCCCATTCCGCCGGCGCCGTGCCGGTCGACCTCTCGGGCGCGAAGGCCGATTTCGCCGTCGGCTGCGGCTACAAGTATCTGAACGGCGGGCCTGGTGCGCCGGCTTTCATATATGTCGCACCGCGCCATCAGGAGACCGCGCGCCAGCCGTTGACCGGCTGGTTCTCGCACAAGGCTCCCTTCGCCTTCGACCATCGTTTCGAAGCGACGGACGGGATCAAGCGCTTCCTCTGCGGCACCCCGCCGGTCCTGGCGATGACCGCGCTCGACGCGGCGCTGGATCTCTGGAGCGAGGTCGACATGAGGGTGCTTCGGGAGAAATCCGTCGCCCTGACGGAATGTTTCATCGAGCTGGTCGAGGAGCGCTGCGCCGGACTAGGCCTCACTCTCGCCAGCCCGCGCGAGGCGGAACGGCGCGGAAGCCAGATTTCCTTCGCACACGAGAACGGTTACCCGGTGATGCAGGCGCTGATCGCCCGCGGCGTGATCGGCGATTTCCGCGCGCCGGACCTGCTGCGCTTCGGCTTCACGCCGCTCTATACGCGATTTGTCGATGTCTGGGATGCCGCGACGATCTTGGAAGACATTCTCCGCACACGTTCATGGGACCGGCCGGATTTCCATGCGCGGGCAGCGGTCACCTAGGCCGGTTCGCCCGGGCGCAGGGTCAGAACGGAAACGCCGGACGCGGTGACCGCAACCGTATGTTCGAACTGGGCCGAAAGCGAGCCGTCGCTTGTCACTACGGTCCAACCGTCATCCTCGGTTTTCACGCTGCGCCGCCCCCGATTGAGCATCGGCTCGATGGTAAAGACCATTCCCTCGCGCAACGCGAGGCCGGTGCCGGGTTTCCCGAAATGCAGTACCTGCGGTGCCTCGTGCATCTCGCGGCCGATGCCATGGCCGCAATACTCATGCACTACCGTGCAGCCGTTTCTCTTGGCATGCCGCTCGATCGCCCAGCCTATATCGCCCATCCGTGCTCCGGGCCGCACCGCATGGATGCCCTTCCACATCGCTTCGTACGTGACCTGCACCAGCCGCCGTGCGGCCGGCTTCACCTCGCCGACGAGATAGGTCTTGCTGCTGTCCGCGATATAGCCGTTCTTCTCCAGCGTAATGTCGAAATTGACGATGTCGCCGTCGTTGAGAACGTCCTCCGCCGAGGGCACGCCATGGCAAACCACCTCATTCACCGAAGCATTCAGCACGAAACCGTAGCCGTACTGCCCCTTGCTCGCCGGCCGGGCATCGAGCTCATCGACGATGAAGCGCTCGACCATGTCGTTGATTTCGAGCGTGGAACGGCCGGAGAGCGGCGTCCGGTCCAGCAGCTCGAACACGGAGGCCAACAGCTCCCCGGAGACCGCCATCATTTCCAGCTCGCGCGGGGTCTTCGTCATGCCTCGTTCACCGCCAGCGGCGGAGCCGCGACGCCGGCGGCGCTCATTTCCCGCTCCATGATTTCAGCAAAGGTCAGCGTCGGATTGCTCTCGGCGAGCATGCCAACCTTGATCCAATAGGCGGCCTGCGCATTGATCGACCGGCAGGAGACCTTGCTCGCCCGGCGCAACAAATCATGCAGATCGTCGTCTATATTTACGATGCCCATAGAGCGCTCCGTATATGATACATATATGAACCATATACAAAAACGAATGGGAGGCCAAGAGCGGGTCTCATTTTAGGCCGCCGGAAACATCTCCAGAAATCTCCGCTCGCCCTCGCCCGTGAAACTGACGATACGTGTACCGTCGACACGCTTCGCCCAGCCGAGATCGTAGAACCGGTCGAGCAACGCCGTGCCGAGTGCACCGGCGAGGTGCGTCCGCCGCATGCTCCAGTCGAGGCAGGACTTGCAGAGCGGACGACGGAGCGAGGTCAGCGCCGAAAGATCGATGCCAAGGGTCGAGACGAAGCTCTCTCCCTCGTCCGTAAGCGAGACGTCCTCGCCCTCTTCCACCACCAGGCCGCGCGCCGCCAAGCTGTCGTACATGCGCACGCCGAACTCTCCGGCGAGATGGTTGTAGCAGACCCGGGCCTTACGGAGCGCCGGGTCGCGCGGACCGGTACGGGCGCGCATGTGGCCGCGCTTCGCCGCGAGCCCCATCATCGCCTCCAGCAGATTGCCGACCTCGTCGTCTGCAAGGGCGAAATAGCGGTGCCGTCCCTGCTTGCGCTGGATCAGCAGCCCGGCGCCCTCGAGCTTGGAGAGATGGGAACTGGCCGTCTGCGCGGTGATTCCGGCCTCGGCCGCGAGCTCGCTGGCGGTCAGCGCCTTGCCGCTCATCAGCGTGGTCAGCATGTTGGCCCTGGCAGGGTCGCCGATCAGCGAGCCGATGAGGGAGATATCGGGTCCTTCTTTCATACTTCGATCTTAATCGAAACATGAAAGGTCGACAATATGGAAATCTCCGCCGATCAGAAACGGAGGACCACATGCTGACCTGCTTCATCCGCTATCATATCGACCCGACCAAGAAGGCCCAGTTCATCGAGTATTCCCGGAACTGGGGCGAGGCGATCCCGCGCTGCGGCGCCGACCTGATCGGCTATTTCGCCCCACACGAGGGCTCCACCACCCTCGCCTACGGTGTCTACAACGTCGAGAGCCTGGCGGAATACGAAGCCTACCGGGCTCGTCTCGCCGCCGACCCTCTTGGCCGCGAGAACTACGAATTCGCCCAGAAGGAGCGTTTCCTGCTGCGCGAGGACCGGACCTTCCTTATCAATGCGTCGAACCCGGTCAAAAAGGGAGATATGCCGTGATCGCCGTCATCTTCGAAGTCGAACCCTATCCGGAATACAAGGACCGCTATCTCGAGATCGCAGCCAGCATGCGCAAGCTCGTGGAACAGGTGGACGGCTTCATCTCCGTCGAGCGCTTCGCCAGCCTCACGAACGAAGGAAAGCTGGTCTCGCTCTCCTTCTTCCGCGACGAGAAGGCGGTCGAGGACTGGCGCAAGCTGGTCGCCCACCGCGGCGCGCAGGCGGAAGGGCGCAGCAAGCTGTTCAAGGATTACCGGCTGCGTGTCGCCTCCGTCCTTCGGGACTATGGAATGAACGAACGCGACGAGGCCCCGAGCGACAGCCGCGAGACCCACTCAGGCTGAGCCTCACTCCGCGCGGCGCTTGTCCACCACGCGCCGCGCCTTGCCCTGGGAGCGCTCGACGCTCCCGGGCTGCCCGACGACCACCTTCGCACTGACCCCGATCACGCTCTTGATGTGGTGCGCGAGTTCCCGCGCGCTGGCGGCGGCATGTGCCTCCTCGCCGGCCGCGGACGAGACCGCCTCACAGAGCACCGTCATGGTGTCCATGCGGCCTTCGCGGGTCAGCTCGATCTGGTAATGCGGCGCGAGCCCGTCGCATTTCAGCAGCTGCTCCTCGATCTGGGTCGGGAACACGTTGACGCCGCGCACAATCATCATGTCGTCCGCCCGGCCCGTGACCTTCTCCATCCGCCGCATGGTCCGCGCCGTTCCCGGCAACAGCCGCGTCAGGTCACCGGTGCGGTAGCGCACCACAGGGAACGCTTCCTTGGTGAGCGAGGTCAGCACCAGCTCCCCGCGCTCGCCCTCCGGCAGAACCTTTCCCGTCGCCGGGTCGATCACTTCCGGATAGAAGTGATCCTCCCAGATATGCAGCCCGTCCTTGGTCTCGACGCATTCGTTCGCGACGCCGGGGCCGATGATCTCCGAGAGCCCGTAGATATCGACCGCATGCATGTCGAACGCGTCCTCGATCTCCTTGCGCATCGATCCGGTCCAGGGCTCCGCTCCGAAGATCCCGACCTTGAGTTTGGTGTCGCGCGGATCGATCCCCTGGGCGCGGAATTCATCCAGGATGGAAAGCATGTAGGACGGCGTCACCATGATGATGTTGGCGCCGAAATCCCGGATCAGGGTGATCTGCCGCTCCGTCATTCCGCCCGACGCCGGGACGACGGTGCAGCCGAGCCGCTCCGCGCCGTAATGCGCGCCGAGACCTCCGGTGAAGAGCCCGTAGCCGTAGGCGACATGCACGACGTCGCCCGCGCGACCGCCGGAGGCGCGGATGCTGCGCGCCATCACTTCGGCCCAGACGTCGATATCCTTCTTCGTGTAACCGACAACGGTCGGCTTGCCCGTGGTGCCCGAGGACGCGTGGATCCGCGCCAGTTTCTCGCGCGGCACGGCGAACATACCGAAGGGATAGTTCTCCCTGAGCTCCGCCTTCCGGGTGAAGGGAAAGCGCGCGAGGTCGTCGAGGGAGAGGATTTCCTCCGGATGGACGCCTGCCTCCTCGAACTTCCGGCGATAGACCGGAGAATTCTCGTAGGCATGGCCGAGGCTCCATTGCAGCCGGCCGAGTTGCAGTGCCGAGAGCTCGTCACGGCTCGCCCGCTCGATCGGATCGAGCTCGTGTTTCTTCGGTGCCAGATTCAGCACGCGTTCCTCCCCTCCATGGAGCGGCGCACGATAGCGGCGCCTGTTTATCTTTTGCCGGAACGTTAGTGCGGCCTTGTCGCGGCTGCAATCGCGGTGCGACGGTTGACCGCACGGGATGCGGCGACGTCTAATCGCCCCCTTCTCGCGATCTCACACGCCATCCGGACCCAGACCATGACCGACTTCAAGACCGCAAAGCCCGCCAAGCACGGTTTCAGCGCCGCCCGCCTCAAGCGCATCAGCGACTGGATGGCGCGCTATGTCGAGGGTGGCAAGCTGCCCTTCGCCGAAACCCTGATCGCCCGCCGCGGCGAGATCGTCTTTCACGAGGTGACCGGGCACCGCGACGTCGAAAACAGCCTCAAGGCGGAACCCGGCGGTATCCACCGGATCTATTCCATGACCAAGCCGATCGTCAGCACGGCGATCATGCAACTGCTGGAAGCAGGCAAACTGCAGCTCGACGATCCGGTGGCGAAGCACATCCCGGAGCTGGCGAACCTCAAGGTACTCGGCGAGGATGGTGAGAGCACGAGCGTCGCCAAGATGCAGCCGACCCTGCATCACCTGCTGACCCACACCTCGGGCCTCACCTACGGCATCTTCGATCCGGGACCGGTGGGCAAGGCGCTGCGCAAGGCCAAGATCGACTTCTCCGAGAAACACGGACGGCTCGACGAGACCGTCGCCAAGCTGGCCGAGATCCCGCTGGTCTTCGAGCCGGGCACGCGCTGGAACTACGGCGTCTCGACCGACGTGCTCGGCCGCGTGGTGGAGACCGCCTCCGGCATGAGTCTGGCAGAATATCTGCACGACCATATCTTCGAGCCGCTCGGCATGGAGGACACGTTCTTTGCCGTGCCGGCGGACAAGCTCGACCGCTTCAGCGCCTGCTACGCCAAGACCGAGGACGAGGGCATCCGCCGCGTCGACGAAATCGAGGACAGCCGCTACGCCAATTCCGTCACCATGTTCTCCGGCGGCGGCGGGCTCTGCTCCACCACGCTCGACTACCTCCGCTTCATGGAGATGATCCGCACCCATGGCGGCGGCGGCGCGAATCCGGTGCTCGGCCGCAAGTCGGTCGAGATGATGCTGATGAACCATCTGCCCGGAGACATGGCGTCGATGGGCCAGTCGGTCTTCAGCGAGATGCCGATGAAGGGTATCGGCTTCGGCCTCGGCGGCTCTGTCGTGCTGAACCCGGCGCAGGCGCAGGTCCTCGGTTCGGCCGGCGAATGGGCCTGGGGCGGCGTCGCCTCGACCGGATTCTGGATCGATCCGAAAGAGGAGATCAGCGTGGTGCACATGACCCAGCTCATGCCCTCCTCCTCCTATCCGCTGCGCCGAGAGTTGCGCACGCTGGTCTACCAGGCGCTGGTCGGCTGAGTTCGGCCGGATCGTGCGGCGGCGCTTGCCCGCCGCCGACCCGCCTGCAAGACTGACAAAAAGTACACATCGGGGATGGAACGACCGTGGCCAGGGATCTCGGGACCTACGACTACATCATCGTCGGCGCGGGCAGCGCCGGCTGCGTGCTGGCGAACCGGCTCTCCGCCGATCCGTCGAAGAAGGTCCTGCTGCTGGAAGCCGGCGGCGACGACAATTACCACTGGATCCACATCCCGGTCGGCTATCTCTACTGCATCGGCAACCCGCGGACGGACTGGCTCTTCAAAACCGAGGCCGAGCAAGGCCTCGGCGGACGGGCGCTGAACTATCCGCGCGGCAAGGTGATCGGCGGCTGTTCCTCGATCAACGGCATGATCTACATGCGCGGCCAGGCGCGGGATTACGACCAGTGGCGCCAACTCGGCAATCCGGGCTGGGGCTGGGACGACGTGCTGCCTTACTTCACCCGCTCGGAAGGCTTCCACGTCCGCGGCGACAAGGACAGGAACGCAGACGGCGAGCTCCGGGTCGAGAACCAGAGGCTCTCCTGGGAGATCCTCGACGCCTTCAAGGCAGCGGCCGTCGAGGCCGGCATTCCGGAGACTGACGACTTCAATCGCGGCGACAACGAGGGGGTCGGCTACTTCCATGTGAACCAGAAGAAGGGGATCCGCTGGAGCGCGGCGACCGCCTTCCTGAAACCCATCCGCAACCGGCAGAACCTGCACATCGTCACCCATGCCCACGCAAAGGCGCTGCAGTTCGACGGCGCGCGCTGCACCGGCATCTCGCTCTCGGTGAAGGGGGAGGACGCGACCGCCACTTGCAGCGGCGAACTCGTACTTTCCGCCGGCGCCATCGGCTCACCGCAGATCCTGCAGCTTTCCGGCATCGGCGATCCGGCCCTGCTGATGCGCCATGGCATCGACGTCCGGCATGCCAACGCCTCGGTTGGCGGCAATCTGCAGGACCATCTGCAGATCCGCTGTGCCTTCAAGGTCTCGAACGTCGAGACGCTGAACCAACGCGCCAACTCGCTGATCGGAAAGCTCGGCATCGGGCTCGAATATGCGCTCTTCAAGCGCGGGCCTATGACCATGGCGCCGTCGCAGCTCGGGCTTTTCACCAAATCCGATCCCTCGAAAGAGACGGCGGATCTCGAATATCACGTGCAGCCGCTCTCTCTCGACGCCTTCGGAGAGCCGCTGCATTCCTTCGGCGCCTTCACCGCCAGCGTCTGCAATCTCCGCCCGGAGAGCCGCGGCACGGTCGAGATCAAGAGCGCCGATCCAATGGCGGCCCCGGCGATCAAGCCAAACTATCTCTCGACCGAGGCGGACAAGAAGGTCGCGGCGAACGCGATCCGCATCACCCGCAAGATCGCGGCGCAGCCGGCGCTCGCACCCTACAGCCCGGAGGAATTCAAGCCGGGCCCGGACTATTCGGACAGCGACGAGTCCCTGGCTGCGGCGGCAGGGCAGATCGGTACTACGATCTTCCACCCCATTGGCACCTGCCGCATGGGGCCGGATGATGGCGCCGTGGTCGATCCGGAACTGAGGCTGAAGGGTTTCGAGAATATCCGCATCGCGGATGCCTCGGTGATGCCGACCATCACCTCCGGCAACACCAACGCCCCGACCATCATGATCGCCGAGAAGGCGAGCGACCTGATCCGCGCCGCCGCGCGCTAGAGCTTGCGGCCGAGGCCGAAGATGAAGATCACGGCGAGCAGCCCGGCGGCGCCCATCACGGCGCACATGGAGAAGGCGGTGCCGTCATGCAGCGCGCCGACCGCCATGGCCGAAACCGCGCCACCGCCGAACTGGGAGGCCCCGATGGTGGCCGCCGCCGCGCCGGCGTTCTTCGGATAGCGCGCCATCAGGAGCGCCATGCCGTTGGCGCCGAGGATCGGCACCATCGCGACGAAGGCCATCAGGCCGACCAGCACCGTGTAGGGTCCGGCCATGCCGGAACGGTCGAGGACCACAAGATAGAGACCCGCCGCCGCCGCGATCAGAACGCCCGCATAGAGCAGCGTCTTCAGCTCAAACAGCTTGGTCAGACGGCTGTTCAGGAACGCCGCGAACATGATCGCGACCGAGTTCATTGCGAACAACATCGCATAATGGCCGGGTGTCAGGCCGAAGAACTCGATATAGACGAAGGAGGAGCCCGAGATATAGGCGAACAGCCCGCCGAAGATCGAGGCGCTGGCGACGGTCAGACCGAAGGCGGGCGGATCCGCGAGGATATGCCGGTAGGCGCCCAGCGCCTGCAGCAGGCTCATGGCTCCGCGCTCTTCGTGCGAGTAGGTCTCCGGCAGCATCAGCACCACAAGGACGAAGGCGATCGACCCGAAGACGAAGAGCGTGGTGAAGATCGCCCGCCAGTCGGCGAATTCGAGCAGCGCGGCGCCCGCCAGAGGGGCCAGGATCGGCGCCAGCGTCGTCAGCATCATCATCAGCGAGAGCTTGCTCGCCGCCTCGGAGGGCGGATAAAGATCGCGGACCACGGTGCGCGCTAGGATCGAGGCGGCACCGCCCCCGATAGCCTGGAAAAGGCGCGCCGCGATCAGCCCGTCAATCTCCGTCACCTGCATGCAGACAAACGAGGAGACGATGAAAAGCGCGATGCCCGCGAGCAGCACGGGACGCCTGCCGAACCGGTCCGAGATCGGCCCGTAGATCAGCATGCCGCCGGAGAACCCGGCGAGGAACACGGCCAGCGTCGCCTGCACCTCTCGCGCCGGCACCGCGAGATCGCGCGCGATCTCCGGCAGGGCCGGCAAATACATGTCGATCGACATCGGGGCGAAGGCGGCGAGTGCCGCCAGCAACACGACCAACCCGCCCTTCGGCAGTCGGATAGGCGCCGTCTTCAGCATGTCAGGAACACCATTTACGAAGTCTGCCGGACCGTACCCCCGGCCGCGCAAGCTGTCCAAATCTTTCGCAGCTGCAAAAACGGCGGAAAGTCCTGTGCGAACAAGTGTGAACACGGTTTGGCTATTGTCCGGCGGCGCAGCCGCGCTACCATCCTGCGTACAATCCGCCGCTATCTTCTTCGCGCCGCAACAGGAGCTTACCGCATGGACTCGATCGTCGACGAAAACCGGCTCGGGACGATGAAATTCGGGATCGGGCAGCCTGTGCCCCGATCGGAAGATCCGAAACTGCTGCGCGGCGAGGGCGCCTATACCGACGACACCAATCTCGACGGCCAGGCCTATGGCGTGATGGTCCGCAGTCCCTATGCCCACGGCATTCTGAACGGCATCGAGACCGCCGACGCGCGCGCCATGCCGGGCGTGATCGCGATCTTCACCGGCGCGGACCTCGAGGCTGCCGGGCTCGGGACGATGAAATGCGGTCTGCCCTTGAAGAACCGGGACGGCAGCCCGATCACCTATGTCCCGCGCGCGGCGCTGGCGACGGACAAGGTCCGCTTCGTCGGCGATCCGGTCGCCATCGTCATCGCCGAGACCGCCGCGCAAGCGCGCGACGCCGCGGAACTGGTGGAGCTGGACATCGATCCCCTGCCCGCCGTCACCGACGCCCGCGCCGCCGCCGCGTCAGATGCGCCACAGATCTACGATGCCGTTCCGGGCAATGTCGCGCTCGACTACCAGTACGGTGACACGGCGAAGGTCGACGACGCCCTCGCCTCGGCGGCTCATGTGACCAAGCTCTCGCTCCGCAACAACCGCATCGTCGTCAACGCAATGGAACCGCGTTCCGCCGTCGGCGCGTTCGACCCGGCGAGCGAGACCTACACCCTCCATGTCGGCTGTCAGGGTGTGTTCGGAATGATGAACACGCTCGCCAAGCAGATCTTCGACATCGCGCCGGAGAAGATGCATGTCATCACCGGCAATGTCGGCGGCTCCTTCGGCATGAAGGCGGGCGCCTATCCCGAATATATCTGCGTGCTGCATGCCGCCAAGGCGCTCGGCCGTCCGGTGAAGTGGACCGACGACCGTTCCGGCAGCTTCCTCTCCGACTGTCACGGCCGCGACCATGACATGACGGCGGAACTGGCGCTCGATGCGGACGGCCGTTTCACCGCGCTCCGGATCACCGGTTACGGCAATGTCGGCGCCTTCCTCTCCGCCGTTTCGCCGATGATGCCGACGCTGAACACGCTGAAGAACAGCAACAGCGTCTACCGGTTGCCGCTGATCGAGGTGGCGACCAAGGCGGTCTTCACCAACACCACGCCGATCACCGCCTATCGCGGCGCCGGACGGCCGGAAGCGAACTACTATATGGAGAGGCTGATCGAGACAGCCGCCCGCGAGACCGGGATCGACCCGATCGAACTGCGCCGCCGCAACCTGATCCAGCCGGCGGAAATCCCCTATGCCGCCGCCAACGGCATGAACTACGACAGCGGCGACTTCCCGACCATCCTCGCCAAAGCGGTCGAGGGCGCCGACTGGGACGGCTGCGAAGCCCGCAAGGCGGAGAGCGCGAAGAAGGGCCTGCTGCGTGGCCGCGGCGTCGGCTGCTATCTCGAAGTCACCGCGCCGGTACAGCAGGAGATGGGCGGCATCCGCTTCGAGGAGAACGGCGACGTCACCATCATCACCGGCACGCTGGATTACGGCCAGGGCCACTGGACGCCCTTCGCCCAGGTGCTGCACCAGAAGCTCGGCGTGCCGTTCGAGAAGATCAGGCTGATCCAGGGCGACAGCGCCGAGCTGATCGCAGGAGGCGGTACGGGCGGCTCCAAGTCGATCATGGCGAGCGGCGGCGCGATCCTTCAGGCCGGCGACATCGTCATCGAGAAAGGCAAGAAACTCGCCGCGCATGTCTTCGAGACCGCCGTGGAGGACATCGTCTTCCAGAACGGCGCCTTCGAGGTCGCCGGCACGGACCGCACCATCGGCATCATGGAGCTGGCGAAGGAAGCACGGACCCGCTCCGACCTTCCGGCGGACCTGCCGAAGGATCTCAGTGTCGCCCATATCTTCGACAATGCCCCGTCCGCCTTCCCGAACGGCTGCCATGTCTGCGAGCTCGAAGTCGATCCGGAGACCGGCACCGTTCGGCTCGACCGCTATTCCATGGTCAACGATTTCGGCACCGTGGTGAATCCGCTGCTGGTCGAGGGACAGGCCCATGGCGGCATCGTGCAGGGCTTCGGCCAGGCTCTGATGGAGCAGACGCTCTACGACGAGGAAGGCCAGCTGCAGACCGGCAGCTTCATGGATTACGCCCTGCCCCGCGCTGCGGACGTGCCGAACTTCTCCTTCGCCACCCACGCGGTGCCGGCGACCACGAACCCGCTCGGCGCCAAGGGCTGCGGAGAGGCCGGCTGCGCCGGCTCCCTGCCCTCGATCATGAACGCGCTGGTCGACGCGCTGGCGCCGCTCGGCGTCAAACACATCGACATGCCGGCGACGCCGGAGAAGGTCTGGGCGGCGATTCAGGCGGCCAAAGCCGCCTGAGGCAGAAGAGAATCTGCCAGAAAGGCAAAGCACGCCCCGCAACCGCCGGCGCCCACTTGATGTGATTTGCCTTCGCTCTAACAGGGAACATGTGACGGAGAGTTCTCGTAGATACCCTTGAGCGTATCGTGATCGATCATTCGGTCCGTCGGCTCTATTCGCTTTAAGCTGAGCCTGAAGTTCGGTTCAAATCTCAGCCTTAAGAGCAAGTAAGAATCGTCACGGGTGCCAGATTCTATTTCCTGCTCATCTTTCTCAATCAATGTACGGCTTTCGCAATAGAAAGAGCTCCAACCTGGGAATGTTGCTTTCAAATCAACAAGACGATTGGACTTTTTCGGAATTATTTCCCTGCTGTTCTGAAACGTCGCTCCCTGGTTGGTAAGAACAAGGTTGTCAGCGTACCAACTCTCGACCCCAAGCTCGTCGGGCGATCTGCTAAGGACGATTTGAACCTGGTGCCCGGACAGTTCTAGCACGTGGTCTTCATTCAACTTATTCTCGACAATCACCTGAAAAGAAACATCGAGCGCATCACTGTCCTGATCGAGATCGAACTTGAACTCTTCGAAGATCATTGCTTCCGGCACCGGATCGGGAAAGTAAGTTTTGCTCAAGTCCGGAACAACACTCGCAGCTTGCGATATCAAATAAACACCAAATACCCCATAAATAAAAACAAAACCACTCTGCGCAACACGTTCCGCACCTGAACTTTTTCCCTTAAAAGAAAAAAAAGCTCCAGCGAGAAAAATCATCGGAGAAATCAAAACCAAAAGCAACATCAACAGTCCGCAAATGACAAGAAGTATATTTTCGATCGGTTCAGGAACTGATATCTCCTTAAAAAAAGGAAACAATATCGCGATTCCATCAAATACAGTCTCGACCGACATCAATAAAAACAGCGAAATTATGATGTACCCAAACGAGTAACAACTGATCGCAAACCAACCTGCTCTCTCGGGCTCTCCTTTGAAAAGCAACCTGCTTGACGCGCCAGCCAGCCCGGCGACGGCAACAATCACGGGCAGGCCTGTGGTGATAAGAGTCGTCAGGGTGAGGGCTTCCTTCCAACGCTTGCTGAAATTCACCTTCAACTCGTCCGAGAACCAGATAAGATCGATCAAGCCCGCAAAGCCGGCGGGATAGACGTCTATCAGCAAAGAGAACAAAAAGGCGCCGATCGCCAGGAACGTCAGCGGACGGGTATAGAGGGGCGGATCGGCGGAAAGTGCGCTGACCAACACTCCGCTGCGGGCCGGCAAGAATGCCACGCGACCATACGTCACGAAAAAGCGGAGCAAGAAGCGCAGCACGCCCTCAATCGTGTCGTCAATTCTTACAGAGAGACTCTTGTCCATCGCCGCCCTCGACAAAACATGATGAATTCATGCCCGCGATGTTAGAGCGACCTTACGACCTATAGTATAATTTTATGTTTTTCCGCGAGAAGTTAAAGCGTGGCCAGCGCCTGCTCCAGGTCCTGGATCAGGTCTCCGGCATCCTCGATGCCGATGGAGAAGCGCAGCAGGTCGGATGGCACCGGCGTGCCCTCGCCCTCGATCGAGGCGCGGTGCTCGACCAAGCTCTCGACGCCGCCGAGCGAGGTCGCGCGGTGGATCAGCTGGAGATTGGCCGCGACCTTGACCGCCGCCGCCTCTCCGCCCTTGATCCGGAGCGAGAGCATGCCCCCGAAGCCGCCGTCCATCTGCTTCAGCGCCACCTCGTGCGCCGGATGGGTTGGCAGTCCCGGATAGAGCACCGAGTCGATCTTCGGGTGATTGTGGAAATGCTCCGCGATCGCCTGCGCATTCTCCGACGCCTTGCGGACCCGCAGATGCAGGGTGCGCATACCGCGCAGCAGCAGCCAGGATTCGAACGGACCGATGACCAGCCCCTGCTCGGAGCGGACGCGGCGTATCCGCCTCCACCAATCGTCATCCTTCGAGGTAATCAATGCTCCGGCGAGCACGTCGCTGTGGCCGTTCAGATATTTCGTCGCCGAATGCATGACGATATCGGCACCATGTTCGATCGGGCGGGAGAGGACCGGCGTCGCGCAGGTCGAGTCGACGCAGAGCCGTGCGCCGGCACCGTGGGTGAGCTGGGCAAACCAGGCAATATCGAGACAGTCCCAGAGCGGATTGGACGGGGTCTCGATCCAGACGATTTTCGTTTTGCCGGGTTTGATCAGCGCCGTCGCGGTCTCGGGATTGCCCGCGTCAAAGAAGTCGAGATCGATCTGCCACTGTTCGGCGAACCCGATCAGCCATTTCCGGAGCCCCCAGTACATGACGGAGGCCGCCAGGATATGGTCACCCGGGCGCAGCGTCAGAAAGGGGGCGACCGCCGCGGACATGCCGGAGGCAAGGATCATCGCGTCGGCGCCGTTTTCGAGCCGCGCCAGCAGCTCTTCGGCGATGTCGTAGGTCGGGTTTTCGTTGCGGGTATAGATATAACCCTTGGGGTAGGAATTGTCCGGTGCGCGCTCGTATGTGGTCGCGAGATGGATCGGCGGCGTCACCGCGCCGGTGGTCTCGTCGATATGTCCCATGGCCTGCGCGGCAAGGGTTTCGGGCTTCAGGTCGTTGTTGCGCATTGCCGGCTCCGGCGAGATGAATTGGTGTTGAACACGGCTGGTGCCGCGCCATGTGTAGCCTCTAGCACGAGGCATGTTGCGGGGGAATGCCCACTCCGGAGACATGCGTGGTCCGGAAACAAATAAGGCTGCAGCGATCCCCTTTGGATGGAAGCCGCTGCAGCCTCATAATTGCCGGTCTTTCCGTCCGGATCTCCGTCCTGGCAGGTTGGAGACCTATCGGGTGGGTCTACCGATACGTGGCAATGAGGGGCAAAACCACGAGGTCGAACGTCATATCCCGGCGGGGCAATTGAACAGGTCGATCAACGAGCACTGTTATTGTCAGTGTAGGAAACGACCGCGCAAACTGATAATTCTCTTTTAAAGCATCGTATTGGTTCCTATAACGAATGAATAAATCCGTATCGCATTCGGGAAGCAGGCTGAAATGGACACTTTGACGGCAATGAAGGTTTTTTGCTCCGTGGTCGAGAACGATAGTCTCGCCGGCGCGTCCAGAACCCTCAACGTCTCCCCCTCGGTCGTGAGCAAGCAGCTTTCGGGGCTGGAGGACCGGCTCGGTGTTCGGCTGCTGAACCGGACCACCCGCCGGGTCAGCCTGACCGAGGTGGGATCCGCCTATTACGAGCGCTGCAAGCGCATCCTCGCCGACGTGGACGAGGCGGAGATCGCGGTCTCCCAGGCGCACTCCGCACCGCGCGGGCTGCTTAAGGTGACGGCACCGACGACCTTCGCGCACCGGCACGTGGCGCCGCACCTGCCGGAATTCCTCGACCGCTATCCCGAGGTGGAAGTGCAGCTTCTGGTGAACGATCGCGTGGTGGATCTCGTCGACGAGGGGATCGATCTCGCCATCCGGATCGCGCAGCTGAAGGATTCCAGCCTCATCGCCCGCAAGCTGGCGGTCAATCATCGGATGATCGTGGCCAGCCCCGACTATGTGAAGAAATGGGGCAAGCCGGAAACCCCGGACCAGCTGAGCGACCATTCGCTCATCACCTACGCGCCGGGCAATCCGATCAACGACTGGCACTTCATGGTCGACAACCAGCAGAAGATCCTGCGCGCCCGCGGCACGCTCGCGATGAACAACGGCGACTCGGTGCTGCAGACCGTGCTCGCCGGCGGCGGCCTCGCGATGCTGGCGGCTTTCATGGCGGGCGAGCATGTGAAAACCGGCAAGCTGGTCACCCTGCTCGACGAATATGTGCGCGAGGACGTGCCGATCTACGCCGTCTATCCGAGTGGCCGGCATCTCTCGCCGAAGGTGCGCGCCTTCGTCGACTTCCTTGTCGAGCTCTACGGACCGTCGCCGTACTGGCTCTGATTCGCTGACCGCTACCGTGATCCTGACCTCAGAGCCTGGATCACGGCACCTCTTGAGACAACCGCCCTATTTCGTTGAGTCCGGGCTTCCGGCGCACTCGAAAAGTTGCACCCTCATTATGTGCCGCATAACCTTGCGACAGCATCATGTTGGGGGATTGCCGAATGAGTGAAACAGACGTCGTTGCCGGAGCCGGTCCGGAAGGCGAACAGCGCATGCCGCCGATCAAGGGCCGCGCCGGAATGCCGATCGCGATCTACGCGCTCTATCTTGCCAGCTTCTTCGTCGGGATCACTTCCATTATCGCCGTGATTCTCGCCTATACCAGCCGGGAACGCGAAGATTACGGGCTGTACACGCACTATACCTTCCAGATCTACACGTTCTGGCTCGGCCTGCTCTACAGCGTCGGATTCGGCATCGCCGCGGCCATTCTGATGCTGCTTGCGGCCTCTCTCGGCATGTTCGCCATGGCGCTGATGGCCGTTGCCGGGATCGCGCTCTTCGCGTGGTTCCTCTTGCGCTGCTGCACCGGCCTTGTAATGGCGATCAAGGGCGAACCGATCGCCAACCCGGAAAGCTGGGGATTCGTCGCGTCCCGGACGTAATCGGGGCCGTTCGCTTGCCACTCCAACTTCCGTCATCCCGGACCTGATCCGGGGCCTTTTGAAGGGTGCGCTCTGCGTTCGACAAGGTCCCGGCTCTGCGGCCGGGATGACGAACCGGGTGGGAAATAAAAAGGGCCGGTCTCACCACCGGCCCTTTGCGTTCGGAAAGAGGCCCGACCTTTACCGCCAGCTCTCGTCGAGCTCGGCCGGCTCGCTCGTATAGCCCGCCTTCTTGATGCCCTTCGCCGCGCAGTACTCGTCCTTCTCGGACGCATCGCCGCTGACCCCGACAGCGCCAATAATCGCGCCATTCTCCATGATCATCACCCCGCCCGGCACCGCGGCCATGCGGCCCTCGAAGGCGGCGGCCGCGGCGACCTGGAAGCCGAGGCGTTCCTTGAGGCGGCCGCCGAGATTACGCGAGGACTCGCCGAAACCGAGCCCGCCCCAGGCCTTCGCCGTGGCGATCTCGACCCGGCCGATGCCGGAGCCGTCCTGACGCTTGATGCAGACCGGGTGCCCGCCGGCATCGAGCACGACGACGGTCATCGGCATCATCTTTTCCTCGGTAGCGACGCGCAGCGCCTCGTCGGCAATGATCTCCGCCTTGGCGAGCGGCAGCGTGACGTGGAGCGGGAAGTTTCCGGCCATGATCTGATCCCTGTTCTGGCTAATCTCGAAATTGCTGCGGTGCTTATAACATCGCCCCGAGCCGCCACGATACGGAGGCCTTATCCGCATCGCGGAAACCGTCCAGACAATGATCGACGTCGCCCCTCTTCCCTCTTGGCGGGAAGTTCTGTATACAGCCCGTCCCCCGCCGCCGGGGCACCCTCAGGCGGAATAATCGCGATCCGAAAAGTCCACCCCCGTGTCTTCCACGAAGCGCCCCTGGAGCGAACCGCGCCATGCGAACGGATACTCTCGCGATCGATTTCGGCACCTCCAATTCCGCCGCCGCGATCTGGTCGGGTAACAAAATCGAACGAATTCCCATCGAAGGCGATGCAGCGACATTGCCGACCGCCGTTTTCTTCCCGCTCGACGGTCGTGGCATGCTGATCGGCGATACCGCTGCCGAGGCCCTCGTCGAAGGCGAGGAAGGCCGCTACATGCGGGCGCTGAAAAGCGTGCTCGGTCTGCCGCTGCTGCACGAACCGCGCACCCTCGGCGGCCGGCGCCGAACCCTCGCCGACGTCATCGCTGCCTTCCTCGCCGAACTGCGCAGCCGGGCAGAAGCGCGGACCGGCCTCAGCTTCCGCAAGGCGCTCTCCGGGCGCCCGGTGCATTTCCACACCGCCGACCCGGAGAAGGACGCGTTGGCAGAGGCGGACCTCCGCCAATGCTATCTCGCTGCCGGTTTCGAAGAGGTCTCCTTCCTCGCCGAGCCGGAAGCGGCGGCGCTCGCCAGCCATGGTCTCGGATCTGTGGAGGCAACCGGCCTGATCGTCGATATCGGAGGCGGCACCTCCGACTTCTCTGTCTTCCGGACCGAGGGCGCCGCGCTTCGAATTCTCGCGAACCACGGCATCCGCCTCGGCGGCACCAATTTCGACCATGCGGTCTCGATGGACCACGCCATGCCCCTGCTCGGCCTCGGCGGCCGGCTGCGGCGCGATTTCGGCGAGGGCCTGCTGCCGGTGCCGAACACGATCTATTCCGAGCTCGCCACCTGGGCGACGATCCCCTTCCTCTACAACGTCAAGTCCCGGCGCATGGTGACGGAGATGGCGCGGCTCGCGGTCGAACGAGGCAAGATCGAGCGGCTGCTGGTGGTGCTGGACCGGCATCTCGGCCACGAGCTCGCCTTCGCCGTCGAGCAAGGCAAGATCGACGCCAACGTCGCGGCACCGGCCGGACGGATCAGGATGGGATTCATCGAGGACGGTCTCGGCGCGACGGTCACGCCGGAGAGCCTCGACTCGTCGCTCAAAGCGAACCGGGACTTGCTCCGCCATGCCGCCGCCGAGACGCTGGAGATGGCGGAGATCTCGCCGGATCGGATCGGTCGCGTGATCCTCGTCGGCGGATCCAGCCTGATGCGCTTCGTCGGCGAGGAAGTGGGAGCACTCTGCCCGAACGCGGAGATCCTGACGTCGGATGCCTTCACCGCCGTGGTCGATGGGCTCGCGTTGGCGACGCGACGCTAGAAACAAGAATGGCGGCCCTGGATGGGCCACCTTTCCTGTTGGAACTACGTGCTCGCTCTCACGGCCAGACAGGCGCGCCCTCCAGACCCGCGGTTTCCGGCAGGCCACAAATAAGGTTCGCATTCTGCACCGCCTGGCCGGCCGCGCCCTTGCCGAGATTGTCGACCACGCCCATCGCGATCACCAGGTTCCGTTCCGGATCGGCCGCATAGCTGACGAAAGAGAGGTTCGAGCCGGTCGCCCACTTGGTCTGTGGCGGCCTGTCCGTCACGCGCACGAACGCCCGCCCGGCATAGAAGCGGCGGGCCGCATCGAGGCACTGCTCCGTGGTGGCCGCGCCGCGGCAGTACATCGTGACCAGCACGCCGCGGGTCATCGGCACCAGATGCGGGGTGAACACCAGCCCGGCCGCATTGCCGCCGCTCAGCCGCTCGATCGTCGTCGCCATCTCCGGCATGTGGACATGCTTGAGCAGGCCGTAGGGTACCAGGTTCTCGTTGCTCTCCGCATAGCCGAACCTGCTGTCGGCACCACCCCGGCCGGCCCCGGAGATTCCGGTCTTGGCGTCGACCACGATGTTGCCGGGCTCGATCAGCCCCTCGACCAGCAGCGGCGCCAGTGCGATCTGCGCCGCTGCCGGAAAGCAGCCGGGATTGGCAACGCGGGTCCGCCCCACGATCCGGTCCGGCCAGACGTCGGCGAGGCCATAGGCCCAGCCCTCGACGTAGCGGTGATCGCCACCGATATCGACGATCTTCACGTCATCGGGCACGCGCGCCAGCGCCTCGGCCGACGTTCCGGTGGGCAGCGACGCGAACAACAGATCGAGCTTAGGCAGGGTCAGGGGATCCCATTTCTCGATCACCATTCCGGCCAACTTGTCCGGCACCCCGGGGAAGCGATCCACAAGACGGCTGCCGGCGCTCCCCTCGCCCGCGGCGTAGACAAGCTCGAAGGATGGATGGCCCGCGATCAGGCGCAGCGCCTCGCCGCCGCCGAAACCGCTGATCCCGACAATGCCGAAACGAATGCTCATGATGAAATCTCCTCAGGTGTTGCGCTAATTCGGTTTCGGACGGAGAGAATCTGGCTCAGATCCTTGACCATCAGGATCCACTCGCCGGGTGTGTCCGAGCCTGGAAAGGGTGTGAAAGGCCGGCGGTCCCATTCGACGAAACCGGTCTGCCGATAGAGCGCCCGGGCCCGCGGATTGAAGCTGCCGACCATGAGGGTCAGTCGGTCGCTCCCCGCCGCCCTGGCGCGCGCTTCGGCCTCGGCGAGCAGGGCTTTTCCGAAACCATGCCCCTGATGCTCTGGATAGATCGCCGCCGCAGACAGGTACCAGGTCCCGGCCGCAACGGACTTCAGTGCGTTCAGCGGCGCCAGCACCTCAGACGTCATAGAGGGTTGGCCCGTCAGGTCCGGCTGGATATAGCCGTTGATCGCACCGACAACCTGACCTCGACACTCGGCGATGCGCCAGTTCGCGTAGCGGGACAGATGTGTCTCGTCGTTGCGGATGATGGCCCGGCCGGCCTCGAATGCCGATTGGCCCGGGGCGGCAACAAGGCCCCAGAGATGGGAGGTCAGGCGGCGGGTCGCCATGTCGGCCAGCAAAGCGAGATGAGTGCAATCCTCCGGGCAGGCGAACCTGAACCGGATGTCTTTGGCGGCGTCCTTGACGGCAGTGTCGGCCTGCAGTCCTGCGGACGCACCGGTGGTGTAGGAAGACGGCATGGGAGCTCCATGGCGGGATATGACGGAAATGAAAAATCCGCCGGTCGAAAGTGACGGCGGATAGTTGCGGTATCGTGGATGAGAAATGGGAAACTAGCTTTCCCGGGATCCTCGTCGTCGTCGCAGCACGCCGTCGCGCAGACTCTCGCTACGGAGTCGACGTCGCATTTTGCCGGCGGTGAGAAAATCGATGACCATGCAGGCACCGTGGCGGGCTTCCCGTCGGGAGTCAATCGCTCCTGATCCCGCACCCGCCGCGCAACGAAAAAGGGCGGCCCGCCGGGACCGCCCTTCTCGACAATTATGTACCGAGTCTTACCCCGCGAGCTTCTTCTTCAGCAGCTCGTTGACCATCGCCGGGTTGGCCTTGCCCTGGCTCTGCTTCATCACCTGGCCGACGAAGAAGCCGAAAAGCTTGTCCTTGCCGGAGCGGTATTCCGCGACCTTCTCCGCCTGGGAGGCCATGACACTGTCGATCAGTTCCTCGATCGCGCCGGTGTCCGTGACCTGCCTCAACCCCTTCTCCTCGACGATCGTGGCGGCGTCCTTGCCGCTCTCGAACATCTCGGCGAAGACGTCCTTGGCGATACGGCCGGAGATCGTGTTGTCGGTGATCAGGTCGATCAGGCCGCCGAGCTTGGCTTCGTCGACCGGGCTCTCGGCGAGGCTCTTGCCTGCCTTGTTGAGGTTGCCGAACAGCTCGGTGATCATCCAGTTCGCCGCCAGCTTCGGATCGCGGCCCTCGGCCACCTTCTCATAGAAGGCCGCCGTCTCCTGCTCCTCGACGAGGATCGCCGCGTCATAGGCGCTGAGGCCCCACTCGCTCATGAAGCGGGCCTTCTTCGCGTCCGGCAGTTCCGGCAGGCGCGCCTTCTCTTCCTCGACGAACGCCTCGCTGAACTCGAGCGGCAGCAGATCGGGATCCGGGAAATAGCGGTAATCGTGCGCCTCTTCCTTCGACCGCATCGAGCGGGTCTCGCCCCTGTTCGGGTCATAGAGGCGGGTTTCCTGGTCGATGGTTCCGCCGTCCTCGATGATCTCGATTTGGCGCCGCGCCTCGTACTCGATCGCCTGCTGCATGAAGCGGATCGAGTTCATGTTCTTGATCTCGCAGCGCGTGCCGAATTCCTCGCCGGGCCTGCGCACGGAGACGTTCACATCGGCACGCATCGAGCCTTCCTGCATGTTGCCGTCGCAGCTGCCGAGATAGCGCAGGATCGAGCGCAGCTTCTTCACATAGGCCGCCGCCTCCGCCGCCGAGCGGATGTCGGGCCGGGAGACGATCTCCATCAGCGCGACGCCGGAGCGGTTGAGGTCGATGAAGCTCTGCGACGGGCTCTGGTCGTGGATCGACTTGCCCGCATCCTGTTCCAGATGCAGCCGCTCGATGCCGACCGTCTTCGTGCTGCCGTCCGGCAGGTCGACCTCAATCTCGCCCTCGCCGACGATCGGCTGCTTGTACTGGCTGATCTGGTAGCCCTGCGGCAGGTCCGCGTAGAAATAGTTCTTGCGGTCGAAGACGCTGAAGCGGTTGATCTTGGCCTTCAGGCCGAGGCCGGTGCGCACGGCCTGGCGCACGCATTCCTCGTTGATCACCGGCAGCATGCCGGGCATCGCGCTGTCGACCAGCGAGACCTGGGTGTTCGGCTCGGCCCCGAAGGCGGTTGCCGCGCCGGAGAACAGCTTCGACTTGGAGGTCACCTGGGCATGGACCTCGAGACCGATAACGATCTCCCACGCGCCGGTGGCGCCCTCGATCAGGTTGGATTTCGCTTCGCTCATCTCACTTGCTCCCCGCGCGGAAAGCCGGCACGGCATCGAAGCCCGCCGCCTGTTCCAGAACGTGACCGACCTTCAGCACGGTCTCCTCGTCGAACGGCTTGCCGAGCAGCTGCAGGCCGAGCGGCAGACCGTCTTCCGAAAGGCCGACCGGGACCGAGATCCCCGGAATGCCGGCGAGGCTCGCCGGGACGGTGAAGACGTCGTTCAGATACATCTTGATCGGATCGTCCTGGTTCTCGCCGATGGCGAAGGCCGCCGACGGCGCGGTCGGGGTCAGGATCGCGTCGACCTTGCCGTAGGCGTCGTCGAAATCCTTCTTCAAGAGCGCCCGGACCTTCTGCGCCTTCAGGTAATAGGCGTCGTAATAGCCGGCCGAGAGCACGTAGGTGCCGATCAGCACCCGGCGCTTCACCTCGTCGCCGAAACCGGCGGCGCGGGTGTTCTCGTACATCTCGATCAGGTTGCCGCCCTCCTCTCGGAGGCCGTAGCGCACGCCGTCATAGCGCGCCAGGTTCGAGGAGGCCTCGGCCGGGGCGATGATGTAGTAGGTCGGGAGCGCGTATTTGGTGTGCGGCAGGGAGATGTCGACGATTTCCGCACCCGCATCCTTCAGCATCTCGGCGCCCCGCTTCCAGAGCGCGTCGATCTCCTCCGGCATGCCGTCCATGCGGTATTCCTTCGGAATGCCGATCTTCATGCCGCGGATATCGCCGGTCAGCGCCGCCTCGAAATCCGGTACCGCGAGATTGGCGGAGGTCGAATCCTTCGGATCGTGCCCGGCCATGGCGCCGAGCATGAGCGCCGCGTCCTTCACGTTTCGGGTGATCGGGCCCGCCTGGTCGAGCGAGGAGGCAAACGCGACGATGCCCCAGCGCGAGCAGCGGCCGTAGGTCGGCTTCATGCCGACGATGCCGCAGAAGCTCGCCGGCTGACGGATCGAGCCGCCGGTGTCGGTGCCGGTCGCAGCGATGGCGAGACGGCCGGAGACCGCGGCCGCAGAGCCGCCGGAGGAACCGCCCGGGACCAGCTTCTGGTTGCCGCCGCCGGAGCGCCGCCAGGGGTTCTCGACGTTGCCGTAGTGGCTGGTGATGTTGGCCGAGCCCATCGCGAACTCGTCGAGATTGAGCTTGCCGAGCATCACCGCGCCGGCATCCCAGAGATTCTGGCTGACGGTCGATTCATATTCCGGCTTGAAGCCGTCGAGGATGTGCGAGGCCGCCGTCGTCAGCACGCCCTTCGTGCAGAAGAGATCCTTCATGCCGATGGGCAGGCCTTCCATCGCGCCGCCCTCGCCCTTCGCCAGCTTCGCGTCGGAGGCCTTCGCCATCTCGCGCGCCTTTTCCGGCGTCTCGGTGATGAAGGCGTTCAGGCTCTTGCCCTCCTCCATCGCGCCGATATAGGCCTCGGTCAGCTCGACGGAGGTGATCTTCTTCGACTTCAGCGCATCGCGCGCCTCGGTCAGGGACAGATTGAGAAGCTCGCTCATCACTCGACCACCTTCGGAACCGCGTAATAGCCGTGGGCGCGATCGGGCGCGTTCGCCAGCACCCGGTCCGGATAGGCGCCGTCGGTCACCTCATCCTTGCGCATCGGCAGCCCGTGCCCGGTCACGCTCGCCAGCGGCTCGACATTGTCGGTATTGACCTCGTTCAGCTGCTCGACGAAGCCGAGAATGTTGTTGAGGTCGCCCACGAGGGCGTCGAGTTGCGCGTCGTCGGTCCTGATGCGCGCGAGATGCGCGATCCTCGCGACAGTGGCTTTGTCAAGCGACATCGGATAAGGCTCTCCGTGATCTTCGGAATCAAGCGATTGCCCGGTAAAAATACTTAACAGTTAAGTATCGCGCGGGCGGCGGAAAGTATCACCCGGACATGACATTCTGCAACCCTGCCGACCTGCCGTCCCTCATGCGTCCGATGAGCCGGATTCTGGGACTGGATCTTGGTACCAAGACCATCGGCATCGCCGTCTCCGACCCCTTCCTCTCGGTCGCCTCGCCGATCGAGACGATCCAGCGCAAGAAGTTCACAAAGGACGCGGAACGGCTCGCCCAGATCGTCGAGGAACGCAATATCGGCGCCTTCCTGATCGGCCTGCCGCTCAACATGGACGGGACCGAGGGCCCGCGCGCCCAGTCGACCCGCGATTTCGCCCGCGAGCTGATCCTCCGCATCGACCTCCCCGTCGCCTTCTTCGACGAGCGCATGAGCACCATGGCGGTCGAGCGGGCGATGGTGGAGGCGGACATGACCAGGAAGAAGCGCGCCGAGAGGGTCGACCAGCTCGCCGCCGCCTACATCCTGCAGGCCGCGCTGGACGCGATGCCGGACCAAAGCCTCGGGTAACCCCCTCGGCAAGCTCTCGTCATCCGGGCGTTCCCGCGTCTCAACGCCGATGAATTGACGCGCATAGTTATGCGCACATATCATGCGTATAACTATGCATTATTCCGAGGACTCCCCAATGGCATCGCGTTCCGCCAAACGGCCGACGAACCTGACTCTGGCGCCGGACCTGCTGGAAGAGGCGCGCGCATACAGCGTCAACCTCTCTCAGGCCGCCGAAGAGGGCCTGCGCCGCGCCGTTCAGGAGGCGAAGGCCGCCGCGTGGAAGGAAGAGAACAGACAAGCGCTGGAAGCTTCCAACAGCTGGGTCGAGGAACACGGTTTGCCGCTGGCGAAATACCGGCCCTTCTGATGGCCCGCTTCGACCTCTACGCGGATCCCGGCGGCAACGGATATCTCCTCGATGTCCAGGCGAACCTGCTGGACGCCCTGAATACGCGCGTTGTCGTGCCGCTCATGCCGCACGCAAAGGCGCCGGCTCCCGCGAGGGGCCTCAACCCGGTGTTCGATATCCGCTCTGAACCGCATGTCATGGCAACCCAGTTTCTCTCGGCCGTACCGCTGCCCCACCTGAGCGAACCTGTCGGAACTCTTCTCGCCCACGACACCGAGATCACGAACGCACTCGACATGCTCCTGACCGGGGTATGAAAGCGCTTGGGGTCGCAGAAGACGAGCCAAGGGTGATCTCACACGTGTTGATTGGGGCGTCGGCCGGGACAAGGATCGTACAATGCGCCTGATAACGCGATGGCAGAACTCCGCCGGGGAGCGCGTCCGGATCGCCCTCCGGCTGAAGAAAATCGAGTGCGAATATGTCCCAGTCGGCACGCTGGCTCCGGGCGAATACCGTCGGCTGAACCCGCAAGGCCTGCTGCCCGCGCTCGATATCGGCGGACGGATCGTGGCGCAATCCTCTGCGATTCTTGAGTATTTGGAAGAAACCTTCCCGGTTCCCGCGCTCCTGCCGGCCGATCCGGTCACACGCGCGGAGGCAAGGGCATTCGCCGCCCATATCACGTCCGAGATGCACGCGATCACGGTGCGCCGTGTGCGGCGGTATCTCGGAACCGATCTCGGCGTCGACGAGGACCATGTGGACCGATGGGTCAGCCATTGGCTGACGGAAGGCTTCCGGGCTCTCGAAATCGCCCTGGCGAACCGGGCAACCGACTGGCCCTTCTGTTTCGGAGAGGCGCCGGGCTGGGCCGACCTGCATCTGATTCCGCAGATCGAAAACGGTCGCCGCCTGGGCGTCGACCTCATGCCTTTTCCGCGGCTGCTGGGCGTCGAAGAACGCTGCAATGCACTTGAAGCATTCATCTTATCCCGGCCTGCCGCACAGCCGGACTACCCCGGTGAGAGGCTCCCCTGAGCGCTCTGCCCTAAACCTTCGACGGCACGTCCGACATCATCTGCACGACGAACTCAACCAGCTCGTCCCGGTTGCGGAGCCGGTTCTGTTCCATGGACTGGGCCTGCGCCAGCTGTTCCCGCGCCTCCCGCAGCTGCATCGCGTAATCCCGGTCGACATCGACGGAGGGATACCAGCGCGCCATGAAGTCCCGCTTCGTCGGCCGCTCGCCGTTCCGGTAGTCCACGACCTCGATATCGCCGTAAACAGCCTTCAGCGCCTTCAGGCCCTGTTCCTTCACGTAATCGATGCGCTCCTGACCTGTGAGTCTCAGCTCGTTCGCCTGGTCGGCGATCCAGCGCAGGATCTCCGCGCCGGCATGGGAGGCGACGCCGCCCTCGTCTCCGACATGGCCGACGATACCCTGCGACCTGGAGGCGAAGACGACCGCGACGTCGGACGAACTGTCGGGCCCGTTCTCCTCCAGATAGTCGAGATGCATCTCCGCCATGCCCGTGCCGCGGAAGATCCGGTTCAGCGGCGAGTCCGGATCGGAGTGGAGCGTGAGCCAGTCGTCGAAATCCATCATCGCGGCCTTGTAGAACGACGCTCCGAGCTCCGTCGCCGTCCGGCCGTCGGCAGTTTTTACCGTCTTCGACGCCTCACCGCGCGCTTCGGCCGCTTCCATCTCGGCGATGCGCTCGCGCATCGGCTCCATCTTCGCGTTGAAATATTCTTCCAGATAGGGCCGCATGCCCGGATCGGAGAACATCTCGCGATTATAGGAAATCTGCGATTTACCGGAGCCATTCGCTTTATCGGCGAAACTCGGGGCGTCGTGTGCGTTCGATGCGGAAACGGTGCTCATGGCGATTTCATCCGGGTGGCTTCAGAATTTCGGACAAATAGCCATGCATTAATTATGCCGAAATGCCCGGCAACCTCTACCCGCTCTGCCGCCGGCAGCTCAACGCGCCCACATCGGCGCGAGCGTGGTCTCCAGAACGCGCTGGTCGCGCAGACTGAAGCGGGTGAAGAAATCGATCCCGGTCAGGTCCTCGATATGCGCGACGGTGGTGCGGTAGTTCGGCAATTCGTGCCAATCGAGCTTCACGTTCGGCAGCAGGAAGGCGATCGCCCGGCGCGGCTGGTCCTGATAGACGATCTTGAAGAAAGCCTCGGGCACCGCGATCGATTTCTCCCGGTCGCCGCAGCGCCGCTTCATCAGCTTGCCGCGCACGGGAACGTCGAATTCCGGCGCCTTCTCGACCGGCCCGGTGATCACCGTCAACTTGCCGCGCAGCTCGGTCCAGTCCCGCACCTGGGTCTCGAGATTGCGCCAGATGCCTCGGTTGAAGCCGATGCCGATCTGCGGCGCCATGTTGGTCATGTAGAAACTCTCGTCGGTCCGCTCCTGCGAGTATTTGAAATCGGCGGCGGGCGCCTGATGGCCGCGGTCGTAGCCCGAGCCGGTATAGTCGTCGGAACAGACGACCAGCGGCCCGTTCTTGCCCATGTCGGTTGAGGCGACGACCTGCGGATCGGGTTTGAAGCTGCTCTTGTCGCGGTCGCCGGGGCCGCTCAAATTTGCCTTTGGTACGCTCTCCAGCACCCAGTCCGGCAGCAGCGTCCCGGCGTTCAGCGAGAGCAGATAGCCCGCGTGGCAGATCATCTGCCGCTCGTCCGCGTCGAAATCGCCCTTGTAGGCCGGGATCCCCGTATCGGCATGCAGCCGCGCGCAGCGCCCGGCAGGATCGGGTGGAAAGCCGTCATCCGCCGTCGCCACGGGAGAAAAGCCGGCGGCAAAAATCAGGGCAAGAAAGACGGTCCGGCAGGTCATTGCGGCGGCGCCGGAGGCGCGGGCGGCATGGGCGGCGTGGGCGCCGGAGCCTTCGAGCCCAGCCCCTTTGAGACCAGATATCCGCCACCGCTGATGCCGAGCAACGCGAGCGTTCCGTTCGGCACGTCGATCAGCGTCCCGGCCTCGATGCAGAGCACGAGATAAAGCGCCGCGACCACGAAGGTGAATATGAGGAACTGGAAGCGCGACAGCGAGGCCTTGGGCGGCGCGTTCGCCGGCGCGCCCGGATCCCTGGTCGTTTCCGACAGGAGATATGTCAGATCGATCTTGCCGGTTACGATCTTGTAGAGCACCACGAGGCCGAAGCAGAGCAGAAGGGCGCAGACCGCGAGGCTCACGTAAATGGCGATGATATTCGGTGTCATGCTTGGTTCCCCCTGTCGGTTCGGGCGCTATAGCCGGTTCACGACCTTTCCGCCGAGATAGACGCCCTGGCTCGCCAGCAACAGTTCCGTCAGCGCCACCGGCGGATCCGGCATCTGGGTCAGCGGCACGGCGCCGCCCATGGCCTCGGCGACCGTCTTCGCATAAGCCGCGAGCACGAAAATGAAGACGAGCAGCATCTGCACCCGGTGCAAATTCACGGCCCGCCCGCCGCCGTCGAGTCGGTCCGTCAGGATGCCGGCCGTTCGGATGCGCCCGCCGAGCATACCCAAGGCGACCACCCCCATCATGGCGAGCAGCCAGACAAGCACGCCGTACCGCAGCAAGCCGATCGCAACATCCATTGTCATGGCGGCTAGCCTACACAAAATCCACCCGTGTATCGAAGGAGATATTTTTCAATATTAGATAACCGTCGACAGATGCGCGAGGACCGCCGCAGCCAAACCGTCCGGACGGCCTATATCCTTCCGGACGCCGCCGGCTTCGCCCGCGCCAAAGAGGAGCAAACCATGCCACGCCCCGCATACCCGAGCCATCTGCCGGCCCTCGCGCTCGCCCTCCTCCTCGTCCCGCTGACGGCTTCCGCGCATGACGAAAAACCCATTGGCGACGCGGTCAACACGCTGCCGATCTTCGACGCCCACATGCATTACAAGGAGCCGGCCTGGGAGCAGTTCCCGGTCGCGAGCGTGGTCGAGCTGATGGATAGGAGCGGCGTCGCCATGGCGCTGGTCTCCTCGACGCCCGACGAGGGCACGATCATGCTCTGGGACTACGCCCCGAACCGCATCGTCCCGGAGCTGCGCCCCTATCACGGGAGCGCCGGCTCCTCGAACTGGACCAAGGCGCCGGGCATGGAGGAGTACCTCGCAAAGCGGCTGGAGAAATACCCGCACCGGGGCATCGGCGAGTTCCACATCCACCGGCTCGACACCTCCGACGAGGCCCTCTTCCGCCAGGTGATCGCCATGGCGAAGGCGCGCGACATCTTCCTCCATGTCCATTCCGGCCCGGAGCCGGTCCGCTGGCTCTATTCGCTAGATCCGGCGGTGAAGATCATCTGGGCCCATGCCGGCCTCGGCGAGCGGGCGGAAACGGTGCATGCGCTCCTCGCCGAGTTCCCGACGCTGGTCGCGGACACCTCACTCCGCGAATACGACATCATCGCCGGTGATGGCGGGCTCGATCCCGCATGGGAGGCCATCCTGCTCACGTTCCAGGACCGGCTGATGGTCGGCAGCGACACCTGGGTCAACGGCCAATGGGAGAACTACACCTCCATCATGGCATCGCACCGGCACTGGCTCTCGAAGCTGCCGGAAGCGGTGGCGCGGAAGATTGCGTATCAGAATGCGGCGCGGCTGTTCGGGCGGGAGGTTTCGATGGAGTTGGTCGGGAGGCGATAAGCCATTCACCCTGCAAGTCGGGTTTCATGTCTCCCCGACAGCCATCGGACATGCCTATACTGCCCGCATGGAAGCGCGCGCGATTGTCCGGACCGATGGCGAGATCGAGACCTCCGGTATCGTGACTCCGATCCCGTGGTGGAGCTTTACCAAGACCGCGCTTTCGGTCGCGCTGCTGCGTCTCGCGGAAGGCGGCAGGATCGACCTCGACCGGACGGTCGCCGGGAAAAGCTTCACGCCGGCCCAGCTGCTGCGCCACGAGTCGGGCCTGCCGGATTACGGCGGGCTCGCCGAATACCACGCCGACGTCGCGGCGGGGCGCCCGCCCTGGCCGCTCGAGGTCCTGCTGGACGCGGCCGAGGCGGACCGGTTGCGCTACGATCCGGGCGCCGGCTGGGCCTATTCGAACATCGGCTATTGGCACGTCTCCCGCCTGATCGAGCGGGCCTCGGACCGGCCGCTCGCCGAGGCCCTCGCCGATCTCGTCTTTGCGCCGGCCGGGGTTGCCACGGCCCGGCTCGCCGCGACACGGGACGATCTCGCGGATGTCTGCATGGGAGACGCGCCCGGCTACGATCCGGGCTGGGTCTATCACGGTCTCATTGTCGGAACGGCGGCGGACGCGGCCCGCCTTCTCCGGCGCCTGCTCGACGGCGCACTGCTCGAGGAGCGCACGCTCTCCCGCATGCTCGAGCCGCTGCCGCTGCCGCAGTTCGAGACCGCGCTCTATCCCGACCCGGCCTACGGAATGGGGCTCATGCTGCAGGCCGCAAACCCGCTAGATAATCCGGTCGGACACACCGGCAACGGTCCCGGGAGCAACATCGCCGTCTACTGGCGGCGAAACACGACCTGCGCCGTCTGGGCAGCTGCGTCGGCAGAGATCGATCCGGTCGCCGAGGCCTTCCGGATCCTGGCGAACGGGGGTTCGTGAGCGGGCCGGACCGGACGGTGGCGGCTGATGGTCGGCAGCGACATCTGAGTCAATGGCCAGTGGGAGACCTACACTTCCATCATGGCGGCGCACCGGCACTGGCTCTCGAATCTGCCGGAAGCGGCGGCGCGTAAGATCGCATACCGGAACGCGGAGCGACTGTTCGGGCGGGAGGTGTCGATGGATTTGATTGGGGAAAGATAGGAAATTCCAGCGCAATTGAATTTTGTGCCCCGATATCTTCTTCCCATATCTTCTTCAGAACGAAGTAAAAACTAAGTATTGGCCCCTTTAATATTTTACCTCCAATGAGGTAACGCAATGTTTTTTAATTCTTGCAACCGTTCTTATCGCAAGTGATGCGTTCCGACGTGTTCACCCAGTGGTCAGGATTCTTCGTAGTGTCGAAACCGCATCCAGTTGTCCCTCCTTTGGAACCACTATGCACTTCATTGGTAGGAGTGTGTTTCACAGCCATAACTATTCTCCCGACAATATGCCGATTTAAATCTTAAATTTAATACTTACGTATCGTCAGTGTATGTAATGCACTCATCTAAGCAAGCAAAAACCCGCTGCTATACATCGCCATATTTTTTAATTTTCGTAGTTAATTGTCTTCCAAATGTTCCCCCTCTCCCCCCTCAAGCTGCCTGAACAACCCTGTTCCGCCCGCTCTCCTTCGCGCGATAGAGCGCCGCGTCGGCCCGCGAGAGCAAATCATGCGCCGCGTCGCCGGGGCGCCAGGCGGCGATGCCGAAGCTGGAGGTCTTCTGGCCGACGCCCGGGAACTCGTATTCCTCGAGCGCGCCGCGGAAACGCTCGGCCTTCGCCGTCAGGCCGGCGAGGTCCGTCTCCGGGCAGACCACGAGGAATTCCTCGCCGCCCCAGCGGCCGACCACGTCCGTCGCGCGGGAACAGTCCTTCAGGACCTTCGCCACCTCCGCCAGCACCCGGTCGCCGGTCTGGTGACCGTAGACGTCGTTGACCTGCTTGAAATGGTCGATATCCATCATGATCACGCCGAATTCCGTGCCGTAACGGGCCGCGCGGTCGATCTCCCGGCCCATCTCCTCTTCCAGCTTCGACCGGTTGAAGAGCTTTGTCAGCGGATCGGTCACCGCCAACACTTCCAGTTCCCGCACCTTTTCGGCCAGCGACCGGCTGAGCCGCTGGTTCTCCTCCAGCGCCGCCTCGATCTCCGCCTTCGAACGCATCAGCTCGATCTCGTGCTGCCGGAGCTCCTCTTCGGCCTTGCGGAGGTCGGAGGCGATGGTGATGCAGAGGGCGATGCCGCCGCGCGCGGTCTTCGACTCCTTGACCAGAAGACGGCTTCCGTCGACATAGTCGCGCACGGTGATGTCCGAACTCGGGTTCCGGTGGGCGCGCACCCGCTCGCGGATGAACTCCTCTTCCCGTCCCTTGGCCGCAATCACCTTGCCGAGCGCGACATTCATCCTGAGACCATCCTCGTAGGTCAGGCCCTTCTCGACGAATTCCTCGGCGCGTGGATTGATCTTCAGGAAGGCGCGGTTGAAGAAGATCAGCCGGTCCTGCTCGTCATAGATCGCGATCGCCTCGTCGAGGTTCTCGATCACTTCCAGAATCTGGTCGGTATAGCGGGCCTTGCGAGGCAAACTGTCTATTCCCACTGAAAATCGTCCCCGGGCGGGTTCCGCGACGGCCGGAACGCCCGATGCCGGCCAATCTCGCCGTCACATCGGCAGCATGAACCGAATTTATTAAAAATTTATTCAGAAAACTGAATGTGAGCACGAGGCAGAGGCCTCTTCCGCGCCACTTCGTCCCGTCCTCCGGAGCCGGCAAAACGCCGCCTTGTGCATGAGTATATTTTTATTTATACTCTTTTTAGTTGCATTTCATTGCCGTTGCACCCGGAGATCGTTCATGCCCCATGGAACCCTGAAAACCCTTCGCCCCGTTTTGGCGGCGCTCTTTCTCGCCGGACTAGCGGGATCTCCCCTTTCGGATGCCAGGGCCGCCTGCGACCTGCCGGTCGACGACCTCTGCACCAACGATGCCTATTATCCGGACGGCGCCATGGAGCATGCCGCGGCCCATTGTGTCGGGACCGGAAACCGGCAGCAAACCTGCAGCACTCCCGAAGGCCAGAGCCAGTTCAATACGGATACCTGCGCCGACGGAGACGATGTCGCGGTCGTCAGGGAGTCGCTCCAGGCGCTTTGCGCCGCGATGTCCGTGAGGGACAGCTGCAATATCGTCGACGGCAGCAGCGCGGACTCGCACCGGATGTACGCAACGCTCGCCGACGATGTCGGGTATACCCGCCCGGCGGACGATCCGAATGGCGCCTGCATCGTGACCAGACGCGCCTCTTTTCTCTACAGCGACAGAACGCAGAACGGGGAGAGAACCATCCGCGTCTTCAACGCCTATCCGCAAAGATGACGCGCAGCCGCGCCTCGGCCGGGCAGGAATAGATATCCGGAGCTGCGCCGGACCTTATTCCTCCGGGCCGGGCCGCATATAGACGATCACACTCAGGATCATGTCGACGTCCTTTCCGTTCGCCGCGAAAGGCAGAAAGGCGCGCTCGAGCGCGGCGAAATCCAGTTTGAAGGGGGTTGGCGAGAGACCGTACCTGTAGTTCGGCAAACCCGTCTCCGCGACCTCGACCCGGTCGCGCACCAGCAGCTGGTTTCCCGCATCCTCCCAGACCTCGTCGAGATACCGGCCGGTGAAATCTCCGCCCATGGCCTCGACGATCCCGGTTCCCATGAGACGCACGCGGAATCTGTACGGGTCGCGCTCGACATCGGTCAGGACGAGATTAGGCAGGAGCAGCGGAACCCGCGTCGGGTCGAAAGCGGCCCGCGCCGGGATCCGGTCGCCCGGATGGATGGCAATCCAGTAGGACAGCAGCTCCCGCACCTCCGCGGCCTGCGCGCGATCCCTGAGGTCCCGCGCACGCTGGAGGCTGGGATGTTCGTCCATGATCGGTTCGGTCCGGCGGGACACCGGCTCGTCACTCCTCGTAGCGGTAACGGAAGTCGCAGTGGCTCGCGCCGCTCATGATGGTCTGGCCGCGCTCCATCGTGATCCTGTCTGAATAGCCCTCGCAGAAGCTGCCGTCGCGGTTGCAGGAGAGCAGGTGGCCGATCTCACCGAGGCCCATCTCGCGGTACATCTCGGCATAGCGGCAGCGGGTGACGTTGAAATGGAAAGTCTCCTCCGTCCGCTCGATTTCCTCCGTCTCCAGCGCGCCGCCATGGGTCCAGAGGCTGTAGAGCGCCTGGAAGCTCCGCATGCCGCGGTCGGGCCCGTCGCGCTCGGCGAAGGTCCGGGCCTGGGCGATGGCGGCCTTGCGGATGGCGTTGCCGAGGATCTTCTGCGCGGCGGCCTTGCCGACCTCCGCCACCATCTCCTCGTAGATCGGCTTGATCACGTTCGCCTCGATGCGGCGGAGCTCCAGAATCGGAAGGTCGGTCATGGCTGGTCTCCTCAGCGTCCGCCCAATCAACGTCCGAGCGCGCCGTCCTTCTGCGAGCGCGGATCGCGCAGTGCCCAGCGGCCGGCCTCGACCTCGTGGAAGAAGTCGAGGATGGTGCGGTTGAACAGGTCCGGCTCCTCCAGGTTGAGGGTGTGGCCGGTCTTCGGGAACATGGCATGCCCGGCGGATGGAATCATGCGTTTCATGTAGAGACCGGACTCAAGGCAGCTCTCGTCCTCGTCGCCGTTCACGATCAGGGTCGGCACGGTGAGCGCGCGCATCTGCGCCTCCAGCTCCCAGAGCGAGGGCCGGAGCGCCTGCACGCCGCGCAGCGTGTTGGCCGAGCCTTTCGTCGAATGCTCGCCGAGCTGGGCCGCGAACTCCGCCCAGCCACGCGGATCCTTGTTCTGCAGCTGCACCCGGGCGGGCTCCAGCGCGTAGCCGGGCGCGACCTTGTCCATGCCCTCTTTCTCGATCCGCTCGGCGAGCCCGACGGACTGGGCCTTGAACTCGCCGCGCTTCTCCGGATCGGCGCCGTAGCCGCAGCCGGCGACCACGAGCGAGAGTGCGCGTTCGGGATAGGCGAGGCCAAAATGCAGGGTGGCGAAGCCCCCCATGGAGAGACCGACGATATGCGCCGCCTCGATGCCGTTCCCGTCGAGCACCGCGAGGATGTCGTCCCGCGCCTTGTCCTGGCTGTAGCTCGCCGCATCCTCCGGCACGTCGGACGGCGTGTAGCCGCGCGCGGAATAGGTGATGCAGGTGTAGTAGCGGGCGAGCGCCCTCACCTGCGGCTCCCAGCTCCTGTGATCGCCCGCGAACTCGTGCACGAACACCACCGGCGTGCCTTCGCCCGTGGTTTCGCAATAGAGCGCGATGCCGTCCTTCGCCTGTACGTAACCCATCCTCATCTCCCCTGGCCGTCGTTCTTTTCAGAACTATGCAGGATGAGGCGGGGCGGCAGAAGAGGAAGCGATCAGACGAAAGAGTGAAACGGCTTTATGGAAAGACCGGCGCTCTCGAGCCGCTGGCGCAGCGTCTTTGCCATGGCGACCGCCGCCGGGTTGTCGCCATGGACGCAGATCGTGTCGATCCGTCCCTCAATCCGTCCGCCGCCCTGCGTCAGGACAGCACCTGCATCGATCATGCGCAGCACATTCTCCGCCGCCTCGTCCGCGTCGTGGATGGTGGCGCCGGGCTGGCTCCGCGGCACGAGATTTCCGTTCGCCTGATAGGCGCGGTCGGCATAGATCTCGCGTGCCATACGCAGCCCGACCGTCTCCCCCGCCCGCTCCGTCGCCATGCCGGGCATGACGACATAGATGAGGTCCGGATCGACCGCCTTCGCCGCCCTGGCGATCGCCAGCGCCACCTCGTCGTCCTCCGCCGCGATATTGCCGAGCGCGCCATGGCTCTTCACATGGGTGACCTTCGCGCCTCCGAGCGCCGCCAGCCCCATCAGGGCGCCGATCTGGTAGGCCGCCATCTTCTCGATATCGTGCAGGCTGTCGCCCTGGATGCGCCGCCGTCCGAAGCCCCAAAGATCGAGATAGCCCGGATGTGCGCCGATCCCGACGCCGCGGTCGCGGGCGCGAATCACCGTCTCGCGCATCACGTTCGGATCCCCCGCATGGAAACCGCAGGCGACATTGGCGCTGGAGACGATACCGAGCATCTCCGCGTCCGCGCCGAGTTCGTAGGTGCCCCAGCTTTCGCCCAGATCCGAATTGAGATCGACCTGCATGATGTGTCCCGGTGAAACGATTGGTCCCCGAGACTAGCGCCGTGCGAGCGCCGCCCGCAATGCGTCCATCACGCCGTCCGCCCGGATGATGCCGTCCGGCTCGATCTCCAGGCCCGCCTCGGCAAGGCCGCGCGCGACCCAGCTGTTGCAGGTATTTGCGAGACTGAAGCTGCCGGTCGCGGGAAAAAAAAGGCTCGCCGGATAGAGACCGTGGCCCATCGGGTCAGCCGGGGTGTCGTCGTCGCGGCTGAAGGAACGGTGAAGATAGGCCTGCAATCGCCGGTGCTCAGCCTCGTCGAGCACGACCGGCATTACTTCGGAGGAACGGAAATAAACGGCAGGCTCCGGATGCATGCCGACCAGATGCATCACCGCCCCGTTGCCGCCGAAGGCCGCCGAGAGATAAACGGAAATGTCGGGATCCGGGGTGCGGTAGAATTCCGCGTCGCCCCAGCCGAACTCGACCCAGGAGAAGTTGGCGAAATAGCGCGCCTCCGGGATCAGTGCCGGGTCGATATCGGCGACCCTCAATGCAATCCCGGTGTGCCAGCCGATATTGACGACCGCGATCTCGCGCTCCGCCGCGCCCGCCGGACGCAAGGCGAAGATCAGCAGCAGGACGGTCGCGGCAAGTCCCTGGCGCCAGCCGGTCGATCGTCCCATCACAGCCTCCCCTCGTCGTCCGCTCCGAAGCGTCGGCTGCAATTATGGAGAGACCGAGACGGAAATCGGGCAGTGCTACTTGGCGATATCGAGGGTGACGAGACGGGTGCCGACATCGTCCGGCGAGGCGGTCTCGGTGAAGCCGAGATCGCGGCAGAGCGCCAGCATGCCCTTGTTCTCCGCCATGACGTAGCCGATCATTTTCTGCAACCCGCGCGAATGGGCGTGCCGGATCAGGTCGCCCATCAGGCGCCGTCCGAGGCCCTGGCCCTGCTGGTCG
Organism: Nisaea sediminum; assembly: GCF_014904705.1. Classification (NCBI taxonomy): domain Bacteria; kingdom Pseudomonadati; phylum Pseudomonadota; class Alphaproteobacteria; order Rhodospirillales; family Thalassobaculaceae; genus Nisaea; species Nisaea sediminum. The sequence continues at coordinate 72,785 of NZ_JACZCQ010000003.1, forward strand.
GTTCGCACAAGCGCGGCGAACTCGCAGGTCTCGAAATGCGGATCGGCGGTCAGGCGCGCGACACCGAGGATCTCGCCGTGGTTCTCCGCCACCAGCGCCATTTCCCGGTCATAGTCAATCTGCGTCAGCCGCGCCGCTGTCTCGTGCGGCAGCGTCTTGATCGGCGCGAAGAAGCGGCGGCGCAGATCGTCGAGCGAGCTTTTCTCGATCAGCTGCAGCAGCGCCGGCTCGTCCTCCGGGCGGATCGGGCGGACATTGAGCGCGAGGCCGCTGTCGAGGCTGATATGGCGTTCCAGATGTTTCGGATAGGGCTCGATGGCGACCGGCACCGCATCCACTGCGTTCTGCACCCGCACCCGCGCGTCGAGCGCGAGGATGCCGCGGTCGTTGATATAGAGCGGATTGACGTCGAGCTCGCGGATCTCCGGGAAATCCATCGCGATCTGCGACAGCTTCACCAGCGCGGAGACCAGTTCCTCGACGGCGGCCGGCGGGCGGTTGCGGTAGCCCTGCAGCAGCGACCAGACCCGGGTACGCTGCACCAGATCCTGCGCGAGAGGGATATTCAGCGGCGGCAACGCGACGGAGCTGTCCTTCGCGACCTCGACCTCCACGCCGCCCTTGCCGAACAGAATCACCGGACCGAAGATCTCGTCGGTCGAAATGCCGATGATCAGTTCCTCGGCATGCGGCATGGTAGCCATGCGCTGCACCGCGAAGCCTTCGATCCGGGCTTCCGGATTGACCGATTTCACCGTGCGCAGCATTTCCTCGGCCGCGTTGACCACCTGCTGACGTCCGGTCAGGTCGAGGCGGACGCCGCCGACGTCGCTCTTGTGGGTGATGTCATGGCTGAGGATCTTCAGCACCACGTGATTGCCGAGTTCGACGGCGGCGAGACCGGCCTCCTCCGGGTTCTTGGCGATCAGCGTCTCGACGACGGGAATGCCGTAGCAATCGAGCAGATCCTTCGCCTCCGGTTCGCTCAGCCACTCGCGCTTCTCCGCCAGCGCGCTCTCGATGATGGCGCGCGCCTTCTCCGTCTCCGGGTGATAGCCTTCCGGCAGAGAGGGCGGGGTTTGCATGAGCAGATCGCGGCGGCGCTTGTAGCGTACCAGGTGCATGAAGCCGGTCACCGCCTGGTTCGGCGTGTTGTAGGACGGCACGGAGGCGGCATAGAAGGCCTTCTTCGCCTCCTCCTGCGCCCCCTCGCCAACCCAGTTCGTCAGGATCGGCACCCGGGGCTTCTTGGCGATAACCTCCCGCACCTTTTCCGCCGCCTTCACACTGTCGGCAATCGCAGTCGGGCAGTTCAGCACCAGCACGGCGTCGACATTGGGATCCTTCACCACCTCCTCGAGCGCCGCCTCGTAGCGTTCCGGCGGGGCGTCGCCGATGATGTCGACCGGATTGCCGCGCGACCAGGTGTGGGGGAGCTTCGCGTTGAGCGCCGCGACCGTTTCCGGCGCCAGCTCAGCCAGCCGCCCCCCTTGCTCGATTAGGGTTTCCGTCGCCAGCACGCCGAGCCCACCGCCGTTCGTGACGATGGCGAGCCTGTCGCTTGCCGCCTTCAGACCGGTGCCGAGCGTGTTCACCGCGTCGAACAGCTCCAGCAGATCGTACACCCGGAGGATGCCGGCGCGCCGGAAGGCGGCGTGATAGACTTCATCGGAACCGGCAAGCGCCCCCGTATGCGAGGCCGCGGCCTTCGCGGCCGCCGCGTTGCGGCCCGACTTGATCGCGATCACCGGCTTGTTGCGTGCCGCCGCGCGCGCCGCGGACATGAACTTCCGTGGGCTGCTGATGGACTCGATATAAAGCAGGATCGCCTTTGTGTTCGGATCGGCGACGAGATAATCCAGCATGTCGCCGAAATCGACATCGGTCATGTTCCCGAGCGAGACGACGTGGCTGAAGCCGATATTGTGATGCGCCGCATGATCCACCACGGCCGAGGCAACAGCCCCGCTCTGGGTCACGAAGGCAAGGTTCCCCGCAGGTGGCTGGATATGGAGGAACGAGGCATTGAGACCGATCGTCGGCACCATGATGCCGACGCAGTTCGGCCCGACCACCCGGAGCGGATATTGCGACTTGATCCGCCTGATCTCCTGCGCGAGATCGGCCCCCTCGCCGTCCGCCTCGCCGAAGCCTGCGGTCACGACGACCGCGGCCCGCGTGCCATTCGCCGCCAGTTCCTCCAGAACAGTCGGCACGGTCACCGCCGGCGTGCAGATCACAGCGAGATCCGGCACTATCGGCAGCGAGCCGATGCTTCTGTAGCAAAGCGTCGACCCGATCGCGTTCTCGTGCGGATTTACCGGCAGCACCGGCCCATTGAAGGTATCGCCGAGAAGGTTGCGCGAAAGCACCTTTCCGACCGACTGATCCCGGTTGCTCGCCCCGATGATCGCGACCGATTTCGGGTTGAAGAGCTTATCCAGGTTCCTGATTGACATGACGGGACCTCGTTATGCTGCATTGCAACATGATAATGCTAGCCCGGAAATGTGTCAGTTCGAATATGCTTCACGACTAAAATGTCGCACTGCAACAACCGCGATCAGGATCCTTCCCGTCCCGCTCGGGCATCATCGACCATGCGCTTAAGCTCCGCGAGGTCCTTTACGACATAGGCACCGCGGGTGCGCTCCAGCAGGTCGCTTCGCTCCAGCGCCTTCAACTCCCGCGTCACCGCCTCGCGATGCGTACTGATCCGGGCCGCGATCTCGGCATGGGTTGGCGGCGGCGATATCCGGCCGGTATTCTCGACGATCCTCCCGGCCCGCGCCAGCCGCAGGAGTTCGGCATGGATCCGGTTTCTGACCCCGAGAGTGCTGAACTCGACCACGCGTTCGACCAGATTGCGCAGCGAACCGACCATCCGCCGCATCACCGTCTGGGAGAGTTCCGGAAACTCCATCAGCAGATCCCGGAAGGCTTCCGCCGGCAGGACCGCCACAACGGTACGGCTCAAGGCGACAATGCTGGCAGAGCGCCGCCCACCGTCGATCGCCGAGAACTCGCCGAAATGGTGGCCGGTCTTCAGGTCCTGAATGATCACGGTCTTGCCGGTTTCCGAGAATACGGTGACCCGGACATCACCCCAGATGATGAAATAGACATCCGTCGATTCATCGTCGAGATTGATGATGACCTGATCGGCCTCGAAATTGCGCCAGCGGCACCTCTTGTCGAGATCGGCAATTTTCTCTGGCGGCAGACCCTGCAGCAATGTGCTTGCCGCAAGGCTGCGATTGATGGTCGACACCGGAATCCCCCCGCTCAGCTGAACCGGGCCACGCCCCAGCAACCCGACCGGGCCAGCCGGAGCGGCCCGATCCGCTATCTTGCAAGAGGAGCGCGCACATCACAACCGGATAGCGAAAGCCGGCATTCATCGCCGCGGCGCGCAATCACCTCCCGAAGCGAATCCCTTCGTGCGGATTCCCACAGCGATTGCGTGAAAACATCCTTATCTACTTATCATCAGGAGGACGGGCTCGGAGACATCGTCGAGATAACGTTTCCCCGCGTTGACGATCACCGGCCCTCCATTCCGGTATGAGATTCATACCCCTGAGAGTCAGAGTACGGCCGCGCCAACTAAGGAGCGATCAGGGCATTCCCCGCCTCCCTCATCGTTCAGGCGCGGCCATTTTTTTGCAGCTTTCCGCCAATCGTGCCGCCTTGACGCCGACCGCAACGGGCAAGCGAAAGCATTATTTTTTCATCACACCTTCACTTGCCGCCTCGACGGAGCGCCCCTATCTCATCAATAGCCGATGGACGACTTTAATCATGGAGTGTTACCGCCGGCCTGCGCAGGGCGTTTCTCCTAAAGCGTGTCTGAAGCTGCTTTTTGCAATTTTTTTAAGTAGAGTGCGGTGAGTGAGGAGAGGTGTCCTAAATGCCGACGGGTACAGTGAAGTTCTTCAAGACGGACAAGGGCTACGGGTTCATCACGCCGGAAGACGGTTCGCGTGATGTGTTCGTGCATGTGTCAGCGGTTCAGAATTCGGGTCTTGCCACCATTTCCGAGGGTCAGAAATTGAACTTCGAGGTGCAGGAAGACGCGCGGGGACCAAAAGCGGTCAATCTTTCGACCGCCGACTGACCTTCTCCGGCTGGACTGGGCGACTGGTCCGGGTGGCTAGCCTGCTTTTCGCAGGCGACAGGCGTGCGTTCGCGGCTTTGTCAGACAAAGCCGCACAAGTTCTTTATACCCGCTCGCGGAACCGGTCCTTCGACACCGATTATCTCCAAGCGCATTTTTGCACCCTCCGAACCTCGAACCCGCTTCACAGAACAAGTCTGAATTGTCATATTTGCCCGCTGTCCGGGTGGCATGCCGCCGTGGACATTCAGGCGGCGCGGCAACACGTGCCCGCAGCCGTTTCGGGAGGTACACCACGCGAGCGTAAAAAGGCCGGATGCGAACCGGCGCTGCTCGCAAGAGGCTTCACCAATTCAGGAGAACTCAATGATAAAAAACATCATGCGCGCCCTTCTCGGCGGAGCCGGTATGGCGGCGGTGCTGGCTGCAGGTGTAGCGTCCCCGGCCGCGAAGGCAGAAGAACTGAAGGTCGGCTTCGTCTATGTCGGCCCGGTCGGAGATCACGGCTGGACCTACCGGCACGACATCGGCCGCCAGGCGATCGAAAAGGAACTCGCCGGCAAGGCGACCACGAGTTTCGTCGAGAATGTTCAGGAAGGCCCGGACGCCGAACGCGTTCTCCGTCAGCTCGCGAGCGACGGCCACAAGCTGATCTTCACCACTTCCTTCGGCTTCATGAACCCGACCGTCAAGGTTGCCAAGAAGTTCCCGGACGTGAAGTTCGAGCACGCGACGGGCTACAAGCGCGATGACAACGTCTCGACCTATGCCGCCCGCTTCTATGAAGGTCGCTACGTCGCGGGACTGATCGCAGGCAAGATGACCAAGTCCGGCGTGATCGGCTATGTCGGCTCCTTCCCGATTCCGGAAGTCGTGCGCGGCATCAACGCCTTCACCATCGCACTGCGCTCGGTCAACCCGACCGCCGAAGTGAAAGTCGTCTGGGTCAATTCCTGGTACGATCCGGCCAAGGAAGGCGATGCTGCCAAAGCTCTGATCGACCAAGGCGCGGACATCATCCTGCAGCACACCGATTCCCCGGCCCCGCTGCAGGTGGCCGAGGCGCGCGGCGTCCACGGCTTCGGCCAAGCTTCCGACATGACGAAGTTCGCCCCCAAGGCCCAGCTTTCCGCGATCATCGACAATTGGGATTTCTATTACGTCGCCCGCGCCAAGGCGGTTCTCGACGGCACGTGGAAGTCCGAAGACACCTGGGGCGGCATCAAGTCCGGCATGGTCGAGATGGCGCCATTCAATTCCGTCATCCCGGCGGACGTGCAGAAACTCGCCAACGATGCGATCGAAGGCCAGAAGAACGGCTCGATCTTCGCCTTTGCCGGCCCGATCAAGGATCAGAGCGGAGCCGTGAAGGTTGCGGCCGGCGAAAAGCTGGACGACGGCGCACTGCTCGGCATGGACTGGTATGTCGAGGGCGTTCAGGGCTCGCTGCCGAAGTAATTCCCCCGAGCGAAACATCGAAGATGCGGCCCCGCCCGATCCCGGAGCGGGGCCGTTTCAATTATGAGGTCCGAGAGATGACACCAGAGGAGATCCAGAACCGCGTTCTGCACCGCGACGGCCTGATCCTCGTCGTGGACAAACCGGCCGGCCTTCCGGTCCATGCCGGTCCCGGCGGCGGCGACAATCTCGAGGCCCATTTCAAGCATCTGCAATACGGCCTGAGGCACGTCCCCGCGCTGGGGCATAGACTCGATCGCGACACGAGCGGCTGTCTGGTGCTTGGCCGACACCCGAAGGCGCTGAAGAAGCTCGGAAAATTGTTCCGTGAGGGTCTCGTCGAAAAGACCTATTGGGCTCTCACGCGCAAGGTCCCGGAGCCGCGAGAAGGGCGCATCGGGCTCGCGCTCAGAAAGATCTCCGACAAAGGCAAAGGCTGGCGCATGCTCGTAGATCCGGAAGGACAGGCCAGCGTCACCGACTACCGCGTGTTGGCCTCGGCCGACGGGCTATGCCTGATCGAATGCCATCCCCGGACCGGTCGCACGCATCAAATCCGCGTCCATCTCGCCGCGATCGGCTGCCCGATCATCGGCGATGCCGCCTATGGCGAGCGAAGACCTGGCGAGCAGCTCCAGTTGCACTCCCGCAGCCTTACCCTCCCAATGCAGCAGAGCAAGTCGCCGGTCCATGTGGAAGCTCCAGCGCCAGCTCATATGGCCCCCTACCTGAAGGAATTAGGCTTTGATCCCGAGGCCGTCAGCCCTTCAGACCGTCGCGGTATCGCCGCCAATAAATGACCTCGCCGATCCTATCGAAGCTATCCGTCGGTTCGCGGTAATAGTCGATCCCGGTTTCACCGTCGAACAGCTTCCGAATGCCCTCGAAATAGAGTTCGACCAGCTCCGGGGACGGCGCCTTCCAGAGGTTGGACCAGATTGCGCAGAACCAGTCCTGGGTGAACTTCTCTTCAGGTATCTGAAAGAGACGTCCGGCAGAATTGCTGTCACGCTCCAGAAATACCTCCAGCCAGTTGCGTGGCGTTTCGACGGAGATATCCGGTGGATTCAGGCAGAACTGCTGTGGCATCCAGCATGCGTCGAAAACCGGCGCAACCAGGTTCTCCTCGGATTCGTCTACTTGCCGGGTCTCGGAATATGTAAATCGCTGCAGCATCGTATAGTTCACGCTGTACATATATTTGAGATTTATGGATTTCTCGAGAAATGTGACAAAGCGTTCGGCGACCTGCCGCGGCATTTCCTGGAAGCTGCCGGTATTGATGGCGATGTCGAAAGACTGTCCCGACAGTTCCTCGACATAGTTGCTCGGCACCAGCAACACATCGGCATCCATGCCGGAGCGCACTGCGTCTCGGGTAGGTGCAAGCGCGATCGAAAGGTGCGGAAAGTTCAGCTTCAGGAAACAGTAGGAAGAGACCAGAGATTCGGGAAGATCGACGATCACATACCGCTTCACTTTCCCGGAGCGGAGCATCAGCCTGGCCAGTCCGCCATAGCCACCGCCGATCTCGAGGACAGAAACATCCCTTCTGTCCGCCAGGCCTTTCCAGATGCTGATGAAAAAACGCGCGTGCCAAAGGATGCTGTTGCTGAAGTTCGTGCCGTTAACATTGAAGAGGCTCTGCGGAACGCTGTAGGGCGACTCGGCGATTTCATCGATGAAAAGTGGCATCACGCCCGTGGACGCCGCGAGCGCGCTCATTTTTCGCTCGACGACGAATTTGGCCGACTCACTATCCAACATGCGGTGGTCAAATCCACTCGCCCGACTCTGCGCATAATATACGACCGACCGGGGATCCACGAACTTCGAAACGATCTCCCGAACGATTGCTCGGGCTTCGTTCCAATGCGGATTGGCCACCGCATTCTTGTCCTGAGCTTGGTCAAACGCTGCGAAATAGGCCCGGACCGCCGGCATGATGTCCGGATCGACCGGCGCCTGTCCCTCCGGCTTGTTCGGAAGCAGTTCCTCGACAATGCCCGGAATATCGCCGGCTGTCTGAAAGACGGCTCCCATCCTATGCAACGCCATTTGCATGACGTTGCCCAATGTCTCGAAAAGCCGGGATCTGATGAAGTTGTTCGTCGGATCGGCGAGAACGGCCTCGATCAAAGCCGTGTAGTCTTGAACCTGCAGGTCTTTCGTCTTTTGGAACAGTGTTGCGGTCTGAAGGCTCTTCAGGCGGGCTTCCGTATAAAAACTCATAACCGAACCGTTTCCATATCTGGGGTCCTCAGAACTGCGGAGGAACCGCGGCGCGACCGGAGCGGTCGCCGAGTCCGCGAAGGAAACCGGGCAATTCGCCAACGTGCTTGAGACGCTGAAACCTCTCTGCGTCGGCCGGTTCGTCCGCGTGCTCGAGATCCCAGGACAGCTCGTGCGGAATATAGACTCCCCAGCTTCCCGCTTCGATTGCCGGCACAATATCCGACTTGAGAGAATTCCCTATCATCATCGCCTGCGCGGGGCCATCGCCATAATCCGAGAAAACTCTCTCATAGGTTTTGACCGTCTTGTCGCTGACGATCTCGATGCCATCGAATAGCTCGCCGAGCCCCGAGGCCGCGAGCTTGCGCTCCTGGTCGAAGAGATCCCCCTTGGTGATCAGGATCATGCGGTAGGACGGAGCCAGCTGCTCCAGCGTCTCGCGAACATGCGGCAGGGTCTCGACCGGATGGGCGTGCATCTCACGGCCGGCGGCAAGGATTTTCTCGATCACATGAGCCGGGACCCGTTCCTCAGTCACCTCGATCGCGGTCTCGACCATGGACAAGGTGAAGCCCTTGATACCGAACCCGTAGATCCTGAGATTGCGCCTCTCCGCAGCCAGCAGACGGTCGGAGAGATGATCCGGGTCGGCGAAATCCGCCAGAAGCTCGGTGAAACGCTCCTGCGTCAGCTTGAAGAAACGCTCGTTCTCCCAGAGCGTGTCGTCGGCATCGAAGCCGAGTGTCGTCAGTTCCATCCGGTCGATCCCGTCACCCCTGGCGCCTCAGAATCTCATTCTGGCGCAATTCCTCAACCATGAAATCGACGAAGGCGCGCACTTTCGCCGAGGCTATGCGTCCCTCCGGATGCACGACATGCACGGGAACGGGCACCGGACGAAAGTCGTCGAGCACCGTCCGCAACGTGCCTTGCGCCTCGCTCGGGGCCACCTGATAGGAAAGCAGCCGCGATATCCCCCATCCGGACCGCATCAGTTCAAGGATCGCATCGTTGGTATTGAGTGTCAGCCGCGACGACGCTTCTACGAGGAGATCCCGGCCACCATCCCGGAAGGTCCAGGCGATTTTCCCACCGAAGGCCAGCGGATTGATCAGCCGATGTGACACCAGATCGCGAGGATGCTCCGGTACACCATGCGTCTCAAAATAGGTGGGCGCACCGGCGACGACACGGCAGACGCTTCCGACACGGATCGCGGTCAGGGAGGAATCCGGCAGCTCTCCGATCCGGATCGCGACGTCCAGCCCCTCCTCGATGACATTCACCACCCGATCGACGAAGAGCGTTTCCGCCGTGACCTCTTCATGTTCGCCGAGGAAGGAGCCGAGCAACGGGGCGACGACGTAACAGCCGAACAGAGCGGGAGCCGTCACCCTCAGATGGCCGCGCGGGATCCGCCGGGCGCCGCGGGCCAGATCCTCGGCCTCCTCGAGCTGCGCAAGTACGGATCGGCCGTCCGTCAGCAGACGCTGCCCGCTTTCCGTCAGACGAAGCGTCCGTGTGGTGCGTACGAGCAAGCGCGACTGAAGCCTTTCCTCGAGCGCCGATACAGCGCGCGTGACCGCCGGCGGCGACATCGCCAACGCGCGGGCCGCGGCGGCAAACCCGCCCTCCTCGGCGACTTTGACAAAGACCTGCAACTCGCGAAAACGATCCATTCTTTATTCCACTTATTGGAATGGTTTCTTCCAACTTACACGCATTCATTCGCCAGGTGAAAGCATCCATCTATCCGGTGCCGGGCGACGACAACCCCTTCCCCCTCACCCCGCCCGCACAGAAAGGACCAAATCATGGCTCGCATCGCCAAAGTCACCGCCGATACCGCCAACGCCGAACAGGCCGTCCTGCTGGACGCCATCAAGGGCAAGCTCGGCATGGTGCCGAACTTCCTCGCCGTCTTGGCTCAGTCCCCGGTGGCACTCAATTCCTTCCTCGGCCTGCACGGCGTCGCCGGAGCCGGTGAACTCGACGCGCCGACGCGGGAGCGGATTGCCATCGCCCTCGCGGACGAAAACGCCTGTCAGTACTGCCTCTCCGCGCATACCGCAATCGGCCGCAAGACGGGTCTGACCGACGCCGATATGGCGGCGAACCGCGACGGCGGTTCAACCGACGACCGGGCCGCAGCGGCCGTCCGCTTCGCCCTCTCTCTCAACAAGAACAGAGGGGCGCTGACCGCATCCGAGTTCAATGCCGTGCGTGACGCCGGCTACTCCGATGCCGAGATCGTCGAGATCGTGGTGCATGTCGGCATGAACCTGCTGACCAACATCCTCGCCAAATCGACCGAGATCGACATCGATTTCCCGAAGGTCGCGCTGACCGCCCGCGCCGCCTGAGGACAAGCGGGAGCGGGCATCCCCCCCCCCCCCCCCCCCCCCCCTCCCCCTTTAAAAAAAAGAGAAGGAATAGGTCGGGGACCTCGCAGAAAACAGTTTCACCCCTTCGGTTCTGGAGGCGCAGGAACGCTATGGCAGCCGCGCCATGTACAGCCGCCTCGACGGAGCTCCTGCCGGTCCGGCCGTGCTCGGCGGGATCGAGACCGACTTCATCGAGGCGCGGGACGGCTTCTATCAGGCCACGGTCTCGGAAACCGGCTGGCCCTACGTACAGTTCAGGGGCGGCCCCGCAGGCTTCCTCAAAGTCCTCGACGAGCGGACGATCGGCTACGCCGACTTTCGCGGAAACCGGCAATATCTGAGCGTCGGCAACCTTGCCGGCAACGACCGGGTCGCCCTGATCCTGATGGACTACGTCCGGCGGCGGCGCCTGAAGATCTGGGCTCGTGCCCGGATCGTACACCGTGATGAGGACCCGGAACTCGTCGCCTCGCTTGAAATGCCCGATTACCGGGCACGTGTGGAACGGGCCGTCGTGCTCACCGTCGAGGCGTTCGACTGGAACTGTCCGCAGCATATCGAGCCCCGTTTTACCGAGGCCGAGATCCAGGCGCGCGTGCAACCTCTGGAGGAGCGGATCTGCTATCTGGAAGGGATGCTCTCCGGACGGACGGACGGACACTGCGAATGCTGAAACTGGTCCGAAAAATGGCGGGCACCGGGCAGAGCCCCAATCCCGCCAGAGCGACCGTCGCGGTCCTTTGCGGACTCGGCGCGACCGTTGCGATCCTCGTCGTCTCCGGATTGTCCCAGCTATTCGAAGCGGAGTTGATGATGGCGCCTTTCGGCGCCTCCTGCTTCCTCGCCTTCGCGCTTCCGGAGAGTCCGCTTGCACAGCCCCGCAACATCGTTTTCGGGCATCTGATCGCGACCGGCGTCGGCCTCGCGATCCTCGCATTCCTCGGCCCCGGCTGGCCGGCCATGGCTCTCGCAGTCGGGCTCGCGGTGGCGGCGATGCAATGGACCGGAACCGGACATGCGCCTGCCGGGGCGGATCCGATCGTGGTCTTTCTGCTGCAGCCAGGCTTCGGCTTTCTGCTCACGCCCGTCTTGGCCGGAGCCGTCCTGATCGTCGTGGTCGCGCTGCTTTTCAACAACCTGCAGCCCGGAAGGCGCTACCCGATTTACTGGTAAAAACTCACTCGCCGCGCACCGCGCCTTCGCGCCGTGGATCGGCACCGCCGAGCAGCAATCCATCGCCAATCAGGATCGCATGCAGTCCGGAATTGAGCGGCGTGATCTTGACCTCGTGGCCCTTGAGTTCCAGCGCTCCCTTCCAAGCGGCGACCACAGAACCCTCCTCAAGGTCCGTCGCGCCGTTCCGGTTGCTGACATGGCCCATATTGATCGCGTCTTGCGGGCTCATGCCCCAATCGATCATGCCGACCAGCGCCCAGGCGACATAGGGAATGATCCGGCTTCCGCCCGGAGAGCCGATCAAGATCACCGGCTTGCCGTCCTTCAGCACGATGGTGGGCGACATCGAGCTCCGCGGACGCTTGCCGCCCTCGACCCGGTTCGCGACCGGTTGCCCGTCCTTCTCCGGCAGGAAAGAGAAATCCGTCATCTCATTGTTGAGCAGGAAGCCGGCTGCCATGAGGCGGCTGCCGAAGCCGGTCTCGATGGTCGTGGTCATGGAGACCGCATTACCCACCCCGTCGACGATCACGAAATGGCTGGTGCCCGCACGTTCCGGCTGCAGATCCGGCGCAAAGTCGCCGCGCTGCCCAAAGGGCGGGTTGCCGGCCTCCGCCTTCTCCATCGCGACGCGGGCGCTGATCAGAGCGGCGCGCGCCCTCAGATAATGCGGATCGAGCAGGCCGCGCATCGGCATCTCGACAAAATCGCTGTCCGCCATGTAGAGGGCGCGGTCCGCGAAGGCGAGTTTCGAGGCCTCGGCGAAGAGATGCCCCGCCTCGGGGCCGAAACCGGCGGCCTTGAGATCGAAATGGGCAAGCATGCCGAGGATCTGCCCGACCGTCAGGGCGCCGGAGCTTGGCGGTCCCATTCCGCAAATCTCGTATTCGCGGTAGTCGACGCAGACCGGTGGGCGTTCCTTCGCGCGATAGGAGGAAAGATCTTCTGCCGTCATCGGGTTCGGGTTGCCGGGCGTCGTCGCCAGAGCGGCGAGAATCTGGTCCGCGATCTTGCCCTCGTAAAACGCGGCCGCGCCACTCTCGGCAATCGTCTCCAGAGTGTCGGCGAAGTCCGTGTTCCGGAGCAGACTCCCTGCCGCCTTCGGCGTTCCGTCGGCTTCATAGAAATAAGCCCGGGTCGCGTCGTGATCCGGCAAACCACGGTCCGCGGCCCCATCGATCGCGCCGGCGAGCCGCGGCGAAATCTCGAACCCGGCACGGGCTCTCGCGATGGCCGGCTGAAAGAGTTCTTTCCACGGCAGGATCCCGTGGGCCTTGTGCGCCATCTCGAGCAGCGCGACGGTTCCCGGCACGCCTACGGACCCAGCGCCGTTCACCGCCTCCCAGAAATTCCTCCGTGTGCCGTCCGCTCTCAGAAAATAATCCGGCCCGGCTGCCGCGGGAGCGGTCTCGCGTCCGTCGAAAGTCGTGAGTTCGCCGCTCTTGGCGTTCCAGTAGACGAGAAAGGCCCCGCCGCCGATCCCGGAGGATTGCGGCTCGACCAGGTTCAGCATCATCTGCACCGCGACCGCGGCGTCGATGGCGGTGCCGCCCTGCTTCAGAATGTTGTAGCCGGCGTCGGCCGCGAGCGGATTGGCGGCGGCTACCATGAAACGCTTCGCCGTCCCGCCGGACTGTACCGTGAGGCCGCTCGGCCCTTCAGGTTGGATGTCGGCCGCAAGAGCGCCGGAACTGATCACCATGGCGGCGACCAGAATCAATCCCGCACGCTTCAGCATGGAACCCTCCCCAGTGAGTGGCTCGCTAAAGGTGGTGTCCCTGATCATGCCGATAAAGTGTTTGGTGACCCCTACGGGACTCGAACCCGTGTTTTCGCCGTGAGAGGGCGACGTCCTGGACCGCTAGACGAAGGGGCCGATTGGCCGGAGTGTGTCATGGGTTCCCGCCCGGAGCAAGTGGAGCAACGGTCAGCTCAGAATCTTCCGCCAGTGCCTCCTGATGACGGCAGGATCGTAGTGGCGGCGGACATGTTTCTGGCCGGCCTTGACCTTCCTCCGATATAGCTTCGGACGTTCGAGAATATCCTCCACGGCCGTACGAAAATCGTTTGTGAGCACGCACCAGTCGGCGAGTTTTTCGTAGCTTTCGATGGTTCCGGCGACGGCAATGCGGCCGCCGGCAAGTGACGTCACCAGTCTGTTCTCGCTCTTCAACCTGCTCCAGGGACCGTCGCGCTTCGGAATCAGCACGATATCCGAGCGCTTCATCGCCCGGTCGAGCAAGCCGAGCTCCCACTCTCTGAAAAGGATTGAGAAATGCGGCGTCGCAGCGGCCAGGACCGGTTCATAAGCTCTTCTATCGCCACCAATCATTGTCAGTTCCAGCTTATGCTCCGATGTTAGCGGCATCAGGGTCTCAACCAACCCACCAAGCGAATCGGCGTTGCTGTCCGAGCCGAACCAGAGAAGACGGACCTTGTCTCCGTCGGGGGCAACACGCGGCGCACCATATGCGCAATCCGGCGGCTCCTTCACCACTTCGACCGTCACACCGAGGCGGCTCCGTAATTTTCGCGCAAGCCCGTCCGAGCTGGTGGTGCAAAGATCGGCTTCAGCCCCTGCGTCGATTGTCGGTCTGAGCTCCGGATAGTCCCACGGATCGTCACAGAAATCGAAAACGATCCGCTTCCCGCGCCGCCGGCAGAACTCGACCAGCTCCGGCATCGGCCGCACGACCTTTCCGAAAAGGACCTGGTCGCTTTCCCGAAAATGACTATTCGCGAGGATATCCTCTTCGTCCGCCCCCGCGAAAATCACCGGTGCGGCGCCTTTAGCGGCAAGCGCATGATATGCGGGAACCAGACGCAGGCGGTTTCCCGCTGCGCTAAAGACCGGTTTCCCGTTGCGGTTCGATACGCGGGCATATGTCACGATGGCCGTCCGCATTGGCCTATTGTGCCAAATTGCGGGTCGGTTTGCCGAGGAAATTTCCGGGAAATGGCGACCCCTACGGGATTCGAACCCGTGCTGCCGCCGTGAAAGGGCGGTGTCCTAGGCCTCTAGACGAAGGGGTCGTCGTGGAGATCCAATGGATCCTCCGTTCGCCCGGCGCACCGAGGAAAGTGGCGACCCCTACGGGATTCGAACCCGTGCTGCCGCCGTGAAAGGGCGGTGTCCTAGGCCTCTAGACGAAGGGGTCGTCGTCGAGCGAGGCGTTGGTGTAACCGCTCACCCTTTGGAAATCAAGCCCAGATTTCCCCGTCCCTTATGGGAGGAAAAATCTTTTTTGCGGTTCTTGTAAAAGTCGAAAATAATCGTTCAAGGGAGCCAAGACGGCCGCTCCACGAACCTCAGGTGCCGTCACATAAAACGGGAGGAAATCATGAGAAATATTGCAATCGGCGCGCTGTTTCTGGCGGGCGCGGTAGCGTTCGCCGGCGGAGCCAGGGCGGAATGCACGCCTGAGAACTGGAAAGATTGTGCAGGCAAGCCATGGGTCGACGGCACCAATATGGAAACGCCGCTCGGCGCGAAATGGTGGCCGAACGCGCTCTGGGGCGCCGGCGACGAGGCCGGCTCGACGAACTGGTACACCAAGCCCGAGGTGATCATGCGGGCAATGGCCCAGGTGAAAACCGGCAAGACCATGAAGCTGGGCCATCCCTATACGGCTGACATGCCGCTCTTCGGCGCACGCAAGTTCTCTCTCCGCATTCCCGGCGCGCCGACCGGCGGGGCCTTCGGCAGCAACCAGGTCATGTGGAACGACGAGTTCCTCGCGACCGAGATCGGACAAGTCGGCACTCAGTTCGACGGCCTCGGACATATCGGCGTGAATATCGGCAAGGGCGGCAACAAGAGCGAGATGCGCTGGTACAACGGCGTGACCGCGGAGGAAATGATCACGCCCTACGGCCTGACCAAAAACGGCGTCGAGAAGCTGCATCCGATCGTCGCCCGCGGCATCCTGCTCGACATCGCAGCAGTGCGCGGGGTCGACTCCATGGCCAAGGGCGAGGAAATCACCATGGCCGACGTCCAGGCCGCCCTGAAGAAGCAGGGCATGGAGGGCTTCCAGTTCGCCGAGGGCGATGCGATCATCTTCCGCACCGGCTGGGAGAAGCATTGGGGTAATCCCGCCGTCTTCAACGACGGCTGCCCCGGCATCGGCATGGAGGTCGCGCGCTGGGTCGCCGAGGATGTGAAAGCGGGTGTCACCGGAGCCGACACCTGGCCGGTCGACGCGGTGCCGAATCCGGATCCGGGCTGCGTCTTCTGCGTCCATACCTACCTGCAGACGCGGCACGGGATCGTGAATCAGGAGAACATGAAACTCTCCGAACTTGCGGCCGCGGGCATCTATCTGTTCGCCTATATCTACTCGCCGACCCCGGTCGCCGGTGCGACGGGATCGATGGGCGCTCCGATCGCGATCTATTGAAACTATCCGGACTCTCAATCGGGACGGCGCCCCTCAGGGCGCCGTTTCCGTTTTGGAGGAAGGCTGTCAGCCGACCTCGGCCGCGTCGTCTATCAGGATCTGAACGTCACTCCGCCCGTTCCAGTCGTCGGGCCGAAGATGACCCGCGACATGGATCGGCCGCCCGGAGCTCTTCATCAGGGCCGGTCCGAGCTCGCTCTCCAGTGCCCGAAAGGCAATCCCCTTCACGCGCCGACCGTCGGCGCCTGAGAAGATGCAGCGCACATGGCCGGTCCCAACCTCACGCACATCGACGACGCGGACGTCCGTCAGCACGAAACGCGGTTCCGAATTTCCGGCGCCGAACGGGCCGACTTTCTGGATCGTGTCTGCCAGATCCCGGCTCGCTCCGCCAGCGGCCAGGGGTGCATCGACGGAAAGCGTGGGAACGATCGGCTCACCTTCAAGCTCGCTGTGGATCCGTTCCCCGAGAAAGGTACGAAACGCGTCGAGCTTTCCGGCTTCGACCGTGAACCCCGCCGCCATCGCGTGTCCGCCGCCAGCGACCAGCAGCCCCGCCTGGTGGGCAGCGATCACCGCCGGTCCGAGCGATACGCCCGGCACGGAACGGCCGGACCCTTTGCCGATAGCCCCGTCGAGCGCGACGACGCAGGCCGGGCGGTCATAGCGTTCCTTCAGCCGACCGGCGACGATGCCGATCACCCCCGGATGCCAGCCCTCGCCCGCCACCACGATAACCGGAAGATCCTCCGGCTGCTCCGCGGCCAGGGCCTCCGCTTGGGCGAGCACCTGCGCTTCGATCTCTCGGCGCTCTGCATTGAATCGCTCGAGTTCGGCGGCGAGGCTCCCGGCCTCCGCGTCCGAGTCCGTCAGCAACAGGCGCGCGCCGAGGTCGCTCTTGCCGACGCGTCCGCCCGCATTGACGCGGGGGCCGAGCACATATCCGAGATGATAGGGTTCCGGACGGGCATCGACCCCGGCGACGTCTGAAAGCGCGACGATGCCCTTGTTGCCGCGCTGGGCCATGACCTTCAGTCCCTGAATCACGAAAGCCCGGTTAAGACCTTTCAGGGGCACCACGTCACAGACCGTTCCAAGCGCGACCAGATCGAGCAGGTGCAGCAGGTTGGGCTCGCGCTTGCCGGAGAAGAACCCGCTTTCGCGCAGCGCGCGGTTGAGCGCGACCGTGACCAGAAAGGTGACACCGCAGGCCGCCAGATGGCCGAGCGCGCCGTCCTCGTCGATCCGGTTCGGATTGACCACGGCGACGGCCTTCGGCAGCTCCGGCTCCGCCATGTGGTGATCGACGACAATCACCTCGAGGCCCGCCGCGGCCGCTTCGCTCAGCGGCTCGTAAGCGGTTACCCCGCAATCGAGCGTCACGACGATTTTCGCGCCCTGCTCTTGCAGTTTCAGAAGTGCGGGCGTGTTCGGTCCGTAACCTTCCTCGATTCGGTCCGGAACGTGAAGCAAAGGGTCCACGCCGATCCAGCGCAGATAGCGGATCAGGATCGCCGCCGAGGTCGCACCGTCAACGTCGTAATCGGAAAAGACTGCGATCCGCTCACCGTCCCGTATTGCGCGGACGAGCCGCGCGATACAGGTGTCCATGTCCCTGAGCACGCCCGGATCGGGCATCAGTGATTTCAGGGTCGGATCGAGGAAACTCTCGACCTCGTCGAGACCGATTTGGCGCGCGGCGATCAGGCGTCCGACCAGCTCCGGAAAGCCGAAGCGCTGGGCAATCGCGAGACCGATGCGTTCGGTCTCGGGATCGATGCCATGCCGTGCGACCCAGCGTTTGCCGGTGAAGGACCGTTCGACGCCGAGGAAGCTCTTCACGGCACTCAGTTCGGGTCGAAACCGGTTGCGGCGGACTTGCGTGTCCAGTCGTGATGCGCCTCGATGGTCCGGACCGTACCGGTCTTGGAGCGCATGACGATCGAGTGCGTGAAGGCGCCGCCCGGGAACTTGCGCACGCCGCGCAGCATGGTGCCGGTCGTCACGCCGGTGGCGGCGAACATCACGTCGCCGTTGGCGAGGTCCAGCAGACCGTACTTGCGGTCGAGATCGGTGATCCCGAGACGGTGCGCCCGGCCCTTCTCGTCGTCGTTGCGGAAAAGCAGGCGACCCTGCATCTGGCCGCCGATGCAGCGCAGCGCGGCCGCCGCCAGCACACCTTCCGGCGCCCCGCCGGAGCCCATATACATATCGACGCCGCTCATCGGCTGGGAGGTTGCGATCACGCCGGAGACGTCACCGTCGGAGATCAACATGATGCGGGCACCGGCGGCACGCACCTGGGCGATCAGCTCGCTGTGGCGCGGACGGTCGAGAATGCAGACCACGAGATCCTCGATCGCCATGTTCTTCGCCTTGGCGAGATTGGTCAGGTTCTCGAGCACGGTATTGTCGAGATCGACCACACCTTCCGGCAGGTCGCCACCGACCGCAATCTTATCCATGTAGACGTCCGGAGCGTTCAGGAAGCCGCCCTCGTTCGCCATGGCGACGACCGCAAGCGCGTTCGGACCTCCCTTCGCAGTGATCGTGGTGCCTTCCAGCGGATCGAGCGCGATGTCGATCTTCGGACCGCCCTTGCCGACCTTCTCGCCGATATAGAGCATCGGCGCCTCGTCGCGCTCGCCCTCGCCGATCACGACAGTACCGTCGATATCGAGATTGTTGAGCGCGTTCCGCATGGCGTCGACCGCGGCCTGATCCGCTTCCTTCTCGTCGCCGCGTCCCATCAGGCGCGAAGCGGCGAGCGCCGCCGCTTCCGTCACTCGCACCAGCTCAAGTGCGAGATTCCGGTCCATGGTCAGCGCGCCCCGGGTTTCCTTGTCGGCCATTGCAGTGTCCTTTGTTCTTCTGTCTCAGTGCGTTCCCTGCCGGAAGCGATGCCGGCAAGGAGTTAAAACTCTTCAATTCGGATCAGTCGCGGCTCTTCCGTCACGGCGTCCAGCCTGGCGAGTTCCTCGATCGAGGCCCTGATCTGAAGTTCCGGCGTCTCGTGCGTGGTGAGAACCAGCGGCACCGGCTCCTCCGGGTTGCGCACGCGCTGGATCATCGCCTCGACTGAGACGCCATGATCGCGGAAGACAGCCGTTACGTCGGCCAGCACGCCCGGGCGGTCGATCACCATCAGACGCAGATAGTAGCAGCTGGAAAGAGCCGAAACGGGGGCCGTACGCGCCGGAGAGAGCTGGCTCGAATGCAGACCGAAGACCGGAACCTTGCGGTTCGCGGCAAGGTCGATCACGTCGGCGAGCACGGCGGAAGCGGTCGGCCCCGCCCCCGCGCCGCGCCCGTAGGATAGTGTCGTGCCGACCGCATTGCCCTCGGCGACGACGGCGTTGAAGACACCCTCGACCTGACCAATCGGTGTATCCGCCTTGACCATGCAGGGATGGACGCGTTGCTGCACGCCGTCCCCGGTTTGCTCGGCGATGCCGAGCAGCTTGATCCGGTAGCCGAGTTCCTCGGCGAAAGAAATATCGAGCGGCGAGACATGCCGGATGCCCTCGACATGCACATTCTCGAAATCGACGTGATGGCCGAAGGCCAGCGCTGAAAGAATCGCCAACTTGTGCGCGGCATCGATGCCGTCGACGTCGAAGGACGGATCGGCTTCGGCGTACCCAAGGCGCTGTGCGTCGGCGAGCACGTCCTCGAAAGCGCGCCCGGTCTCACGCATCACCGTCATGATGTAATTACACGTGCCATTGAGGATCCCGTAGATCCGTCCGATACGGTTGCCGGCAAAGCCCTCACGCACCGATTTGATGATCGGGATACCGCCCGCGACCGCGGCTTCGTAGCCGAGTCCGACATCGTGCGTTTCGCAGAGTTCGGCGATTTCCGAACCGTGATGGGCAATCAGCGCCTTATTCGCGGTGACCACCGATTTTCCGGAACGGACCGCACCGAGCACGAGGTCGTAAGCGACTCCTTCGGATCCCCCGATCAGCTCCAGCACGCAATCCACATCGTCCCGCGACGCGAGCGCCGCCGCATCCTCGACCCAGTCCACTCCGGAAAGATCGACACCCCGGTCACGGCTCCGGTCGCGCGCCGACACCGCCGTGATCACCACCGGCCGGCCTGCTCGGGCGGCCAGAAGCTCGGCATCCGTCATCAGAATGCGCGCGGTCTCCGCCCCGACGGTTCCAAGTCCCGCGATCGCCACTCTAAACGGTTGCATGAATGCGTCCCCCTGCCGGAGCTGCCGCCGTCCGGCTCCCACGCCGGCGGTTCCGCCCCGCATCTATATCGAAAAGTCCTTCACGACCCTGCGTGAAGGACTCGCTTTGTTACCTTGTCCCCTGCGCGGGTCAATAGATGAGATAAATCTCGGCCCGGCGGTTTTCCGCTTCTCCGGCGGGCATGGCCTCGGAGGAGAGCGGCTGGCTGTCGCCGACCGCCAGCACCGAAATGCGTTCGGACGGCGCGCCCGCATTGATCAGGGCCTCGGCCACAGCGTTCGCACGTTGCAGCGACATCTCGAAATTCACCAGCTTGTGCTCGAACGGATCCATGTTGCGGGTTCGGCTCGAGGCGTGGCCCACGATCTCCACCGTCGCGTTGTAGTCCCGAATCAAAGGCACCAACTCGCGGATCACGCCCTGATCCGCGCTCGACAGATTCGCCGAGCCATTGGAGAACCGGATCACGCCCGCTTGGTACGAGCCGCCCTGCCCCCCCTGATAATCAACGAAGGCACCCGGTAGCGCGCTTTCATCGACAATCACGCTGGGATCGCCGAAATTGAAATCACCTGACGGCGGCGGGGTCAGCGCAACGCTGTCGGAACCGGCTTGCGGAAGCGGAGCCTGGACCGGTTCGGAAACCGGCTCCGCCGGAGCCGGAACCGAGGCGACCTGGGCGGCCTCGGCCTGCGGCGCTTCGGCCTGAACGGGCTGCTGCGGCGAACTTATGTCACTCGCCGTCTCGGTCGTCGCCGGCTCCGATCTGCTCGCGCTCCGAACCGCACGTTGGCTCACCATGTCCGACGGAGCGACGGGACTGCCGGTCCGAGTGACCGGATCGCCGACCTGCGCATTGGTCACTGCGCGGTCTCCGGCGGACGTGGGTGCCGGGGCATTCGGCCAGAGACTCGAACGCGATGCTGTCTGCGCCACCTGGGAGGTCGTTGTTGCGGCCGGAGGAGGAGCGATCTGCCGAGTCGCCTCGTCGGTCGAGGTCATGCGGACCGGTTTGATCGGTTCCGGCTCCACGGGAGCGGCGGCCGGTACGGACGGCTGGGCCGCCGCGTCGCTGACCACAGGCGCCACCTTGCTATCGTCATACTGGGCATTCTCACGGTCCGCCACCAGTTGCTCACGGATCGCCGCGCGGTCGGCGCTCGACGTGTTCGGTGCCGGCTTGTCCGGTACCGAGGCGACGTTCGGATAGGTCCCGGTGTCGCCGGTCTTGGCGGAATCGTCTTCCTCGAACCAGCTGCCGACGGCCTCGGTTGACTTCTCGTACCATTCCACAGGATTGAGCGCGTCGGGCACCGACGAGCAACCGCCTAACAACAGGGTTAGGGCGGTGGCAAAAAACAAGGCCTGTGTTCGGCGATCTCTATTCATTTCCATCTTCCCTCAGCAAGCCGCCCCCAAACATCGACGGCGCAACGGAGTTCGCTGATCTGTCCGCCGTCGGATTTACCATAGAAGATTGGCGAAACACAGTTTCCTATGCGCCAATCGGTCGCCGATTCTTGGATTTGCAACATAAGCACCCTACAACTCATACTGTTCTCGTCGACCGTCACCTGCAAAGAGTGGGGAGTGGAATGCCCGAGCCCTCGGAGGAGCATAAGCAAATCGACCCGGTTGAATTCGCCGCCACCATGCAGGACATCGCCGCGCGTTCGCAGAAGCTCGTCGCCGAATTCCTCGACAAGCAGAAGGAAGAAGGCGGGCTTGCCGATCCGGATCCGATGCATGTGACCGATGCCTTCGTCGCCTTCACCAACCAGCTCATGAACAATCCGGCGAAAGTCGTTCAGGCCCAGTTCGATCTCTGGAAGGGCTATATGGACATCTGGAACCGGTCCGCGCAGCGCTGGTTCGGTGGAGAGTCCGAGCCCGCCGTCAAGGCCGACGGCGGAGACCGCCGGTTTCGGGACGAAGCCTGGGAAGAGAACGTCGTCTTCGACTTCATAAAGCAGAGCTACCTGCTGACCTCGCGCTGGACGCAGGATCTTGTGGCCGAGACAGAAGGCCTGGATCCGAAGACCAAGAAGAAGGTCGACTTCTATACTAGGCAGTTCGTCGATGCGATGGCGCCGACGAATTTCGTGATGACCAATCCCGAAGTGCTGCGCACGACGTTCGAGACGAACGGCGACAACCTCGTGCACGGATTGCAGAACCTGCTGGAGGACTTGGAGCGCGGCAAAGGCAAGCTCGCCATCCGCATGACCGATCCGGAGGCCTTCGAGGTCGGCGGGAATATCGCCACCGCCCCCGGCAAGGTGGTCTACCAGAACGACCTGATGCAGCTGATCCAGTACGCGCCGACCACCGAAGAGGTCTATCGCCGCCCGCTGTTGATCGTTCCGCCGTGGATCAACAAGTTCTATATCCTCGATCTCAGGGAAAAGAACTCCTTCATCCGCTGGGCGGTTTCGGAAGGCTTCACGGTCTTCGTCGTCTCCTGGGTCAATCCGGACGAGCATCTCAGCCGCAAATCCTTCGACGACTACATGCTCGAGGGGCCGATCGCGGCGCTCGGCGCGATCGAGCAGGCGACGGGGGAGAAGGAAGCGAACGTCATCGGCTACTGCATCGGCGGCACGCTGATGGCGGCCACCCTTGCCCACATGACGGCGAAGGGAGACGACCGGTTCAAGTCGGTCACCTTCTTCACCACGATGGTCGATTTCGAGGAAGCGGGAGAGCTCGGCGTCTTCATCGACGAAGCGCAGCTCGCCTCGCTCGAGGAGAAGATGAACAAGCGCGGCTATCTCGACGGCGCCGAGATGGCCAATACCTTCAACATGCTGCGCGCGAACGACCTGATCTGGTCCTTCGTCGTGAACAATTACCTGCTCGGCAAGGACCCGTTCCCGTTCGACCTGCTCTACTGGAACTCGGATTCCACCCGGATGCCGGCCGTCATGCACAGCTTCTATCTGCGCAAGATGTATCAGGAGAACAAACTGGTTGAGCCGGGCGCCCTCACGCTCGCCGGAACGCCGATCGACCTGACCACGATCAAGACTCCGGCCTTCATCCTGTCGACAAAGGAAGACCATATCGCGCCCTGGAAATCGACCTACCGGGCGACGCAGATCTATTCCGGCCCCATCAAGTTCTGCCTCGCCGGCTCCGGCCATATCGCAGGTGTGGTCAACCCGCCGAGCGACAAGCCGAAATATGGTTTCTACAGCAACAGCCGGAAGCCCAAGACGCCCGAGAAATGGCTTGAGGGCGCCACTTACAATGAAGGCTCATGGTGGCCGGAATGGGCGAAATGGATCTCGCGCCACGGCGGCGGAAAGGTTCCGGCGCGCGTACCGGGAGATCGCCAGCTGGAAGTGATCGAGGATGCCCCCGGCAGCTACGTCAAGCTGAAGGCGAAGGACTGATCGCATCGCAACCTGGTTGCAGATCTAAACGCTCGATAAGCCGTAAGTAGTTCACACTAGAGACGGGCCAGCGGTGGATGTGAAAAAAGTCACAGCAAACCCATTCCTCCCTCGGCCCGGGGATTAACCATATACATTCATATTTTTGAATAAATTACCGTTTGCGATCGCAGAATCGCGAGCAGCCCAAGCCAAAAATAAACCTCAAATGCAAAACGAAAAATCTTGATCAATACTTAAGGTCAAACACACATATCACTTACCGTTCGCTTCGGAATGAGGGTGATATGGATAACGATCTTAAAGACGAAATGCTCTTCAACCTCGATGATTATGCCAGCCTTGCCCATCGGGGCCGAGGCCGGGACGACGACGAAGATCATGGCTCCAATCGCGGGCGTGGAAACGGGCATGACGACGATGACGACAGCGTCAGCGCCGATGACGGCGACGACAGTGTGTCTTCCGGCGAAACCGGCTCCTTCATAGACGCCGTAGACGAGGACGACTTTGCCGACGTGTCCTGGCTTCCGCCGGGACTTCGCGATGGCTTGCCCGGGCATTTCGGTGACGGCGTGCTGCCTCCGGGACATGGCGGATCGGTTCCTCCGGGACAGTTGCGTCGTCACTCAGGTAGCGACGACGACGACACCCTCAGCGGCGATGCCGGAGATGATTCCCTTGAGGGCGGGTTCGGCAACGATACGCTGTCCGGCGGTGACGGGAACGACAGCATCGACGGCGGCGACGACTCCATCAGCGGCGACGGCGACGACATCGTCTACGGTAACAGCGGAGAGGACACGATCCTCGGCGGCGATGGCGGCGATCTGCTGTTCGGCGGCCGCGACGACGACAGGCTTTACGGAAACGCCGGCAATGACACGATGGCGGGCAACGCGGGCGACGACGCTCTGCACGGTGGCCAGGGAGACGATGTCCTGTTCGGCGGCGCAGGCAACGATGCCCTGAACGGTGGAGCCGGAAACGACATTCTTGCCGGCGGTGCCGACAGGGATCTCTTTGTTTTCGAGGGCGAGTCCGGCAACGACGTCATCATGGATTTCGACGCGGCCTCCGACGATATCGCAATCGCGGCATCGACAGGGACCACCAGCTTCGAGACAATGCAGGTCACGGGCAGCGAAACCGGGACGTCGCTGACGCTGGGCAACGGGAGCACCATCCAGCTCGTCGGTGTCGATGCTTCGACCGTGAATGCTGACGGCTTCATTTTCTTCTAGGTGACGAAGCGTATCGGTATCCGGCCTGTGACCCGGCGGGATACCGATGCCGCATGAACCTGGCGAGTTTACGTGGTTCAGAGATAATCCTGCGCCAGATCCCAGTAATGGATCGCGACATAGGCCAGGTAATTCTTCTCGTCTTCCGTCAGATCCCGAACGTGACGTCCAGGGTTCCCCATCCAGACCTGACCGGTTCGGACGACCTTGCCCGGCGCGATCAGCGCTCCGGCGGCAACCATGGCCCCACCCTGAACCACCGCGCCGTCCATCACCGTCGCGCCCATGCCGACGAATGCGCCGTCCTCGAGCGTGCAGGCATGGATGATCGCCGCATGCCCGATCGACACCTCGTCTCCGATCATCGTCCCCTGCCCTTTCGAGCTGACATGAACGATCGTGCCGTCCTGGATATTGCTGCGCCGGCCGACCCTGATCGGATTGTCGTCCCCGCGGAGCACCGCGCCGTACCAGATGCTGCTCTCCGCCCCGACGGTCACGTCGCCGATCAGGGCCGCCGTTTCCGCCACGAAGGCCGGATCGGCGATTTGCGGGGTGTGTCCCCGAAGAGTCCTGAGCAAGGCTGACAATCCCGTCTCCCGTTTCCGTCCGGATTTGCCCCACTCTTTAGCCGAGGATGCGTCCCCGCGCATCATTGAAGGGTTGAATTGTCCGCGCGCCGCGCGCAAAACGCTTTCCCATTCTGACCTCAGTTCGGGACTGCTTCCCATGAGCATCATGCTGCGCGCCGCACGTCGGGAGGATGCCGACGCCCTGTCGGCTCTTTTTCTGGCCGCCCGGCGGCATTCCATGCCCTACCTTCCGGAGCAACACAGTGATGCCGAGACGCGCTGGTGGATGGAGAACGTGGTGCTCGCCACGCGCAAGGTTACGGTAGCCGACGAGGCCGACGAGGTGCTCGGATTCTCAGCTACACACGGCGAGCACCTTGACCATCTCTATGTCGATCCCGCCGCGCTCGGCCGCGGCGTCGGCAGCCTACTCCTCCAAAAATGCAAGGCCGAGTGCGGTAGCGGCCTCTCGCTCTATGTCTTCCAGAAGAATATCCGGGCGCGCGATTTCTACGAGCGGCATGGCTTTGCCTGTGCCGCTTACGGCGACGGCTCCGATAACGAGGAGAACGAGCCGGACGCGATCTACGTGCTGCGAGAGGCACTCGGGCAATGAGCCGAAAATGGCGCAACGTTGCGCTTCTCACATTATGTGAAGTGCTCGCCATGACGCTCTGGTTCTCCGGTTCAGCCATCATCCCGGGGCTGCGGGCTGAAATGGCCCTGAGCGACGACCAGGCCGCCGCCATGGCGAGCGCCGTCTCAGTCGGATTTGTCGCGGGGACCTTGCTGAGCGCCGTTCTGACGCTCGTCGACCGGGTCCGCCCCCAATATCTGTTCATGATTTCAGCCCTGACTGCCGCCGCGGCCAATTTCGCGACCTTCGCCGTCGACCCGGCCGGGCCCTGGATGCCGCTGCTGCGCTTCGTCGTCGGGGCCTGCATGGCCGGTGTCTACCCCGTCGGCATGGTGATGGTATCCTCCTGGACCGAGAAGGACCGGGGCCTGCTGGTCGGCATTCTCGTCGCCGCCCTCACCCTCGGCTCCGGCGCACCACACCTTATCGACGTTTTCGGGGGACTCGACTGGCGCTTCACCATTGCCGCAAGCTCCGCCTGCGCCGCCGGCGCCGGCCTTCTCGTCCTGTTGTTCGAGCCCGGCCGCCCCTTCGCGCGCGCAGCCCGGTTCAAGCCGGCGCAGATGCTTCAGGCCTGGACCGACCCGGCCTTGCGCTATGCCAATTTCGGCTATTTCGGGCACATGATCGAACTCTACGCGGTCTGGGCTTGGATCGCTCTCTTCCTCGCCTCCAGCCTCGCCCTGGAGCCTGGTGGCAACGAATCACCGCAGCTCGCCAAGGTGCTCGCCTTCACCATGATCGGATCCGGCGCCGTGGGCAGCATCGCAGGCGGCCTGCTCGCCGACCGTGTCGGGCGCACGCGACTGACCATGGTCTGCATGTCGGTGAGCGGTCTCTGCTGCCTCCTCGCCGGGTTCGTTTTCGGCTTGCCGGTCTGGGTACTGGTGCTGCTCTGTGTGGTCTGGGGAATCTCGATCGTGGCCGATTCCGCGCAGTTTTCCGCCAGCGTCATCGAGCTCTCTCCACCCGACTATATCGGCACCATGGTCACGACACAGACCTGTGTCGGCTTTATGCTGACCGTCGGCACCATTCACGCAGTGCCGTATCTGGTCGGCGTTTTCGGATGGAGCGGCGCCTTCGTTCCGCTGGCTGCGGGACCGTTCCTCGGCGTTCTCGCCATGGCCAAGCTCCGCGCCTTGCCGCAATCGGTGCGGCTCGCGCACGGCCGGCGCTAAACCGACACGCGGGCGCCGCAGCGCTGGCGGACGCCGCGAAAGACGCGGTAGTACAGAAACCCTCGATCATTTCCGGACCGCCAACGGCATGTCAGCTCCCCCGCTCGCAATCCTCTCGAACATAACGGCCTGCGCCGCGATCGCAGCCACGGCATCGGCGAAGGGGCTGCCCAATCAAGTCATCGCCGTGTCCAGCAGACAAGCGCTCGACAGCCTTTTCTCGAACCGTACCGCCCGCTCCCCGTTTCCCGGCCGCCTGATCGGTTTCGTTACCGATGTGATCGTCCCGGCCCGCTATCTCGCGGCCACTCTGCTCACGCCGGTGAATTTCCATCCCGGCCCGCCGGAATATCCGGGGCTTCGCGCGATCGAATTCGCGCTTCGCGAGGGCGTTACTTCCTACGGAGTAACCGCCCACGCGATGACGCTGCCGGTCGATTCCGGTCTGATCATCGGCGTGAACCGGTTCGAAGCGCGTGGCGGCGATGAAGACGGGCTTCGCTACGAGACCTGGCGCGCCGCTTACTCACTGCTAATGCATCTGCTACCGGCCCTCGCAGCAGAGCGGCCGCTACAGCGTATTGAGGCCGAATGGTCCACCCGGGTCTGCAGCGATGCCGCCTGGCGCGCCCTGCAGACGAGAGAGGCGCGCACGGACTCGTGAAACCCTTTGCCGTCGATCGGGAACAGGTCTCTTTCCCGGTGTTGCGCGCCCCGTTAACCTTGTCGAAATGCGGTCGTCTCCCATCTGCCTTAGGATCGGGGCGTGAGCCCGCACCGGAACGCAACAGAACGGATATCATTTCATGAACGACGTCGCGCCATACACGCCGCCGAAGGTCTGGACCTGGGACAAGGAAAACGGCGGCAAGTTCGCCAGCACGAACCGACCGATCGCCGGGGCCACCCACCAAAAGGAACTGCCCGTCGGACAGCACCCGCTGCAGCTCTATTCGCTCGCCACGCCAAACGGCGTGAAGGTGACCATCATGCTTGAGGAGCTGCTCGCGAAGGGCCATGCGGGCGCCGAGTACGATGCCTATACCATCCGTATCGGAGACGGCGACCAGTTCGGCAGCGGCTTCGTCGCCGTCAACCCGAACTCGAAGATTCCGGCCCTGCTCGACTGCACCGACCCGAAAAAGCCGATCCGCGTGTTCGAGTCCGGCTCGATCCTGTTCTATCTGGCGGAGAAGTTCGGCGAATTCCTGCCGACCGATCCGGCGAAACGCGCCGAGACCATGAACTGGTTGTTTTGGCAGATGGGCAGCGCGCCTTATCTCGGCGGCGGCTTCGGGCACTTCTATGCCTATGCACCGGAGAAGTGGGAATATCCGATCAACCGCTTCGCCATGGAGACCAAGCGCCAGCTCGACGTGCTGGACCGCCGTCTCGCCGAGACCAAGTACATCGCGGGCGACGAGTACACGATCGCCGACATCGCGATCTGGCCCTGGTACGGCAACCTCGCCCTCGGCAAGGCCTACGGCGATGCCGGGACCTTCCTCGACGTGCAGTCCTACAAGCACGTGCAGCGCTGGACGGCGGAGATCGCCGAGCGTCAGGCCGTGAAGCGCGGCCGCGTGGTGAACCGGGTGAACGGCGAGCCGGGCGAACTGCTGGAAGAGCGCCACTCCGCGGCCGATATCGACAAGCTCGGTCTCTGAGACTTTCCGGACCGGGCCGCCTTCGGGCGGCCCGGCTTCAACCTTCTAAGCCTGCTGCAGCTTCGTTCCACGCCTCTGGCGCGCCAGGAAGACGACAAGGCCGCCGCAGATGATCAGCGTTCCCCCGATCCCGTCGGTCGCCGCAAATTCCGGCCAGCCTCCGTACCCACTCCAGGCGATCGCGCATTCCAGCACTGCCCCCATGATCGGCAGGACCAGAGTCGCCGCCATGTAGTTCTGCGTGCCCGCGACCGCCGCTGCACGGAAACCAAGATAGGTGCAGAGCCCCCGAAGCGTGATCCCAAGCCCGAGCCCGGCGATCCAGAGCTCCGGCCGCAGCAGATCGCCGAGTTCCAGTCCCTGTGTCGGGCTCGCCCAATCGACGGAGGACTGCAGGAAGCGCCATGCGGCGAAGCCAGCGGCCGTCATCACAAGCACCGTGCCGGTCAGCCGCAACCTTGTCTTCGGACCGAGGGACTGCATATGGGGATGCCGTTCCGCCAGCAGGTTGGCGCCGAGAACGCAGCAGGAGGAGACCAGCAGCAGCCCGACCGCCGGATTAAAAAAGCCGCCGTCGAAACCGGAAGCAACAATTGCCGCGCCGGCGACCAGCGGCAGATGACCCCAGAGCTCTCCCGACGCCGGGCGGCGATCGAACAAGAGCCACACGGCGAGCGACGAGGCCGGAACCCCGAT
Organism: Nisaea sediminum; assembly: GCF_014904705.1. Lineage (NCBI taxonomy): Bacteria > Pseudomonadati > Pseudomonadota > Alphaproteobacteria > Rhodospirillales > Thalassobaculaceae > Nisaea > Nisaea sediminum. The sequence goes on from NZ_JACZCQ010000003.1 coordinate 102,152, forward strand.
CGCACCGAAGAAGCTTGCCTGCATGACATCCACATGCAGCAGCGAGGCCATGTAGAGGGCGGCAGTGCCGACCCGGAAAGCGCCGATCGCCCAGGTATCGACCCGCCGCAGCGCGCTCGATCCGGCCTCGGCGCCACGTGCGATCAGCAGCAGGAAGATCCCGCCGGAAATCAGCTGCAGGAAGGTGAACATCCAGGGGTCGAGCCCGAAACCGAGCACCGTGGCGCGGCTGAGCGCCAGCAGCAGCGCCCAGGTGCCGGTGGCCCCAATCAGCAGAGTGGATTTCTCGCCCAGCATCTTTGCGTTCCCAAAACCAGGTGACGTAAACGGGTCAAAAATAGCGATACACAATTGTCTAAAAATTCATAATTTCGGATATAGTGATTTGAATTTGTATCAATGGAAAATTCACATGAACTGGGACGATCTCAGGATCTTTCTCGCCATTGCCCGCGAAGGCACCCTGCGCCGCGCGGCGGCCGCGCTGGCAATCAGCCAGCCGACCGCGGGACGAAGGCTGAGCGCGCTGGAAGCCGCGCTCGGCGTGCCGCTCTTCAGTCGTGGCCGCGCCGGCCTTACCCTGACGACGGCCGGAGAATCCCTGCTGCCGACCGCCGAGGCGATGGAGAAGACGGCTGCCGAACTGACCCGGCAGAGCGTCCATCTCCAAGAGCCGGCGGGCGGCGCGGTCCGGATCAGCGCGATGGAATGGCCGGCGGCGTTCCTCGTCCGGCACATTGCCGCCGCAGCACGGGACGGGCTCTCGATCGAGATCGTTTCCTCTGAACACACGGAGAGCTTTGCCCGGCGCGAGGCCGATCTCGCTGTCCGGCACGGGCTGCCGCTCAGCGGCAAATTCACGACAAGGAAAGTCGGCACCATGCGTTCGGCGATTTATGGCGCCCGCGCTTACCTGGCGGCGCATCCGGAGGCGACGACGGAACGGAGGTATCAGACCTGCGACTGGGTGCTCTTCACCGAGGAACAGGCGTATTACAGAAGCATGCGCTGGCTGGACGAGCGGATCTCGGGCAGACGACCTGCCCTCCGGGTCACCGCGACGGATTTGACCCACGACGCCGTCGCCGCCGGCACGGGTCTCGGTCTGCTGCCTTGTTTCGTCGGCGACGCAGATCCGCGCCTCGCGCGCGCGACCGCGCCAATCGACGAACTTGCCGCCGATTACTGGCTGATCGTGCCTCCGGAAAACGCTCCGCTGCCCTATCTCCGGCGAGCGATCGACTGGGTCGCGGGGAGTTTCAGGGTCGACCGCCGGCTGCTGCTCGGCGAGGCCGGTGGCCGCTGACCGCTATTTGGCGCGCGCCGCTCCGCGCAGAATATCGAGCACCACGCCTGTCGCCTTTTCGATCAGCACCACGTCGGTTCCGGCAATGACGCGTTCGGTCCCTTCGGCCGGCGCACCGAGCTTGGCCCTGAGACTCGCCGGCAAATCGCGCTTGGCAAGGCCCGGAGGGAGCGTACCGCCGCGCTCAACCTGCTTCTGCAAGCCCGGCGGCAAGGTCTCCTTCTTGGCCAGCCCGGGCGGCAGTCCTTTCTTCCCCGGCTTGTCCTTTTTCTTGTCCGCTTCCTTCGTCTCCTTATCGGCGCTCTCTGCCCCGAGCAGCACACCAAGCGCCTCGGTGATGACTCGCGCCTCCTCGGAACTGAAAACCTTTCCGGATTTCCCGGCATCGGCCAGCGCCGGGGACAGGAGCAAGCCGATCACTGCCAGAGCTGCTAACGGAATTCTCATGGAGGCATCCTCGGATGTTGTTACGGATCCATTGTCGCTTATCGTTCTTAAATAGAGTTGGTGAGTGTCCACGCAATGACCTATGAGTTATATCACTTCATAAGATCACGAACCTATGGTTCCTATGGCGCGAGAGAACGCGCAAAATCGGGGTCCCTCCCGAAACAGCGCAGAAAGGACTTTCTTCATGCGAATCAGCGCAAAATTCCTGATGGCCGCTTTCGTCCTTGCCGGCCTCGCGGCCTGCTCACCCGAAGTCGGTTCCGAGAAATGGTGCGCCAACATGAAAGAAAAGCCGAAAGGCGAATGGACCGCGAACGAGGCCACGGACTTCGCCAAGCATTGTCTGCTCTGATCGAAGGAAAATTCCGGCTCTAAACCGCCTTACGGAATGGCGTAGCAGCCGTTTTCGATCTCCTCGATCAAACCAGGATTCGATGGCGCCCAGCCGAGCTCGGAGCGGGCGCGGCGGGCGCGAACCCGGCTGTTGGATGCCATTGTGTCGTTCGCCGGGCCATCGCCCCAGTATCCGGCCGCCTCGTCGATGCTCATTTCCTCGGTCCCGCCCCCGAAACCGAGTGTCTGGCCGATCGCCGCCGCGGCCTCGCGCATCGAGTTCTCGCCATTCTCGGCGTAGTAGAAGGCGCCGGCCGGAGCCTTCTCAAGCACGAGGCGATAAAGCTCCACCAGATCGCCGATATGGACGTTCGACCAGATGTTCTCCCCGGGTCCGATATGGCGGGCGCCGCCGGTTTTGCGCGCGACATCGATCAGCCAGGGGATTTGCATGCTGTCCGGGTTGACGCCGAGCCCACGGCCGTAAATCAGGCTGGGAGCGATAATCATTGTGCGGATGTTGCGCTCTGCGGCGGCAAGAATGTCGTGGTTCAACGCGACCCGAGCGGCGCGCGCCGGAGACGGATCGATCGGCGTCTCCTCGTCGAAAACCGCACCGGACACGTGCCCCTCGTCCCGGCGACCGACAATGCTGGAACCGCTGGTGTGCAGGAACGTCTTCCCGCTCCCTGCGAGCGCATCGAGCATCGTTTCCACTGCCGCGCGATGATCCGCGCTCGCCGCATTGATCACCGCGTCCGCCCGCGCGGCTTCCTCAGCCAGAACCGGCGCATCGTCCAGTGAGCCGAGCACCGGCACGATGCCGAAGCGCGTCACCGCATCGGCGCGCTCCTGGCTGCGCACCAGCCCCCGCACGTCGTGTCCCGCGGCGATCAAGTGAACGGCGACGGAGCCGCCAATGAAGCCGCTGGCACCTGTCAGAAAGATCTTCATCGCGCATTGCCCCCAAGATCAAAACTGTCGAATGCTCGCGCCATCCGATCAGGGTCGACCTCGATCCCCGTGAATAGCTCGAAAGCCTTCGCCGCTTGCATTACCGCCATGCCGCGCCCGGACATGGTGACGCAACCGAGTTCCCTCGCCGTTTTCAGCAATTCTGTCTCGAGCGGAAAGTAAACGATATCCGCGACCCAGGGCTTGCGAACGAGAACGTCGCGTACAATCGGCATCCCCGGATGGCGCAGCATGCCGACCGGGGTCGCATTGACGACACCGTCAGAGACCACGCCGGAAAGATCGGCCTCGGTTACGGTTTCCGCTTTCGCTTCGGGGAACTGTGTCTCGATGTCGGCAACCAGGCGTTCCGCGGCCGCAGCATTTCTGTCCCGGATGAGAAGATTCCGGACACCGGCTTCCGCAAGCGCGAGACCGACGGCGCGGCCCGCGCCTCCCGCCCCAAGCAACAGCACGCGATCCATCGGCTCTTCGCCCAACTCGCTCCGGAACGCATGAAAAAAGCCGAGATAGTCCGTGTTGTGTGCCTTCCTGCCACATGCCGTGAACAGGACGGTGTTGCTGGCCCCGACTTTCCCGACCTCGGCCGCCTGCTCCGCAACATGCGCGAGGACCTGCTGCTTGAAGGGATGGGTGACATTCACACCGGCGAATCCCGCAGCCTCCGCGTCGGCCAGCAAGGCTTCCAGGTCCGGCCGTTCCATTCCGGCCGTATCGATCAGCCGATAGCTGTAGTCGAGCCCCTGAGCTTTACCCTCGGCCTCGTGCATGGCCGGCGTCCGCGACGCGCCGATGCCTTCACCGATCAGCCCGACAATCAGTCTCCCGGGTTGCTTCGACATGTTCCCCCCGCTTTCCCCGCCTTGTGAATGGCGGGTGTTCGTTACCTCAGCAGCCCTAGCCTAGCAGGGAGAGGCAGAGCTTTGGATAGGGCTGACGCGGGCTTTCCACGAGCGGCCATAGGGAGAGGCCACTCCCGTCCCCCAAAGGTCATGCCGGACGTCCGGATATCTGTTAAATGCCTGTCGGCAATAGATCGAAGCGCACAGAAAAACGGCCCGCCGATTGCTCGGTGGGCCGCTTCGACAAAGATGTTCGAACGGATCAGCGCTTGGAGAACTGGAAGCTCCGGCGCGCTTTCGCCTTACCGTATTTCTTACGCTCGACCACACGCGGGTCGCGGGTCAGGAAGCCGCCCTTCTTCAGGACCGGACGCAGGCCCGGCTCGAAATAGGTCAGCGCCTTGGAGATGCCATGACGCACCGCGCCAGCCTGGCCCGAGAGGCCGCCACCGGTGACGGTCGCGTAGACGTCGAACTGATCCTTGCGGTCGGTGACGCCGAACGGCTGGTTGATCATCATGCGCAGCACCGGACGGGCGAAATAGACGCTGTCCTCGCGGCCGTTCACGACGATCTTGCCGTTGCCCGGCTTGATCCAGACGCGGGCGATCGCGTTCTTGCGCTTGCCGGTCGCATAGGCGCGGCCGTACTTGTCCAGCTTCGGCTCGGCCGGAGCGGCTTCCACTTCCTGCTTCAGGGCCTCGAGCGCTTCCATGCCAGCGCCTTCGTTGGTCGCTTCGGTCTCAACGGACATGGCTTACCTCTTGTTCTTCGGGTTCATCGCGGCGACGTCGAGCACTTCGGGCTGCTGCGCCTCGTGCGGATGCTCGGTGCCGGCATAGATGCGCAGGTTGCTCATCTGCTTGCGGGCAAGCGGACCGCGGCTGATCATGCGCTGCACCGCCTTCTCGATGACCCGCTCCGGATGGGAGCCGCCCAGGATCTGGCCCATGGTGCGCGACTTGATGCCGCCCGGGTAACCGGTGTGCCAGTAGAAGTTCTTGTCGGCCAGCTTGTTGCCGGTGAGCTTCACCTTATCGGCATTGATGACGACGATATTGTCGCCGCAATCCATGTGCGGGGTGAAGGTCGGCTTGTGCTTGCCGCGCAGGTAGTTGGCGAGAACGGTCGCGAGTCGGCCGAGCACGACGCCCTCAGCGTCGACGATCCACCACTTCTTCTCGATCTCGCTCGGTTTTGCCGAGTAGGTACGCATCTCTTTAACCATCCAGTGATGCTGCGAAATCCAATTGCCGCTCAAGGCCTGCAAGCCCAGGCGACGGGTCGGCGTAAAATAGACATCGAAGATATTAAGTCAAGCGATAAAAATCACGTGTTTTCAATGGGTTTATGAAAACGGTATTATAATACCTCACCACTATCCATCTGAGCAAGCAAGGCGACAGACCGAACCGGCGAACCCCATATGCCATATTTTTATTAAGTAAAAAATTGCGGCTGCTGGACCAACCTTTTCCGCCGATCAGAACGTTAAACACAACACCTGTCGATTGATGTGTTTTGTTTTTTCCCATAAAATAAATATATCGGTGATTTCGAATCAGAACTCCTCATGATCACTATAAAAATTGACTGAGATCACAGTTCAAAACAAGCAAGTGAACATACGATGGTGTGCGACTATGCTTAATTCGCTCTTGATCGCCGACGATCACAACGTGGTTCGAGAAACACTTGTGGACTATCTCCAGGCCTCTCTCCCGGGCCTCGTGATCCATCAGGCCGCGAATTTCAACGACACCTGGCGCATGCGAGAGCATTGCGGCGAACCCGACGCACTGCTGATCGACTGGCATATGCCCGGAAGCAGCGGTCTCACGGGCATCCGCCGAACAATCGAAACCTATCCGAATTCCAGAGTTGTGATCTTTTCCGGAGAAATCTGCAACTCCGACCTTGAAGCGGCACGATCCCTCGGAGTGGCCGGCTATATTCCAAAAAGCTACGGCGCCCGGTCCGTCGTCGAAAGCCTTGACCGCCTTCGCCGCGACGGAAGCTGTTTCCCGCCGGACGCCGATGCATGTTCTCGCACGGCTTGGAAATCCGGCCATCCACATCAAGTCTGCCGCACGCAACGCGCCGGTCTAATTATTTCGCCGCGGCAGATCGAAGTGCTGCGGCTCGCGGCGGTCGGTTTTCTCAATAAGGAAATCGCCAACCGGCTCAGCATAACGGAACCCACCGTCAAGGAGCATATGTCCAACATCCTGCGGTCTCTTCGGGCGAAAAACCGAACCGATGCGGCACGAATAGCCCGCGAATTGTCCCTAATCTAGTCCCCCAAAATGAGAGTGGCACCAAAGGGCCGACAGGCCTGGTCGCGGCAATGGCCGAAATGAGCGAAGACATGGCCGACCGACCGCTCGAGAAATCCGGCCACGGAACGACACCCGCATTCGACGATTTCCTGGCGCGCTTGCCGGTCCCCGCAATGATTTGCTCGAGCGACGGCATCGTGCGATCAGCGAACAGCGCAGCGTCCGCGCTCGCCGGCGTACAGCCACGCGAACTTATCGGCGCCCCAATTCAGGTCTCGCCACGATACAGCAGCCTCGGTTCAGCGCAGATAGCCTCCTTCGCCGAGGCCATCGTGGGCGCCCTCCATCAGGAAACCCCGATCACGCTCGAGCTTGAATTTGCGAGTGCAGACGGATCGTCCTGCTTTTTCAGTCATGTCGTCAGCCGGTTCGACGACCCGGCCTCGTCTCCCGGTGCGCTCATCCTCGCCTTCGACGTTACGGCCCAGAAAATCGCTTCCCGAGACCTCGAAGACAGGACCCTCGAACTGGAGGCCATTTTCGAAAACGCCCCGGTGATGATCGGGATGAAGGCGCCCGACGGCCGGTGGAACAAGGTGAACCGGTTCTTCGCCAGCATATTGTCCATGGAGCCGGAACAAATGTCCGGCAAACGGTCGGATGATTTCTGGCCCCCGGACGTTGCGAAGCAGGTACGCGAACACGACAGGAAGATCGTCGAAACGGATGTAACGAATGCAACGGTCCTGACCACCACGTCTTACACGGGTCGCAGAACGATTTACGGAACTAAATTCCCGATAAGGAACAGCGCCGGGGAACTCTCCTATATCGGCTTTGTCGGGGTCGATATCAGCGATCTCGTTGAAGCGAAAAAAGAAGCTGAGCTTGTCTCATTCAGGCTTCGGGAGGCGCAGCGCATTGGCAACATGGCCTACTGGACCTGGAACCGTCACACCGGAGAATTGTTCTGGTCCGAGGAATTGTTCCGACTCTTGAGCTGGGATCCGAGAGAGCATCCGGCCGATGTGTCCGAGTTTTTCCAGCGCATCCATCCCGAAGACCGGAAGGCTTTCCTGGATCGAACCCGCCAGGTCGACGAAGGCTTCCGGGCCATGATCGAGTATCGCTTCATGGCGGGCGACGGCCGCCAGATATGGCTCTATGACGAATCCCTCCCCGCCATCGAGCCGGACGGACAGAAGTTCGGAATCCTGCACGACATAACCGAGCGCAAGGAGGCCGAGATTCGATTGCGCGATTCCGAGAAGCGGCTCTCTATGGCCAAGCGGATTGCAGGTCTCGGAATGTGGGAAGTCGACCAGGTTGCGCGGAAGCTGATCTGGTCGGAAGAGGTCTATGCGATGCTCGGCCTCGAGAAGAATGCTCTGAACGCCGATATCTCAACCTGGAAAGCGTTTATCCATCCGGACGACCATGAAACCTACCGGACCGCCATCAAGAACTCCTTCGTCGATCGCCGCGCATATCAGGTCGAATATCGTGCGTTACATACCGACGGAAGCTACCGGATCATCCTGGAACATGGAGAGCACGAATTCGATGCCTCCGGCACCGCCATCCACTCCCGTGGAACCTTTCAGGACATCACAGAGCTCAAGAGCCTCCACAGCAAACTCATCGAATCCCAGAAGCTGGAGGCGACCGCTGCTCTCGCGGGCGGTCTTACCCATGACTTCAACAATATTCTGGGCGCGATCGCAGGAAATCTCGATGTCATGGAGATCCGCGGCGCGGCACGGCATGGCTTCGAAGCTCCGATCGACCGCATCAGGCAGGCAATCCGCTCGGGCCAATCCCTCACCCAACGGCTTCTGAACTTCTCACAGAACACGCCGCCCGAGCCCACGTCGGTGTCCCTAAATCGTGCCATCGAGAACATCGTGACGTTGATCGGCGGCTCAATCGGCAAATGTGTCTCGTTGGAATTCACCCCCAGCCCCGAACCGCTCTGCAGCGAGGTGGACATCAGCGGGCTCGAAACCGCCCTGCTCAATCAGATCCTGAACGCCAGGGAAGCCATGGAGAACGGCGGCTCGATCAGGATCGCTCTCTCCCGCGCCGATCCGTGCTGCCTCCCGGAATCACTGCCGCGAGGTTCGTACGTCGCCCTCTCGATCACGGACGATGGTCCGGGCATGCTTCCGGATGTCGCCCAGAACGCCTTCGAAGCTTTCTTCACCACCAAACGCGACAGCGGCGGCACGGGGCTCGGTCTCTATATGGTGCGGACATTCGTCAGGCTTCATGGCGGCGAGGCCATTCTCGAAACGGCTCTCGACCTGGGCACGCGCCTGACGCTGTTTCTGCCGGAGACAACCGCACAATATCCGGAGACCGCTCTCCACTATGAGAACACTTGCTCCGTCCAGCATCGCGGCAAGATCCTCGTCGTAGAGGACCAGCCGGGGATCCGCGCTTTTATCGAGGATTGTCTTCGGGAAAACGGATATGCGGTCGAGGCGGTTGCCTCGGCCGACGAAGCGGAGGAAAGGTTTTCAAAATCAGGCCGAAATGTCGACGCTCTGATCTGCGATATCAACTTGGGCAGTGCGACCGACGGATTCGCCCTCGCCCGACGTTTCCGGGCGCGCAATCCCGGCCTGGCCATCGTCTTTGTCTCGGGATATGCCGACAATGAGCGCACCGCGATTGCCGGAAAAGAGCTCGGCGCACCGCTTATCAAAAAACCTTTCCGGGTCGAAGATCTGCTGACTGCGTTGCAGCAGACCCTGCACGGCTGAGAGAACGACGCCGGACCGGCGTAACATTCTGGTCGCTGCGCATTCACCCTTTCGTGGTCTTCTCCACGAAGGCGTCGCAGGAATCGCGCAAGGATATGCCCTCGGTAGCGAGATTGTCCGCTGCGGCCAGAACCTCGCGGGACAGATCTCCGACACGCGAAGACGCAGATTGAACCTCGATGATATTTGTCGCGACTTCCTGTGTCGCGGCGCTCTGCTCCTCGACGCCCGCTGCAACCCCGGTCGCAATTTCGTCGAGGCGCTCGATCGTACGTGTCACGGCATTGTTGGCGCCGACAGCGTCACTCACCGCTGACTGGATCTGCGCGACCTGTTCAGAAATGTCCTCGGTCGCTTTCGCGGTCTGTGTAGCAAGACTTTTCACTTCGTTCGCGACAACCGCGAAGCCTTTGCCCGCATCCCCGGCACGGGCCGCCTCGATCGTCGCGTTGAGTGCCAGCAGATTTGTCTGAGCGGCAATATTCTGGATCAGGGACACCACCTCGCCGATCCGCTCGGCCGCTTCCGAGAGTGAATTGATCATCTCCGTCGAACGCTGTGATTCCCGAACGGACTCGTTGACGATCTTTGTCGCCTCGGACATCTGCCGGCTGATCTCGACAATGGAACTGCTGAGTTCCTCGGTCGCCGACGCGACTGTCGTTGCGGTGCTGTTCGCAATCCCAGCGGATTCCGCCATCGCCGAGGAGTTTGACTGCAACTGCGCCGATGCGGAGGAGACCTTGGTGACAACCTCCCGGACCGTGTCGGCCATTTTGATGTTCTCTGTAACGACCGACCAGGTAAGCATCGGCGCCAGGTAGGAGCCGTCAGGTGCATCCAGCGCCGATATCTGAAGATTCAGCTTCTCTTCGCCGAGGGAGATCACCGTTTTCCAGGGAAGATTGCTCCGGTCGCTCAGAATTCCGCGCTGATGTTCCGGGTGCTTGTGAAAGATGTCGATATTCGCACCTTCCAATTCGGAAGCCTTGACCGGCAACAGATGCTCGATCCGCTTCAGGGTCCGCTTGCTCGTTTCGTTGACATAAACGATGTCGAACGTGTCCTTGTCCGCCAGCATCACATTGACCGGCAGATTGTCGAGCATCTGCATCTGCCGCGCGACGGCCGCCTCGTTACGGACCCGCTCGGTGACGACCTCCCAGGTCAGCATGGGCCCCGTATACTGCCCGGCGGCGTCCCGCATCGCCGTCACCTGTAGATCGAGAATTTCGTCCCCGGCCTCGATCCTCGCCCGGTGCGGCAGGTTGTCCGGGTTGCGCAGCATTTCCCGCTGATATTCAGGATTCTTGTGAAAAATATCGATCGACTGACCGACGATCTCGTCTGGAGGCACCGGAAGAATTCCCCTAATCCTCTCCAGTGCCTCCATTGACGCATTATTCGCATAGTCAATTCGGAAGTCCGGCAATTTGCAGATCATGACCGCAACGGGTAGATCATCGAGCAGTTGATAAACGGATCGAGTCTTACTTACATCCCGCACGAACATGAGCATGCTACCGCCTTTCTTCCTGATTTCATGGTCCCAAATGGTCGCCTGATGTGACTATTGGTGATGACTTCACGAACGACGGTAGAATCAACCTTGTTACTTGCTATCGGCAACCCGACCTAAGAAGGGTGCGCAATCCATTGAAAAATAGAACACTTCTCAAGCGTACCGGTTGCACGCGACAACTTTGACGAATAATTGGCCGAATCAGAAACTTGCCGGATTCCGTGCACACCACGCTACGGAACACCGGATTTAAGGGGAAGAACGCCGGCGAAGATCTTGCCAGCGTCAGCTGGACGGCGCGAACCGTATTTGCGCGGTCATGGTTGCCCCGGGTTCGAGCCGCCTGAGTCCCGTTTTCCCGATCCCGCGGGCTGCCAGATTGACCGCATCGATCGCGTGGGACACCGGCTCTGCGCAGAAGAAGTTCCGCTGCGGTGGCGAGAAGAGGATCATATGTCCGAGTTCCGCACTGCCGCACATGGTCAACGTGGCGCCGTCCCCCGGCCAGACGATCGACAACCTGCCGTCCCAGCCGGAGAAACCGTTATCGAGGCCGCGCGGAAGCGGTATTCCCGCCGAGAAATCGAACTCCGGCGGTAACGTCACGGGCCCGTCGGGAAGGACACCGTCGACCGCTGGCCAGTAATCTTCAAAGCCGGCTTCCACTACCGGCCCGCCACGCCACGGGAAATACGGGTGATGGCCAAGTCCTGCCGGCATGGACCGGTCTCCCCGGTTGACCAGCCGCATTTCGAGGGAGAGAGCGCCATCCGCGAGCACGATGTGCTGCTCGGCACGATAGGCGAACGGCCAGTCTCCCGGCATGTAGTCGTAGGACATGTCGATCGACTGAGCCGTCACCTGATCGATCGTCCAGGAGAGGCTGCGGCCATGGCCGTGGATCGCGTTTGGCGCGCCTTTCTCCGTTGCCTCGATCCGGTGGATCTCGCCATCCCATTCGAAACGGGCATCCCGGATACGGTTCGAGAAAGGGACCAGCGGGAAACTGCCCCATGATCCCGACGCGCCGCTATCGATATCGGCATCAGGCGCCGACACCATCCAGTCGAAACGGTCCTCACCGTGCAAACTGAAGAACGCCGCAAGACGTCCCCCGTTTGCCGGCCAGACGTCGGCATGGAGGTCCCTGTCCGACAGACGGACGATGCCGGCCGCCGTCACCGCTGATCCTCCGGGGGAATGGAATAGGTGGCGGTCACGTGACAGACCGGGTCGTCCTCCTCGCCCGCGCTGAACAGGGTCACCTCGCCATAGGCGAGCCGCTTTCCGCATTTCAGCAGCCGGCCTTCCGCGATCAGATCCGCCGGTTTCGGCCGCCGCAGGAAATTCGCGTTGAGGCTGGTGGTCACAGCAAGCTTCACGATGCCGATGCGCGAGAGCACGCAGGCATAGACCACCACGTCCGCGAGCCCCATCATCACCGGCCCGCTAACGGTTCCGCCGGGGCGCAGAAAGTCTTCCCGGTACGGCAGCACGGCGCGCGCCGTTCCGTCGCCGATCTCTTCGAAAACGACTCCGTACTGGCCGACGGCCGGCACTTCCTCGCGGGCAATACGCTCCATTTCAGCATTGGATATCTTCGTCATTCGCCCCTCCCCCGGACGCGCGAAACGGGTATCCTCGTCATGATCGCGACGGAGTGCGCGGCGACGTATTCAGGGCAGGAAATTAGGACAGAGGCGAATGAGCAGTCATCTCTTTTCCCCGATCACCCTCCGCGGACTGACCCTCGACGACCGTATCGCGGTCTCCGCAATGTGCCAGTACCAGGCGGAAGACGGAAACGCGAACGACTGGCATCTGATGCATTACGGCTCGCTCTCCATGGGCGCCGGCGGTCTGCTCATTACCGAGGCGACACACGTCTCTCCCGAGGGCCGGATCTCGCCGAAATGTCTCGGCCTTTATTCCGACGAGAACGAAGCGGCCATCAAGCGCTTCGTCGATTTCTGCAAGACCTACGGCACGGCCAAACTCGGCATCCAGATCGCCCATTCCGGCCGCAAAGGCTCGACCCAGCCTCCCGGAAAAGGCGGCAAGCCGATCGCCATCGCCGAGGGTGGCTGGGAAACGGTCGCCCCGTCGGGCCTCGGTTATGCCGACTGGCCGGCCCCGCGCGGGCTCGACGATGCCGGTCTCGCTAAGGTGAAAGCCGAGTTCGTTGCAACGACCAAGCGCGCCGATCGGGTCGGCTTCGATCTTGCTGAGCTGCATGGCGGTCACGGCTACCTGCTGCACCAGTTCGTCTCTCCGCTCAGCAACCAGCGGACGGACGGCTACGGCGGTAGCCTGGAGAATCGCCTGCGTTTTCCGCTCGAGGTCTTCGAAGCCTGCCGGGCCGTCTGGCCGGACGACAAACCCTTCGCCGTACGCTTCTCAGCGACGGACTGGGTCGATGGCGGCTTCTCACCGGAGGAAGCCGTCGCCTATGCAAAGGAACTGAAAGCACTCGGTTGCGATTTCATCGACGTCACCAGCGGCGGGCTCGACCCGCGGCAGAAGATCGAGGTCAAGCCCGGCTACCAGGTTTTCCTTGCCGAGAAGATCAAGAAGGAAACCGGCATCGCGACGATGGCGGTCGGCATGATCGTGACGCCACAGCAGGCGGAGAAGATCGTCGCCGACGGCGAGGCAGACATGATTGCGCTCGCCCGCGGCGTGATGGACGATCCGCGGTGGGCCTGGCACGCGGCGCAGGCGCTTGGCGAAACCATCGCCTATCCGGCGCAATATGCGCGCTGCGCTCCGGGCGTCTGGCCGGGCGCGGAATGGAAAGATGCCGTCTGACCTAGTCGGCCGGGATCCGGCTCTGTAACCAGGCGACCGCAGCCTCGCGGTCGCCGAAGACCCTGATGTCGAGCGGCGCGACAGTCTCCGCGCGCGCGCTGAAGGCCTTGATCAGCATGTTTTCCGCCGCGGTATTCACGAGGATTGCCGTGCGCGGGTTCTTGCCGCGCTTGTGCAGATACTTCCCCGCTTCCGCCGCGATCCTGGCGAAACTGTCAGGCGTAAAGGTGGACAACGTAGCCTCGGAATTGTTCCAGAGCGAATGGGTCTGCGGCGCCCCCGAATAATATCGGCCGATCGCCGCGACGACCTCGTCCGGGTCGACGAAACCGCGGACGACGAACTCCACGTATCCGTCCCGGTCCACGGTTTCGACCCTGTTTCCCGAAGTCACGCGGGGCCCTCCTGCCGAAGCCAGGCAATCGCCTCGTCGCGGTCGAGAAACACATCGTGCTCAACCGACGAGACAGCACTCGCCGTGCTGCCGTAGGCTTTAAGCAGAAGGTGTTCATCCGGCGTGCTGACGACAATGGCATTGCGGGCGCCGTTACCGCGCAACCGGCCAAGTTCCGCTCCTTTGTCGGCAACCTTGGGGAAATGCTCTGCCCTGAAGTAGGAAATCTGCGCTTCGAGCAGGTTCCACAGAGCCAGCTTCTTCGGCGTCACTTTGTGGTAGTTCCCCGACACCGCCATGATCTCTAGAGCCGAGAGCTCGCCGCTGCATACGAACTCCACGAGGTCGTCATGCTCATGGATTTCGATCGGCACTCCGCGGCTCCCTGCTCGCTCTACGATTGCCCGTAGGATAGTGGCCCCGGGTTTGTGACGCATACCAAAGTGTTCTTTACGGCGATAATAAATTCATGGCTACCGCAGAGAACGTATATCCGGCACGAGACGGCGAGAGCGCAGCTGAAACAGGCTCAGACTGTGCCACTTACGCTTGCGCGCGTTCGCCTCACGCGCCCCGGCGTCTCTCCGAAATGCCTCTTGAAAGCACGGTTGAAGGCGGCTTCGGAAGCATACCCGGCCGATTCAGCGATATCGATCAGGAGACGGTCCGTTTCGGTAAGATGTCGGCGGGCCTGCTGCATTCTCCAGTGGGTGAGGTATCCGACCGGGGTCAGACCGACCAGTTCAGAGAAGCGCTCCGCAAACACGGTCCGCGACATCCCGGCCATGCGCGCCAAGCTTTCGACCGTCCAGTTCTTCTCCGGCGACTGATGGACAGAGGCCAGTGCCTTACCCAGCTTCGGATCGAGGATTGCCGCAAAGCACCCCGCCCCATCTCCGGCGGCATCGACGAATGACCGGATGACCTGGATGAAGACGATCTCGGTCAGGCGGTGGATAATGGCGTCAGAGCCCCCCTTGGCACCGCTGATCTCGGCGAAAACGAACCGCATCACCGATTCCAGCCAATGGGCATTCATGGTCTCGGTGTTGGGAATATGGATGACGTTCGGCAACGCCCCCAGAATCGGATGAACCGCGCTCTCGTCGAATTCGAAATGGCCGCAGAAGAGCTTGCACGCTTCGGCGTCGTCGGGATCTCCGAAAGCCAGCGCGCCTTCGCCCCGGTAACCGGAGCGCCGAACGACCTCGTCAACCTCGACCGGAGGGCGATCCGGTTCGTCCGCGAGCACATGCGCCGCACCATGGGGGACGACGACGAGATCGCCTGTCTTCAGCCGGATCGGGCCGTCAATACCTTCAACGCGAAGCCAGCAGTCCCCCCGCATCGCCATGTGGAACCGCGCGACCCGCTCGAATGCCGGCACACGTACCGACCACGGAGGCGCGAAGCTGGTGTGAAAATAGACCGACCCGCGCATCCTCACGGCATCAAGGATCTGGCTGAGGGCGTCGACCGACATCCCATACTCCCGACAGAACGAAGCAAAAATTAAAAAAGCATCAAACAGGCACAAACCACAAATCACGAGGACGATAGATCAATTTATGCGGACGTTGCGACATAGATTGACCGACAGCGCGGAGACATCTTCCGGACAGCGCCGCACGAATCGTTCGGCGGCCCAAACCCGACCGGAAAGGACATCAAAAGATGGATCCGCGTTTCGTCACTAAAACCATGCACGCCTATCTCGACTACCCTGTCGCGCTGACGCTGATGGCAATGCCGTTCCTGCTCCAGCTCGGCACATCCCATCCGCTCGCGCTTTGGCTCGGCCCGGTGGCCGGCTTGGCAGCGCTGCTTCTGACCATACTGACCGACCACAAGACGGGCCTGATCCGTATTTTGCCGTACACGTTTCATCTCGTGGCGGATTTCACGGTCGGGATTCTCTTCCTCGCGATCCCGGCAGCGCTCGGCTTCAGCGGACCCGATGCCTGGTACTACTTCGCCAATGCCGCCGCCGTGCTGACCGTCGTCGCGCTTCACAAGGCAGAGCCGTCCCGTCCAATGATGCGGGAAGCCTGACCCACGCGCGGCATGGGCCTGACTCGCGCCCGACAACCGGACGGTCGGACAATTTATCCGGCGCCATGAGCATCAACAGAACGCATCCCCGAACATAGGTTCTATTTGCCGCACCGAACTGAAAAGCGGCGCAGAACCCCGACCCATGAAATGGAGTAAAGTGAAATGCGCACAACCAGACTCGCAGCAGCCGCCATCGCGGCCCTGATTGTCTCCGCCTCTGCGGCCTTTGCGGCCGACGAGTACAACACGTCCAAAGGGCTGACCGCCGCAGGACATCCGCTCGGTATGCACGGCGTGGATCCCGTCGCGTTCCTCACGCTCGGGAACCGGATCGACGGACGCGCCCGCCATACGGTCACTCACGACGGCGTCGACTACTATTTCTCGTCGGAGGAAACCCTGAAGAGCTTCCAGGCAAATCCGGCAGCCTTCCTTCCCGAGAACGGCGGCTTCTGCACCTTCGGTGTGTCGGTCGGGAAGAAGTTCGACGGAAATCCGAAATTCGCCGCGGTCGTGGACGACAAACTCTATCTTTTCCTGAACGAGGAGATTTTCCGGCTGTTCCAGAAAGACAAGGCCGGGACGATTGCGAAGGCGGCGGCGAACTGGAGCAAGATCCGCTCGGTTCCGGCAGGCGAACTGTGATCGACTGATCGGGACACCTGCTGATCCAAGCAGAGGGCGGCCAAGCGCCGCCCTTTTGCACGCGCTTCGCTAGCCGAAGCGTTCCTCGGGAAGCTCAGGCGCATCGATGCCGAGCATACCCGGCAAATCGGCCATGTCGTCGAACAGGGCATGTACGCCAACTTCGGCCAAACCATCCGGACCGTGCGCTGCGCTGTACCCGAAGACCCGCATACCGGCAGCGATTCCGGCACGTGCGCCTGTCGGACTGTCCTCGACGACGACGCAGCGTTCCGGAGCCACCCCCATCCGTTCGGCGCAATAGAGATAGAGGTCCGGCTGCGGTTTCGGAATCCCGACCATGTCGGCAGAGAAGATCGCGCCGCGGAAATGACGCTTCAGATTGGTCACTCCAAGAGTGACCTCCATCTTCTCGACCGGACCGTTACTGCCGACGCAGATCTTCTTGCCCGCATCCGATATCCGGGTCAGCGCCCGGTCGATGCCGGGAATCGCGCGGAGCTCCTTGCGGTAGAGCGCGAACTGCTTGGCATAGATCTTCGGGACCCAATCGTCGCCGAGTTCCCGCCCGATCATCGCCTCGACATCCTTCTGGATGAAGGTCAGTTTCCCGCCGAGGAACCTTTTCAGCGCCTCCTCCGGCAGGATCGGGACACCGGCCTGGGTCATGGCCTCCGCCGTGCAGCGGTTGGCGATCGCCTCGCTGTCGACCAGGACGCCGTCACAATCGAAGATAACAAGATCGCATTCCATGCCTCTCATATAGCAGCGATGCCACGGCGCCGTCATCAAATGTATCGAGACAATTTGAATCTCCGGTATCCGCAACGCGGAAAATATATGCCGAAAAATTGAGCAACTTCTCTTTCTGCTTGCGAACTAGGCATCCGAACGTAGTCTTGTTCCCGGTCGTGCAGGGGGTACGGCCACGAGACAAACAGATTTCAGGGGGGACCGACTTTCATGAAACATATCCGGAGGCTCTCCGCCTTCGGCCTGACCGCTGCCGTCGCCTTCGGGTCCGGCATCGGCGAGGCCAGAGCGGAAGACGCTTTGAGCAGCGGGGACACGGCCTGGATCCTCACCGCCACCGCGCTCGTGCTCTTCATGACCCTCCCGGGGCTCGCGCTTTTCTACGGCGGCCTCGTGCGTGCACGGAACGTGCTCTCGGTACTGATGCACTGTTTCGCGATTGCCTGCATCGCGTCCGTGGCCTGGCTCATGGCGGTCTACAGCCTCGCCTTCGACGATGGCGGCGCGACCCAGGCCTGGATCGGCGGGCTCGGCAAGACCTTCCTCGACGGGGTCGGCACAGACAGTCTTTCCGGGACGATCCCCGAGACCGTCTTCTTCATGTTCCAGATGACCTTCGCGATCATCACGCCGGCGCTCATCGTCGGCGCCTATCCCGAGCGGATCCGTTTCGGCGCGGTCTGCGCCTTCAGCCTCTTCTGGCTGGTGCTGGTCTATGCGCCGGCCTGCCATTGGGTCTGGGGCGGCGGCTGGCTCGCCGACATGGGTGTGATGGATTTCGCCGGCGGCATCGTCGTGCATGTGACCGCAGGCGTCTCCGCCCTCGTGCTTTCCGTCGTGCTCGGCCCGCGCCGCGGCTTCCCGCACGAGATCCGGCCGCCGCACAGTCCCGGCATGGTGGTGACCGGAGCGGCGATGCTCTGGGTCGGCTGGTTCGGCTTCAATGCGGGCTCGGCGCTCGCCGCCGACGGCAATGCGGGCATGGCGATGACCGTCACCCACATTTCCGCGGCCGTCGCCTCGCTGGTCTGGGCGTTCCTCGAATATCTGCGCTTCGGCAAACCCAGCGTCATCGGCATCGTCACCGGCATGGTTGCCGGCCTTGCCTCGATTACGCCGGCGTCCGGTTTCGTCGGCCCGATGGGCGCGGTCGTCATCGGCATCGTCTCCGGCGTGGTCTGCCAGTACTTCACCACCTGGATCAAGTTCCGCTTCAAGATCGACGACTCGCTCGACGTCTTTGCGGTCCACGGTGTCGGCGGCATTATCGGCACGTTGCTGGTCGCGGTCTTTGCCGCGCCGGGCTTCGGGGGCCTCGGCCACGCCGAGGGCGTCTCGATCGCCGGCCAGTTCCAGGTGCAGGTGATCGGCATCCTCGCCGTCGCGGCCTGGTCCGGTGTGATAACCTGGGTGCTTGCACAACTCATTGCCCGTACCATTGGCCTGCGCGTCAGCGAGGAAAGCGAAATCGAGGGTCTCGACATCATCGCGCACGGCGAACGTGGCTACGACCTAACCTGAGGAGAGCCTAGATGAAAATGATCATAGCGGTCGTCAAACCGCACCGTCTGGACGAAGTCCGCACTGCACTCGGCGAGATCGGCGTGCATGGCATGACCGCAGGCGAGGTCAAGGGTTACGGCCGGCAGGGCGGCCACAGCGAGATCTATCGCGGCGCCGAATACACGGTGAATTTCGTACCGAAGGTAAAGATCGAGGTCGTCACCAGCGACGAGCTCGCCGACCGCGCGGTCGAAGCGATCTCCGCCGCGGCCAAGACCGGCAAGATCGGCGACGGCAAGATCTTCGTGCTCGACGTCGGCAAGACGGTGCGCATCCGCACCGGCGAGGAAGGCGACGACGCGCTCTGAAATGCGGCACGACCGCGCAACCAAAATAAAAGGCCGGGACATTCCCGGCCTTTTTTGCTTTGATTCCGAAACACTCAACATTGGAACCGGCATCAAGCCGTTGCCGGCCTCTTCGACCGCATGACCAGCAGTTCTATTCCCTCGCCCGCCGAGAGCGGGCCGTCCTTCAGCGAGGCCTTCACCCCGAAGCTGGTGACAGTTCTTCGCGAGGGCTACAGCCTCGCCAACCTGCGCGCCGACGCCATGGCCGGACTGACCGTCGCCATTGTCGCCCTGCCGCTCTCCATGGCCATCGCCATCGCGTCCGGTGCCACACCGGCACAAGGGCTCTATACCGCGATCTTCGGCGGCTTCCTCGTTTCCGCCTTCGGCGGCAGCCGGTTCCAGATCGGCGGGCCCGCAGGCGCCTTCATCGTGCTGGTCGCGGCGACGGTGCAGGCGCACGGCATGGACGGACTGATCCTCGCCACCATGCTCTCCGGCCTGGCGCTCGCCGCCATCGGCCTGCTGCAGCTCGGCACCTACATCAAGTTCATTCCCTACCCGGTCACGGTCGGCTTCACCGCCGGCATCGCCGTGATCATCTTCGCGAGCCAAATAAAAGAGCTTCTCGGCCTCACCCTCTCAGCGCCGGAACCGGGGCCGCTTCTGGAAAAACTCCCCGCACTCTGGACCGACCTGCCGACAGCAGATCCCGCAACCATTCTGCTCGCCGGCGCGACGATCCTCGTGATTGCCGGACTCAAACGGTTCCGCCCGCACTGGCCGGGAATGCTGATCGCCGTCGCCGGGGCCGCCATCGCAACCACATTGCTCGATCTGCCGGTCGCGACCATCGCCTCCAAGTTCGGCGGCGTGCCGAGCAGCATCCCGTTGCCGTCCCTCCCCGCGTTTGATCTCGCGAAAATTCAAGCAGTGCTGCCAAACGCCGTCGCCTTCGCCCTGCTCGGTTCGATCGAGTCCCTGCTCTCCGCGGTCGTCGCCGATGGCATGACGGGGCGGCGGCACCGTTCGAACTGCGAACTGGTGGCGCAGGGCATCGCCAATGTCGCCTCCGGGCTCTTCTCCGGGATCTGCGTCACCGGCACCATCGCCCGGACCGCGACCAACGTGCGCGCCGGGGCGCACGGGCCGATCTCGGGAATGATGCACGCGCTCTTCCTGCTCGGCTTCGTGCTCATCGCGGCGCCGCTCGCCGGTTACATCCCGCTCGCAAGCCTCGCCGGCGTGCTCGCGCTGGTCGCCTGGAACATGGTCGAGAAGCACGCTTTCGCGAACCTGATCCGCGCCTCGCGCGGCGATGCGGCGGTGCTGCTCGCGACCTTCCTGCTCACCATCTTCCGCGACCTGACGGAAGCGATCATCGTCGGTTTCGCGCTCGGCTCGGTGCTCTTCATTCACCGGATGTCGAAGACCACCGCGATCGAAACGCACAGGCCTTTCGTCGCCGAGGACGAGGCGGACGATGCCGAGGGCGGACGGCACCCTTACGAGGAGGAACGGGAGAACGACCCGGATATCGTCATCTACCGGATCTCAGGTGTGTTCTTTTTCGGTGCCGCGGCCTCGATCGGCTCCGTGCTCGACCGCATCGCCGATACGCACCGGGCGCTCGTGATCGACTTCTCCGCCGTGCCGTTCCTCGACTCAACCGCCGCCAACACCATCGAGGTGCTTGCTCACAAGGCCGGGCGCAAGGGCGTCACGGTTTACCTCACCGGAACGACGGCCGAGTCCCGGCGAGATCTTTCCGCGCAGGGGCTCCGGCCGCCTCTGGTGCATTACGAGCCGAGCATAGACGCCGCCGTCGGTGCCGCTAGAGCTGCGCGGCAAACGCCATAAGCTCTTTGCCGAAGCGCTCAGGCCGTTCCGCCGGAATGAGATGTCCCGCGTCGGTGAAGACGATGTGCGAGCTCGACGGAATGCGTGCCTCAAGCTCGGCAATGTCCTCTTCGATCCGGAACACCCGGTCATGGGTGCCGGTCATGAGCAGCACCGGGGCGGCGAGTTTCTCGTAAGGAAAGTCCCAGTCCGTCGTGACCGAACGCTTCATCAGCTCATAAAGGCCGTCCCCGTCCGTCATCGGCTGGTAGTCGCCCTTCAGCAGGTTCGGCCGCATCTTTGCGAGCTGCTCGGGATTGACCAGCATCGGCAGGTTCGCCTCCATGATGAGCTGGCTGCCGCCAGTCGCGGCCATGCGGACCATCGCCGCGTTGATCCACTCGAGGCGGAGGTTCGGCTTGCGCAAGGTGTTGATCAGGACGAGTCCCTCGGCTGCGGCGCCTTTCAAATAGGCCTGAGCGGCAAAGAGACCGCCGATGGAGAGACCGACGAGGATCGGCCGCGGCGGAGCGACGGCGTCGATGACACGCTTCAGGTCGTCGACGATGGTCAACGGCCCGAGATCCGTACCCGGCGTGAAGGCGCTCTCCGCCTGGCCGCGGAAATTGTATACGAGCGTACCGTATCCGGCGGCGCGCAGGGCCGGCCCGATCTCCTCCACCTGCCACATGCCGGTATTGCCGGTCAGCGCGTTGACGAAGACGAAGGTTTGCCCCTTCGCGCCGGGCGCTTCGTACTCGTAATAAAGATGATTGCCGGGACTGATTTCCAGACTGGCCATGATTTTCCTCCCATCCGTCTTTCGTTATTGCCGGAAATATTGGGCCAGAGGCGCGCCGCCGCCAACCGTCAAGGTTGCACAGGTGTCGTCGCGTTAGCGCCGCCACGGGCCGAAGCGGAGCGTCAATGTATTGAACAGCCCGTAAGCCGTCATCGCTCCGGCGACGAGGAGAAAGACAGTTCTACTGTCGACGCCCTCGTCCAGCAGAACACCCCCGCCGCCGAGCAGGATCGCGAGCCGGATCCCGGCGCCAGTGACCGGCCAGATGAGGCTGTTCAGCGCCTGGCTGGCGAAATAGAGGCAGAGGCCGAGCCCGAAGAAGGTGTAGGCCGGGCCGACGAACTTCAGGTAGCGCGCGGTCGCGGCGGCGATCTCCGCGTCGGCGGTGAAGAGCCCGCTCCAGAGCGCGGGGAACACGGCGAGGAAACAGCCGATCAGGCCGACGAAGCTCGCGGCGAAGGCGCTGCCAGTCCAGGAGACGCGGAGCGCCCGCGCCCGCTGCCCGGCGCCGAGACTGACCCCCGCCATGGCGATGCAGGCGCTGCCGAAGGCGAAGATCACCGGAATGATGACGAGTTCGAGCCGGACGCCGATGCCGTAGCCTGCGAGCGCCTTCGGGCCGATCCGCGCCATATAGGCGGTGACGACGAGGGCCATGGCGATGGTCAGCACCGACTGCACCCCGGCGAAGCAGCCGCGCCTTCCGACGCGCCAGACCTGCCCCCAATCGACCGACCCTGCAAGCTGCACCCATGCGGGACGCCCGGCCCCGAACAGCCGCCAGGCGAGATAGAGGCTGCCCGCCGCATAGCCGATCAGCAGCGAGAGCGCGGCGCCGGTGATGCCGAGCGAGGGGAACGGCCCCATGCCCGCGACCAGCACCAGGGCGGAGAGAATATGCGCCGTCGCGGCGATGCCGAGGGCGATGGCCGGGCGGCGCATCTCCCCCGCCCCGCGCAGCAGGCTCGCTGCCATGTTGAAGAACCAGACGATCACGATGCCGGGGAAAAGGATCCCAGCATAGGCGACGGCAGTTTCATGAACCTCACCCTCGCCGCCGAGCAGGCGGAAGAAAGCCGGGCCGAAGAGCTGGACAAGCAGAGCACTCGAGCCGCCGCCGGCCAGGGCCAGGACCATCGCCGTCCGCACCAGCGCTCCCGCGCCCTCATGATCGCGTGCGCCGAGCGCCCGCGCGGTCGCCGCGACCACGGCACCGCCGACGGCACCCGCCGAGAGCATGACCGAGAGGACGAAGAGCGGGAAGACCAGCGCCACGCCTGCCAACGGAAGCGGGCCGAGGGTGCCGACGAAGCGCCCGTCGGCGACATAGAGGAAGGATTGCATCAGCCCGCCGAGCAACCCCGGAAGGGCGAGCCGCACCAGCTTCCGCGCTATCGGGCCGTCGAGCAGCGGATGCGGTTCCGCCGCCGCGCCGGATGCCGCGTCTGTCATTGGCGAGGATTTTCGTTTATCGAATAGGCCAACCGCATTCGCCTCGTCATCCGCCTTTCCCTCTCCGGGTCCGCCATGGAAATCCTCATCGACATCGTCCTGCCGGTCTTCGGCACCGTTTTCATTGCCTATGGCGCCGCGCGCCTGGGCTGGTTCCCGGAAGCGGCGGTCGACAGTCTCTCGAAGTTCGTCTTCAACTTCGCCATTCCCCCGATGCTGTTCCACACCATGGCGCGGCAGACCCTTCCTGACCCGATCGAATGGGAATTCCTGATCTCCTTCTTCGGCGCCGGCTACGCGGTCTGGCTGCTCGGTATGCTGATCTCATTGTGGTGGTTCCGCCGGGACTTCGCTCATGCTTCGTTGGCAGGGATGACGGGCGCCTTCGGCAATACGGTGCTGCTTGGCATTCCGCTCATCCTCACCACCTTCGGCGATGCCGGCACGCTGCCCGTCTTCCTCATCATCGCCTTCCATTCCTGGCAGTATTTCGCCGTGGTCACGATCCTGGTCGAGGGCGGCCGCGGGCAGAAGGGCGCGCTGCTGGCGATCCCCGTCTCGATCGTGAGAAGCCTCGCCACCAACCCGATCCTGATCGGGCTGATCGCCGGGCTCGCCTGGAACATCTTCGCCCTGCCACTGCCGAAGCCGGTCTCCGACATCGCCCAGTTCATGGGCCGCGCCGCCCTGCCCTGCGCCGTCTTCGCCATGGGCGCCTCGCTGGCGCGCTACCGGCTCAGCGGCGCGATCTGGGAGGCGCTGGTCGGCAGCCTGCTGAAACTGGTGCTGTTCCCGGCCCTGACCTACCTCCTCGCGACCCATGTCTTCTCCATGGATCCGCTCTGGCGCAACGTCGCGGTGATCGTCGCCGCCCTGCCGGTCGGGGTGAATGTCTATCTCTTCGCCGACCGCTACAATGCGGGCACCCAGGCGGCCGCGACCTCGATGCTGCTCTCGACCTTCCTCTCCTTCGGCACCATCGCCTTCGTTCTGCATTTCCTCGGCGTGCGATAGCACCATATTCTTCTCTAAAAGGCCGGCGCGACGACCGGCGCATCGGAGGAGAGCAATGCAGGTGCGGGATCTTTCCAGACGTGTGTTTCTCGAGAAGGTAGGGGCTGCCAGCTTGGCCGCGGCCGCCTCTGTGCTGCCCGGACGCGCCATCGCCGCCGCGCCGGAGACGCTCGAAGCCAGGCCGGGAACGGCACGGCTCGCGCCCAAGGAATATCAGCCGACCCCGATCTGGGGCTATGACGGCGGCGTCCCCGGACCGACGATCCGGGTCAATCAGGGCGCACGAGTCGACCGCCGCTTCCTGAACAGCCTGCCGCAACCCTCCACCGTGCATTGGCACGGCGTCCGCATCGACAATGCGATGGACGGTGTCCCGGAGCTGACGCAAGCCGCCGTCGCACCACAGGCCACCTTCGACTATGCCTTCGCCGCACCGGATGCCGGGACCTACTGGTATCATCCGCATAACCGGACCTGGGAGCAGCTCGCCCGCGGCCTCTACGGCGCACTGATCGTCGAGGAGCGAGACGCTCCCGACGTCGACCGCGACGAAATCCTGCTGATCGACGACTGGCGGCTGACGGAGAAAGCCGAGATCGCCGAAAATCTCGGCGCCATGCACGACTGGTCGCACGGCGGCCGGATCGGCAACTGGATCACGGTGAACGGCGATGGCTTCTGGACCTCGACCGCCCGCCGGAACGAGCGCCTCCGGTTGAGACTCGTCAATGTCGCCAACGCCCGGATCTTCAGCCTCAGCCTCGCCGGCCTCGACGGCTGGGTTGTCGCCCTCGACGGCCAGCCGCTCGAGACGCCGCAGCGCGCGGGACGGATGGTTCTGGCCCCGGCACAGCGCGTGGATCTGATCGTCGACGTGACCGGCGAGACGGAAGCCTCAATCGTCTCGCACGAGCGCAACGGGAGCTACGCCGTCGCGACCTTCAAGCTGGAGGAAAGTTCGGCGGCGCGGCGCCCGGAACCCGCGGCCCCGCTTTCGCCGAATCCGGTGACGCCAATCGGTCCGCTCAATACCGCACGTCGCGCCGATTTGCTGATGGAGGGCGGTGCCATGGGCGGCATGATGGGGGCGATGATGGGCGGCCGATCGATGGACATGCGCGGCTTGGTCCAGCAGGGCAAGGTCTGGGCCTTCAATGGCCGTGCCGACATGTCGGACCAGCCACTTGTCTCAGCCGCACTGGGCGAAACCGTCAGGATCAGGATCGAGAACCGCACCGGCTGGCCGCATGCCATGCATCTGCACGGCCATCACTTCCGCAAGGTTCTGGAGGACGGGACGCTCGGCGCATGGCGGGACACGACTCTGATGCAGCCGGAAGAGAGCTTCGAGATCGCCTTCGTCGCCGACAATCCGGGGAACTGGCTGTTGCATTGTCACATGGTTGAGCATTCTGCCTCCGGCATGATGACCTGGATCCGCGTCTCCTGAGATCTGTTCCTCGGGCTCGTCCGGCGGTAGTGTGCCGGGCGGAAATCGGAGCCAAGCCGATCGGGAGGAAGACATGTCCGTCGTCGAAGAACTCGATAGCACCCTCGTGCTGCGCAAGGACGCAGACGGGATCGCGCATCTGACGCTGAACCGGCCGCGCGCCTATAACGCGCTCTCGCTTGGGCTGATGGCCGCGCTGCAGGACGAACTCGATGCGATCGCGCGCGACCGGAGCGTCAAGGTCGTGGTGCTCGGCGGGGCCGGCAAGGGTTTCTGCGCAGGGCACGATCTCCGCGAAATGCGCTCGCGCAGCGATGCCGCGTTCCACGAACAGGTCTTCGCCGCCTGCTCCAAACTAATGCTCAGCATCACCCACCTGCCGCAGCCGGTGATCGCGCGCGTGCACGGCATCGCGACCGCCGCCGGATGCCAGCTCGTCGCCACAGCCGATCTCGCGATCGCAGCCGAGGACACCCGTTTCGGCACGCCGGGCGTCAATATCGGCCTCTTCTGCTCAACGCCGATGGTTGCCGTCTCCCGCGCCATCCCGCGCAAGCAGGTGATGGAGATGCTTCTGACCGGCGAGATGATCGACGCAGAGACCGCCTTCCAGCACGGCCTGATCAACAAGGCTGTCCCGGAAGCGGACCTCGACGCCGCAATCGCGGAAATGGCCGGCAAGATCGCCTCGAAATCGCCGCTTGTGCTGAAGACCGGCAAGAAAGCCTTCTACCGGCAGCTCGAGATGCCGCTGGCCGAGGCCTACGCCTATACCAGCAAGGTGATGGTCGAGAACATGCAGGCGCGCGACGCCGCCGAGGGGATCGACGCCTTCATCGAGAAACGCAGCCCGAAATGGACGGGGGAATAGAATGGCCGAGAGCGAAGCGCAGCGCCGGATCGATCACGACAATTATCCGGACAGCTACATCAAGGAGATCCTCTCCTCGGTTCGCACCATCGCCGTCGTCGGGGCGAGCCAGAAATGGACCCGGCCGAGCTATTTCATGGCGAAGTACCTGCAGGGCAAGGGCTACCGCATCGTGCCGGTCAATCCGGGCCTCGCCGGCGAGGAGATCCTCGGCGAGACGGTCTATGCCTCGCTCAAGGACATCCCCTTCGAGATCGACATGGTCGACATCTTCCGCAACTCCGAGGCCGCCGGCCCGATCGCGGAGGAAGCGGTCGAGATCGGCGCCAAGGTGGTCTGGATGCAGCTCGGCGTGCGCAACGACGCGGGCGCCGAGGCCGCCGAGAAGGCCGGGCTGAAGGTTGTGATGAACCGCTGCCCGAAAATCGAGTTCTCCCGGCTCTATGGCGAGCTCTCCTGGCACGGCTTCGACTCGAACGTGATTTCCTCGAAGCGCCGCGCCGTCGGCATGCCGGGGGCGGAGGAAGCGGAGAACCCGAAGGCCGCGCCGCAGAAGCGGGCCGGCTTCGAGACCCGGGCGATCCATACCGGCGCCGCACCGGACCCGACCACGGGCGCGCGCTCGACGCCGATCTACCAGACCACGGCCTATGTTTTCGACGATGCGGACCACGCCGCCTCGCTCTTCAACCTGCAGACCTTCGGCAACATCTATTCCCGCCTCTCCAACCCGACGACGGCGGTGCTGGAGGAGCGGATCGCCAGTCTCGAGGGCGGCCGCGGCACGACCTGCACTGCGTCCGGCCATTCGGCGCAGATGCTCGCCCTCTTCCCGCTGATGCAGCCCGGCGACTTCCTCGTCGCCTCGACCCGGCTCTATGGCGGATCGATCACCCAGTTCGGCAAGACCTTCAAGAAGTTCGGCTGGAACTGCACATTCGTCGATGTCGACGATCTGGACGCGGTCCGCAGGGCGGTCGACGACCCGAAATGCAAGGCGCTCTTCGCCGAGTCCCTCGCCAATCCGGGCGGCGTGATCAGCGACATCGCGGCGCTGGCGGAGATCGCGCACGGCGCCGGTGTCCCGCTCATCATCGACAACACCATGGCGACGCCCTATCTCTGCCGCCCGATCGAGCACGGCGCCGACCTAATTGTGCATTCGACCACCAAGTTCCTCTCCGGCCACGGCAACGCCATGGGCGGCGCGGTGGTGGATTCCGGCAGGTTCGACTGGGGTCAGAACGACAAGTTCCCGTCGCTCGCCGAGCCGGAACCCGCCTATCACGGCATCTCCTTCTGGGAGAGCTTCGGTGACCTCGCCTTCACCACCTACGGCCATGCAGTGGGTCTCCGCGATCTCGGTCCGACCATGGCGCCGATGAACGCCTATCTCACCATTACCGGCATCGAGACGCTGCCGCTGCGCATGGAGCGGCATGTCTCCAACGCCGTGAAGGTCGCCTCCTTCCTCGACGCCCATCCGGCGGTCTCGTGGGTCTCCTATGCCGGGTTGCCCAGCAGCCGCTATCACAAGCTGGCGCAGAAATACCTGCCGGGGGGCGCCGGTTCCGTCTTCACTTTCGGGGTCAAGGGCGGTTATGCGGCCGGCCAGCGCATCGTTGAGGGCGTCGAGTTGCTGAGCCACCTCGCCAATATCGGCGATACCCGCTCGCTGATCCTGCATCCGGCCTCGACCACGCACCGCCAACTCACCGAGGAACAGCGCACGGCCGCGGGTGCCGGGGACGACGTGATGCGGATCTCGGTCGGCCTCGAGACTGCGGACGACATCATCGCGGACTTGGAGCAAGCCCTCGAATGAGGGAACATGGAGGCTTGCGGGCCCCGGTCCGCCCCTCCATGCCGATGCGGTCCGTCGCGAAGAGTGCGCCATGAAAACCAGCCGTGACGGAGCGCCACTTCGGCTGCCGGCCTCTTCCGTCATCAGGTCTGAAGCGGATCTCGCTCATCCCGAGCTGCGCGCGCTGTACAGTTTCTGGAAAGATCGGGCGGGCGACCGCCGGGCACCGTCGCGGAACGACTTCGACGTTCTGGAGCTCAAGCAATGGCTCCCGCACCTGCAGCTGCTCGACGTTCTCGACGACTTGTCCGACGTCCGCTATCGCGTGATCGGAACCTGGATCGCAGAATTCTACGGCAAGGACGATACCGGAAAGACATTTGCCGAGATCGGCCTCAACGAGCAGCGGCGGCGGGTCCTGAGCGAATTTCTGACCGCAGCCGCGAGCATGACCCCGCAGGCCGTCACCCGCCCCTTCTATGGCCAAAACGAGGTCAAGGAACACCTCCTCGCGGAACGGATCATTCTTCCGCTGACGACCGACGGACGGCGCTGCGACAAGCTCCTTTCCGGTATCTACACGCTCGCCAAAAATCCATGATGCGCCACTAACCGCGCTTCTTCCGTACGTGATAGGTCAAGGCCATCGCAACGCAATGCGCCAGCTCATCTTCCGGGACGTCCGTCTCCGGGCCGAAATGGATCTCCCGGTTGCCGACGAAGGTGAAGGTCTCCGGGTAGATCTCCCGAAAGCCCTCCACCAATCCGGTCGTGCAGATGAAATAGACCGAAGCACCGTCCGCTTTCGCATCGATCCGTACCGTGGAGCCGACCCCGCGCGGTTTCGGCACGAAGCTCGGCTGACCCCATTTCAGGCATTCCTCGAGTTCCGCGACCTCGGCGCAGGACCGGGCCGATCGATGGATCAGTTCGCGCAAGGCCTGAAGCCGCGAACGCTGTTCGTCCGGATATCCGGCGAGCGTGACACCGATAATGTCTTCGGAACGGGACATGTCGCCAGCCTATCAGCTCCGCCATCGTCAGACGACGTCGAAGGCCTTCCAGGCAGGCACAGGGTCAAAGGTCGAGAACCAGTTGCCGCCGCCATTGCGCGGCTGGTCGAGATCCCGGGAGATAGGCCTGCCGAGAAGATGCGCGAGCAGCAACGCGCCGACCGCACCGTGCGAGACGACTAGCGGTGCCCCGCCAGGGTCGAGCGCGACGACCGCCGCGGTAGCTGAGAGGATGCGCTGCTGCTCGATCCTTGCAGGCGTCCAGCCGCGCACCGAACTGTCCGGATCGGCGAAGAATAGATCCGCCGTACGGTCGAATTCCTCCAGCGGGAGATAGCCGGTCGAGGAGCGGTCGTTCTCTCCGAGATCGGCGTGGGTCCGGATCGCGAGGCCCAAGTGCTCCGAGAGGATTTCCGCCGTGTCGAGCGCCTTGCGCTCCTCGCTCGACCAGAGACTCGTGACCTGCGTCAACCAGGGCTGCGAAAGCCCCGTTCGGATTCGGGCACGTCCCCGGTCCGTCAGGCCCCAATCGGTGATCGGGACTTCCGGATCGATCACCACGTCCGCGTGGGTCAGGAAGATCACTCCCCGTCTCCGCGCCCGGCTGCACTCATCGCCTTCCCTCCGACAGATCCTCGAAAATCAGATAGGAAAATTCACGCAAATGGCACGTATATTTCACGGGATCGCGCCTACATACTGGCGACGCAGGACAGGAGACGGCGCAATGGCAACGAACGCGATCCGGTGGACGATTTCCGACAGGGGCAGGTGCGCCCGTCTCATCGCGGCCCTGTTGATCTGCCTCTCTCTCGCCTCCGGACAGGCGGACGCCGCGGAGCCAGGCGCCCCTGCGGATCTCGGCGACGGCTGGAAAACCGCCGCGCCTGAGAAATCCGGCTTCGACACCGCCAAACTCGAGAAGCTGGACGCGGACATCCGCGCCGGCATGCACGGCAACATCCACGCGGTGCTGATCGAGCGGAACGGCGCGCTGGTCTATGAACGCTATTACGAAGGTCCGGACGAGAACTGGGGAGACCCTCTCGGTGTCCGGAAATCCGGCCCCGCCGAGCTGCACGATCTGCGCTCGGTGACGAAAAGCGTGACCTCGCTCCTGCTCGGTATCGCCCTCGGCGAGGACTTCGAGCGCGATCTCGGCATGCCCCTGCCGGAACTCTTCCCGGAATACCGGCAGATCATGGT
Source organism: Nisaea sediminum (assembly GCF_014904705.1). NCBI lineage: Bacteria > Pseudomonadati > Pseudomonadota > Alphaproteobacteria > Rhodospirillales > Thalassobaculaceae > Nisaea > Nisaea sediminum. The sequence goes on from NZ_JACZCQ010000003.1 coordinate 132,583, forward strand.
GCCGGAGGCCGCGAACGTGACCCTCGAAGATGTCCTGACCATGCGCTCCGGTCTCCAATGGAACGAGATGCATGTGCCCTACACCAGCCCGGAGAATGACGAGGTCCGAATGATCCGCTCGGCCGATCCGATCGCGCTGGTGCTGGCGCGCCCGGTGGTCGAGAAACCCGGAACGCGCTGGGACTACAATGGCGGCAATACCCAGATCCTGAGCAAGCTGATCGAAAGCCGGACCGGTCAGCGGATCGACCGTTTCGCCGAGAGCACCCTCTTCGCCGCCCTCGGGATCGGGAACTACGAATGGCGGCGCGGTTTCTGGGGACCCGAATTTGCGCCGAGCGCCGCTTCGGGCCTCCGGCTCGGGCCGCGCGACCTCGCGAAAATCGGCTCCCTTGTGCTCAATGACGGGAAATGGAACGGCACCCAGGTGGTTCCGGAAGCCTGGATGCATGCCTCACTCGAACGCCGGGTGGCGGCAGTTCCCTGGCTCGCCGGCACGGGGATCGGCTACGGCTTCATGTGGTATACGGGACCGCTCGACCCGGCTACCGGGCCTGACATCGCGATGGCCATCGGCTACGGCCAGCAGCGGCTGTTCGTCGTCCCGGAACTCGGACTTTCCGTCACCGTGCTCGCCGCGCTCTATCGCGACAACCGCCACCAGGAGGCCGGAAAGATCTTCCGGCGCATCCTCGCAGCGCAGAAACGGCCCTGACACTTTATTCCGCCGCCATGTCCCTTCCGACGCGCAGCGCCTGCACCCGGTCCATCGCCTCCACCATCTCGTCGACCATCCTGTCGATGATGTCGCCAAGCGGCTCGATCCGGTCGGCGAAGACAGCGGACTGGCCCATTGAAAGCAGGCCCTTTTCCGGATCGCCCTCCTCGTAGGCCTCGCGCTGCAGCGTGCCGCGCACATGCTCGCGGTAGCTCTCGTAGTCGCTGACGCCCGCCGCCTCAAGTTCGGCCACAGCCCGCGCGGTCTCGTTGTCGACCACCCGGTAGGTGTTGCGCATCGAGGCGAGCACGAGGCGGGAACTTGTCTCGTCCGCCTGCACCACGCGCTGTTTCACCGCGTCATGGCTCCAGACCTCGTCGGCGACCAGGAGACGCGTGCCGAGCACGACGCCCTCGGCTCCGAAGGCCAGCGCACCCGCAAGCTGGCGGCCGTGGCCGATACCGCCGCCGATCACCACCGGGATATCGACCCGGAGCGCGGCCAGCACCCCCTGCACCATGTTGCCGATCATGTTGAGCCCCGGATGCCCGCCGCATTCCATGCCGACCACGGAAACAGCATCAATGTCGAGCTTGGCGGCCGCCGAGACCGCGTGGCGCACGGAGGCGACCTTGTGGATCACCTTGGCGCCGCCTTCCTTCAGCTGACGCACCAGGTCCGCGGGCGGCATTGCCGCCGTTTCGAAACTGCGAACGCCCGCCTGCAAGGCGAGGTCCGCATGCCCCGAAAGCATCGCGTTCTCTTCCGGGCGTTGCGAAATGTAGAGGTTCACGCCGAAGGGATTGCCGTTCGCCAGCTGCTTCGCCTTTTCCAGCTCCTCCTTCCAGCGTTCCGGGTCGGGAAAGGTTTTCGCGGTCATGAATCCGAGACATCCGGCATTGGCCGCTGCAGCCGCATAATTCGCGTCGGCGAGCCACATGAGGCCACCGCAGAGGATCGGATGACGGATGCCGAAAAGCTCGGTGATGCGGGTACGGACGCTTTGCGGCCTCATGCACTTTCTCCAGACACCGGAACGATGAGCGCATCGACCGCCACCGCGCCCCTGCCCTCGGGCAGAACGACAAAGGGGTTGATATCGATGCTGTCCAGACGATCCGCATTCGCCGCGGCGAAGACGGAAAGCTTCGCCAACGCGTCGGCCAGGGCATCGACATCCGCCGGCGGCGCGCCGCGCACCCCTTCCAGAATCCTGAAACCCTTGATCTCCCGGATCATCCGGTGCGCCTCGTCGACCGAAAACGGCGCGAGACGGAAGCTGACATCCTTCAGCACCTCGACGAGCACGCCGCCGAGCCCGAACATGACCGCCGGGCCGAGCACCGGATCGCGCTGCACGCCGATCACGCATTCGACGCCGCCACTCACCATCTCCGAGACGATCACGCCGTCGAGCCGCGCATCCGGGCGCTTCTCCTTCGCCCGCGCCATGAGCGTCTCGAACCCCTCGCGCACAGCCCCCTCGCCTTCGAGGCCAACCAGCACGCCGCCGATCTCGGTCTTGTGAGCAATGTCCGGCGACGCGATCTTGAGCACCACGCGACCGCCGAAATCCGCCGCGAACGCCACCGCCTCTTCAGGCGACGTGGCCATGAATTCACGCACCACGGGGATACCGGCGGAGGCGAGGATCTTCTTGGCCTCATGCTCAGAGGTCGCATGTCGCGGGGCCGCCAGCACACCCACCGGAAGCTCCGGCGGCTCGCCGCGATCGGTCGAAAAAGCCTGGCCGAAGAACATCAGTCCGTTCGCCGCCGTCACCGCGGGCACCGGGTCGTCGAACAGAGGATATCCGTGCCCCTCGTAGAAGCGCCGGGTCTCTTCCGACCCCATGATGGAAAAGAAAAGGTGCTTGTCCGGCCGCTTCTCCTTCAGGGGCTTCAGGGTCTCGACAATCTCGTCCGCAACCGCCGGGATCGCCGCGCCGGTGGTCAGGAAGGAGATGACGACATCGTAGTCTCCGTCCTCCATCACGATCTTCAGACATTTGGCGATGGCGTCACGCTGGTTGAAAACCTGGCCGGTGACATCGACCGGATTGCGCGGCGACGCGAACGGCAGAAGCTCGAGGATCTTTTCCTGCCCGGCCTTCGAGAATTGCGGCATCTCGAGCCCGAGCTCGGAGGCCTTGTCCGCCATCTGCACACCGAGACCGCCCGAGATCGAGACGAAACCGATCTTCTTTCCGGCCGGGAAATGCCCGTTCTGGCAGCCATAAGCGACTTCCAGCATCTCCGGCGCATCCTCCGCGCGGTAGACTCCATACTGCCGCATCATCCCGTCGATCACAGCATCCGGACCCGCGAGCGCCGCCGTGTGCGAGGCCGCAGCTGCGGCACCGATGTCGCTGCGCCCGACCTTCACCATGATGATCGGCTTCTTAAGGCGGCGCGCCTTCTCGAAGGCGGCTTTGAGGCCCGCGCCGTCGCGCAGCCCCTCGGCATAGGACATCACCACCTTCACCGAAGGATCGTCGAGCAGGTAGGAGATGCATTCCGATAGCTCGACGTCGGATTCGTTGCCCGTCGTGATCCAGCGGCCGACCTGCAGCCCGCGTTTGCGTGCAAGGCTGAAGATATGGGCACCGTAGGCGCCGCTCTGGCTGGCGATGGCGATCGGTCCCGGCTCCGGCGGGTCGGCCATAGGTGCGGAAGAAAACGTTCCGGTCCAGCCATTGTCGCCGTTGAAGCCGCCGAGACAGTTCGGTCCGAGGATCCGCATGCCGGTGCGGCGCGCGACCGACGTCAGCTCGGCCTGCATGGCCTCGCCTTCGGCACCGAGTTCGGAAAAGCCGGAGCTGAACACGACGCAAGCGCCGACACCCTTGGCCGCGCAGGCTTCCACCGCCTCAAGAACCAGCGACGCTGGCAGCGCCACGATGGCCGCATCGACGGCTTCCGGCACGTCGGCGATGGAGGGATAGGCCTTCAGACCCTGCACCGTCTCCCGCTTCGGGTTCACAGGATAGATCTTCCCGGAAAACCCGAACTTCAGGGAATAGTAGATCGGTCGCCCGCCGATCCTCATCGGATCGTCCGAAGCACCGATAACGGCAAAACTTTTAGGGGCAATCAGGCGGGCCAGATTGCGTCTGCGGAGATCGCTCATGTCGTTCATAGCGGCGCGGACCCGATGGTCAGGCCGCCACAGACATAGAGCACCTGCCCGGTGCAGAAACCGGCATCCTCGGACGCGAAGAACGCAACGGCCGCCGCCACGTCTTCCGGCTGGCCGATCCGCTTCACCGGGATTGCCGCCTCGATGGCATTGCGGCTGGCGGAGCCCGCCGGGTTGCCTTCCTCGAACATCTCCGTCGCGATCGGGCCCGGCGCCACGCAGTTCACGGTGATCCCGTCTCCGCCGGCCTCGATCGCCCAGGTCCTGGTTGCGGCCGCAATTCCGCCCTTGGTCACCGCATAAGCGCTGCGCCCGTGCTTTCCGAGCGCGGCGCGGGAGCCGATATTCACCACCCGGCCGAACTTGCGCTTGCGCATCCCCGGCAGAAAAGCCTGCATGCACTGGTAGGGCGCGCGGACATTCACCGACATGAGATGCTGCAGGGTCTCCGGCGTCACCTCCTCGACAGTGCCGAGCGGGGCGATGCCGGCATTGTTCACCAGCACGTCGATTTCAAACTCGGATGCGATTGCCGCGAGCGCGGAGCGCGTCGCCTCGGCATCGGAGAGGTCGGCGGTGCGGAAGGCGCCCGGGAAACTGCCCGACGGCGCGCTGCGCGCCAGGCCCACGACCTGATAACCCTTGTCCGCGAGATATTTGGCAACCGACCGGCCTATTCCACGGCTCGCACCTGTCACCAGCGCTGTTTTCTGGCCCATCGGCCAACTCCTCCCGTTGCCCGGATCCGTGACGCCCGGTCTGATGCCGAATTGTCACCGATCCTTTCGCGGCCTCCCCCAAAGAAACCGCGAGATTGTCATGTCCGCAGATGGCAGTCTCACTACCTTGCGAGGTTGCGCGATGAGACATCACGTCTTACGAAAACGAAACTGAATTTCGCAAAAGCGATTATCGGGAGGAAATCGATCCATGCAAATGCGGAGTTGGAAAGTCACCGATTTTGGGAAACCGCTGGAAATGATCCAGCAGGAGATCCCGGAACCGACCGGAACGGAGGTTCTCGTCAAGGTGACGCGTTGCGGGGTCTGTCACTCCGATCTTCATATCGGTGACGGCTATTTCGATCTCGGTTCCGCCGGGCGCCTGAACATGGGCGACCGCGGCGTGCCGCTGCCCCACGTGCTCGGTCACGAGATTCTCGGCGAGGTGGTCAAGGGCGGTCCGGATGCGGGGAAGGTCCCGGCGGGCGAAACCAGGCTGATCCACCCATGGATCGGCTGCGGCGAATGCTCGATCTGCAAGGCTGGCCAGGAAAACCACTGCGCCAAGCCGCGCACACTCGGTGTCTATCGGGACGGCGGCTATCAGGAATACATCCTCGTCCCGCACCCGATGTTCCTGGTCGATATCGGCGATGTCGATCCGACCGACGCGACGCCCTTCGCCTGCTCCGGCGTCACCGTCTACAGCGCAATCAAGAAAGCGCTGCCGGTACATGACGACGAGTGGCTGGTGATCATGGGCGCCGGCGGCCTCGGCCTTGCCGCGGTCAGCATCGCCCATGCCATGGGCGTCAAGCAGGTCCTCTCCTGCGACATCGACGACAAGAAGCTCGCCGCGGCGAAGGAAATGGGCGCGACCGCGACCCTGAACATCTCCGGCGACGATGCGGCCAAGAAGCTGGCGGAAGCCACCGGCGGCGGCCCCCGTGCCGTGGTCGACACGGTCGGCGCCAACCCGACAGCAAAGCTCGGCTATTTCTCGCTCGTGAAAGGCGGACGTTACGTGATCGTCGGTCTTTATGGCGGCGACTTCACCGTGCCGCTGCCGACCCTGCCGCTGCGCGCCGCCTCGATGATCGGCTCCTATGTCGGCAGCCTGAAGGAGCTGAAGGAACTGATGGAGTTGGTGAAGGCCGGCAAGGTGAAGCAGGTCCCGATCGAGACCCGGCCGATGGACCAGGTGCAGCGCACGCTGGACGACCTCCGCGCCGGCAAGATCGTCGGCCGCGTGGTGCTGACGAACTGACGCATCTTTTCGTGCCGGGCGGGACATCTCGCCCGGCATTTTTATTTTCAAGATTTTACTTGTTTTTAAATCCGCGCTGCGGCTCTATCGTTTTCAAGACGCCCGACAGTACGGACCGATCCAATGCATGTCCTGTTGCTCGGCGGTACCGGCTCGATCGGTTCCGCCATTCTTGACGAACTGATCGCGCACGGCCATCGGGTGACTGCCCTCGCCCGCTCCGAACGATCGGCCGACCGCCTTCGCAAGGCTGGCGCAACACCGCTTCCCGGCGATCTGACGCGCCCGTGGGACTGGGCAGGTTTCGTCACCGAAGCAGATGCTGTAATCCAAGCCGCAGCGGATTTCGATTCCGACATGGGCGGGATTGATCGTGCCCTGATCGAGGCCATTTCGTCCGCCGCTTCCGGCAGAGAGATTCCTCTCCGCCTGATCTACACGGGCGGATGCTGGCTGTTCGGCGAGACCGGGAGCACCGTCGCCGACGAGGCGATGCCTTTCGATCCGCTGCCGAGCTTCGCCTGGATGGTGGAGAACTGGCTCCGGCTTACCGAAGCTCCGGGGATTGCCCCCATTCTGATCCACCCCGCAATGGTCTGGGACGAGGATGGCGGCGTGCTGCACCGTTATGTAGAAGCGGCCCGGAACGGGAAAGCTATCGAAATCTGGGGCGCGCCTGACGCCACATGGCCGCTGGTCCACCGCAAGGACCTCGCCTCCGCCTACCGGCTTGCGCTCGAACATGCTCCGGCGGGAGAGACCTATTGCGTCGCCGCGGAACAGGGTGTTCCGACAGGAGTCCTTGCCGACGCGGTTGCATCCTGCTTCGGTTCCAAGGTTCCGCACACGATCCTGACGGAGGCGGACGCAATCGCCCGCCATGGGGACTGGGCCGCCGGGCCGGCGCTGAAGCAGTTCATGAGTGGCGGGAAGATCTCACGAGATCTCGGCTGGAAGCCGCAATATCAGGACTGCGCGGCCTCATTCCGTTCGGCGGCTTCCTAATCAGGGATCTTCGGGCTTCCAGTACCCGATTAGAATGCCCTGCCGGTCTGCCCCGCCGGTCCGACGCAGGATCTCTTCATCGGAGATCGTGACGCGCAGGCGGCGATTGCGGAACCACTCGAACAGCTTCTCGTGCAGCTCCGCACGCACCTCTTCAAAGGCCGGATCGGCGCCGAGGTCGGTGAATTCCTCGGGATCCGTCTCAAGATCGAACAGCTGCGGGCGGAAGGTTTCGTGCAGGACGTATTTCCAGCGCTCCGTCCGGAGCATGTAGCAACGTGCGTCCATCGGGGCCAGATTGAGGTCCGAGCGGGCATCGCGGCCGGAATAGTCGCTCTCGGAAACCGCGAAGCTGCGCCATTCGGTTTTGCGCCCCTCGATCAATGGGCTTAGCGACCGGCCTTCGAGCCGGTGCGCCGGTACCGTGCCGCCCGCGGCCTCGACGAAGGTCGGGACAAGATCGATGGCTTCCACCAGCGCGTCGCTGACCGAGCCTCGCGTCGTATCGGCAGAAGAGCGCGGGTCGTAGACGATCAGCGGAATGCGGACGGAGGCCTCATGGAAGAGGTCCTTCTCCCCGAGCCAGTGATCGCCGAGATAGTCGCCATGGTCGGAGGTGAAGACGATCATGGTATCGTCCAGCCTGCCCTGCCGTTCCAGTTCCTTCATCAGCCGGCCGATTTGATCGTCGATCTGTTTGATCAGGCCCATATAGGCCGGGACGATGGTCTCCCGCGCCTCGGGACGGCGGAACAACCGGCTGTCCTTGTGCCGCATGAAGGCGGCATAGACCGGATGCGGATCCGCTTCCTCTCGCTCATCGCGCTGCACCGGCAGCATGTGCTCCGGGCCATACATCGAGGCATAGGGCTCTGGCGCGATATAGGGCCAGTGCGGCTTGATGTAGGAGAGATGCAGGCACCAGGGCCTCTCGCCCATCTCGGTGATGAAGTCGATCGCCCGGTCGGTCATGTAGGGCGTCTCGCTGTCCTCGTCGCTGACCCGCGCGGCGCCTTTGGAATGCCCCCAGTACCAGCCGTCGAGCGTCTCCCCGCCGCCGCCTTCGGTCGAGTTCGCGTGACTCGACCAGGGATTGTCGCCGCGATAGCCCTTTTGCCGGAGATAACGATTGTACGGCAGGTCCGGATCGGCGCTGTGATCGGGATGGAGGCCGTCGTCGCGCTCGTAAGGCTCGAAACCGCATTCGGAGACCAGTACGCCGTGCTCCGAGACCGGATCGAGGCCGAGCCGGGCCATGCCTTCCGCATCTTCCTTCATGTGCGTCTTGCCGGCGAGCGCAACCCGCATGCCGAGCGGGCGCAGGTAATCCCCAAGCGTCCATTCGTCGACCCTGAGAGGATAGTTGTTCCAACCCGCCCCGTGGCTAAACATGTAGCGCCCGGTATAGAAGGACATGCGCGAGGGTCCGCAGATCGGAGACTGGCAATAGGCCCGGTCGAACCGGACGCCGCGCGCCGCAAGCGCGTCGATATGCGGCGTCTGGAGATGCGGATGGCCGGCGCTGGAGAGATAGTCCCAGCGCAACTGGTCGCACATCACAAAGAGAATGTTTCGGACTTTGTCTCGGGACATCGGATCAGGCGTATGAGATCGACGCGACGGCAAGCTCGGCGGTGATCTTTCCGGCGGCGTTCAGCGCACGTAGCCCGTCGATGAACCCGTCCTTGCCCTTGTGCTGCCAGAGGCTCGCCTCGTCGTCCCAGAAAACCGGGCGGCGAAAGCTTGCAGACAGTTCGAACGAAACCGGCGGACCGTCCTCGGTCAGGCGTCCCATCATCCAGACCATGGTCTGCAAGCCTTGCGCGAGCGGCGCTCGGTAGCCCAGATTCGCGGCAAAGTCCGGCTCGAAATGGATCAGGTTTCCGACATCCGAGGAGAACAGCGTTACGTCCTCGGGCGTCATGGTTTTCTCGGCAACTTCTTCGAAACCCTCCCGCGGGTCGGCCGGCTTTTTGTGATCGGTTTTCGCTGCCGCGGCCGCCCATTTTTCCTTGTCAGGAACCAGACCGATAACGTCCGCGACCAGCGCGACCAGCCCGTCGCGGCGCACGAATTCGAATGTGCGGTGCAGTCGGTGTCCGCGCTCGACCTCGTCATAGGCTTCGATCCAGCCGCGCTGGGTCAGCGGCTCACCGACGGCAACTGGCTGGATCTGGCGGAAGCACTGCTCGGTCTGCACCAGCCCGTCGACCTGATGTCCCGCTTCCCGCATCGCCTTGAAACAGTCCTGCCCGAACAGGCCGGCGGCCGCCTGATCGCCATAGAGCGCCGGCTCGACACCACAGGCCCGGAGCCTGGAATCCTGATATTCCCGCGTCCGAGTGACGGGGCGCTCCGGGAATTTGAAACCGGGATAGAACTCTTCCGTCTTGGTCCGCGGCGCGGGGGCAGAATGGATCATCTCGTTCTCCAGCGCTGTGAGCCGTCAGAATGACGGAAAGGTGACGATATCCTTTCCCACTCTGACCACCTTGCTCTGATAATTGTCGAGTTCGGACCGGATTTCGACAATAGACGTGGCATTCGCGAAGAACCGCACCAGAAAATCCTGCACCTTCTCGTGAGGAGTCTTCGTCAAAATGTAAGATGGGAACACTTCCGCAGTCATCGTCATTGCGACAAAGACACATCCGGATTCCTTGATGAAATCCCGAACGCCTTCCACCACGCCGAACCCCATCGCCCGTGCTTGCGGGCCATTCGTCAAGTCGTGACCGAGGACAAACCCGTCCGGTTTTATCTTCGGCCACACCAACCTCAGGTCCTCCAGCACCGCGTCCCGGGTATGCATGGCATCGACATAGGCCCAATCGAACGTATGATCGGCGAAGCTGGGGAGGATGTCCCCGGAGAAGCCCCGATGGACATGGACTCTCCCCGCTTCGATTTCCGTCCCGAACTTTCTGGTCACACCGGCAAAACGGCTTTCGTTTTTCGCATCGTCCACATTGTTGCGGTCCGCGATATAATCGGCCCTGTCTTGATGAAGCCAGGGATCGACCAAATGCAATTCCGAAGGCTTGGTCCGATCCAGCAGCACAGACGCGAATTCACCTTCCGCAACGCCAATCTCGATCCCGACTCCTCCTTTAGGGAGACAGGAAACGAAATCAGCCCGCGTCATAGCTCCTACCAGCATGTCATCTCAGCCCGCAATCTCGCGGTGGAGGCTCGTCATGTCTCAGAAAGACGGCACCGATACCAGCTTGTTATCGAATCTGAAGAGCTTATGCCGATAGGTCTTCGGCACGCCCCGCAACTCTACGGCCGCCCCGGCTTTCTTCAGCAACGCTTCGACGAATGGCTTTATCCCGGCGCTTTCCGGCTTCGCGAGCACGTAACTCGGAGACGGTTCCATCGTCATCGCGAGGAATAGCGCGCCGGTTTCCGCAGCGAACTCGTTGACCGCCTCGACCACACCGAACCCCTGTTCGTCCGCGATCTGGCTATTCGTGTAATCGTGTCCGAGAACAAATCCGTCCCGCTTGATTTTCGCCCATGCCAGCCGCAGGTCCCGCAGCACAGCGTCCTTCGTGTGCATTCCGTCGACATAGATCCAATCGAAATATCCGTCCGGGAAGTGCGGCAGTATGTTCTCCGAAAAATCCCGGTGGATGACCACCTGCCCTGCCGCGACCTCGGACGCAAAACGCTTAGCAACGAGGTCATAGCGGGCCGTGTGGATATCCTGGTTTCCGTTGGTCGGATCAACCAGATAATCCTCTCGATCCTGAAAAATCCAAGGGTCGATCAAATGCGCCTTCGCGGCCCGGCCGTTTCTCAGGATCGCCTCGGAGAAAGCGCCTGCAGCCACACCGATCTCCGCCGCGACGCCGTCCGAAGGCAAGCATCCGATGAGCTCTTCACGCTCAATATTTACAAGATAGGTCAAGCGAACGAGCCCTTCTCGCGGCAATGCACGATACTAAGCCTTTTCTTCGATCGGCGGTGGCACGAAGGACGTCACCGGCGGCGGCGTGCCTTGATACTTCTCGACCTCGACCAGAACCGAATGCGCGCTCGGCCCCTGCCCGAGGCTCGAGGTTCCCTTGTCGCGGGTCAGCACGTTCGGATTGCCGTGCTTGCAGAGCGAGCCGATCACGCCCGGCTCCTCCGGATCGTACCAGGCCCCGGTCGAGAGCTGCACCACGCCCGGGCGCACGGCGTCGGTCACGATCACACCCGCGAGACACGCCCCGCGATCGTTGTAAAGCCGCACAACGTCGCCGTTCCCGATCCCGCGTGCCGCGGCATCCACCGGGTTCATGCTCATCGGCTCGCGGTCCTTGATCTTCGAGCCGCGGCTGATCGCCCCGCTGTCGAGCTGGCTGTGCAGCCGGGTCTTCGGCTGGTTCGAGATCAGGTGCAGCGGATAGGTCTCGGCCACGGGAGCGCCGAGCCACTCATAAGGCTCGAGCCAGACCGGATGGCCGGGACAGTCCGCATAACCGAAGCCGGCAATTTCCTCCGAATAAAGCTCGATCTTGCCGCTCGGGGTCTGCAGTGGATTGGCCTCGGGGTCCTCGCGAAACGCCTCCAGCAGGATCATGGACTTCTTAGGCTTCAGGACCTCCATGGTACCGATCTCGCGAAAGGTCTCGAGATCGGGTAGCTCAAATTCGGCTTCGGCGGCGCGCTGGCGCGCCTGATCCCAGAGATGACGCAGCCAGCCCTCCTCATCCCGTCCTTCGGTGAAGCTCTCCGCAACGCCGAGCCGTTCGGAGAGGCCCGTAAAGACGTCGTAATCGTGCCGGGACTCGCCAACCGGCTCGATCGCCTTCTGCATGGCGACGATCGTCTGCTCCCAGTGGGTCATGGAGAGGTCGTTGCGTTCCAGCGCCGTGGTCGTCGGGAAGACGAAGTCGGCGTGACGCGCCATCGCCGTCCACCAGATCTCGTTGACGAAGACAGTGTCCGGCTGCCGGATCGCCTTCACCAGACGGTTCAGGTCTTGATGGTGGTGGAACGGATTGCCGCCGGCCCAATAGACGGCCTTGATGTCCGGATAGATCCGAGTCTGGCCGTCATAGACGAATTGTCCGCCCGGATTGAGCAACATGTCGGAGATGCGGGCGACCGGGATGAAATCCTCGACCGCATTATTGCCTTGAGGAAGCGCCGGCCACTTGAACAGCTCGACAGGGTTGCCGATGCCGTTCTCCGAGCCGTAGCCGAGGCCGAAGCCTCCACCCGGCAGGCCGATCTGTCCGAGCATTGCCGCCAGCAGCACGGTCAGCCAGAAAGGCTGCTCGCCGTGATCACCGCGCTGGATGCTCCAGGCCGTCATGATCATGGTTCGGCCGTCCGCCATGCGCCGCGCCAGCTTCCGGATCTCCTCCGCCGAAACCTCGGTGACGGCTTCCGCCCATTCCGGTGTCTTCGGCTGCCCGTCGCTCTCCCCGAGCAGATACGGCAGGAACTTCTCGAAGCCGGTGGTGTATTCGGCGAGAAAATCCTCGTTGTGCAGGCCCTCGCTGTAAAGCACGTGGGCCAGCGCCAGCATCAGAGCCGCATCCGTGTTCGGCCTGGGCGCGATCCAGTCGGCTTCCACCAGATCCACGACGTCGTTGCGGATCGGGCTGATATTCACGAACTCGACGCCCATGTCATAGGCGTTCTTCAGCCCCTCGAAGACGGTATGACGACCGACCCCGCCGGAGGTCACCTGCCCGTTCTTGACCGGCACGCCGCCGAACATCACGACCAGCTCGCTGTGTTCCGCGATCACCGGCCAGGTCGTGTGCCGATTCAGCAGGTCGGCAAAGGGACCGACGACATGCGGGATAATCACCTGCCCCGCGGCATAGCTGTAGGTATCGACATGGCGCACATAGCCGCCGATGCAGTTCAGGAACCGGTGCACCTGGCTCTGCGCGTGATGGAAGCGGCCCGCGCTCGACCAGCCATAGGATCCGCCGAAAATCGCCTGGTTGCCGTGCTGCTCCCTGATCCGCTTCAATTCGGCCGCCGCCATGTCGAGCGCCTCGTCCCACGGCACGGCGACGAAAGGCTCGCCGCCACGGCTCTCGCGCGAGGCCGGGCCCTTCTCCAGCCAGCCCTTGCGGATCATCGGCCGGCGCACGCGCACGGCGTCGTCCACCGCATCGACGATCCCCGGACCGATGATCGCAGGAGCCGGATCCTTCTCGTAATCGTGCACGGCGACGAGCTTGCCGTTCTCGACTTCGGCAAAATAGGTGCCCCAGTGCATCGAGGTCGGAATCAGGCGGCGGTCGGTCTTGAGCGACATGTCAGTGTTCCCGGTTGGAAGTCGCCAAGACTATGGGGCAGGCATCGACCCAAGACAATGGAACGCTTGGCAATATCGACATCGCGGAACGGGACCGGTTCCGTCGCCCGCGTGGACAGGCATTCCTGCTGCGGGCACATTGCATGCGAGGCTTCCAACAGACGGAGATCCCATGAGCGGCGACTGGAGTGCGAGCGCGCACCAGCTCTTCAAGGAGCACGACATCAAGCAGGTGGCCTATGTGCCGGATGCGGGTCTCAGCAAGCTGATCAAGTCCAGCCTCGCGGACAACGACATCCAGACCGTGCCGCTCTCCACCGAGGAAGAAGGCATCGCGGTCTCCGCGGGCGCCTGGCTCGGCGGGCAGAAATGCGCCGTGCTGATGCAAAGCAGTGGGGTCGGCAACACGATCAACATGATCGCCTCGCTGACCACGACCTGCGCCTTCCCGCTCTTCATGATCGTGACCATGCGCGGCGACTACGGCGAGTCAAATCCCTGGCAGATGCCGATGGGTCGCGCCGTGCAGCCGGTGCTGGAAGCGGTCGGCGTGCGGTGCCTCCGGGCCGAGACGCATGAAGAAGCGGCTGAGGCGGTCAAGGCGGGACTGATGATGTCCTTCCATGGCGGCGAGGCCGTCGCCGTTCTGATCGGCCAGAAACTGATCGGCGCGAAACCCTTTACCGGCGCCCATGCCGGCATGCAGGCGGAGGGCTGACGCATGGCCACGCAGAAACTGTTCCGACGCGACGTCGTCAAGAAGCTCATGTCGGTGCGCGGCGACGCGCTCTGCATCAGCGGGCTCGGCTCTCCGACCTGGGATCTGGCCGCGGCCGATCATCGGGATGAGAATTTCTACATCTGGGGCGGTATGGGCGGCGCCACGCCGACCGGCCTCGGTCTCGCACTGGCGCAACCAGACCGAAAGGTGTGGGTGCTGACCGGTGACGGCGAACAGCTGATGGGCGTCGGCAGCTTCTCGACCGTCGCCCTGCAGCAGCCGAAGAACCTCGCCATCATCGTGCTCGACAACGAGCATTACGGCGAGACCGGCATGCAGGCGGCACCGACCGGACGCGGTACCGATCTCGCCGCGATGGCGGCCGGCGCCGGCATCGCCCAGACCGTGACGGTGACGGACGAAGCCGGGCTGGACGATCTGGCGAAGCGCCTGAAGGAAGGAAATTTCCCCCTGGTCGCGGTGATCAAGATCGATGTCCGGACCGGAGAAACCGTGATGCCGCCGCGCGACGGCAAATACGTGAAGACCTCTTTCCGCACCGCAGTTCTCGGAGCCGACAAGGCGCAGCATCCCAGCTGACGGAGAAAGGCGGCATGACCGCACGCCCCGAGACCTCGCCTTCCCCGCCGCCGCTCCGCGACACGGTGACGGTGGTGTTTTTCATGATCTGGGTGCAGCTTATCGGCTCGATGGCATCCCTTTGGCTGCCGGCCATCGCCCCTGAGGTCGCGGGCAGCCTCGGGGTCGACGCGTCGCTGATCGGCTTCCAGGTCGTCGCGGTCTATCTCGGCGGGATGGTGACCAGTCTCTTCGCAGGAGGCCTGGTTTCCAGACTCGGAGCATGGCGGATCTCGCAGGTCAGCCTCATCCTTTTCGCCCTCGCCCATCTGGTAATCGCCAGTGGCTCGATGCCGCTGATCGCCATTGGATCCTTCATCATCGGGTTCGGCTACGGCCTGATCAATCCGCCCGCAGCGCACCTTCTCTCGAAGGTTGTCACACCGAAGAACCGCAATCTGGTCTTTTCCATCCGCTTCACCGGCGTGCCGCTCGGTGGGATCGCCGCCAGCACCTTTGCGCCGGCGATCGCACTCGCCGCCGGCTGGCGCCCCAGCATGGGCGTGACGATTGCCGTGGCACTGGGGCTCGCGCTGATCATGCAGATCTTCCGCGCGCGGTGGGATGCCGACCGATCGCGCGAAGCCCCGCTCTTCCGCTCACCGTTGGCCGACATCCGGGACGCCTGGGGCCTGCCGGTGATCCGCTGGATGTGTTTCACCGGACTTTTCCTGGCCGCGATCCAGCTCTCTCTCAACGCCTTTGCCGTGACCTTTCTGGTCGAGGAAACCGGATATACACTGGTCGCGGCCGGTCTCGCCCTGACCGCAGTGCAGGTAGCCGGTGTCATCGGCCGCATCGCCTGGGGCGTCCTCGCAGACCGTATTCGCAGCGGCTTTAAGGCCCTTGTGATTAACGCTCTGCTGACCGCAGGATCGGCACTCGCGACAGTATTCGTTGCGCCCGAATGGCCGGTCGGCCTGGTCTATCTGCTGTTTTTCATTTTCGGTTTCACAGCCATGGGCTGGAACGGCGTCTATGCCTCGACCGTGGTCGAACACAGCCCTGATGGCAGAGCCGGGAACATGACCGGCGCGGCATTGTTCTTCACTTTTTCCGGGGTCATTGCCGGCCCGGCAATCTTCACACTCGGCTACCAACTGACCGGGGCCTATAGCGGCAGCTTCCTGATCACCGCTCTGCTGGCAATTGCCGGAACAGCCGCAATCCTGCTCGCCGCCCGCGGGGCGCGCAAGGCCGCCAAAGACCGATAGGGAAATTCAGGAACCGAGCTTGACCGAACGGGAACGAATGTCTTCGAACTTCGGGTTCGGATTCATTTCCGCGAGCGGATCGGTATATTCACCGTGCTCGGCGAAAATCGTCGCATTTTCCAACGCCGTTTTCTCGACCTTCCGGGTCTCCCGGGGGTTGAGCATCCGAAAGGCCTTGTTGGCATCGTTATAGGCCTTGGTCTCGAGCGTCTTGGCTGCTTTCGCAATCGCTTCGTGAACGAAGCCCGCCCCTACCGTCCGATCGACCGCTTCGGCAAGGATCTCGAGGCTCTTACGCTCAACATATCTGTTATCGACCGCACTCATCGCCTCACTCCACATTGCCGCGCATCGACGCCATGACACCTCATATTGTGGTGATTCGCCGATTCAAAGCCAAGTACTTTTTATGCGGAAAGCATACAAGGATAGTCAGCCCACCAATCAGGGTGCGAAATATCACAGCGACGTCGGTATCTTAAGTGAAATGCAGGAGTCACTTAAAAAGTCGCAATCTTGCCGCCTAAAGGATCTCCAGAGCGCGTTTTGCCCCCGGAGGTGGAAAAACGCGGTCCAGGCGAGCCAGATCCCTGTCATCGAGCTCGATGTCGAGCGCGGCCCGATTGGACCGGACATGTTCCGGATCGGACGATTTCGGTATGGCAATCATCCCGGGGCTTCTCAGAACCCAGGCCAGTGCGATCTGGGCCGCGCTGGCACCCTTCTCGCGGCCGATCTCGTCAAGCACATCGTTCCGCAGCCGTCCCTGCTCAAGTGGCGAGTAAGCCATCAGGGGCATGCTCCGCTCCCCGGCCCAACGCACGAGATCCCATTCGATGCCGCGCCGCGACAGGTTGTAGAGCACCTGATCCGTCTGACAGGAAGCCGGCCCGGCCACCCGCTCCCACGTGTCCATCTCCGCGACATCGAAATTGCTGACGCCGTAGCCGCCGATCTTCCCGGCAGTCTTCAGCTCGTCAAACGCCTCGATGGTCTCGCTCAACGGGTGCGAGCCCGGCCAATGCAGCAGATAGAGGTCGAACCGGTCAGTCCCGAGACGCCGAAGGCTCGCCTCGCAGGCTGCTATCGTGCCTTTGCGACTCGCGTTGTACGGCAGCACTTTCGAGACGATGAAAACGTCGTCTCGGCAATCGCGGACAGCTTCGCCGACAACCTCCTCGGCCCCGCCATCCGCGTACATTTCCGCCGTGTCGATCAGCGTCATTCCGAGTTCGATGCCGAGCTTGAGGGCACGCACCTCCGCGGCGCGGCTGGCCGCGCGCTCCCCCATGAACCAGGTACCTAGCCCCAATGCGGGAACCTCGCGCCCGTCCGGAAATGCTATCTGTCTCATGACGTTCCTCCCCTGCATGCCCCGATCGTCGGGCAGCTTCAGGTTTCCGCGATACGCGCCGCGACCGCCGCCCCGAAAGCGTCCGTTCCAAGCGTGCCGCCCGTATCCCGGGTCCGGGTCTCCGCTTTGGCGACACAGTGCATGACCGACTTTTCGATAGCGCCCGCAGCTTGCCTGAGGGCATTGCTGTCGTTTCGCTCCGCCAACCAGTCCAGCAGCATACCCGCCGAAAGCATGACCGAGCTCGGGTTGGCGAGGTTTTTCCCCGCAATATCGGGGGCCGATCCGTGCGCTGCCTGCGCCACCGCATTGTTCGATCCGGCATTCAGAGAACCGGCAAAGCCCAGTCCGCCGGCAAGTTCCGCCGCTTCATTGGAAAGGATATCGCCAAACATGTTCGAGGTGACAACCACGTCGAACGCTCCCGGACGGCGGACCAGATGAGAGGCCATGGCATCGACCAGAACCTCGTCGATCGCGATCTCGGGAAAGGCTGCCGCCCCTTCCTTCACGGCCTCGAGGAACAGGCCGTCGCTCAGCTTCAGCACGTTGGACTTGGTCACGATCGTGAGCTTCCTGCGCCGGGTCATCGCGAGTTCCGCCGCCGCCCGCCCGATCCGCGTCGCTCCCGCCCGGGTGATCTTGCGGACCGCCATGGCCATGTCCTTGTCGGGCATGAACTCGCCGCTGCCGGCGAACATCGTGCGGTCGGCGTAGAAGCCCTCGGTATTCTCGCGGACGATCACGAGATCCATGTCCTTCACCAGGGCCGCTTCGTTGCCGACGGAACGGCTCGGCCGGATGTTGGCAAACAGGTCCATCCGGCGGCGGAATTCGGCGGACGGATTGAGGCCGCCCTGCGCCGCCGGCGGATAGGTCGCGGTGGAGACAGGTCCGAGAACGACCCCGTCCGCCTCGAGCGCGCGCTGGAACACTTCATCTGGCAAGGTTATCCCGTGCCGCCTGAGCGCGGCCTCGCCGATCTCGTGCTCCTCGAAATCGAGATCAAGCCCGAACCGCTCCGATGCGGCGCGCAGGACCGTCTTTGTCGCCTCGACGATTTCCGGGCCGATGCCGTCGCCCGGCAGGATCACGAGCTTCATGAGTTTCCCCTACCTTGTTGATCGCCGTTCACGCGGCTTTTTGAGAGTTCCCGGCCGTCAGAGTGACCGTCGCAGCATTTCTAGATAGCAAGAGTTGAAGGCTGCCGCGGCCTCGTACTGAACCCAGTGACCGACGCCGTCCAGCACCACGATCTCCGCTTGCGGATCCGCGGCGCGAATGTCCGCGTTCCGTCGCTCCAGCATGCCCGCCGCTGTGACATCCTGCGCGCCCCAGATCGCGTTCCGCCGTCCCCGGATGCGCGGCAACGAGCGCAGAACCGTGTCGGACAGAGAAAAAGGCCGCGAACGAAAGCGTGCCCTTTCCGTATTCGACAACTGGATATCGATCGCCAATTCATCGACTTTCGACGGATCGGCGAACATCAACACTTCCAGATTGTTGCGGGCCGCCGCCCGGCGCGCAGGCTGGTCCATATCCGAAGTGATCTTCACCAGACCTTCCGTCGGACGTTCCCGCGGGCCGAAGCCGGCCGCGCCGACCAGCGTGAAACTGAGCACCCGATCCCCGAATTCGACGGCGACGAGGCTTCCCGGAACGGCGCCGAACGAGAAACAGCCGAGTTGAAACGGCTGGTCCGGACCGAGGATTTGCTTCAGTCCACCTCCGAGTATCTCGGCGAGAAGCTCCGCTGTCGCCGGTTCCCCCGGCCGGTCACTGTCACCAAGCCCCGGCAGATCCGGCGCAATCACGGTAAATTCACGGGAGAGCGTTACGATATTACGACACCAATGATTCCAGGATCCGAACCCACCGTGCAGCAGAACGACCACAGGCCCGGAACCCCATTGGCGCCAGACCATACGCCCGTCGCCGCAAGGAGTCGTACGCAGCTCCCCTGATTGAAGTATCGGATCGAGCGCAACTGGGGAAAGAGGCTCTTTCATTCGCCCTTCACCGGAAAAGTCAGATTTCATGACGAGGATTTTCAATCGAAGGATAGATGCTTAACGAAACTCCGGACAGATCTCAGGCCCCGGTTCCGGCCATTTTACAGGGAGATCCAATCTGTGTCCGGACACCCTGTTTCTCGTTCAAACTCAAAGACAAACCGATTGACAACAACCAAAAAGATCGCCGCAATACCGTCGTCACCTTATATGTAAGCGGGCCTTATGCCAGATAGTGTGGACTCAAGAAGAAGCCTGGTCGCCGACCGGTTGGAAAGGTCGCTTCCAATTCAGATCTGGCACAAAGCTCCGGAAAATGTAAAGGGCTGCATCTGGCTGGTTCTGGCATCCCTGTTCTTCGCGGTCATGACTGCCGCGATCAAGGATGTCGGCCAGAGGATCCCGGTCTGGGAGATCCTCTTCATCCGCCAGATCTGTGTCATCCTCATCCTCGGACCGCAGCTTTTCCGTTCCTTTCCGGCCGGTTTCAAGACCGAACGCCTGCATCTGCATGGCCTGAGGATCGGGTTTTCCCTGCTCGCCATGGCCGCGGGCTTCACAGCCGTGATCTACATGCCGCTGGCACAAGTCACGGCGATCTCCTTCGCCCGCACCCTGTTCATCACCTTGCTCGCGGTTCTCATCCTGAAGGAAGTGGTCGACCTCAAACGCTGGGGGGCGACCCTGTTCGGATTTGCCGGGGTGCTGGTCGTCCTGCAGCCGAGCTTCGACGGTATCGATTTCTATGCCGGTCTTGCGATGGCGTCCGCGGTCTTTGTCGCCGCCGTCATGATCCTGACGCGGATCCTGACGAAAACGGAATCGCCGATGACGATCATGACCTATCAATCCTTCGGACTGACGATCGCCTTCGCCATTCCGGCCATTTTGTTCTGGGAAACGCCGACCTACGAGGAAATGGCGATGATGGTGCTGACCGGCGTCCTGATGTCGCTGGCGCAATATTCCAACATCAAGGCCTACAAGCATGGCGAGGCCTCCGCCGTGCAGCCGATGGAATATACCCGCCTCGTCTTCGCCGGCCTGATCGGTGTGATGTTCTTCCAGGAAATGCCCAGTCTCTGGACAATCGTCGGTTCGATCGTGATTTTCGTCGGCGCGATCTATTCGGTCAGGGAAATGCGCCGCAACCGCGCCGTTCCGGACGAATAAGAGAAATCACCGGCTCATTTTCCGCCGGCGTTCGGCATCAGACCGTGTTCGTAAAGGCCGGCAATCAGAAGCCGCAACCGCGGCCAGTCCACCGGCTTGGTTTCGAACTCCGTCAACCCTGCTTCCATGTATTTCATCCGGTGTTCGGGCATCGCATCGGCGGAAAGTCCAATGATCGCAGCATTCCGGTTCGGCCCGGTTCCGGCTCGGATCTCCCGCGTCGCGTCCGGTCCGTCCAGCTCCGGCATCTGCATATCCATCAGGATAAGGTCGAACGGCGTCTCTTCCGCCTTGCGTACGGCCGCCCGGCCATCGCACGCGATCTCCGTCCTATGTCCCCATTTGCCGAGCATCATCGCAATCAGATCCGCGTTGAGCGAATTGTCCTCCGCCAGAAGAATATGCATGCTTGGCGTGTTTTTCGGATCGGCCTCCGTTACCGGACTTTCGTCGCGATCGTCCGCCTCGGAATTTGCGGCGGCTTCCTGGCAGCTTCCGGCCGGTTCGAACTTCAACTCGAAACTGAACCTGCTGCCCTTCCCCACCTCTGAGTCGACGCTGATGCTGCCGTCCATGGCATCGGCGAGCCTGCGGCAGATTGCCAACCCAAGTCCCGAGCCTCCGAACTTGCGGGTTGTCGAAGTATCGACCTGGTCAAACTGATTGAACAGCCGCGACATGGCCTCTTCCGGGATTCCCATCCCGGTATCCGAGACGCTCCCCCGCACGATCAGAGCACCGTCCTCGAGGGATGAGCCGAGACGCAGTTCTATCTTGCCTTCCGCCGTGAACTTGACCGCGTTGCTGATAAGGTTGGCCAGTATCTGCTTGAAGCGCAAAGGATCGCCGCGCAATTCTCCGACGGTATGCGGTTCGACCGACAAGAGAAGCTCGAGGCCTTTATCGGCCGCTGCGATTTGAAAAAGATCGACTGTTTCGCGCGCCGTCTTCGCGAGGTCGAACTCAATCGACTCGAGCTTGAGCTGACCGGCTTCGATTTTCGACAGATCCAGAATGTCGTTCAGCAAATTCTGCAGCGTTTTGGCACACTGCCCGAGGACGTCGAGATATCCTCGCTGAGATTCATTTAGCTTTTCCGCCCGCAGCATCTCGACCATGCCGAGGAGTCCGGTCATCGGCGTGCGGATCTCATGGCTCATCATCGCCAGGAACTGGGACTTGGCCTCGTTGGCGGCTTCCGCCGCGACACGGGCGGCATCGAGGTCGGCCGCCAGCTTCTCGAGAGCGTCATGCTGCTCGGATAGCTGCGCGTGCGCGATCTCGAGCGCTGTCTCCCGGCGCTTCAGATCGGTCACATCGGTTACCGTCGAAACCGTTCCACCGTCTTTGGACGTGCGTTCGGCAATCAGGAAGACACGGCCGTCGGGAACGCCGACGAGGATCGGGTCTTCTTCGGGATGGCGATGCCATTCCATCCGTCTCCTGATCCAGCTCTCCGGATCGTCGACATCATTCGGCAGAAGACCGTGCTCCTGCAGGAGACGCAGATAGTCCTCGAACAACAGTCCAGGCATCACGTGCTCGGCAATTTCCGGGCGCAGGTTGCGATAGGTGTCGTTGAAGATCACGAGCCTGTCGGCCGCGTCGTAATATGCAAAAGCCTCGTCGATCGCTTCGATGGCATCATTGAGCCGCCGCTCGCTCTGCTGGATGCGCTCCTGCGCTTCCTTGATCTCGGTAACATCGACCAGCACACCCGTCAGATCGGTCCTGTCCTCGGAAACCGAAACGACTTGCGACATGCTGCGTATCCATCGAATCCCTCTGAGCGGCAGTTCGTAGCGCGCTTCGAAGCGAACCTGGTCACCGGTCCGCAGGTCCCGCTCCAGCACTTCTCTGACGGTCGCCAGATCTTCCTCGACCGGCACCAGACCGGCGGTCACACCCATGGGGCTCGAATCCTCGAAACCGAAGATTTCCTCGGCCTTCGGACTGACATATGTGAAGAATGGCTGCCTGTCCTTGCCAAGCGACCACTGGCAGAGCACGCCCGGGACAGTGCGAGCGATGTCGCGCAAGCGGGCTTCGCTCCGCGCAACCCGCTCCTGGTCGATCTTGCGCCGCGTCGTATCGACAATGGAGCCGACGATCCGCTCCACGGATCCACTCGGTCCCCTGATCGCCCGGGCGCGCCAATGAACCCAGTTCACGCGGCCGTCCCTCGAGCAGACGCGCACCTCGATGTCCATCATCGCACGATGCCCGATGCAGGCCCGGAACTGCCCTTTGAAATGGGCAAGATCCTCGGCCTGCACGATCCCGTTCAGGCCATCCAGCGCACTCGGCGGCTCGTCCAGCCCTCCGGTCAGAATGTCGGAGGCAAAGTCCGACCAGAAAAAGCCGTCTCCGGCGAGGTCATATTCCCAAACGCCGATTCCGCCGGCAAAAACCGCCAGTTCATAGCGTTCCTTGACCTTTTCCAGCTCCTCGCTGGCGGCACGGGCCTCGGTGACGTCCCGCCGCATGGTGATCAGAGCGCCCGTTTCGGTGCGGAATTCGTGCGCGGAATACCAGCGCCCACTCTTGTGCCGGCGCTCGCCCAGATCCGAAACGCCGGCCCGTCTGGCCGCGATGCGTTGAGCCACGTAGGCCTCCGGATCGTTCAACGCCAGCGGGCTGTCGATGACCCGGTTCTTGAGGCTGATGCGGAGCACCTCTTCGAAGGTCATGCCCTCAAGGTTATCGATATCTTTCAGGTAGGGAAAAAGTTCGAAATATTTCGGGTTTGCATACACATACCTGTCATCCGGGTCATAGATGCTGACCGCTTCGTCAAGCACGTCGATGGTCTGACGCAACAGCTCGTTGACACGCCCTGCCCGCTCGACGTCGCGGCGCTGGGAAATATCCAGGAAAACCCCGATGACCGCGACGACCTTTCCGTCCGGGCCCAACTCGGGTGTCCCGCGCGAGACGACGTTGCGGACCTTGCCGTCGGGACGGCGAATTCGCAAAGAGAACTCGAACGGCTGCGCGTTTTCGATACAGCGGCGGACCTCGCTCTCGACCTTCGGGCGATCCTCGGGAACATAGGCATTTAATGCCGTCTCGAGACTAGGCGGGCCTGCTGACGGGTCGAGCCCGTGGATACGGAAAGCCTCATCCGACCAGAAGATCGAGCCGGAAACGAGATCCAGGCGCCAGCAACCGAACCGGGCAAGCCTTTCGGCCATCTGCAACAAGTCAGCCTGCGATTCAGAGCTCAGTTCGGTCATGTCGCGGGCAGCTTTTTGCTGAGCGGCCTTTGATGAGCACATAACGTCGGACGCTCCTCGGCGCGAAGCATTTTGCCGAGCGAAAGGCACGTAACCAGGAAATCAGATGCGCTCCGGCGGCCTCGGCAGCTCCGGAACGATACTAGCTTACCGCACCGACCTTCTGCTCGATATCCTTGATCCGCTTGAGGCCGGGCTTGATCTCGGAATTGATGAATTCCAGACGCTTCACCGGTCCACCGCCATGGTTCGGAAAACGTGCCTCGTACAGATTCAGCTTCACCGCCAGACCGCAAAGAACAGCACCGATGCTCACATGGTGCGCGGTAACCAGCTCCTGGAAGGATTGGAACGAATCGGCGCTGATATTTTCCCAAAATGCATGCGAGCGGTGATTGAAATATTCAAACCGGC
Source organism: Nisaea sediminum (assembly GCF_014904705.1). Classification (NCBI taxonomy): domain Bacteria; kingdom Pseudomonadati; phylum Pseudomonadota; class Alphaproteobacteria; order Rhodospirillales; family Thalassobaculaceae; genus Nisaea; species Nisaea sediminum. The sequence goes on from NZ_JACZCQ010000003.1 coordinate 156,467, forward strand.
CGACGAGAGACGTCGAAATCTCGTTGAGATCCGACTCGATATCCATCAACACCTTCAACTGCGCTCGGTCGTTCTGGATCTGATAGTTGCTGTGCAGCTCTTCCATCCAGCTGATGAAAGACGGAAGCTGCGACATGATCTTGTCGAGGCAGCTGCGGAAATAAGACAGCGACAGGAAGATGTCGCCATAGCGCTCAAGGAACTTCGGGACCTCGGTCAGCTCGGTGTTGAGCTCTTCGGCAAGCCGCTTCAGCTGCGCCACCGCTTCGTTCCGGTTCGGCGATGCGACCATCTTGATGATCTGCCCGACATCGCTGATCTCTTCCGACTTGTCGCCGCCATAGACACGCTGGATGAGAGGCCGCGTGAAGGCGCGCATATATTCTGTAAGTTCCGCACGCTTGGCGTCGGAAAGCTGCAATGCCGAATAATCCTCGAAACCGATCTCCAGGTTTCTGAGCTCAAGGCGCAGGGAGTAGACGTCGAAAGATTCGAGGGTCGAAAGTTTTTCAAGAATGATCAGATCGTGCGAGAGCGCGCCGCCGACATCCTGAAAATAGCCATGCAGTTCCTTCGCCTCGACCTGACCGCTGCCAGACGTACCGTCACGAAACAGTTCGATTGCGCTTTCCAGGCGCGCATTCTTGATCATGAACGCTTTCTTGAGCCCTGGAGTCTGCAAAGGAATGATCGACAGAGGCATGGTGTGAAGCGAATCAAGCGCTTCTTCGTCCACCTTGCCTTTGGCGGATGACTTCTTTTCCTGCAATTCGACGCTCATACGAACCAGCTCGTTCAGATTTCGTCTCGGAGTCCATAATCCCTCATTGTGCTTAAGAATTAATAAACATAAATCGGAGCGGAGTAAAAAACGGCGGGATCTCCACGACGACACACAGGCAAATCCGTTGTCGCTCCGCGAGCTTTCAGGCGCTTTCCGAACTGAAAGCAGAATCCGGAAGCACGTTCGATCAGCCGCTTCGCATTTCCCCGAAAGTTGCACCGTCCGATCAAACTCCTTTCAGAGTTTACGCTCTTTTCGGCACAAAAAAGTATGCATTACGGAAACAAAAGCAGAACATATCGGAAACGCGCCTCAATCTGATAAAAAAAATATGCTAAATAGGGGAAATTTATCTCAATTCGATTCACGAGCGATTCACGATTTCCCCCTTAAAATTCAATCGGCGGCCTCATCCGGGTAGGGAGAGGCTCCGTTTTGGATAGGACATGCAGTCGTAAATCGGCTCGGAGTGATCGATGCTCGAAAGTTTAGAATTGAACAATCGGGACCCGCGAGGCCGCGAGCTTTACGTTCGCCACCAGCAAGTATACTCACTACTCGAACTCAACGTGCGCTTGGTACAGCTTCGCAAGATTGGAACCGATGCTGTGGAAATCGACCGGGCGGCGGAAGATCTTTCGGCTCTGATATCGGATATCGTAACCCGTTACGAGGAAGCCGCAGCGCCACGCCGCGAAGCTCCGGTCTATACGGACAGTCAGATCTCGAAACTGGAAAAAGCCCTGACGGCGCTGAAGCTGCTATGCGAAGATCATGCGCCGATATCGCACCTCATGCGGGCTGCGAGAAATGTCGTGACGGCAGGCTCCTTACCGCGCTTCGATCCGCCGAAATTGATTGTTTCGAACATGTGAAGCAGGCCGGTGAAAGACATGCGGTGGCCAGCTTGCGCCGCTTGCAGGCGTTCTGCCAACCGTCTCTGTTGACTGCCGGCGCCGCAGGCTGTATCCCGCAGAAATCTGAGGATGCCGGTTTAGCTCAGTTGGTAGAGCATCTGATTTGTAATCAGAGGGTCGGGGGTTCAAGTCCCTCAACCGGCACCATTTCCCCGTCCTAACGACCGATGCTTCGATTTTCCGGAAAGGCAAGATCGACCGTCGTTCCCTCGCCGAGAACGCTCTGAAGATCGACCGCACCGCCGTGCAGCTCGACGAAACGTTTCACGAGTGACAAGCCGAGGCCCGAGCCCTCGTGGCTGAGCAGGGCTGTTTCCCGCACCTGAACGAACGGTTCCAGAACACGAGCCAGGTGCTCTTCCGGAATACCGATCCCGGTATCCCGGACCTTGATATGGATGCATTCCGCATCATCCCGCTCCGACAGGATCAGAACCTTCCCGCCACGGTCCGTGAACTTGATCGCATTGGAGACGAGATTCATGACCATCTGCCGGATCAGCCTGGTGTCCGCGCGCAAATAAGCGGCATTCTCGCCGACCTCGACCTCGAGCGAGATCCCCCGTGATTCTGCGAGGCGTCGAAATCCGCGGCAGACGAAATCAAAAGCGGTCGCGAGTTCGACCTCATCTTCGGAGAGCTCAAACGTGGAAGATTCGATTTTGGAGAGATCCAGCACGTCGTCCACGAGCGAGAGGAGATGCCTGCCCGAGGTCACAACATCGTTGGCATATTCTACATATTGCGGTTTTCCGACCGGCCCCAGCATCTGATCGCGGATAATCTCCGAAAAGCCGATGATCGAATTGAGCGGCGTCCTCAGCTCGTGGCTCATTCCGGCGAGAAAATTACTCTTCGCCCTGTTGGCCGCCTCGGCGTGCTCCCACGCCTTCCGCAGTCGGCGTTCGGTCGCCACCTGTTCGTCGATGGACCGGTCCGCGCCGCGATAGCCGACGAAACGTCCGCTTGAGCTATAGAGCGGCTTTCCGGAAGAGGAAATCCAGCTTTTCGTGCCGTCTGGCCGATCGACGAAGAAAACGAAATTCGCGAACGGGATCTGTTGCCCCATCGTCGCACTGTGTTCGCGCAAAGCCGCTTCCGACATGCCGGTCACATCGCATTCGGACAAACGACGGCCGAGGAAATCCGACGCCGGACGGCCGACAATTTTTTCGAACGCCCCCGATACATATGTAAACCTCTGATCTGCATCGGTTTCCCACAAATAATCGAAGACAATCTCAGCATGGTCCCGGAAGCGGGCCTCGCTACGGGCCAGCAAGCCGATCTGACGAAGCGCCAGGAAGAGCGCACCGGCGAACAGGGTATTGACGAAAAGCACGGGGATCATCGGGCTTACGAGCCCCGAACTCGAGCCATGCGCCCTCACCTCCAGGCGATAAACCTGGTCGAGAACCGTCAGTTCGTGAGACAGGCTAGAGACGACCGGCTTATCCGGGGTATTCGACTGTTCGGCCACGAACGCGTCTCCATGATAGAGACCGACCGAAATCCGGCCACGAGGATCGAGCGCCGCGATGCTGTCGACGAGGTCGTTGAACCGAAGAACGACATTGACCAGCCCCAACGTCTCGCCCCCGCGCGCAACGGGGAAATAGCCCGCGAATCCGCGCCCGCCTTGCAAAAGCGTGACCGGACCCGTCGCATGCGGCCGTCCGTCCTTGCGAACCGCCGCTATTACGCTCCCCGGTCCATCCAATGCACTCAGGTTCCGGTCCTTGACCGCCTCGTTCCCTTCCAGAGGAACAATCCAGCGCGCGACCCCTTCGCGATCGACCCAATTCACCGCCTGGACGCCACTGAAATTCTCGTGGAACGCCCTCGCCAGTTTCACGAATTGTGCCTCTTCGACCGTCGCGTCTGACATCGCCAATTGCGCAACCAGTCCGGCGATCGAACGAAACCGCGTGTCGAGGTAGTTCTGAAGGTTCTGCGCGATGTGGGCACGGGCGAACGCATGCTGCGCGGCCCGCTCCTCATTGTCACGCGCCTCGATCATAAGTTGCGCATATAACGCGGCTGCCAAAACGACAACGAAAGCAAGCGCCGATATCGCGGCCGGCGCGCGCGTCACCCGCTCGCTGAAAAATGACGAGAGCCGGTTCTTTTGCTTGGTGTGACCTGGCACGATCGCGAGCTTTCCGTTCCTGCAGACCAAAACGTTGGATCGATAGAGATCGCGATGCTGTCTGCCTTTTTCGACTATCTCCGGATAAGCTTAACGAAAGGTTTTCCAACCGGTACTAGCGCGCCCGATTGCGCACTCTCTAACTAAAAAAAGCATCCAGGCGCCCTTGGCGAAAGGCCCGAACGGCAAAACGGGCCGGGTCGCCGGCCAGCCCCGCCGCCATCTCAAGCGGCCAGACCTCCCCGAACAGCCTTGCCGCCAGCAGTTCAGCCGCCAATGGCGCAGTGACGAACCCGCGCGAGCCGAGCCCACCGAGCACGAGAATGTTCGATGCCGGAAGGAGAGGTCCTCCGCGCGGAACCGGTTTCGCGAAAGCCGACCGCAGATCCATTCCGTCCGGCACCGCGCCGAACAACGGCACCCGGTCCGGCGTCACGGCCCGCAGCCGCGCACGGCCAGCCCAGGTCGCATCCGGACTGGAGACAAAAGCCGACAGACAGGGCGGAAGGTTGGAATGGTTGCGCCGGTGATCCTCATCGGTCACCGCATCTTCCCATCCCGGGCCGATCCGGTTCACTGGATCGTGCGTCGCCCCCAGGAGACGGATGCCGTCCCGCACAGGCGACAGATAACCGCCCCAGGAAAGTGCGCATCTGAGTTGGTCGTCCTGCCCGGGCGCCGGGACCATTGAGAGCTGGCCGCGCACGGGCGCGAGCGGAAGCCAATCGCCAGCGGAAAAGCTTCCGTTCTCAATGCCGGCCGCAAGAATCACCGTATCGGCCTCACCAAGAATGTCACCACGATCGTCAAGCAGCCTCAAACCGCTTCCGGTCCGCGCCAGACTGTCGACACGGCGGGCGACACACGGAGTCCCCTCCATCCAATCGCGGAGCAACTTTTCCGTCCCGAGGAGTCCCGCATCGGCATGGAAAAGTCCCGGGCAGTCCAGTTCCACTCCGGCGACATCGCTCGCTCCCGCGGCATCCAGAAGTTCGGCGCGGGCGGCCGGATGCCAGTCATGTCCGCGCGCCTTCTCCGCCCGGACGAACGATGCCTCCTGCTCGAGCATGACCAGAACGCCGACCGGGTCCCAGGCATCGCTTCTGCCATATTGCTCGACCGCATAACGGTAGGCCGCAGCATGGAACCTGGCGGCCGGGCTGTCGCCCGCATCCATGCGCGGCATGACGAGCGCCAAGGGATTCCCCGAGGCCCCCGATCCGACGCCGCCGGCATCGTAGAGATCGGGCGTAACCCCTCGCCGCCGAAACGCGCGGACCAGCGACGCGCCGGCAATGCCGCCGCCGACGATGGCGATACGCATGTTCCGGCCGCGCTCCACCACCGGCGAAACCAGCCGTGCAAAGTCGGTTTGCCCGGCAGGCGCATTGTCTTGTTTCCGAGCCACGGACATCTCGCGCTTGCGCCCGAAGCCCGGGATTTTGGTGACCTCGAATCCGGCGGCGGCCAGCCCCCGGCGCACCGCCCCCGCCGACGTGAAGGTGGCAAGCGTGCCGCCCTTGGCAGTCAAGCGCCCGATCCCCGTCAGCACCTCCTCGCGCCACATCTCCGGATTGCGCGAAGGGGCGAAGCCGTCGAGGAACCAGGCATCGATGCGGGCCTTCAGTTTCGGGAGCAAGGCTCCTGCCTCGCCAACGGCGAGTGTCAGGACGATTCCCCACTCCTCGAAGTGAACGCGGTGCAGCCCCGGCACCGGATCAGGATAGCGTTCGGCCAGCGCGCCGGCGACCTCGGCGATTTCGAGCCACCGTTCGAGCGCGCGGCGGCACTCCCCGGCGGCGAGCGGAAAGCCCTCTATGCTCACATAATGCAATAGCGCGCCGGGCGAGCGCGTCCGGCGCCAGAGATCGGCGACCGCGCAGAAATTGAGACCGGTCCCGAAGCCGGTCTCGCCAATGGTGAAGGAATCCCGCCCGACCCAGGCGTCCGGAAGTCCGTTTCCATCCAGAAAGACATGACAGGTCTCGGCGAGGCCGTCCTCGGCGGAGAAATAGACGTCGCCGAACCGCTCCGAAAACGGGAGAGATCCTTCCTGCCAACTCAGGTTCGGGGAAATGGTCCGGCCCTCCTTGTCCGGCGGGCCGCGTCGCCCGTTCAGCTCTCCGGCGCCTCGACTTCGTAGGTCTTGAAATTCGCCGGCGCAACGACCTCGATCAGCTCGAGATCCTCGGAATGTTCTATTTCGCGATGTTTGATCATCGGTGGCTGCAAAACACAATCGCCCTCCTTGATCATGTGCACGCCCTGCCCTTCATATTCGAACTTCGCCCAGCCCTTCAGGACGTAGAACATCTGGAACGTACAGTCATGCACGTGCCAGGCACCGGTGGCGTTGTGTCCGTCCCGCGCCTTGATGACATGAGAGACCACATCGCCTTTGGAGGCGTCCTCGATCCCGAGATCGCGATATTCGAAATAGCTCCGGAGCCCACGCGCGACGAACGGATGCTCATCCCCGACGTGATGCAGGAACTCGTGTTTTTCCGTCATGTTTTTCCTCCCACTGACTTTGGAATCAGTCTAGCGTTCGCTCGGTGCCGGCCTCAAGCGAAGCCGCATCGAAACAGGCCTTCAGGCCGGAACAATGAAAAGTCGGAGAATGATATGTCGGACTCGGATGCGGGAGTTCTGCCGGACGACGAACAGAAACGCGTTGCGCTGAAACTCATCCTCGAGGCCTGGGACGAGGCCGTGGACCAGGGCTGCGCTCCGGAGATGGTCGCCTCATCCGCAATCTTTGCGGCCCTGACCGATATGATCGAGAATTACGGCGAGCAGGCCGTCGCGGACATGGTGGCCGAATGGCCCGACCGGATCCGCGAAGGAGAATTCACGCTCGCGTCGAAGTAACACCGGACCGGCCAACGAGTCCGGATGGCAAATAAACAAGGCTTGGGGAGAAGCGCATTGAAGGACGGGGATTTCACCGGTCGCTCCGCGATCGTGACGGGCGGCGCGAAGGGCATCGGCCTTGCCGTTGCCAAACGCATTCTGGAGCGCGGGGGCAAGGTCGCCCTTTGGGACGTGGATGCGGACGCGCTCGCGGCCCGTGTCTCGGAACTCGGAAATCCTTCGGGTCTGTCGGCGGCGACGGTCGATGTCAGTTCGGAAGCGAGCGTGGCCGTCGGTCACGCCAATTCGGTCGGCGCCATCGGACCGATCGACCTGCTGGTCAACAGCGCCGGCATCATCGGACCGACGGTTCCGACCACCTCCTACGCGTTGCCGGATTGGAAACGGGTCATCGATATCGACCTGACGGGCGTCTTTCTATGCTCGAAAACCATCGCACCTGGCATGGTCGAGCGCGGCTTCGGGCGGATCGTCAACATCGCCTCGATCGCCGGCAAGGAAGGCACGCCGAACGCCCCGGCCTACAGCGCGGCGAAAGCCGGCGTAATCGCTTTCACCAAGGCGATGAGCAAAGAGCTTGTGAATACCGGCGTCCTCATCAATTCCATCGCGCCCGGACCGATTGAAACCGAGATGGTTGCGAACGCGGACCCGAAGCATGTCGAGATCATGATTTCGAAATGTCCGATGGGACGCCTCGGCACCGCGGAGGAAGTCGCCACCATGGTGTGCTGGCTGCTCTCGGAGGACTGCACCTTCAATACAGGCGCCTGTTTCGACCTGTCCGGCGGCCGCGCCGTCTACTGACCCCGGAGAGACCCAGTTCCATGTTCGACTGCCTGACAGATGCCGTCGCCAGCCGCCCGCACCTTCGCCATATCGGCCGCTACATGCGGTCGGCTTTCTTGCTCGAGGTCGGCGACACGCCCTATCACGTCACGGTCGAGAACGGCGCCGTCAGCGCCGTCGAGGTGGGCCCCTTCAAGATGCGGAGCTGGGACTTCGCCATTCGTGCGCCGCGGGAGGTCTGGGAGACATTCTGGTCCGACGCACCGCCGCCGGGCTATCAGGACCTCTTCGCGATGACCCGCTACGGACATGCCCGGCTTGAAGGCAACACCGCGCCGCTGCTGCACAATCTGCGCTACGTGAAGGAACTGCTCGCGCTTCCCCGGACCCTGCGTCAGGAGGCGGGGAAATGAGCGCCAGGATCGAGCCGATTGCCGGCCGTTACGTGCATCTCGAGATCGAGGGCCGACCCTACCGGATCTATTTCGAGGAAGCCGGCAGCGGTATCCCCCTGCTCTGCCTGCACACCGCGGGGGCGCATTCGAGCCAGTACCGGCATCTGATGTGTGATGGCGCTGTCACCGACCGGTTCCGGGTCATCGCCTTCGACCTGCCGTGGCATGGCAAGTCGAACCCGCCGGAAGGCTGGCAGGACGAGGAATACAAACTGACCAGTAGCTTCTATGTCGCCGCCGTCGAGGCCTTTACCGAAGCGCTCGACCTCGATCGCCCTGTGGTGATGGGCTGCTCAATGGGTGGCCGGGTCGTCGTTCGTCTTGCGCTTGAGAAGGGCGCCGCGCTCCGGGCCGTTATCGGCCTAGAAGGCTCGGACCATCCCTCGCCCTGGTATGACAACAGCTGGCTGGAAAGCCCGGAGTTCCTGCGCGGAGATTTCTGCGCCGCCCTCGTCTCCGGCCTCGTCGCGCCGCAAAGCCCGGACGAGTTCCGCTGGGAAACGCTCTGGCACTACTATCAAGGCGGCCCCGAGGTCTTTAAGGGCGACATGCATTTCTACCGCACCGACAGCGACTATGCGCGCCAGAGCGCAACCATAGACACCAGGGTCTGCCCGGTCTTCCTGATGACGGGCGAATACGACTATTCCTGCACGCCGGAGGACACGATCGAGACCGCCAAGCGCATTCCCGGCGCGGAAGCGATCATCATGAAGGAGATGGGTCACTTCCCGATGTCGGAAAACCCCGACGCCTTCCGCGAACAATTGCTGCCCGTTCTGGCGCGGATCGCCGGGAAGGAGTGAGATGACGGTCGAGAGCGAAATTCGGGACCGCCCCTACTGGAAATCCACGCCGCTCGAGGAAATGAGCGGCGAGCAGTGGGAAGCACTCTGCGACGGCTGTGGAAAATGCTGTCTGGTGAAGCTGATCGACGATGTGACCGACGAGCTGCATTACACGGACGTCGCCTGCAGGCTGCTCGACTGCCATTCCTGCCGCTGCAAGGATTACCCGAACCGAAAGGCCAAGGTGCCGGATTGCGTGATCCTGACGCCGAAACTTCTCGAGGATCTCGTCTGGATGCCCTCGACCTGCGCCTACCGGCTGGTCAAGGAAGGCAAGGACCTGCCGTTCTGGCATCCTCTCGTCTGCGGCGATCCCGAGATGGTGCACGAAGCCGGGATTTCGGTCCGGGGACGCGCCGTCTCGGAGGATCTGGTGCCGGACGAGCAACTTATAGAACACATCGTCGAATGGGCCGAATGACTGAAAGCGGGGCACATCCCCCTTTTATCAATGGAGAAGCGACCCCACTTTTGGACGGGAGAAAGGGGGCTGATATGAGCCGAGGCATGTGGATACTGGCCGCGCTACTGGCCGTGATCGCAATGGCGACGATCTATCAGGAGGAGTTCGGCGGCGGCGTCGACCGGCCATGGGCGGCCTGCAAGGAAAGCATGGTCCAGCAATGGCTTTCCGGGAACTGCACCCCCAGGGACGGCGCGCAGATCAATATCCAGCCGCAAAATTGAACCTGGAGCATCGATAGTATCTGGTGAAGTTAATTTGTTATGTTATAACATCTCAAATTCAACTCACCGCTCCCGGAGCTCCGAAGATGATCCGTTCCGCATCAGCCGCCGTTCTGCTTGCCGCCCTGGCCGCCTCACCCGCCGCCGCGAGCGAAACCCGTTCCTCCAGCGCCCATGAACATGGTCATGGACAGCTCAATATCGCTATCGAAGGCAACAGCGTGCTGATGGAGCTCGAAATCCCCGGTGCGGATATCGTTGGCTTCGAGCATGAAGCGAAATCCGACGCCGACAAGGCCGCAATGACCGACGCAGAGAAGAAGCTGAAGGACGGCGCCGCGCTGTTCCATTTCCAAGGGGCCACCTGCACTTTCGCGCAGGCACAGGTCGAAGACGGTCACGAGGATCACGGCAAGCAGCCCGCCGCGCAGGAGGAGCAGCATTCCGAATTCCACGTGGCCTACGAGATTTCCTGCGACGACGCCTCCAGGCTCACCGGAATCGAGTTCCCCTTCTTCGCCGTCTTTCCGCATAGCGAGGAGCTCGACGTGACGGTCCTCGGCGCGCAAGGTCAGTTCAAGTATGAGGTGGAGCGCGATACGCCTATGCTCCCCCTTAAGAACTGAACTTCTCTATCCCGGAACGAACCGTGGCAGCCCCCCAACTCCGACCAGACGACAGCTCGCCTGCGATTGCCCTCTCGGGTGTGCAATTCGAATGGAAAGGGACCGGCTTTCGGGTCGCCGTCGACGCGTTCCAGGTTGCACGGGGGGAGCGGGTTCTGCTGCTCGGCCCGTCCGGCGACGGCAAGTCGACCCTGCTGGGCCTGATTTGCGGGATCTCGACGCCGGCCGAGGGGAAGATCGAGATCCTCGGCACGGATCTCGCGGCCCTCTCATCGGCGCGGCGCGACCGTTTCCGGGCGGAGCATATCGGCGTGATCTTCCAGATGTTCAATCTGCTTCCCTATGCCTCGGCACTGGAGAATGTGCGCCTCGGCCTTGCCTTCGCTCCCGGACGCGCCCGCCGCGCAGGCGGGGATGCGGACGCCGCCGACGAGTTGCTGACCCGTCTCGACCTCCCGGAAGGCAAGATGCGGCTCCGCCCGGCCTCCGGTCTCAGCACCGGCCAGCAGCAGCGTGTCGCCGCCGCCCGCGCTTTGATCGGCGGTCCGGAGCTCATCGTCGCGGACGAACCGACCTCGGCGCTGGACGGCGCCAGCCAGGAGCGTTTCCTGGACTTGCTCTTCGCGCAACTCGACAGGCTCGGCGCGAGCCTGCTGATGGTGAGCCACGACGAACGCCTTGCACCGCGCTTCGACCGCGTCGTCCGCACGACCGACGTTCTCAGAACGGAGGCAGCGGCGTGATTCTGCTGAGACTCACTGGACGCTCCATGGCCAACAGGTGGGCGACCGCATTGCTTACCGTGCTCGCTCTCGCGGTCAGCATCGCGCTGTTTCTCGGCGTGGAACGGGTTCGGACCGGGGCCCGCGCCAGTTTCGGCAATACCATATCCGGCACCGACCTGATCGTCGGTGCGCGCAGCGGCGGTGTGCAGCTCATGCTCTATTCCGTGTTTCGGATCGGCAACGCCACCAACAACATGACCTGGGAGAGCTACCGGGACATCGCGCGGCAGCCGGAGGTCGCCTGGACCGTACCGCTCTCCCTCGGCGACAGCCATCGCGGCTTTCGCGTACTCGGCACCACGGAGGCCTATTTCGAGCATTACCGCTTCCGCGGCGGCAGGAAGCTCACGATGCGGGCTGGCGAACCCTTCTCGGACCTGTTTGACGCAACCCTCGGCGCGGACGTGGCAGAGGCGCTCGGCTACAAGGTCGGCGATCCGATCGTCGTCGCGCACGGGCTTGGCGCGATCGGCTTCAGCCGGCACGAGGACATGCCGTTCCGGGTCTCGGGTATTCTCGAGAAGACCGGCACGCCGGTCGACCGGACAGTACATGTCAGCCTCGCCGCGATCGAGGCGATCCATGTCGACTGGCAGAGCGGCGCCCGCATCCCGGGTCAGTCGACCGGGGCCGACGCGGTCCGGCAGATCGATCTGACTCCGAAATCGATCACCGCGGCTCTGGTCGGCGTGACCTCGAAACTGAAGACCTTCAAGCTGCAGCGCTTCATCAACGATTACCCGGAAGAACCGCTGCTCGCCGTGCTGCCGGGCGTCGCGCTGCAGGAGCTCTGGTCGCTCATCGGCGTTGCCGAGACCGCGCTCGCAGGTGTGTCCGCGATGGTCGTGCTGACCGCCGTCATCGGCATGGTCGCGGCCATTCTTTCCAGCCTTGCAGAACGGCGCCGGGAAATGGCGATCCTGCGGTCGGTCGGCGCCGGCCCCGGCACGATCGCGCTGCTGACCGTGCTCGAAGCCACCCTTCTCTCGCTCGCCGGCGCCGTTACGGGAACCGCCCTATTCCTTGCCGGGCTGGGGATCGCCGGACCGTTGGCGGACGAGGCCTTCGGGCTCTACCTGCCCTTCACGCTTCCGACCGCGCGCGAAGTGGCGATCTTGGGAATATTCGTTCTCGCTGGTATCGTTGCAGGGCTGTTTCCTGCCCTGCGCGCATACCGGATATCTCTCGCGGACGGCATGACGATCCGGCAATAGGAGGCTGGTGTGAGCGACTCTTTCGTTATCTCCCGTAGAACTTTCCTCGCGGCCGCAGGGTCTCTTGCAGCGGCGGGCGCGCTTTCTGCCGGCGCCAGAGCGTCGGAGACACCGCGCGACATTCTCTGGGAAGACCTCATACCGAACGCCGACGAGCGCCTCCAGGCGACGATGAACCGCCTGGGTGTGGTCCAGCATGGCGGGGTCCCAGCGCAGACCAGCGACGATTACGGCAAGGATCTGGTGAAGGAGCTGATCGGCCAGAACATCCGCATCGCCGGCTACATCATCCCTCTCGACTATGACGGCGTCGGGGTGAAGGAACTGATCCTGGTGCCCTATGTCGGCGCCTGCATCCACGTGCCGCCGCCACCGCCGAACCAGCTCATCCTCGTGCGCACGGAACAGCCCTACGATCCGCGGGAGATGTTCGAACCGGTGTATGTCGCCGGTACGCTCGGCATCCTGAACGAGACGAACGATCTGGCGGAAGTCGGCTATTCCCTGCAGGCCGACTCGATCGAGCCCTACCAATAGACGGGATCGCAATCGACCGAATTGCACCGACCGCGCGAAGCGTCCTAGACTTGCCTCCCCACCCTTCAGGTGCCGCACACTACATGGGGCACCGCATCACATTCGGGAGCTGTCGCCGCCATGCCGTCCGTCGGGCAAATGCTGTCCTTCATCTATACCGATGATCTCACATCGGCCTCAGCCTTCCTTGCCGAGACCCTCGGATTCCGGCTGGCGCTGAACCAGAACGACCATTGTCATATCTACGAAGTGGCACCGAATGCCTTTCTCGGGGTCTGCACCAACCGTCCGCCGTCAGCCGATCCGGCCGTCACCATTTCCTTCGTCTCGGACGATGTCGACGGATTTTACGAGGAGATGTCGGCGAAAGGCGTCAACTTCGACGGAGCGCCGTCCTACAGCGAGAAGTTCAACGTCTATTCCGCCTTCTTCCGCGGTATCGGCAACTACCGCTTCGAGATTCAGGAGTTTCGGGATCCGTCCTGGCCGAAACCGGTGAAATGAAGCGGTCTTGCACGTTCTGGAGAGTAAGAAATGAGCCGTGAAATCGCGATGATGAGCGCGACCGATCTGATCCAGGCCTATGCGGCCGGAACCCTGTCGCCGGTCGAAGCGACGGAAGCCGCGCTCGGCGCCATCGACCGTCATAACCCACAGCTGAACGCCTTCGTCCATATCGACACCGAGGGTGCTCTGAAGGCGGCGAAAGAGTCCGAGGCGCGCTGGCGCGACGGCCGCCCGTCCGGGCTTGTCGACGGCGTACCGACCACGATCAAGGATCTCGCGGACGTCAAGGGACTGCCGACCCGGCGCGGCTCCAAGACCACCGATCCCGCTTATCGGGCGCCCCAGGACGCACCGTTCGTCGCCCGGCTGCGCGACCACGGCGCCGTCTTCCTCGGAAAGACCGCGACCCCGGAGATCGGCTGGAAAGGCGTCACCGACAGTCCGCTGACCGGGGTTACACGCAACCCGTGGAACCCGGAGAAAACGCCCGGCGGTTCTTCCGGGGGCGCTGCGGCCTGCACCGCGACCGGAATGGGCGCGCTAAACCAGGGCACCGACGGCGGCGGCTCGATCCGCATTCCGGCCGCCTATACCGGCATCTATGGCATCAAGCCAACCTTCGGCCGCGTCCCGCAATATCCGGCGAGCGCGATGGGAACGGTCTCCCATGTCGGCCCGATGACCCGGACCGTCGCGGACGCGGCGCTGATGCTGCAGGTGATGAGCGGGCCGCATGTCGCGGACTGGTATACGGCGCCCGACGACGGATGCGACTTCCGGCGCTTCCCCGCAATCTCTGTCCGCGGCATGCGGATCGCCTTCAGTCCGGATCTCGGCTTCGCGAAGGTCGATCCCGAAATCGCCGGACTTGTGGCCGCAGCCGTAAAGCGTTTCGCCGAACTGGGCGCTCATGTCGAGCAGGTGGAACTGAACCTGGCCTCATCGGCCGAAACCTTCCGGGCCCATTGGTTCACCGGCGCGGCCAACGCCTATAGAGCCCTCACCCCCGCCCAGCGCGAGCTGCTCGACCCCGGTCTTGCTGAAGTTTGCCTGGAGGGCCTTGAAATCACCCTTCCCGAATATCAGGACGCGATCCGGGCGCGGGAACAGCTCGGCTACGACATGAACCGGCTTCTGGACAGCTACGATCTGCTGCTGACGCCTGCCATGCCCACGGCGGCGTTCGACGCGGATATGGAAGTCCCGGCGGAGTCGGGCATGCGGCGCTGGACCGAATGGACGCCATTCTCATACCCCTTCAACCTGACGCAGCAACCGGCCGCCTCCGTGCCCTGCGGCTTCACCTCCGAGGGCCTGCCGGCGGGTCTGCAGATCGTCGGGGCCAAGTACCGCGAGGACAAGGTCTTCGCCGCCAGCGCCGCCTATGAGACGCTGTGTCCCTTCAAGATGCCGACATTGGATTGACGCCGGACGCTCGCGGTCAGGCTGCGAGCGTCGCACCGCGCCGGAGTGCGCGGCCCGGCCGGGCGCCGGTATGGGCGCCACCGCCCCAGACCATCCGTCCGTTGACGAAGACGCTCTCGATGCCGCCCGCGGGTGCCGTCGGCCGGTCGAAATCCGCCCGGTCAATCACCGTCTTTTCATCGAAGACGCAGAGATCGGCATAGTTTCCTTCCGCGACGGTACCGCGCCCCTTGAGCCCGAATTTCTGCGCCGAAAGACCGGTCATGCGCCGCACCGCCTCTTCCAGCGGGAAGAGTTCGAGATCCCGGCAGTAATGGCCGAGCACGCGCGGGAACGTGCCCCAGAGCCGGGGGTGCGGGAACTCGTCATGCGGCAAGCCGTCGGAGCCGATCATGGCGTGCTCGAACTTGAGGATGCGCTGCACGTCCTCCTCGCTCATGGAGAAATAGATCGCGCCCGCCGGCTGCAACTGCTCCGCCGCCTCGTAGATGTCGCAACCGAGTTCTTTGGCGATGTCCGCGAGATCGCGTCCGGCAAGGTCGGGCCGCGCCTTCGACCAGGTGATTTTCACCCGCTCCGAGAGCGCAATGGAATCCGGCTTCAGCACCGTCGAGGAGGCGCAATAGGGATAGATATCGAGGCCGATATCCTGATGGTGCATGTGTTTTTCGAAGCAGGCGAGCGTCTCGCAGCTGCGACCGAAATTGTGTTTTCCCTGTACCTTGTGATGCGAGACGATCACCGGGCAATCAGCTTCGCGTCCGATGGTGAAGGTTTCTTCCAGCGAGTCCATGATCTCGTCCGACTCGTTCCGCATATGCGTCACATAGCGCGCGCCAAAAGCTTTCAGGCTGCGCGACAGCTCGATCACCTCTTCGGTCGGCGCCTTGTGCGACGGCGCGTAGAACAGTCCGGTCGAGAACCCGACCGCACCTGAATCCAGCGCTTCTTCCAGAAGACCGCGCATCTGCTTGATCTCCTGCCCCGTCGCGCCCCGGTCGAGCCGCTCCATCGTGCCGACACGGAGTGTCGAATGACCGACGAGGAAGGCCGCGTTCACCGAGGCCGGTGCCTGCTCCACGGCGGAGAGGAAGCTGTCGAAGGTCCGGAACTTGTACCAGTCGGGATCGCCGATCAGGTCGAGCGGCGGCGGCGGAGCGATGTCGAGGACCAACGGCGCGAGACTGATGCCGCAATTGCCGACCACCACCGTGGTCACGCCCTGGCTGACCTTGGCGTCGAAATCGGGCTGCGAGAGCAGCATGCGGTCATCATGGGTGTGTACGTCGATGAAGCCGGGGGCGACGATGCGGTTGCTGACATCCACTCGCTTACCCGCTTCGGCGCCCGAGAGATCGCCGACCGCGGCGATCTTCTCGTCCCGGATTCCGACATCCGCACGCCGGCGCGGCCCGCCGGTCCCGTCAATGACGTCTCCGCCCTCAAGCACGATATCGTAGGCAGCCGCAGCCATGTTCAATCCCCTTGTGATCCCAGTCGGTCCATCGTGATCGGACTGCGTCATGCCGGGTCCTGTCAACGCCCCTCCCGGAACGAATGCGCTGGCCGCTCGGAACCATTGCCCCCCTTGAGCCACTCCGCCGCATCGGCGTAAGGTCCGGGTCCCACCTTCGGAACACCAGCATCATGACCGACACGATTCAGCACGCCGATTTCCTCATCATCGGGGCCGGGATGGCCGGCGCCTCCTGCGCCTATTTTCTCGCGCCGCACGGCTCCGTCATCCTGCTCGAGCGCGAGGATCAGCCCGGCTACCACACAACCGGCCGGTCCGCCGCGCTCTATATCGAGAGCTACGGCAACGCCGCGATCCGCGCCTTGAATCGGGCCGGGAAGCCATTCTTCCTCAACCCGCCGGAGGGCTTCGCGCAAGACCCGATCCTGACCCCGCGCGGATCCTTGACCATCGCCGAAGCCGATCAGGTCGACGCCCTGGAGGCCGCCTATGCGGAGCAGGCAAAGTCGATCAAAGGACTGGAGATCGTCGAGGGCCAGCGCCTGCTGGATCTCTTCCCGGCCATCGATCCCCAAAAGACGGTGCGCGGCCTCTACGATCCGAACGACATGGACATGGACGTCCACGCTCTGCACTGGGGCTTCATCCGCGGCATGCGGGACAGGGGTGGCAAGCTCGTCACCGACGCCGATGTCCGCGGCCTGGCCCGCAGCGCCGACGGCTGGAGTGTCGAGACGCGGGCGGGAACCTTCGCGGCCCCGGTCGTCATCAACGCCGCGGGCGCCTGGGCGGACGAGATTGGCAAGATGGCGGGCGCGAAACCGATCGGACTGGTGCCGAAGCGCCGCACCGCCTTCACCTTCGATCCGCCGGAGGGCCTCGATCCCGACAAGCTGCCCGCCGTCGTCAACGTGAACGAGGACTGGTACGTCAAGCCGGAAGCGGGCCGCTTCTTGGGCTCTCCCGCGGACGAGACCCCGTCCCTGCCGACCGACGCGCAGCCGGAGGATCTCGACCTCGCGATCGCCGTCGACCGGATCGAGAATGCGACCACGCTGAAGGTCGGCCGGTTCCACAGCCGCTGGGCCGGACTGCGCTCCTTCGTCTCGGACAAGACACCGGTGGTCGGCTTCGAGCCCGGCCTGGAAGGTTTCTTCTGGCTAGCGGGCCAGGGAGGCTACGGTATCCAGACCTCCGCCGGCCTCGGGATGACTTCCGCCGCGCTCGCCCGCGGCGCGGCGCTACCGGAAGAGGTCGCGTCGCAGGGACTGAAGGCGAGCGATCTCGCTCCCGACCGTCCGGCCTTGGCTGACGCCGCCTATTTCACCGGGTGAACGCGCGGCGCCGGAACAATGTTGTGCCGTTCCCTCCAAGACTAAGGTCAGGCTTTCGCCGGAAGCCGCAAATGCGTGACAGGAACGTGCAAATCGTTCCCGCCCCCCTTTTGCGCTTTTGACAAGTCGCCATATGGGGCCTAGAAACCGCGCTCCACTTGGAAATAAAACGGAAACACCGGCCCGATGGATCATCTCGACGCGCTGGAAGCGCAGAGTGTCTACATTCTGCGCGAGGCTTTTAACAAGTTCGACCGCATGGGCATGCTCTGGTCGCTTGGCAAGGACTCGAACGTCATGGTCTGGCTCGCCCGCAAGGCGTTCCTCGGCCATGTCCCCTTCCCGCTGATGTTCTGCGACACCGGCAAGAAGTTTCCCGAGATGTACGCCTTCCAGAAGAAATACGCCGCCGAGTGGGGCGTCAATCTGATCGTGAAGGACTGCCCGCCGATCGAGGAGATCGACCCGACGCTGCCGCCGGCGACCCGGTCCGCTGCGCGCAAGACCGAAGCCCTGAAGCGGCTCATTGCGGAGCGCGATATCCAGGCTGTGATCGCAGGTATCCGTCGCGACGAGGAAGCAACGCGGGCCAAGGAGCGCGTCTTCAGCCCGCGCGGCGAGAACGCGGAATGGGACTTCCGCGACCAGCCGCCGGAATTCTGGGACCAGTTCAAGACCGACTTCGCCCCCGGCACGCATATCCGGATCCATCCGATCCTGCATTGGACCGAGCTCGATATCTGGCGCTACATCCAGCGCGAGAACATTCCGATCGTTGATCTCTATTTCTCGAACAACGGCAAGCGGTACCGCTCCCTCGGCGACCAGGACATCACCCATCCGATCGAGAGCGAGGCCAGCACGATCGAGGAGATCATCTCCGAGCTGGAAGCGACGACGATCGCCGAGCGCAGCGGCCGGGCCATGGACCATGAGGCGGAAGACGCCTTCGAACGGCTCCGCACCGCGGGCTACATGTAAATCGCGGCACGCGTCAGAACCGCACAAAGAGATTTTCCGATGACCGTTTCCTCCGAAAGCCCCGCCCTCAAGCTCGTCGTGGTCGGCCATGTCGATCACGGCAAGTCGACCCTGATCGGCCGCCTGCTGCACGACACCGGCTCCCTGCCCGACGGCAAGGCCGAGGCGGTGATCAAGATGTCCGAACGGCGGGGCATGCCGGTCGAATGGGCTTTCGTGCTGGACGCCTTGCAGGCCGAGCGCGACCAGGGCATCACGATCGACACGACGCAGATCTTCTTCAATACCGACAAGCGCAATTACGTCATCATCGACGCGCCGGGCCACAAGGAGTTCCTGAAGAACATGGTCTCCGGCGCCGCGCTCTCAGATGCGGCCCTGCTGGTGATCGACGCCAAGGACGGGATGCAGGAACAGTCCCGCCGACACGGCTACATCCTGCACCTGCTCGGCGTGCGCCAAGTCGCGGTCGTGATCAACAAAATGGACCTCGTCGGTTACCGCGAGGCGCGCTACCAGGAACTGACCGGCGACATCCGCAAGTATCTCTCCGGGCTTGGTCTCGAAGCCGCGGCCATCGTTCCGATATCGGCCCGCGAAGGCCAGGGCATGGTCGCCCGCCCGGACCGGATGCCCTGGTACGAGGGCCCGCACCTTGTCGAGGTGCTGGATGGCTTCAGCCCGCCGGTGCTGCCGACCGACCGTCCGCTGCGCCTGCCGGTCCAGGACGTCTACAAGTTCGACGAGCGCCGGATCATTGCCGGCCGCATCGAGAGCGGCCGCATCCATACCGGCGACCGGATCCTGATCTCTCCCTCGAACAAGACCGTCACGGTCAAGAGCATCGAGAACTGGAACGTGAAGGACCCCGCGCTCGGCGCCTCCGCTGGCCAATCCGTCGGCATCACCCTTTCCGAACAGCTCTTCATCGAGCGTGGCCAGGTGATCAGCCACGAAAGCAACCCGCCGATCGAAACCAACGTCTTCCGCGCCCGCATCTTCTGGCTCGGCAGGAAGCCGCTCGAAGTCGGCAAGCGCTACAAGCTGAAGCTCGCGACGAACGAGCAGACGGTCGAGGTTCAGTCGATCGAGACCGTGATCGATGTCGAGAACCTGACCTCAAGCGCAGGCGACCGGCTCGAGCGCAACGGCATCGGCGAAGTCACCCTGCGCGCCCGTGCGATGCTGGCGCTAGACGAGTTCTCCGAGAACCCGAAGACAGGCCGCTTCGTGCTGGTCGACGAGTACGACACGGTCGGCGGCGGCATCATCTTCATGGAAGGCTATCCGGACCAGCGCACCCGCGGCGACGTCCGCTCGACCAACATCACCGCCGTCGAGCACCGTGTAACGCCCGACCTGCGCGCCCACGCCAACGGCCACGAGGGCGGCATCCTCTGGCTCACCGGTCTCTCCGGCGCCGGCAAGTCGACGCTCGCCATCGAGGCGGAGCAACAGCTCTTCGCCAAAGGCTACCAGGTTTATGTGCTGGACGGCGACAATATCCGTTTCGGCCTCTCCTCCGATCTCGGCTTCGCGCCGGAAGACCGGGCGGAGAACATCCGCCGCGTCGGCGAGGTGGCGAAGCTCTTCGCCAGCGCCGGCGTGCTGGTGCTGACCGCCTTCATCTCGCCCTACCGCGCCGACCGCGACCGCGCCCGCTCGATCGCGCCGGACCTGTTCCATGAGGTCTATGTCGCCGCCGACGTTGCGACCTGTGAAGGGCGCGATCCAAAGGGCCTCTACAAGAAGGCGCGTGCCGGGGAGATCAAGGAGTTCACCGGCGTTTCGGCCCCGTACGAAGAGCCGGTCACGCCGGAGCTGACCGTCGACACCTCGGACAAGACGGTGAACGAGTCGGTGGCAGAGCTGCTCGCTTACGTCGAGGAGAATTTCAGCCTGACGCGCAACGGTGGCGGACGCTGACGGAAAAGAAAGTCCGGAACCATCCGGTTGTTCCGGACTCTTCCGGCGCTCTATAGAATTTCCTGTCAGCGGATCCTTCTTCGGATGAAATACGGCAGCCGGTCCGCGTATGGTTCGTGTAAGTCTGGATACCAACCAAATGACATTCACCCCGGTTAACGAAAGCCCTACCCGAACATTGCCAGGCGACTCCGCACAGGCGTTCTTGCAGAGGACCGTCAAGCACGCCAGTTTAGCGCTGGACAGTCTGGCCGGGCGTTACATAGTGCTGTGTTTTTTCGGCTCCGGAGCGGAAGCGCACACTCAGAACGCCTGCAAAGCGGCAAGTTCCCGCCCGGATCTTTTTGACGACAGGCATGCCGCCTTCTTTGGCGTCAGCATCGACCCGGCGGACGAGACCGAGGCCCGGCTAACCCATCGGAATCCGGGCCACCGGCACTTTTACGACTTCGACCTAAGAGTATCCAAACTTTACGGAGCTCTGCCCCAAACGGCTGACCCGGACAATGCCCTTGGCGCTTTGACGCGCCAGTGGATCGTGATCGACCCGACGATGCGGGTACGCGATGTCATTCCATTCCGAGACGACCAGAGCGATATTGCCGAAGTCATCTCGCTGGTAGAGGGACTGCAGCCGGCTGAGCGGGCCTCCGGGATCGAGTTGATGGCACCGATCCTCTACCTCCCGAGGGTATTTGAGACCGATCTCTGCCAGCATCTGATCGAGACCTATGAAGCGCAGGGCGGTCGGGAGAGCGGCTTCATGCGCGAGATCGACGGAAGAACGGTCAGTGTGATCGATGCCGGCTTCAAGCGGCGCAAGGACATCACTCTGACGGACGACAGGCTGAACATTGAACTCCAGAAGCGTTTCCTGCGCAGGGTGATCCCCGAAATCGCGAAGGTGCACCAATTCACCGCGACACGAATGGAGCGCTTCATGGTCGCCTGTTACGCGGCCGAGGATGGCGGGCATTTCGCGCCTCACCGGGACAACAATTCAAGAGGAACTGCCCACCGGCGCTTCGCCGTGTCCGTCAATCTCAACGACGATTTCGACGGCGGCGAAGTGAGTTTCCCTGAATACGGACCGCGGTCCTTCAAGGCTCCCGCCGGCGGCGCTGTCGTTTTCTCCTGCTCGCTTCTGCACAGGGTCAGCAAGGTTACGCGCGGGCGGCGTTACGCCTTCCTGCCGTTCCTGTACGATGAAGCGGCCGCACGCATCCGTCAGGAAAACGCTCACTTGATCGACTATCAGAAGACAGCACCCGGCAAAACCGAGCCGAAGACGGGCGAGGCCGGCGTCGTTGCGTAAAGCGAAAATAAGACGCCGCTAACCGCCTTCGCCAGCATGGCGGAAGATGCAAGGCCGCGCTCCAAACGGACCGCGCGCGTCATGTTCCGCGATGGCTTGCTGACCAACATACTCAATCCGAAAATGGCGATATTCGTTCTCGCCCTCTTCCCGCAATTCATCGTCCGGGAGGCTGGTTCCGTCGCAATGCAGATCATGGTCCTGGCGACGGTGCTGAACGCCATCGGCTTCTTCGTCAACGGCTGCGTGATCCTTTCCGCCAGCCGTCTCGGGAGCTTTATCGCGGGCAGCGGGCGGCTGCGCAAACTCTCGCAATATTTCCTCGGTACGGTGTTCGTCGGTCTCGCCGCCCGACTGGCCTTCGACAACCGGAATTGAGCCCCGCCAATCTCAGAGATGCTTTCCGCGCTCGAGAATCTCGAGCACGTATTCCCGATAGGTCATGCCGAGTTCCTTCGCCCGCTTGACGCGGCGCTGGAGAATGAGCCGGTCCGGGGTCTCCCAGGCCTTGGCGCTCGCTTTCTTCCAGTGCGTCTTGTGCCATGCATTGCTGAGCGGCGGTCCCTGATTGTGTCCGATGCCAATGGGGACCTTCCTGCGCAGGCCGACCAGCGCAGACACCTTGTGCTGTTTGATGCGGTTCATTTATGCGTGATCCGGTAGGCGCAGCGCCGTGCGCCCGAGAGAATGTGATCAGTCCGCTCTACCACGCAATCCGGTCCGAGAACATCCTGAAACAGCTCCAGTTCAGCGCGGCAAAGGCCTTGGCATTCGGCCGCCGCAGCACAGACCGGACAATGGTTTTCCACGAGCAGGTAGCCGTCCTCGTCCGTCCCGGAACATTCGGCCATGTAGCCCTCGCGGTCGCGTAGGGAAACCAGCCGGTCGAGCTTTTGACGAAGCGAGGATTCCGTCGAGACCTCCGCCTTGTAGACCGCGAGATTCTCAGTTCGGCGCTTCTCAATCAACCGGTCTAGGCCGTCCTCGCCGAAGAGTTCCCGGACCGACTGCAGCAGGTCCACCGTGAGCTGCGCATGGCTGTCGGGGAACCGCGCATTGCCCTCTTCCGTCAGCGCCCAGTAGCGCTTCGGCCGCCCGCGTCCCTCGGGCCGGTCCTCGTGCCTCACCAGTCCGGCGTCGGCCAGCTTCGCGAGATGCTGCCGCGCCGCTTCCCCGGTCATGGAGAAACGCGCGCCGAGTTCTCCGATGGTCTGCGGACCCCGGGTCTTC
This sequence comes from Nisaea sediminum, assembly GCF_014904705.1. Taxonomy (NCBI): domain Bacteria; kingdom Pseudomonadati; phylum Pseudomonadota; class Alphaproteobacteria; order Rhodospirillales; family Thalassobaculaceae; genus Nisaea; species Nisaea sediminum. Next base: position 179,327 of record NZ_JACZCQ010000003.1, read on the forward strand.
AGCTGAAAGAGGATACGGTCTGCGGCTCGGTCATTCATTTCGGATTCCAACAGGTTATCCGTCTTTATCAAGAAATGGCTTGTGTTGGAAGCGCGCGACACGGGTGATCAGACGATCAGTTTCTCAAGGCTCTCCAGCCGGTCCGCCTCCTCCACAGGCTTGTCCCAGCGGATACGGTGGAACCGCGGAAAGCGCATGGCGACGCCGCTCTTGTGGCGAGAAGAACGATGCACGCTGTCGAAGGCAACCTCGACCACCAGGCCCGGCGCGACCTCGCGCACCGGTCCGTAGCGCTGCACCGTATTGTCCCGCACCCACTTGTCGAGCCGCTTCAGTTCCTCGTCGGTGAAGCCGGAATAGGCCTTGCCGACCGGGACCAGCTCCGGCCCGCCCTCGCCCTCGCGCCAGGCACCGAAAGTGAAGTCGGAATAGAAGGAGGATCGCTTGCCGTGCCCGCGCTGGGCATACATGACGACGGTGTCGAGGGTAAGCGCGTCCCGCTTCCACTTGAACCAGGGGCCCTTCGGGCGGCCGGCAAGATAGGCACTGTCGCGCCGCTTCAGCATCAGACCTTCGAGCTGCTCGCCACGGCAAGCGTCCCGGAGCGCTTCCAGCGCCGCCAGGTCCTCGAAGGTCACGATCTCCGACAGGTCTGCGCGCGCGGGATTCTCGCGCTCATGGAATCGCTCCAGCCGCTCCCGGCGCTCCGTGAAGGGCAGCGCCCGCAGATCCTCGTCACCATCGAACAGGATATCGTAGAGGCGGATATGCGCCGGGTGATCCTGAAGCATGCGGCGCGTCACGCGCTTGCGGTTGAGACGCTGCTGCAGATCGTTGAAGGGAGCCACCTCGCCGTCGCGTAGTACCAGCAGCTCACCATCGAGCACGCCCTCGAAAGAGATGAAATCGACGATGTCCGGAAAGGCCACCGAGATATCGTCACCGGTCCGCGAATAGAGCCTGACCTCGCCGCTGCGGGACGCGATCTGCACCCGGATGCCGTCCCATTTCCATTCCGCGACATATTGAGAGAGATCGAGCCGCGCGAGATCGCCGTCTTCCAAGGGGTTCGCCAGCATCAAAGGCCTGAAGACCGCGCGGTTGCTCATATCCGGCTGATCGGAACGCCCCTCAAGCCAGTCGAAGAGCTCTTTATAGGGCGGCTCCAACCCGTGCCAGATTTCCTCGATCTCGTCGACTTCGCGGCCGAACGCGTCGGCAAGTGCCGTCTTGGCAAGACGGGCGGAGACGCCGACCCGCATCCCTCCGGTCACAAGTTTCAGCAACGCCCAACGCCCGGTCGCATCCAGCGTGTCGAGCCAGCTCTCGATCACCTCCGAGGCTTCGGCCACGCTCAGCCCTTCAAGTTCAGCCGGGATCTCTGCCAGCCCGGGCGTCGCCCGGTTGGTCGGACGCTCCGGCCAGATCAATGCCGTGGTTTCCGCGAGGTCGCCGACGAAATCGTAGGACCAGCCAAAGAGTTCGGGATCGACGCGCTGCGTGACGAGGGTGCGGATCGTCGATGGTTTCGCGCTCTTGACATCCAGTACCCCCGCCAGCGCCGCAAGCGCGATCCCCCGGTCCGGGTCCGGCGCGGAGCGGAAATAATCCGCCATCAGCTTCAGCTTGGTATTGCGTTGGGGCGCGTAGAGCAGCCGGTCGAGCAGATGGGCGAAGCGAAGCATCAGCCCTCCTCCTCATAGCCGAGCAGCCTGAGCGCCTTGGCCTCGATGCCCTTCTGCCGCGCGGCATGGACAAGCGCTTCCTCGCGTCCGTGCGTCACCCAGACCTCCGGTGCGCCGACATCATCGAGTGTCTGCAGCAACTCGTCCCAGTCGGCGTGGTCCGAGATTACCAGCGGGAGTTCGACGCCACCCTGCTTCGCCCGCTGCTTCACCCGCATCCATCCCGATGCCATGGCGACCACCGGGTCCGGCAGGCGCCGCGCCCAGCGGTCGGCGATCGCCGAGGGCGGGGCAAGAACGATCTCACCTGAAAGATCCGCGCGCGGCTGTCCCTTCTCCCCCGCCGTCGCCGGGAGCAGTTCACCGAGATCGACGCCATGCGCCTGATAAAGCTCGCAGAGCGGGATCAATGCGCCATGCAGGTACAGAGGCTTGTCGTACCCAGCGGCCCGGATCAGCGAGATCAGCCGCTGCGCTTTTCCGAGAGAGTAGGTCCCGATGACATGGCAGCGCTCGGGAAACAGGCGCCGCGAATGCATCAGCGTCGCAATTTCGCCCTCGTCAGGCGGGTGGCGGAAGACGGGCAGCCCGAAGGTCGCTTCGGTGACGAACACGTCGCAAGGCACAGGCTCGAACCCCGCGCAGGTGCGGTCGGGACGGCGCTTGTAGTCGCCGGAGACGACGACCCGCTCGCCCATGTATTCGAGCACCACCTGCGCGCTGCCGAGCACATGGCCGGCCGGCACGAGGCGCACCCTGACGCCGTTGATCGAGATCGCCTCGCCGAAAGCCAGTGGCTGGCCGGTGCCGAACGGCGTCTCGCCGTATCGGGTCCGCATGATGGCGAGGGTCGCAGGCGTCGCCGCGACCGCACCATGGCCTGGCCGCGCATGGTCGGCATGTCCGTGGGTGATGACCGCGCGCTCGACGGCGCGGGTCGGGTCGACATAGAAGCCGCCCGGCTCGACAAGCAGACCCTCCGGTCGGACCCTGATCCAGCTTGCCCTGCGTTCGGCTCTTGCCATCGCTACTCGATATTGTCCGTACGTGCCCGCTTACCGAGATAGCCGCCGTGGTGGCGAAGTCCATATTCGTGCCGCGTCACGCCCTTGCGCTCCATAAGCACCAGCGCCAGCGCATCGCTCACCGCTGCCATCACCGCCATGCTGGCCGACGGCGTCAGGCCGAGCGGACAGGGCTCCTTGATCACGCCCATGTCGATGATGACGTCGGCCAGATCGCGCAGCCCGCTATCGGGGTGAGAGGTAATACCGATGACCTGGCCGGCATCGACATGGCGGCTGAGCTCGATGAATTCCAGAACCTCGCGGGTCTTGCCGCTGGTCGAAAAAGCGACGATGCAATCTCCCGGTGCGACCATGCCGAGATCGCCATGCGCCGCCTCGCTCGGATGGATGAAGAAGGCCGGCGAGGCCGTCGAACTCAGGATCGCCGCGAACTTGTGCGCGATGAAACCCGCCTTCCCCATGCCCGTCGTGATGATCTTGCCGGGCGTGTTCTGCAGGATGTCGAGGGCCCGTTCGTAGGTCTCGTCGACCCGGATCGCGTTGATGGCCGCGGCTTCCGCATCGAGGATCATCTTGATGCGGGACTTGATGTCGGAACTGTTCAAGGAAGGCCTCGGGGTTTCGGAATGTGAAGCTGCCGGAACTTACCCGACCGGGGCCTGAGACTCCAGCACGAGATACTTCGCATTTATAGGATCAATAAACGCTCTTTTCGATCATTATATCCAAAAGCGCATCAATTCAATGCTGCATTGCAACATTATCAATTTTGCTCTCCAGACCGATATTCTAGTCAGTAATTGAACACTCGACTGGCAGAGCTGGAGCCGGACATGATCAACGAACAGAACAAGCGCCCGCGGATCTATTTCTCGGACATTCAGCGCAAGTGGTCGACCTTGCAGGTCGACGCGGCGCAGGAAATGATCGACGACTTCTCCCGCCACGGTGACGATGCCGATCCGCTCGGCGAATTGAGGCTCGTCCCGTCTAAGGCCGCCTGACCCTCTTTTTCCTCCCCAACCTCCCCCTGATGACCCGGGCATTGCCATAAGGCGATGTCCGGTTTTTTTATTTCGCGTTGCAGCATTCATGAAGACGGATTGACGGAATTATTTTTACAAGATATTTCTTGATAAATATTTTTCTCCCGGACAAAGACAATGACCGACAGCCACGTTCCCTGGTCCGAAATTCTGACGCGGAGCAGCGCGCCTTCCCTTTCACTGGTCTGTCTCGGAGTCTGGCTGCATGCAGCGGACAGCCTGATCGTTGCAACCATGATGCCGGCGATCATCGACGGCATCGGCGGCGGCGAACTCGTCGCCTGGTCGATCGCCCTTTACGAGATCGGTACCATCATTGCCGGCGCCGCGGGCGCCTTCCTCACGGTTCGCTTCGGGCTTCGCGCTCCGATGGCGACGGCGGCCTTCCTGTTTGCCGTCGGGTGCATCGTCAGCGCGCTTGCCCCGGCCATGCCGATACTGCTCGGCGGACGGCTGATCCAGGGGCTCGGCGGCGGCGGCCTCATGGCGCTCTCCTTCGTTGCGGCAAACCGGCTGTTTCCGGCACGACTGATACCCCGCGCCATCGCCTCAATGTCCGCCCTCTGGGGCGCCTCCTCCTTCATCGGTCCACTGATCGGCGGACTCTTCGTCGCTCATGCGGACTGGCGCGCCGGGTTCGGTTTCTTCGCATTGCAGGCCCTTACCCTTGGACTCTGGATCTTGTTCGCCCGCTCACTCTCCGTGCTCGACGCCGGCCGCCGCTCTCCGCATACAGGCGGCTTACCGATCTTCCGACTGACGCTGGTCGCCGCAGGGGTTGTTCTGATTGCCTATGCCGGCATCGAGATCGGCCCGGTGGCAACACCGGTCCTAGCGCTCTCCGGCCTGCTCTGTCTCGCCGGTTTTCTCCTTGCCGAGCGGAGGGCCGGAGACCGGAGAATGCTTCCCAAAGCCCCTTTCGGGATCGCCAGCGCGCCCGCCAGCGCCCTGACCATGATCCTCTTTCTAGCGGCGGCGACGATCGCGATCGGCGCCTATGGCCCGCTGCTGCTGGTCCGCCTGCACGGTCTTTCCGCGCTCGCGGCAGGGTACATGCTGGCGCTTTCTTCGGTCAGCTGGACCTTCTTCGCATTGATCGTCTCCGGCATCTCGGAGAGGCACGATCCGCGCTTCATTGCCCTGGGCATGCTCTGCGTCGGAGCCAGTATTCTTGGCTTCGTCTTCAGTGTCCCCGAAGGGCCACTCTGGCTGATTGCGCTTTCCACAATTCTCGAGGGCGGCGGTTTCGGCATCGCCTGGGTCTTCATCCTCCGCCGTGCCACATCCCTCGCACCACCGGAGGAAGCTGACCGGATTTCCGCCGCGATCCCGACCATGCAGCGTCTCGGCTTCGCCCTCGGCGCCGCCTATATCGGCATCGTCGCAAATGCTGCCGGTTTCGCCTCCGCAGACAAGCTGACGGAGCTTGCAGACATCGCGCGCTGGATCTTCGCAAGCTGCCTCGCACCTGGTCTCGCCGGCCTCGTCGCCGCCGCCTGCTTCCTCTTGCCACACTGGCGGATCAAGCTGCCTATTCCCCTTTCGCGCCAGGATACTTAGGCTGCGGGTTCCAACGTCACTCAAAAGGTCTCCTATCATGTCCGAACCCGTTGTCCTGCTCTCCAAAGACGAGCGCGGGGTCGCCACCGTCACGATCAACCGGCCCGAAGTGAACAATGCCTATAACGGCGACGTCATCCAGGGCCTGCTCGACGTCTTCGCGGCCCTCAGCTCCGATGACAAGGTTCGCGTCGTGGTGCTGCGGGGCAACGGTCGGCATTTCCAGGCCGGTGCGGATCTGCGCTGGCTGAACGAGATGGGCAAGCTCTCGCCGGAGGAGAACGTCGCGGTCTCGCGCCGCACCGCGTCGGCCGTTTGCGGCCTGAACGATTTTCCGAAACCGACCGTCGCTCTGGTCCACGGCGGCTGTTTCGGCGGCGGCGTCGGAATCGTCGCTGCCTGCGACGTCGTGATCGCCAGCGAGGATGCGATCTTCGCCATCACCGAGGCCCGCTGGGGTGTGATGGCCGGCATCATCGTCCCGCATCTGAACGCCGCGATGGGGCCGCGCAACGTCCGGCGCTATGCCCTCACCTGCGAGCGTTTCGGCGCGGCGAAGGCCGCCGAGATGGGCCTGGTCCACGAGGTTTGCCCCACCGGCGGCCTCGACGCCGCAGCGGCTCCTGTCATCGACCAGCTCCTGCTCTCCGCGCCGATCGCCATGACTGAGACAAAGCAGGTCATTCTCGACCATGCGAGGATCACGCTCTCCGACGAGTATTTCGAGGAATTGGTGGCCCAGCATGCGGCCAAGCGCCAGTCGGACGAGGCGGCCGAGGGGCTGAAGAGCTTCGCCGAGAAACGGAACCCCGCATGGTATACCGGCGCGGCTTGAGCGATCGAACCGGCGAGCGGTTCCGCTGCTTCGAGGATCGCGAAGAGGCCACCGCCTGAGCAGCCTGCTCGTCTCCCGAAGCCGCGGATTAATCCCTTGCCGCGCGCCCGGGCGCCCGCCACTTTTGCAGCATGCCGGACGCCGCCGCGAAATCACCGACCGACAAACCTGACCTGCCCGAGATCTTCCGAGACTGGTTCGAGGAGAAGGGCTGGCACCCGCATCCGCACCAGATTGACATGCTGGAGGCGGCGCGGCACGGACGGCACGCGCTCCTGATTGCGCCGACCGGCGGCGGCAAGACTCTCGCCGGCTTCCTGCCGAGCCTGATCGAGCTTGCCGAGGCTCCCTATGAGGGACTGCACACGCTCTACATCTCGCCGCTGAAGGCGCTCGCGGTCGACATCCACCGCAACCTGCTGCTGCCGATCGAGGAGATGGACCTTCCGGTCACTGCCGAGACCCGGACCGGCGACACGCCGCAATCGAAGAAACAGCGCCAGCGCGGCACCCCGCCGAACATCCTGCTGACCACGCCGGAGAGCCTCGCCCTCCTGCTCTCCTATACCGACGCGCCGAGAATATTCGGACGCTTGCGCACGATCGTCGTCGACGAACTGCACGCCCTCGCCCCGAACAAGCGCGGCGAGTTGCTTGCCCTCGGCTTTGCCCGGCTGGCGCGGCTGGCGCCGGACGCGCGCCGTGTCGGTCTCTCGGCAACCGTCGCCTATCCGGAAGCACTGGAAGCCTATCTCTCTCCCACCGGACGCGCGGGGCAAGGCGATGTTGCAAGGGTGACCGGCGGCGGCGCGGTCGCGGCGGAGGTCAGAATTCTGATCGGCCGGGGTCATTTCCCCTGGTCCGGCCATATGGGCACCTACGCGGTCGAGGACATCTACGAGCAGATCTGCGGCGCCGAGACCACGCTGGTTTTCGTCAACACGCGGGCACAGGCGGAGATCCTCTTCCAGGCGCTCTGGCGGGTGAATGAGGAGAACCTGCCGATCGCCCTGCATCACGGCTCGCTCTCGGCGGAGCAACGGCGCAAGGTCGAGGCGGTGATGGCCAAGGGCGGCCTGCGTGCCGTGGTCGCCACCTCCTCGCTCGACCTCGGCATCGACTGGGCCGCCGTCGACCTTGTGATCCAGGTCGGGGCGCCGAAGGGCTCCTCCCGGCTGCTACAGCGGATCGGGCGCGCCAATCACCGGCTCGACCAGCCGAGCCGCGCCATCCTGATCCCGGCCAACCGCTTCGAGGTGCTCGAGTGCCAGGCCGCGATCGACGCGGTGAAGGAGATGACGCTCGACGGGGATCTGCCGAGCGAGGGCGCGCTCGACGTGCTGGCGCAGCATATCCTCGGCACCGCCTGCGCGGGACCGTTCCATCCGGACCGGCTCTATGAGGAAGTGCGGACCGCCGCGCCCTACGCAGACTTGCCGCGCGAGGATTTCGACGCCGTGCTGCGCTTCGTCACCGACGGCGGCTATGCGCTCCGCACCTACGATCGCTTCCGCCGCTTGCGGCCGACCCAGGACGGACTGCTCACAGTGGTCAACGAAAGGGTCGCGCGCGCCTACCGGATGAATGTCGGCACCATCGTCGAGGCGGTGACGCTCAAGGTCAGAATGCGGCGCGGACGCTTCCTCGGCGAGATCGAGGAATATTTCGTCCAGGGCCTGACGCCGGGCGATACCTTCCTCTTCGCCGGTCAACTCCTGACCTTCGAGGGCGTGCGCGAGACTGTGGTCGAGGTCAGCCCCGGCGGCGACGGAGAACCTGAAGTGCCAGCTTATATGGGCGGACGCCTGCCTTTCACCACGCATCTTTCCGACCGGGTGCGCAGCATGCTGGAAGACGACCGCGACTGGCCGACCCTGCCTGCGCCCGTCGAAGACTGGCTCCGCATGCAGCAATGGCGCTCGGTCATGCCGAAGCGCGACCGCCTGCTGATCGAGATCTTCCCTCGCTCGGGCAAATTCTATCTCGTCGCCTACTGTTTCGCCGGACGCAACGCGCACCAGACTCTCGGCATGCTGCTGACACGGCGCATGGAGCGGGCCGGGCTCGATCCGCTAGGCTTCGTCGCGAGCGACTACGTGATCGCAGTCTGGGGCCTGAAGGAACCGCGCCGGGAGGACGTCGAGGCGCTGTTCGACCAGGACATGCTCGGCGACGATCTCGAGGAGTGGATGGCGGAATCGACGCTGCTGAAACGCACCTTCCGCAATGTTGCGGTTATCGCGGGACTGATCGAACGCAAGCTGCCGGGGCACGAAAAAACCGGGCGCCAGGTCACCTTCAGCGCCGATCTGATCTACGACGTCCTCAGAAGCCACGAGCCGGATCACGTGCTGCTGAAAGCGACACGCGCCGATGCGGCGCGCGGCCTCACCGACATCCGCCGACTGGCCGACCTTCTGGTTCAGGTTCAGGGAAAGATCGATGTCCGCAGCCTTGATCGGGTCTCGCCGCTGGCGGTCCCGATCCTGCTGGAAATCGGTAGGGAACAAGTCCATGGCGGAGCCATGGATACGCTGCTCGAGGAAGCCGAAGCGGAACTGGTCGCGGAAGCCACCGGCGGCGACATGCAGGCGGGATTGCCGATATGAACGGGCTTCGACCGCTGGACGCATTTACGCCTGAGATGGTCGGCACGCTGCGGCAGCGAATCGGTGCTGACCCGGCCTGCTCGCTCTATCTGGAAACCGCGCTCGACGCGACGCGGACAGGCGCCCGCAACCGCTTCGCTCATCTTTCGGACAGCGGCGGCGTGATCCTCGCGATCTCGTTCGACGGACTCGATGTTGTATCGACCCTCGGTCCGCTCGACGAGGCGGATTACCGGCTCCTGGCCACCAGCGGACGCAAGGAGCTCCAGCTTGCGCCGGCCCATGCTAGGCACCTGCGTGAACAGCTTGCCGGCCGCCGGTTCAGGGAACGCGACGCTCATTTCTACATCCGCCCGCAAACCGCCGCACTGCCGGAGCATCCCGCAAACGTGCGCCGCCTCGGCCCGGAGAACGAGGTCGAGGTCGCCGCCTTCATGCAGGCTCACAATCGGGAAACGGTATTCTCTAACTGGATGCTGTCGGGATATTTCTGCGCGGCGTTCGAAGCCGGCGAAATCGTTGCAACGGCAGGAACCGTGATCACCCATCGCGCAAGCGGCCGCGCGAATATCGGCAATCTGCTGACGGCTCCTGGAAAGCGCGGGCGCGGTTTTGCCCGTGCCGCGCTTTCGGCCCTGATCCGGACCCTCCAGGAGAACGGGATTCCGGATCTCTCGCTGGTCACGACGGCGGAAAATCGGGCGGCGCGGGCGCTTGCAGAGTCGCTCGGCTTCAAGAGCCTCGAGCGCCGCGTTCAGTTCGATGTGGAGGAATAGGGCCCGTAAACAAGGCAGCCACGCGGCGTGCTAGTTGACGACAACCTTGGTGGCATCGCCATACATCTCGGAGATGATGAAGCGGGCGTGATCGATCATTTTCGGAGTCTCTTCTCCGTCGATAGAGAACACTTTCTCATCTCCCGCTCGGGAGAAAGAGACGTAGTTCTGAAGTCCGTAATTGGTCAGGAAGGTCGTTTCGAAGTTCATAGTCACCTTGATAAATATTGATGCGGCACGGCCGGAAACGGCCGAACGCACGGAACTTAGTCCATATTTGCAAATCGGATCGGGGCGATCCGTGACCGCCCCGATCCTCTCTTGATGCGAACTGTCAGCTCACCATCTTCAGGTTTTCGGCAGACATCTTGCCGTTCTGGCCCGGGACCAGATCGAAAGAGACGCGCTGGCCTTCATCGAGGCTGGCAATGCCGGAGCGCTCAAGTGCGGTGATATGCACGAACGCATCGTTCGAGCCATCTTCCGGCTCAATGAAGCCATAACCCTTGGTGGAGTTGAACCATTTAACAGTACCGTTAGCCATGATTTTTCCTTTCACGACATAATAAATCGGCCGACGGCACATTGCTGTCAGCCAGTGAAAACGCCCAAAATGTCGAGAAGAGAACTTGGTCGAACGCCCGGAGGCGAAAACAGTCTTTTAACAGCGACTTCTAAACGTGCCTGAACATTTAGGACTAAATCCAGAAAATGCAAGGGAATTATTTTCAGACCGTCAAATAAACCTGCCCGTCAATGGTCTTGACCATGCTCCATCGATCCGCCTAAGCAGCGCAATGAACAGCGAACAGCTCCTGATCAACGGCGTCCCGCTCGTCGCCGACCATAGCGGCATCCTCTATTGGCCGGAGCAATCCCTGCTCGTCGTCTCTGACCTGCATCTGGAGAAAGCGTCGAGCTACGCCGCCCGCGGCATTCCTCTGCCACCCTACGACACTGGCAACACCCTGAAGCGCCTTGCCCGCGTCTGTGAGATCTATCGGCCGGAGCGAGTGATCTGTCTCGGCGACAATTTCCATGACAGCAACGGACCGGAGCGGATGGCGGAGACCGACCGTCAGACGATGATCGCCCTTACCCGCGGGCGAGACTGGTGCTGGATCACCGGCAACCACGACCCGGATCTGGCCGATGAGCTGCCCGGTCGGCGGAGCGCCTTGGAAACCCTCGGCGCCCTAACCTTTCGCCACGAAAGCATCCCCGGAAGTGCCGGAGAGATCAGCGGCCACTTTCATCCGTCCGCGCGGGTGAAAACTCGCCAGCGCCATCTCTCCGGGCGCTGCTTCGCCCATAACGGATCGTGCCTGATCATGCCCGCTTTCGGCGCGCTCACCGGTGGCCTCAGCGTACGCGACCCGGCCATCGGCGCCATTCTCGGCCCCTCGTTCGAGATCCTCTTTCTCGGCCCGCGACGGGTCTACCGGTTCCCGAGCGCCGCCGCCGCGTAAGTCAAAGTGATCCGCCCGCCACCGTCTGCCGTATCGGCTCAGCATGAATTAACGGGTGGCATTTTGTCCGAAAAACCAATCCTCGTCTGGTTCCGTCAGGATCTGCGGCTGAGCGACAATCCGGCTCTGACGGCCGCTGTAGACTCCGGCGCGCCGGTTCTCCCTGTCTACATTCTGGACGATAAAACGCCGGGCAAATGGGCGCCGGGCGGCGCATCGCGCTGGTGGCTGCATCACAGCCTTGCCGCCCTGGCCGAAAGACTGGAAAAGCGCGGCGGCGCACTCCATCTCGTCCGATCACGAGACGCAACCGAAACGATCCGTGACCTCGCGCGGAAATCCGATGCAGCGGCGGTGTACTGGAATCGCTGCTACGAGCCGTTCGCCATCGCGCGCGATACGAAGCTGAAACAGGCCCTGAAGACCGATGGGATCGACACCGAGAGCTTCAATGCCTCTCTTCTGTTCGAACCCTGGGAAGTGAAGACCAAGTCCGGCACGGCGCCGAAGGTCTTCTCGCCCTATTGGCGCGCCCTACGTGCACTCGGAGATCCGCCAGCACCGCACCCCGCGCCCGACGAAATACGTGGCGCCGATTTTGCTCCGAAAAGCGACAGGCTCGAAGATTGGAACCTGCTGCCGACAAAGCCCGACTGGGCGGCCGGGTTCAATAGTCACTGGAAGCCCGGCGAGGCCTCCGCGCAATCCCGGCTCGACTGGTTCCTCGAAACCGCGCTGGACGATTATACGGACGGCCGCAATTTCCCAGCGAAGCCCTCCGTTTCGCGTCTTTCCCCGCATCTCCATTTCGGCGAGATCGGGCCGAGGCAGATCTGGCACCGCACCCTCGCCTTTTGCCATGCCGAGGGCCGCAATCCCTTTTCGGGATCGGCGGAGCATTTCCTGAAGGAACTGGTCTGGCGCGAATTTTCCCATTCGCTGCTCTACCACAATCCGGATCTTCCCGAGGCATGCCTCAAGCCCGAGTTCGAGAACTTCCCCTGGGAGAAATCGGACAAAGCGCTCCGGGCATGGCAGCGCGGGCAGACCGGCATTCCCATCGTCGATGCGGGGATGCGCGAACTCTGGCAGACCGGCTACATGCACAACCGGGTGCGGATGATCTGCGCCTCCTTCCTGATCAAGCACCTGATGGTGGACTGGCGAGCGGGAGAGGCGTGGTTCTGGAACACCCTGCTGGACGCCGATCTCGCGAACAATGCGGCTTCCTGGCAATGGGTGGCCGGCTCGGGAGCGGATGCCGCACCCTATTTTCGTATCTTCAACCCGGTCCTGCAGGGCGAGAAGTTCGATCCGGACGGCGTCTATACCCGCCGCTGGGTGCCGGAGCTGGCGAACGTGCCCGACCGCTACCTGCAGAAGCCCTGGGAGGCGCCCGGCAACCTGGCGCCTGCCTATCCTGCCCCGATCGTCGATCTCGCCGCCGGTCGCGAGCGTGCCCTCGCCGCTTACAAGGATCTGGGCAATGCAGAACCCGAAAAGTCGGTCGCGTGGGGTTAGCCACAGCGAAATGCTGCACCGACTGCACAATTCAGAATAGAGTTTCTTCCGGGGGAGTGACTGGATGCGAATAGCTGTTGTCGGAAGCGGGATCGCCGGACTTGGCACCGCATGGCTCTTGTCGTCGCGCTATCAGGTGACCGTCTACGAAGCAAATGACCGGCTCGGCGGACACAGCAATTCGGTAATTGTCGATTATGACGGCGCGGCCGTCCCCGTAGATACCGGCTTCATCGTCTACAACGAGGCGACCTACCCGAACCTGATCGGAATGTTCGACTGGCTCGGTGTGAAGACCAAGCCGAGCGACATGTCCTTCAGCGTCTCGGTCGGCGATGGCGCGCTCGAATACGAGGGCTCGCTCCGGGGCCTGGTCGCCCAGCCGGCCAATCTGTTGAAGCCCGGATATTACCGGATGCTGGCCGATGTCGCCCGGTTCTTCGCAGCGGCTCCGCGCCTTCTCGACGAGCCGCACGACCCGGACATCACCCTCGGCGCCTTCCTGAAGTGCGAAGGCTACGGCGACGGTTTCCTCTACGACCACCTACTGCCGATGGCAGCGGCGATCTGGTCCTGCCCGGTCGAGACGATGCTTGCCTTCCCGGCCCGCAGCTTCGTGCGCTTCTTCGTCAATCACGGCCTGCTGAAACATGTGAACCGGCCTCAGTGGTTCACCGTCGATGGCGGTTCGCGCAACTATGTCCGCCGTCTGGCCGACGAGATCGAACAGCGCGGCGGGCAGATCCGCACAGGGCATCCGGTACACCGGGTCCGCCGCCTCGACACGGGCGCCATGGTGACGGAACCGGATGGCTCGGAAACCTTCTACGACCAGATCGTGATCGGCGCCCACGGCGACGAGGCACTGTCGATGCTGGGGGACGCGGACGACGCGGAACGCAACCTGCTCGGCTGCTTTACCTATCAGGACAATGTCGCCGTACTGCACCGCGACCGCAGCCTGATGCCGAAAAGGCGCGCGGCCTGGGCCTCCTGGAACTATCTCGCGGAAGGCCGGCGGGACATGGACCGCGCGGTCGCCCTCACCTACTGGATGAACCGGCTGCAGGGGATCGACGAGCGGCTTCCGCTGTTCGTGACCATGAACCCGCTCCGCGAACCGGATCCCGCGCTCGAATTCGCGCGCTTCAACTACACCCATCCGGTCTTCGACAGTGCTGCCGTGCGTGCCCAAACCGGTCTCGGAGCCATACAGGGAAACCGCAATACCTGGTTCTGCGGCAGCTATTGCGGCTACGGTTTCCACGAGGACGGCCTCAAGGCCGGGATCGCCGTTGCGCGCAGCCTCGGGATCACGGTTCCCTGGAACACCACGGTAGAGCCCGCGCGCCAGGATTGGCTGGCGCGGCAGAACTCCGAGGCGGCCGCCCTTGCCACGGGAGACGATTGAGATGGACGGCGGGGCCGAAAGGATCGCCCCAACGTCCTGCCTCTATCGCGGGGCGGTCATGCATGCGCGCCTGCTGCCTTTCCGGCATCGCTTCGTCTACCGCGTGTTCTCGATGCTGGTGGATCTCGACGAACTCGACGGACTTTCCGGCGAGCTGCGGTTCTTCTCGCGCAACCGCTTCAACCTGTTCTCCTATTTCGACAGGGACCACGGCAGCCGCGACGGCACGCCGGTGGCGGACTGGGTCCACGACCAGCTCCAGGCCGCAGGCCTCGAATTAGATGAAGGTCGCATCACAACACATTGTTTTCCAAGAATTCTCGGTTTCGTCTTCAATCCCCTGACGATCTATTTCTGCCATCGTCGGGACGGGCGCCTGCTGGCCGTGCTTTACGAGGTGAAGAACACGTTCGGACAGCAGCATTGCTACCTGATCCCGGTCGAAGACGGGCACGAGCCGGGGAACGCGATCCTGCAAAGCTGCGACAAGGGCTTCTACGTCTCGCCATTCATCGGGATGCAGTCGACATACCGCTTCCGCCTGAAGGATCCCGGGGAAAAACTCTCGATCCTGATCCGTCAGGAAACGCCGGCGGGTGAAACCCTGGTCGCGACCCATACAGGACGCCGTGAAGAACTCTCCGACGGCACGATCCTCAGGATGGCGGCCCTCTATCCGCTGCTCACCGTCAAGGTCGTTGCCGGCATCCACTGGGAGGCCCTGAAGCTCTGGATCAAGGGCGCGGTCTTCCACGAGCGGCCGGCGGAACCGGATCGCGCGGTAACCGTCATCGGCAAGTCATCCACCGGTCGGCGAGCAGCGTAAGCAAGAAGATTGAGAATGGGGCGAGCTGGAATGACTGATCACAAGACGGCCGACTATCCGCTTCCGGTGACCGGCCTGAGACCGAAACGGACCGACATGCTGATGCCGTGGACCCGGGCCCTGCTCATCATGCTGAGAGCAGTGCGGATCGGCACGCTGACCGTGCATGCACCCAACGGCGAGAGCTATCGCTTCGAGGGCAGCGATAGTGGGCCACGTGCGGAAGTCAGGCTTTCCTCCGACGATGTGAGCCGCAAACTCCTGCTCGGCGGCGACGTCCGCTTCGGCGAGGCCTACATGGAGGGCGGCTGGGATACCCCTGATCTCCCCGCCCTGATCGAATTCGGCGCGCAGAACCAGCGCGCGCTGTCCCGTGCCATCGACGGCACCCGCATCGGACGTATCTTCAAATCGCTGCAGCATTTCGCGAACCGCAACACGAAGCGCGGCAGCCGGCGCAACATCGCGCACCATTACGACATCGGAAACGCCTTCTACGGCAAATGGCTCGATCCGAGCATGACCTATTCCGCAGCGGTGTTCGAGCCGGGCGAGGACGAGCTGGAACCGGCGCAACGGCGCAAGTACCGGCGGATCGCGAACATGCTGCGCCTCGAACCCGGCCAGACCGTGCTGGAGATCGGTTGCGGCTGGGGTGGTTTCGCCTCGGTCGCGGCGCGGGAATACGGCGCGCGGGTCGTCGGCCTCACGCTTTCCGAGGAACAGCACGACTACGCCATCGAACGGGCAAAACGCGAGGGCATCGCGGACAAGGTCTCGATCCAGCTTTGCGACTACCGCGACGTGGACGGACGTTTCGACCATATCGCCTCGATCGAGATGTTCGAGGCGGTCGGAGAGAAATACTGGCCGACCTTCTTCGATCAGGTCCGGGCGCGTCTGACCGATACCGGTCACGCCGCGATGCAGATCATCACCATCGACGACGAGGGCTTCGAGACCTATCGGCGAAACCCGGACTTCATCCAGAAATACATCTTCCCCGGCGGCATGCTGCCGTCGGTCGGCAAACTGACCGAGCATTTCCATGCCTCGGGACTTGAATGCTTCGCCAATGACGGCTTCGGCAGCCACTACGCACGCACTCTCGCAATATGGCGGGAGCGCTTCCACGCGCGGTGGCACGAGATCGCCCCGCTCGGCTTCGACGAACGCTTCCGGCGGATGTGGGACTATTACCTCTGCTACTGCGAGGGCGGCTTCCGTGCCGGACATATCGATGTCCGGCAGATCGCGCTGAAGCACGCGTGAGGGCATGACGGCAGAAACCGCCGCTTTGCCCTTCTCGCGGCTAAAGCTCCTCGCCTACGGGTTTCCTGGGCTGCCCCTTGCCGCGCTCGGCGTCCCGCTCTTCATTTTCCTGCCGTCTTTCTACGCGCAGGACCGGGGTCTCAGCCTCGCTGCGGTCGGGCTCGTCCTGCTCGCGGCCAGGCTCTGGGATGCGGTCACGGATCCGGTCATCGGTTTGCTGAGCGACAGGATCGCGACCCGGTTCGGGCGGCGCAAACCCTGGCTTCTCGCCGGCACTCCGCTCACCTGCCTTGCCGTCTACATGCTCTTCGTTCCGCCGGAAGGCGCCGGCGCGCTTCATCTCTTCGCCTGGAGCGCGGCACTCTATCTCGGCTGGACCATGGTACAGCTGCCCTACACGACCTGGGGCGCCGAGCTTTCCGGCGACTATCACGAGCGTTCCCGCATCACCGCCTTCCGCGAAACAATGGTGGTGTTTGGAACCTTGCTCGCATCGGCCATGCCGGCTGCGATCGCGGCCGCCGGCGGCGAAAACAGTCTGGATGAGGTTCTCACGGCGCTCGCTATTTTCCTGATCCTCGCCTTGCCGCTCTCGGTCATGCTTGCGGCAGGACTGGTCGCGGAAACGCCTCGCCCGACGCCTGTACGGAAGATGGGGGATCGCTGGCGCGCCGGTGCGGCCCTGCTCGTCCGCAACAAGCCCTTTCTGCGCCTAATCCTCGCCTATCTGCTGAACGGGCTGGCCAACGGACTGGCGGCGACCCTGTTCGTGCTGTTCGTCCAGAAGGGTCTCGCGTTGCCGGATGCCGTCGACACCCTGCTACTGACCTATTTCCTGCTCGGCATCGCGGGCGTCCCGCTCTGGCTGTTCGTCAGCCATAGGCTCGGAAAGCACCGCACATGGATCCTCGCCATGCTCCTGAACAGTGCGATCTTCGCCACCGTGCCCCTGCTCGGACCCGGCGACTATTTCGGCTTTCTCGCCATCTGCATCGGCACCGGCCTCTGCCTCGGCGCCGACCTCGTTCTGCCGCCCTCGATGCAGGCCGACGTGGTCGATGTCGATACCGCCGAGGGCGGCGGTGCGCGCACCGGGCTGTATTTCGCGCTCTGGGGCATGGCGACAAAACTCGCGCTGGCGCTCGCTGTCGGCATCGCCTTTCCGGTGCTGGAGCTGGCCGGTTTCGATGCCACGGGCGCGAACGATGCCGGCGCACTTCTGACGCTCTCCCTGCTCTATGGCGCCGCGCCGGTGGTCCTGAAGCTCGCCGCCATCGCGATCATGCGCGGCTTTCCGGTCACCGCCGAAAAACAAGCCGAGCTGCGCCGGAAAATCGACCTGAAATTCGCAGAAACCAGACCCGGGAGCTGATCCATGACCCGCCGTCTTCCGTACATTCTAGTGGTTCTCCTGACCCTCGGAGCCTGCTCGAACATGCAGATCGAAGATTTCGCCGGAACCGGACCGGAACTGAAACCCGAAGAGTATTTCGCGGGCCAGACCAAGGCCTGGGGAATCTTCGAGGACCGGTTCGGCAACCTGAAACGGGAGTTCCTCGTCGACATCAAGGGCGACTGGGACGGGACCACGCTGACGCTAACCGAGGATTTCGACTATAGCGACGGCGAAAAGGAGCAGCGTATCTGGCACATCACGAAGTCCGGAGACGGGCTCTATGAAGGCCGCGCCGACGACGTGGTCGGTGTCGCCAAAGGCGTTGCCAGAGGCAAAGCCCTCAACTGGTCCTACGATCTGATGCTCAAGGTCGGGGACAACACGATCAAGGTGCGGTTCGACGACTGGATGTTCCTGCAGCCCGGCGGGGTAATGATCAACAAGGCCGAAGTCTCGAAATTCGGCATCACCATCGGCACCGTCACCCTGTTCTTCGCCAAGGATGCGGTCAATCGCACGGGATCATTCGGCGGGCGTAAATCGGCGGCCTAGCCAGCGGAGCACCGGTCCCAGGACGGGCATGAGCCCGAATACCTGCGAGGCGGCGTCCCAGTGGTCGATGTGGCTGGAGACGAGGCCGTCGTCGTCGAACGTCACCTCGCTCAGGCCGATGATCTCGATCTCACGGTCCCCGGCCGCTTTCACCCGTCCGGTCATGCGCCATTTGAGATAGCAGGCCGTTTCCCCGGCGACCTGATCCAGCACTTCGAAAGCCGGATCCTCCATCGCCTCGAACATGTGCTCAAAAATCGCAACGACCTTTGCGCGCCCGCTGACGTCGCTGAACGGGTCCTTGAAACGGACGTTCTCTGCAAGCAACGCGGCGAGCGCCCCAAGGCTCTGTTCCGTCAGCGTCTCGTAGCAACGCGCATAGGCCGCCAGCCGATCCTCTGTGCTTCTCACTTCCCCGTACCCCGCTTCACCAGCCTGAAATAAAGACCGTATGGCAGCGCGTTCAACAGCTTGAGAATAATCGCGAAACGGCGCGGAAAGGTGATCTCGAAGCGGTCCGACTGCAGGCCCTTGTAAAACGCCTCGGCGGCGTCCTCCGGCTCCATCAGGAACGGCATTGGAAACGGGTTTTTATCCGTCAGCGGCGTGCGGACGAAGCCGGGACAAACGAGCTGCGTCTTCACGCCATAGCGGTCGAGATCGAATTTCAGCGCCGCCGCCATGTTGTTGAGCGCGGCTTTGGTGGCTCCGTAAGCAGCCGCCGTCGGCAGCCCGCCATAGCCCGCGACGGAGGACACAATGGCGATGTGACCCTTGCGAGCAGAGATGAAGCCGGGCACCACCGCCGCAAGACAGTTCACCACCCCCATCAGGTTGACCTCGACCAGGGTGCGGAAAGGCCTCGTGTCGAAACCCTCGATCTCGACCGGCATATGCGTTCCCGCCGCCAGGACGGCCATCTCAAGAGCCCCTCTCTCTTCCCTGATGCGCGCTACGGTCTCCGCCGCTGCGGCCTCGTCCGTCACGTCAAGCGGATAACCGAAGAAACGTCCCGGGTACTGATTTTCAAGTTCCGCCAGCGCCTCTGCGGACCGCGCCGAACCGGCGACGGTCCAGCCGTCGCGCATCATCCGCTCGGCAAGCGCCAGACCGATCCCGGAACTGGCGCCGGTTATCCAGACACAGCCCGCGCTCATTCGAGGTCCTCGAGCACGACCCGGACGGTCTCGGAACCGGCGTTCTTCACCGCGTCCAGCTCGATAAAGCGATCCCGGTCCCCCGTGCGCGGCGCGACGCGGACATATTCGAATGCGGCACCGTCATGCACGAAGGTCATTTTCACCCACTCGCCGTTCCGGCCGTACCAGATGTCGAGGTCCAGCTCGCCGCGCATCTGGTAATGCAGGGCTTCGATTTCCCTGCCTTCCGCAAGGATGGTCTCCTCTCCGACCTCGGTCATGGTGATGTTGCGCAACCGCCCATATTGCAGATCAATCAGCTTGGTCGCGTCCGTCAGGGCGAAATTCCAGTAAGTGGACGGAACCGACTCGTCGGGTGGAGCCACGTGCTCACCCTCGCGTCCGGAAAAGCGAAACCCATCCCGGTCAGACCTGCCGTCGACGATAAAGACCTCACCGTCGTCATTGACCACCCCGCGGGCGCGCACGAGCTTGGTGCCGTCCCACTCGTCCTGCGCTCGGAGAGCGTAGTAGTAGAGTGTAAACGGTCCTATTCGAAAATCGAATAATGTCTGTGTATCAACAAGATATTTTCCATTTTTAATGTCGAATCTCAACATGACGATACCAAGCGGATCGCCCTCGCGATAGACTTTGAACTTGATCAGCCCGTCCTCCGCCCAGCCCTTCGGAACGAGACTGGACGCCGTGACGGCGTTCGGCAGCAGGAGGCCCGCAAGGAGCAGCGCCGGTGCGATCAACGCCAGGAAGCGGGCGCAAAACGGTTTCATGTCTCTATCCCAGCATGCGGAGGCCGGATGGGGTTGCATCCGAACCAGCCTTTCCTGCGTTACGGCGCCAGCAGGGAACCGGATCATCCCGATCCTTGGATCGTGATTATGAAACATTATACTATTGGACCAGAGACACTTCGACTGCGACGGATGCCACACAGGTGCACAAGCCCGACCAAAGCTTTCCGAGCCCGGACCACGATCACGGCCAATGCCTCGACGACGCACTAAGCGCGGCCGAGCGGCTTTGCGCCGAACGCGGGGCCCGCATCACGCCGGCCCGCCGCCGCGTCCTTGAACTGGTCTGGCAGCGCCATGCGCCCGTCGGCGCTTACGACATCTTGTCCGAAATGCAAAAGGATGCGGACCGGGACGGCAAGGCGAGTGCGAAGATCGCCCCTCCGACCGTCTACCGGGCGCTCGAGTTCCTGATGGAACAGGGCCTGGTGCACAAGGTCGAGTCGCAGAACGCCTATATCGGCTGCAGCCACCCGGAGGCAGGACACGATTGCGGTTTCCTGATCTGCCGGGAATGCGGCGCCGCTCTCGAGGTCGAGGACGCGGAATTGAGCACTCTCCTCGCTTCGCTGGCCCGCCGGCACGGTTTCAAGGCGGAGGAAAGCACGGTCGAGATCAAAGGCCTCTGCCCTTCCTGCAAGTCGGCTGCGGCCTGACATCATGCTGGACAGGACATCGCCGCTTCTCGACGTCGCAAATCTCAGCATCGATCATAACGGACGGGCGGTTCTGCAGGACGTCACCTTCGCCCTCGGACGGGGCGAAATCATCAGCGTGATCGGCCCGAACGGCGGCGGCAAGACCACGCTGCTGCGCGCCATCCTCGGCCTCGTGCGCCCAGGCAGCGGCAGCGTCAAGCTCGCCGCCGGCACGAGCATCGGTTACGTGCCGCAGAAGCTCGCGATCGATGCGACGATGCCGCTCACCCCGCGCCGCTTCCTGACACTCGGCATGAGAGGCGTGCGCGGCCGTGTCGCCGAGGTCGCGGAACGGATCGGGATCACCCACCTGCTCGACCGTCAGCTCGCCGCCCTCTCCGGTGGCGAGACCCAGCGGGTGCTGCTCGCCCGCGCAATCCTGAAAAAACCGTCCCTCCTGGTGCTCGACGAGCCGACCCAAGGCATGGATGTCGCCGCACAGTCAGAGCTGTTCAGGCTGATCGAGGCGATCCGCGAGGAAACCGGCGCCGCCATCATTCTGGTCTCACACGATCTGCATCTCGTGATGCGCGGCACCGACCGGGTGCTCTGCCTGAACGGCCATATTTGCTGCACCGGCCATCCGGCCGAGGTCGAGCGCGATCCGAGTTTCCGCTCTCTCTTCGGACGCTTGGACGAAGCGGCCGTCGTGCCCTATCGTCACGACCACGACCACACGCACGACGGCGCCTGCGACCATACCCACGACCATGGACATGGTCACGGGCACCATCACCACCACTAGCCATAAACGCCAGAACGGGCGAGATCATGACCGACACGACCAGCGAACCGGACCGTCTTCCGGTCTCCATCCTCACCGGCTTCCTCGGTAGCGGGAAAACCACCCTGCTCTCGAAACTGATGCGCCATCCGGAGATGGACCGCATCGCCGTCATCGTGAACGAGTTCGGCGAGGTCGGGCTCGACGACGCGCTGGTAATGGAGTCGAACGAGGACGTGGTGCTGCTCAACAGCGGCTGCCTCTGCTGCACCGTGCGCGGCGATCTGGTCGACACGCTGAAGCGGCTGTTCAAGGATCGTGCGAAAGGCCTCATCCCGGACTTCGACCGCATCGTGGTCGAGACCACCGGCCTCGCCGATCCGGCGCCGATCCTGCACACGATGATGGCCGATCCTTTCCTGGTTACGCGGTTCCGCCTCGACGGCGTGATCACGGTTGTCGACGCACACCATGCGATGGAGCAATTCGACAAACAGTTCGAGAGCGTGAAGCAGGCCGCCGTCGCCGACCGCATCGTGCTAACCAAGACAGACGTCACCGACGCAGAGCAGGTTGCCAAGGTCGAAGCACGCCTCGCCGAGCTCAATCCGGCGGCTCCGGTTATCAGGGCCGTGCAGGGCGACGTGCCCCCGTCCGTGCTCTTCAACGCCGGACTCTACAATCCGAAGACCAAGAGCACAGACGTCTCCCAGTGGCTCCGCGAGGAGGCCTACAGGGCGACCGAAGGCCATGTGCATCATCACGACCATCATCATGACCACGGGCACGATCATGACCATGGGCACCGTCATCACGATGTCAGCCGGCACGACGATCACATCCACTCCTTCGTGCTCTATTTCGACGAGCCGCTGGAATGGAACCGGATCGCCGGCGCGCTCGACATGATGGCGCAGACCCACGGCGCCAACATCCTGCGCATCAAGGGCCTGCTGAACCTGAAGGAGCTCGAGGACGAGCCGGTCGTGGTTCATGCCGTCCAGCACATGTTCCATCCTCCGGCCAAGATCGAGAAATGGCCGAACGAGGACCGCCGCTCCCGCCTCGTCTTCATCGTCCGCGACCTCGACAAGAAGACAATCGAGAGCGTGATGAACTCCTATCTCGCGCTCGAATTCGCATGAGCCATTCCTTCAAAGCCGCGGTTCTGAGGGCGCCAAACCCGGCGCGGCCCTACGCCGAGCACAAGCCGCTCTCGCTAGAGACCGTCAGCGTTCCCGCGCCAGGCGAAGGCGAGGTTCTGGTGAAGATCGCAGCGGCGAGCCTTTGCCGCTCGGATCTCTCGGTCATCAATGGTGTCCGTGCCTGGCCGATGCCGATCGTTCCGGGACACGAGGCGAGCGGAACCGTTGTCGAAATCGGGCCCGGAGTTAGCTCGGTCGGTGCGGGCGATCCCGTGGTGCTGGTCTACCAGCCGCAATGCGGCGCCTGCCCCGCCTGCCTCGACGGCGAGGCCCATCTCTGCGGACCGGGTCTGGCGGCGAACCGCAAGGGCGAACTGCTCTCCGGCGGACCGCGTCTCTCGCTCGGCGGCGCATCGGTGCATCACCATATGGGCCTCTCCGCCTTTGCCGAATATGCGCTGGTTTCCGAGAAATCCGTCGTGAGGGTCCCTAAAGACCTGCCGCTCGACATCGCCGCGCTCTTCGGCTGCGCCGTCATGTGCGGAGCGGGAACCGTTCTGAATACCGGCGCGATCAGGGCAGGCGATACGGTCGTCATCGCGGGCGCGGGAGGCGTCGGTCTCAGCGCCCTCCTCGGAGCGCGCGCGGCCGGGGCTTCCCGGATCATCGCCGTCGATCCGGACCCGGCCAAGCTGGAACATGCGAAACGCCTCGGTGCGAGCGACGTGATCGCCTCCGGGGACCGGAGCGCAGCCGCGGAGGTACTTGAGCTTACGTCCGGCGGCGTCGATATCGCTTTCGAGACCGCCGGAAAGCTCGGCGCCTTCGAGATCGCCTATGACAGCGCCCGGCGCGGCGGCACCGTCGTCTCGGTCGGCCTGGTCGATCCGAAGACGCCGTTCCAGCTCGACGTCGCGGCGCTCGTGACCGGCGCCAAGACCGTCAAGGGCTCCTATGTCGGCAGCTGCAATCCGCGCACGGACATCCCGCGCTTCATCGCCATGCACCAGCGCGGACTTCTCCCGGTCGAGGAACTGATCACCCACCGGATGCCGCTCTCCGAGGTCAACACGGCGCTCGACCGCATGGAAGATGGCACCGCGATCCGGCAGATCCTGACGCCCTGAGACGTGCTGTCTGTCAGCCGGCTTTTCCGGAAAGCTCCAGAACGAGATAGAGCAGCCCGGGCATGGTCAGGAAACCAAGGACGGTAGAGACGATGACGCAGCCCGCGATGGTCTCCGGTTCCCGGTTGTAGCGGACAGCGAACAGATAGGGAAAGATCGCCACCGGCATGCTGGACATCAGGATCACGACGCCGGTTTCCATGTCGCTGGTCCCGAGCAGCCACGCCGCGAGCACGCCTGCGCCGAAGCCGACCACCAGCCGCAATAACGCGACGCCGAGGCTGTCCAGCAGGTTGGAAAGCCGCAACTTGGCGAGCGATACGCCGAGCGTCATGAGCAGCAGCGGAATGCACATGCCGCCCATCAGGTCAGCGGTGTCGATAAGCCATTTCGGCACGTCGATCCCGCCGAAGATGCAGACCAGCGCGGCCGCGACCGAATAGATGATCGGGTTGCGGGTGAGCGAGCCGACACCGAATTTTCCGGAAGCGATCCCGTTGCCGACAGTGAACATGGTGACGGCCTGCACGGCGAAATAAGAAATCCCCAGCGCCAGACCTTCCTGACCGAAAGCGAAGAGGCAGAGCGGCAGGCCGATATTGCCGACATTCGGAAACATCAGGGCCGGCAGGAAGGCGCGCTGCGATTTCCGCCAGAGAAAGAGTGCCGGCACGATCACGGCCACCGTTACCGCGACAACCAAGGCACTGCCCGCACCGATCCGCAGCAGCGAGTCGATCGAGAGTTCCAGACCGACCAGGGTTCCGAAGACCAGGCAAGGCGTACCGATCAGAGTCACCATGGAGGTCACGGACTCGTTGTCGAACGGCAGCTTCAACCGTGCCCACAGGATGCCGAAGGCCGAGCAGATGAAAACCGGGGCGATGATCGCGAACAGTTGGTAGAGCATGCGGACGGATCCGGGAAATGCGGGCAGCGCGCTAGATAAACCAGCCGTCAGGCACGGTCCAGAAATCCTTTTCGCGCGAGAACGGAGGGTACCGGCACGCCGAAGCCGTGCGCGTGGGCGTAGAAATCGTGATTGTCCTTCTGCATGACCGGATCAGACATCAGCCGTTGCTCATACGCCAGGCCCAGAGTCCGGAAGCTGTGGAGCGCGTCCGTATCCGGGACGCCCTCCGTCCCGTCACGGTCGCGGGCGATCATGATCCGGGCCGCCTCCTCCAGTTCCTCTTCGCCGTTTTCCCGGATCTCGACGCCCATTTCCGCGAAGACCTCGCCGCTCCCCACCGCCGGGAGCCCCCGATCCAGGATCTCCTCGTAGGACAACCGCGTACCGTCGCCGGACGAAACGTAATCCTTGAAAAGCAGCAGGTCGTTCTTCAGCGGCAGACGCAGGAGCTCGTAGACGAGATTGACCGTCGCCGCCGGGCGTCCGAAGGCCCGGACGAGCGCTTCCGGCCCGGAGGCCTGGTTGAAGGCAAAGGCGCAGCGGGCGGAGAGGAAGATGTCCAGTGCCTGGCTGTAACCGGGATGCCGCGGCACATCGACGGCCTCGCGCGGCACACCGCTCATGGGGATGCCGTTGCTGTCGCCGAGGCGGAAGACCCAGTAGCCGGCCTCGGTGAAGCGGCGGATCGCCTGCGTGTAAGTGCGGATATCGGCGCATCGAAACGCGTGGTGCGCCTTTTCCGGCAGATAGCTCATATCCCTGGTATGCAACATGACGAAGGGCGCCCCCTCCGGCATACCGGCCGCGGCGACAAATTCCTCGCCGCGCTCCCGGATCCCGTCCGGAAGCTCGTAATGACGGATCTCGCCTCCCGCCACGGCATGACGCCCGAAGTCCCGGACGACGCGCTGCGGCGAAGCGAGGCAAAGATGAAAAAGCTTCAGGTCGAGGATACCGCCGTCGAGAAACCCGAGCAGCGGCAGGATCGGATCGGAGGTCGGAACGTGAACGAACTCGGGTCCTGGACATTGCAGGATGAAGGGATTGTAGCCGGCGCCGCTTCCCTCCCCGGTCACCAGAAGGATACGGTCGTAATGCGGACCGTAGAGAGTCTTCACGAAGAACGGCTCCATCGCCGTGTGCCCGATGCGGTCGACCTGCGCCAGGATATAGACCAGCGTGCGCCGTCCCTCTTCAAGGTGAGGCAAAACCGTCTGGAAGAGCCGCTGCATCGTCTCCTGCTTGCCGAACTCGGCGCGCAGGTTTTCCAGCAGCCTCGCATCGTCTTCCGGAAACGTCGTCATGTCCGCTCTCTCCCCGGGCGAAGCGGTACCATGATACGGGTCGGCAGGGAATGGCACCCGTTCAGGCGCACGCCGTTGCGCACTCTCCGGCTTTGTGGCATTCCGCTCTGGCTTACACGCGACAGGGAGGAGCGAGGCGCATGTTTTTCGAGCCGGGCAAGCACAAGGAACACGGTTTCACCTTCGATCCGTTCAAGGCCACGATTTCGCCGCGGCCGATCGGCTGGATCTCGACTCTGGACGAGAACGGTGTGACCAACCTCGCGCCCTACAGCTTCTTCAATGCGGTCTCCTGGGCCCCGCCCTGCGTGATCTTCTCCAGTGGCTCGCGGCCGGACGGCTCGCCGAAGGACAGCCAGCTGAATGCCGAGAAGACCGGCGAATTCGTCTGCAACATCGTCGGCGCCGCGCAGGCGAAACAGATGAACGAAACGGCGATCCACTTCCCGCACGGCACCGACGAGATGCAGCACGCCGGTCTCGAAGGCCTGCCCTCCCAGTACGTGAAGCCGCTCCGCGTGAAGGACGCGCCGGTGCATCTCGAATGCAAGTACCTGCGCACCATCGAACTGCCGACGGAAAGCGCGACCGCGCGCAACTGCATCGTGCTCGGACAGGTGGTCGGCATCCATATCGACGAGAAATACGTCGCCGACGGCCGTCTCGACGTCACCAAGTACCAGCCGGTCGGCCGTCTCGGATACATGGACTATTGCGCCGTTTCCAAAGTCTTCGAGATGAACCGGCCGGACTGACCGTCCCGGTCGCTCAGCGGCCGCGAGGGATGACTTCACATTGACCGCTTCTCACGCGTCGACCTGATACCGCGACCGGCAGCCGCCGTCGCGGTCGGGGACGATGCGGAGACGGAGCAGTCGCGTGAGGAAAATCTCGGTCGATCACAAACGCAATCTCGACAGTGCGGTCACGGGCCAGCTTCTGAAGATCACATCGATCCGGAACGAGCTCGAGAGCTACACGACCGCCTTCATCAAGGCGTTCAATGCGGACAATGTGCCCCTCTTCCCGGCACCCGCGAAACAGGTCACGCTCGCGAAACTGACCTCGCTCAGCGTCAAGGGCGGCCTCGGGATCGAGAATCTCGAAGCCCAGGCGACAAACCAGCCCCCGAACAGGCTGGTCTGGAACAATTATGCGGGTGACGCGGACTTCAATCTGCTGATCGAAAAAGAGGCCTATCCGCCCGGCCTCACCACCGGCGCGGTGATGGCCTCCGTCGGCCAGCGCATCAAGATGCTGCTCGCCGAGACGATCGGTACGACGCGCTTCGCCAACCTCACCCAGATCCTCTCGAACCAGACCCTGCAGGCCCCGCTCTATCTCTGCAATCAGGTCGAGGCGCTCGCTCATCTCGTCGACTTTCTCTCGCAGGACCTGACACCACCGATCGACGGCGCGAACTTCCCGGTGAACGCCGACGCCCTGACCATCGCCAAATGCCTGTCCGGGCTCGAACCGGCGCTTTCAGGGATCCGCGGCCCCGATATCCAGCGCGCCTTCCAGGCGATCACGGCGAGTTCCGGCAACCAGCTTCTGGTCTATCGCGACCGCGAGGAAAAGCTGTTCTTCGTGTCCGACGTCGGGCGGGTGAAGTCCGAATGGTTCGACGTGGATTACAGCTTCTTCCCCTATGCCCCCGGCCGCATGGACGGCCTCGGCTTCGAGGTGACCGAACTGGCGATCGCGCAGCAGCGTGCACGCGAGGTGAACCGCACCAAGCTGCCTTACGACATCTTCAAGGTCGTGACCTCGGACTTCACCTACACCGAGTCCGAACGCACGATGAAGGAGCTCGGCCCGTTCGACGATTTTCTCTATACGGCCGAATTCGAGACCCGCGAGCAGAAGCGCCCGAAATCGCCCTATAACCTCTCGCTTTACGCCAACAACCTGATCGACGATTTCGACCTGATCCGCACGGCCTTGAGGTTTCCGGGCATCTCGGTCAGCCAGCCGAAGGATATCGCCAAGGACGATTACCGGGCCGATGTCGGACACGGCGCGGCGAAATGCGAATTCGTCGACGTCGCCATCCCGCGCATCGCCTCGCCCGAATGGTTCTACCTGCAAGACCGGGTCTATTACGACAAAATCCCGGCGAACCCGCAGCCCAATCAGGCCTACGTCAAGGTCTGCAACTGGGAATACCAGTGCGAGGAGAACCTCAACCTGCTGATCGAGCTTGCCGCGGGGCAGAGTCACAGCGCACACAAGTCCGGCAAGCGGATCGACCGGCTGATCACGGCCTGGAACCATTGCAACATGGCCACGGTCTTCCCGCGTTCGGGCGGCAACGCAAAGCTGCCGAACGACGTCTCGTTCGAGGCGCCGGCTCTTCTCGTTTCCAACTTCGCCGACGACTACGAACGGCTTTACGGCTTCCACCCCCTTCCCGACGAGTTCTACGTCCAGGTATTCGAACCGCTCTTCCTGTTCCACCAGGCGCTCGCGGCCTGTCAGATCAAGCCGAACGACACGACGAGAAAAGCCGTCGTCACCGCGGCCGGCGTGCTCGGCCAGACCGGCCTCTCCAAGATGGCTTGCGGCGCCCAGAACGCCGAAGCGCCGATCGTGTCGGGCCTCCGGACGCTTGTGGATGCGGAGCAGCTCTCATGCGACTGGGCTCTGGCCGCACTGCTGACACTGAAGGCGAGCCGGATCGGCGACAGGATATGGTTTCCCATCAGCATGAAAGCGGAAGTGAAGGATGCCAATGCCGTCAACAACGCCAATCTGGGGCTGCCACAGGCGAATGACTGCGACATCATTTTCGCCACGCGCACCGGCGGCCTGCCGAGCCAGTGGCTCACCCTGACCCTCATCCCTCAAGGCGTCGACGGCACGACCCCGATCGATTTCACCGGCCCGCTCGTGCGCGCGAACCAGCGGCTGATCAACAAGGTGCGGGAGAACCTGCTGCATTCGAACAACCAGATGCTGCGCATCGCCTACGGGCAGATCCTGAATGTCCTGCTCAGGGCAAACGCCGACAGCTATCTCGACAACATCATCCCACTCGACGGCTGACGCGGCATCACCCAGAGAGATATTTGCGCAGCACCTCGGCCATCCTCTCCGGCGTCGTGCCGCGCGGGAACATGGTGACGAAGCGGCCGTCGGGCCCCATCAGGTAGGTCAGGGTCGAATGGTCGACGAGGTAATCGGCCTCCGCCGCCCCGTCGAGCCGGAACTTCCGGCGATGGACGCGGTAGGCTTTCGCAGCCGCGGCGACTTCCGCCTCTGTTCCCGTCAGGCCCATCAGGGCCGGATGGAACGCATCGGTGAAGGCGCCAAGCGTCTCCCACCTGTCGCGTTCGGGGTCGACGGAGATCAGCAAAGGCTGAACCCGTTCCACCAACGGCCCGAGACTGTCCAGCGCCTGCCCCATGACGGCAAGGTCGGTCGGGCAAATGTCCGGACAATAGGAATAGCCGAAATAGACCAGCATGAACTTTCCGGTATAGCTCTCCGGCCCCACCCTCGCGCCGGTCTCGTCGGTCAGCGAGAACGGGCCGCCGAACAGCGATGGCAGATCCGCACCGCGCGCCGCTGGCGCACCGGACAGCAGGATCAGAGCGAGAACTATGCCGTGGAATAGCCGCCTCACGGCAGCCCCCCTACTCGGCCGCCGGCGGCGGAACCAGATCCGGCCGCCCGACCTTGCCATAGGTGCCGATGACATCTTTCGTCTGAGGGTCGCGGCGGAACCAGCGCTTCGCGTCCGTGGCGCCGTTACGCTTCTTCCAGTCCTTCGCGAAGGCGGTCGCCTGGATCCAGTCCTCCGCGCCCGGCTTGCGGTGCTTCTGCAGCATGTAGATGACCATCGAGGGGTGGGTGATGATCAGTCCGTCGACCTCGACCCGTCCGCCGCAATAGGGCAGCAGATCGAGGGTCGCTCCGGCAAAAAGCGTGTTGCTCTTCACCGCCATCAGCAGCCGCCCGTCGTCCCGCAGAAGGCCGAGCTGGCGCTTGCCGCCGCCGCAATTCTCCGGACAGTCGCCGCTCAGTTCGCAGAGCATGTCGACGACACGCGCCTCGAACTGCGCCGTCATCTCGCCGTCGATGCCCCATTTCTGCGCCGCGTGCGAAGGTGCGGAAACGGCGAGGACGAACGGCAGGAGCAGCAACAGAAAGTGCCGGGCCATGCTCACATCCCCCACGGCTGGATGCCGAACTTCTCGTGCGTGAGATCGACCACGCCCTGGTCGTCCGCCACCTGCGTCACCAGCAGGTAATTCACCCCGTCCCGCCGGATCAGGTCGCCGTCGACCGTGACCTTGTGGCTCTGGATTTTCACCATGGAGGGGTTGGAAACGCTCCGCGTGTCGGCCTCGACCCGGAGCACGACATAGAGCGTGCCGTCCTCGGCCCGGATGCTGACCGGGATGCCGCCGACCGCGCACCAGACCGCGCACTGATAATGTGCAGAGCCGCGCGCATACATGATCTCGGTGACGTAGCACCAGGTATCGATCAGCTCGCCCTCGACGCGGATCCGTTCGACCGGCTCGGCGCGCGCACTCTGCAGAGACGCGGCGAGGAAGAGAACGGCAAGGGCAATACGGGCGAACCTCGGCATGTGGACTCCGGACCTCGAGCGGCCCGCCCGGGAGACCGGGCGGGTCATTGATCTATTGTGCCGAGACTATAGCGCCAAGTCCGCTTCACCCCAGGTGACGAGAACGTGAGGGAGGGGAACCGGAACCGCCCTACTCCGCCGCGTCGGCGAGTTCCGGCGGCAGCTCGACGCCGGTCTGACTGGCGATGATGCCGTAATGCTCGATCCGGCGGTGCTTGGCGTAGTTGAACACCGTCTCCTTGCCCATCTTCGCGAGATCAAGATCGGCCGAATAGGTGATCAGCTCGTCATCGACCGAGGAGACCTGGGAGACGATCTCGCCCGAAGGCTGGATGATGCAGGACCCGCCGATCAGCATGCAGCCGTCCTCCATGCCCGCCTTGGCGACGCCGACGACGAAGCAGGAATTCATGTAGGCATTGGCCTGCATGGTCAGATGGTTGTGGAACATGCGGAGATGGTTCGGCTCGAAGGCCGAGGTGTTCACGTCCGGCGTGTTGTAGCCGAGCACGATCAGCTCGGCGCCTTTCAGGCTCATCACCCTATAGGTCTCCGGCCAGCGGCGGTCGTTGCAGATCGCCATGCCGATGATGCCGCCCTGCTGGCGCCAGACCCCGAAGCCGAGATCGCCCGGCTCGAAATAGCGCTTCTCGAGATGCTGCCAGGGGCGCTTCGGATCGAATTCCGAGTGCCCCGGCAGATGCACCTTGCGGTACTTCCCGGTGATCTTGCCGGTCTCGTCGACCAGGATCGCGGTGTTGTAGCGGTGCCCGTCCGGCGTCAGCTCGGCATAGCCGAGATAGAAACCAATGCCGCGCTTGGAGGCCTCCTCAAAGAGCGGCCGCGTCTCCGGCCCGGGCATCTCGCGCTCGAAATGGTGATCCATCTTCGAGATATCTTCCTCGTAGTAGCGCGGGAAGAAGGTCGTCAGTGCGAGCTCCGGGAAGACGACGAAATTGCAGCCGCGGTCGCCCGCCTGTTTCAGCAGCTCGATCATACGCTTGACGGCGCTGGCGCGGGACTCCTCCGGCGCGATCGGGCCGAGCTGGGCGGCGCCGATGGTCAGGATGCGGGACATCAAAGTGCTCCTCTGTTCGAAACTTATTCTGAACTGACTATTCCATAACCTTTCCGGCGACCGGATCAAACGGTGTCGGGAACTCCCCGCGCGGCTTGATGTAGTCGTACGGTTCCCGCGCAAGGAAGCGGCCGAATCCCGCCTCGCACATGTCCTTGCCGTCCTGCCAGAGCACCGAGCCGCGGGCGATGGTCGCCGCCGGCCAGCCGGTGACTTCCATGCCCTCGTAGGGCGTGTAGTCGGTCGCGTGGTGCAGGATGTCCTGGGTGATCGTGGTCTTCTTCTCCGCGTCCCAGACCACGATATCGGCATCGGCGCCGACCGCGATCGCACCTTTCTGCGGATGCAGGCCGAAGAGCTTCGCCGCGTTGGTCGAGGTCACGGCGACGAAGTCCTGGAGGCTCAGACGGCCCTTCACCACGCCCTCGTGGAAGACGATCGGCATGCGGGTCTCGAGACCCGGCACGCCGTTGGCGATGCGGCTGAAGGGCGCGTTGTCACCGGCCCAGAACTTGCCGTCCGGATCGTTGATGTTGTAGGGCGCGTGGTCCGAGGTGACGTTGCCGAGCGTGCCGGACCTGACATAGTCCCAGAGCGCTTCCTGCTCCGCCTCGGTGCGCGGCGCGGGCGAGCAGAGATACTTCGCCCCTTCCCGCGCGTCGCGGTCGAGATCCTTCTCGGTCAGGACGAAATATTGCGGGCAGGTCTCGGCGAAGACCTTGAGGCCGCGCTGCTGCGCCCGGCGGATTTCCTCCGCCGCCTCGCCGCAGGTGACGTGGAAGATCTGGATCGGCTGGTCCATCAGTTCGGCCAGCGCGATCATCCGGTAGGTCGCCTCGCGCTCGACCAGCGCCGGCTTGCACCAGGAATGATACTTGGTGCCGTTCAGACCCGCCTCGAGCAGCTTCTCGGTCATGAACATGATCGCGTCGTGGTTCTCGGCATGGACGCAGACCAGCGCCTGGTTGCGCCGGGCGACCTCGAGGATGCGCAGGATCTGCCCGTCATCGACCCGATTGCTGGCATAGGTCATGAAGAGCTTGATCGAACGGTGGCCCTCGCCGATCAGCTTCGGCAAATCCTCGCCGACCACCGCGTCGTTCGGATCGTTGATGACGATGTGGAAGCTGTAGTCGATGCAGGCGCTCTTCGCCCGCTCGTGATAGGCGGCGACGCCGTCGGCGAGGCCGACGCCCTTCTGCTGCGGCGCAAAGCAGATCACCGAGGTGGTGCCGCCGCAGGCCGCCGGGCGGGGCGCGCTCTCGAAAGTCTCCGCGTTGCGCCCGCCGGGGCTGGAGGGCTGGTCGATATGGCAATGGCTGTCGACGCCGCCCGGCATCACCAGACGGCCGGAGGCGTCCACTTCCTTGGCACCGGCCCCGAGCTTCTCGCCGAGGGCGACGATGCGCCCGGCCTTCACGCCGATATCGCCCTTCACGATGTCCGAGGCGTTGACGACGGTGCCGCCGCGGACGACCAGATCATATTCGCTCATGTGCCCGCTCCTCAGTGCGCGTCAGGATAGCTCATCGGCGACAGCGTCTCGATCGGGCGCTGGGCCCAGTCGCGCTGGCGCACGGTCGACATGGTGATCTTCTGGTACTCGGTCATCTTCGCCGCCGCTTCCGCGACGTCGATGGTGACGACCTCTCCGTTATCGACGACGCGCTTTCCGTCGACATAGACATGTTTCACCGCGCGGTCACCGGCGGAATAGAGCAGGCTGCGCAGCGGATCGCGCACCGGCTGCATGTAGGCATGGTCGAGGTCGACCATCACGAGGTCCGCCTTGCAGCCGACCTCGAGCCGGCCGATATCGTCGCGGCCGAGGGTCTTGGCGCCGCCGATCGTCCCGGCGTCGAAGATCTCCTCGGTCGTCGCGTTGTTGTAGTCGCCCGACATGATGCGGCCGACGATCATCGCGACTTCGAGCTCGTGAATGAAATTGTGCGGGAAGGTGTCGGTGCCGAGGCCGAGCGGGATGCCCGCTTTCACGTAGCGGCCGACATGGTTGAGCGCGATGCCGCGGCGCCAGAAAACGGTCGGGCAATGCGCGACATTGGCGCCGGACTTCACCAGCAGATTGAAGTCGTCCGCCTGCGGCCAGTGCAGCCAGGGATGGTCATTGAGGAAGATGCAATGGCCGATGATCGTGGTCTCGTCGAGCACGCCGAGACTGTCGAGCCATTCGAGCGGCGTCAGACCGTGGCGATGGGTCATCTCGTTGAACTCGACCACGCTCTGCGCCGCATGGATCTGCATCTTGATGCCGCGCCGCTTCGCTTCCTCGTGCGAGGCCTTGATCAGCTCGGGCGTGCAGGTATCGATCTGCGACGGGCCCATCATGCCGGAGATCCGGCCGGACGGATGCCTGTCCGCTTCCTCGATGATCTCGATGGCGCGCTCCATCGCCTTCTCGCCCGCCTTCGTGTCCCAGTCATAGACCACCGAATGGCCGTTCTTGGTCGACCAGACGGCGTCCCGGTACATCGGGCAGAGCACGGCGCGGATGCCGGTCTCGGCCACGTCCTCGACCCAGGTATCGCGGGCGCCGGAGAGATCGGCGAAGGTGGTGACGCCGCTCTTCAGCATCTCGTGGATGGCGTAGCGGGTCGTATAGGGCGCAGCCTCCGGGAGAATGCGGAAGACCGGCATGTATTCGTAAAGACCGCTCTGGCCGAGCTTCGGACTACCCAGTTCTTCGTTCAGCCCCTTGTTGCCGGGTTCCGAGGTCGGGTGGTTGTGGATCGAGACGAAGCCCGGCATCACCATCATCCGGCTGCCGTCGACGGTTTCGTCCGCCGTGCCTTCGAAACCGGGGCCGACATGGATCAGCGTGCCGTCCCGGAAGGCGACGTCGGCATCGTGGAAGAAGCGGTGCCCGGCCGAGCCGCCGTTCTCTCCGGCCTGCCAACCGATGACCCAGGCCGCGTTCTTGATCAATGTGGTCTTCGACATGTCCTTGCTCTCTCTGTTCCGGGCCGGCTTCCGGCTCCGCTGTCCTTGATTCAGGCCGCCTCGCCCAGGCGGTCGTGCATGATGTCCCCGCCGACGATGGTGAGATCGGCGTTGGCCTCGAGGATCTCTTCCGGCTCGATCGAGAAGAGATCGCGGTCGAATACGGTGACGTCGCCGAGCTGTCCCGGCGCCAGCGTCCCCTTGATGTCCTCCTCGAAGGAGCCGTAGGCACCGCAATAACTGTAGCAATGCAGCGCCTCTTCAAGGCTGACCCGCTCGTCCGCGCCGAGCACCGTGCCGCGCTTGGTCTTGCGGGTGATCATCGAATAGATGTTCTGGAACGGATTGGTCGAGGAGACCGGCGCATCCGAACTCGCCGAGGGATGGACGCCCGCGTCGAGGAAGGAGCGCAGCGGATAGGCCTTGGCCGCGAGCTCCTCCCCCAGCACGTCGACATAGAGATCGCCGAACTCGTACATGAAGATCGCCTGCGGGGCCGGCAGCACGCCGATCCGCTTCATGCGGGCGAGCTGCTCCGGTGACAGGAAGCCGCAATGCTCGATCCGGTGCCGGCGGTTGCCCTGGCTCTCGACATCGTTGCCGATCGCCAGCTCGTAGGCGGTCAGGATCTGCTCGATCGCGCGGTCGCCGATGGCATGAGCCGCCACCTGGTAGCCGCGGTCGTGATAGTCCTTCACATAGTCGAAGAGCTGCCGGTCCTCGTAGATCATGATCCCGAGATTTTCCGGCTCGTTCAGATAGGGTTTGAACATCGCCGCGGTCTTGCCGCCAGCGCTGCCGTCCGTGAAGAGCTTCATCGGACCGACGCGGAGCCACTCGTCCCCGTCCCCGGTCATCAGGCCGAGATCAATCGCCCGGTCGGGCCAGCCGCTAGCACCGGCAAGCGGCATCAGATGCATGCGCAGACCGAAGCCGCCCTGGCGTTTCAGTTGCTGATAGGCGAGCCACTCGTCATAACCCTGGCGCAGCCCGACGCCCGGATCGGTGACGCTGGTAAAACCTAGGGAAAGATTGTGCCGTTGGCCGGCACGCACGCCCTCGGCCAGCGCGTCGATCGTGTGATCGCTCAGCACGGCGGTGATCTTCTCCTGCGCCCGCTCCTGCAGCAGACCGGTCAGTTTGCCGTTCTGGTTCTCGATATGGCCGCCCTCGGGCTGCGGCGTGGACTCGTCGATCCCGGCGAGGGTCAGCGCGGCACTGTTGGCGACGCCCATATGGCCGCAGGTCCGCTTCACATAGACCGGGTTGTTCGGCGCGACCTGGTCCAGTTCCTCCCGGAACGGATGACGCTTGGCATCGAGCTCGAAATGATCGTAGCCGCGGCCGAAGATCCACTCTCCGGGTTTCGCCTTGTCCGCGCGCGCCTTGATCTTGGCGAGCAGCGCCTGGAGCTGCGTGTCTTTCTTGCAATCCACTTCGGAGAGGCCGAGACCGACCATGAGCAGATGCTGGTGTGCGTCGTTCAATCCCGGGGCCGCGAGACGGCCGTTCAGATCAACGACCCTAGTTCCATCGCCGACCAACCCGTCCAGCTCGGCATCGGAACCGTGCGCGATAACCTTGCCGCCCCAGATCGCCACCGATTCGGCAAATCCGGCACCGCGGCCGAGAAACACATTGCCCCCGCGCAATACCAGATCCGCCTTCGCCGTAACCATATCGCAATGTCCTTTCGGTGATGGCCAGCCGAAACCGCAAGGACTGCGCGGCGGGCCTCAGGTGAGAGCCCAAGAGTGCGGCTGCGAAAGAGCTCTGTCAACGGCTCGCCCCGTGCCGTTTCATCCATTCACCGGTGCAACATCATCTAGGGGTCGAGTTGACACTAAAGCCAAGATATTGGATATTTTTCCGGCTATTGACCCGGGGTACGGCGCCCCTTTCAGGCGACGAAAAACACGATGCGGCTACTTTCCCGACGTCTTCTTCCCCTGGCCCTGATCGGCGTGCTTTCCGCATGCTCGTTCGAGATCCCCGACTTCGGCATTTTCAGCGCCGACGAGGCCCTGCCGGCGAAGGAACCGCTCGCCCAGCTGCCTCCGGCGCCGAAGCCGCTCTATCAACCTGGAGACACCTACGTTTTCAACGATGACGGCACTGTCGTGCAGGAACAGGTCGTCGGCGTCACCCCCGACCGCGTGACCTGGACGAACGATTCCGGGCTGATCTGGACGACCACGAACGAACTCGTCACGCCGCAACTGTCCTGGTCCTCGCATCCGGAACTCGGACGCGGCCGGCAGACCGTGATCGGCAATCCGGGAACCCTCTTCCCGCTGCAGGAAGGCAATATCGTCGCCTTCGGCATCCGCGGGAACAGCGAGAAGGTGCCGACGGGTTGGGAAGACGAGCTGCGCTGCGTGGTCGCCGGACAGGAAGACGTCACGGTTCCCGCCGGAACCTTCACCACCTTCCGGATCGACTGCAAGCGGAAGGATGTCGAAACCAGCCTCTATTACGCGCCCGTGGCCCAGAACTATGTGCTGCGCGAGCGGATCTTTTCGAACTCGCGTTCCCGCAAGGAACTGATGTCCGTCAACCTCGCGGACAACCGGACGGCCAGCATGCCGGTGACGGTCGAGCAGCCGACGCACAAGACCGACGTCGTCAATCCGAAGATCGCAGCAGCCGAGAAGATGCAGTCCGAAGCATCGATGGCCAAAACGGGAACCGACGACAGGATGGCCAAGGCCGAGGAGCATGGAGAGAGCATGCCTGCCATGGACGATACCCGTCTGGTAATGCTCATCTCCCGCCTCGAATCCGTCGTCTCCAAGCTGGAATCCATGACGGAAGACAAGGTGATGGCGCCGAAAGAGGCCTCCGGCGGAGAGAAGATGGAAAAACCCGAGACCGGCATGACCGCGCCGAGCGCGACCGGGAAATGGGGCATCCACCTCGAATCCTATCGTACCCAGAGCGGTGCCCGGCGCGGCTGGTCGGCCCTGCAGAAGCGCTACCCGGACGATCTCGGCGCGCTTGAGCTGAAGACCATCGAGTTCGATGCGGGCGACGGGCGCGGGACCTTCGTGCGTCTCGTCGGCGCGGCCTTCGAGACCCGAGCCGATGCGGGCAAGGCCTGCAGCGCTCTCAAGGCAAAACGTCAGTTCTGCCAGGCGGTGCGCATCGCGCGCTGACGCGAAGGCTTTCTTCTCGCAACGACGTTTGCCAACGCTCCGGGTACCGGCTAAGGAACGCGTGCGCCGACCGCGCTGCCCTTTTCAGGAAACATTCGTCATGAGCGATACTCGCGCGCCCGTAACCGCCGGGGATGGCGGCCTCAGCAATCCGGCGCTCGGTATCGGCCTCAGTGTCGTTGCGATCGCGATGTTCGCCACGATGGATGCGCTGGCGAAGTTCACGTCCGAGACGATCCGCGTCGAAATGGTGATCTGGGGCCGTTATTTCTTCCATTTCCTCGCCATGGTACTGATCCTTCCGGTCCTCGGAGTCCGGCGCGCCCTCAGGACAAACCAGACAAGCAAGGTGGCGATCCGAGGCCTTCTGCTGCTCGGCTCCACCTTCTGTTTCTTCACCGCGATTTCCCAGATCCCGCTCGCCGAAGCCAACGCGATCGGTTTCGTCGCGCCGCTGATCACCGTCGCTCTCTCCGCCTTCTTCCTGCGCGAGACGGTCGGCGTCCGGCGCTGGTCCGCCGTCGCCATCGGGTTCGGCGGCATGCTGGTGGTGCTCCGACCCGGCTTCCAGGAAGTCCACTGGGCTTATTTCCTGGTCCTGACGATGGCGACCATGTTCAGCGTCTTCGCCCTCCTGACGCGCGCGCTGAACCGCACCGAGGATCCGGTCGCCATGCTGTTTCATACCGCGCTGATCGGTACCGCCGGCGCCTGTCTGCTGGCCTTCTTCTACTGGGAAACGCCGACCCTGACGGAATGGCTTCTGCTGATGGTTATCGGGGTCATTGGCGGGGTTTCCCACCAAATCCTGATCTATGCCTACCGCTACGCGAGCGCCTCGATCCTCGCACCGTTCCAGTACACGATCATCGTCTGGTCGACATTCTACGGTTTCTTCCTGTTCGCGGATGTTCCGGACCTATGGACATTCCTCGGCGCCGGAGTGATTGTCGCCGCCGGTCTCTATGTCTGGGTGCGGGAGCGGCAGGTGAAGAAACAGCCGCCGACGCCGACCCCGATCAGACGCTGACCTCCCCTCTTCCGGAACGGAAACGACCATGACCGGCGTGAGCGACCATCGTCCCGCCCTTGCGATCTGCCTGATCATCGCCGGCTTCACCTGCTTCTCGACCATGGACATGCTGGTCAAGAGAAGCGGCGCCATGCTGCCGGTCGAACAGGTGACCTTCTTCCGCTACGCGGTGCATTTCGCCGTGCTTCTGGCGCTGACGCCGTTTCTCGGCCTGAAGACCATGCTGGGTGGACGACGGTTCGGCTTCCTCGCGCTCCGGGGCGGCTTCATGTTCGTCTCCACGATCCTCTTCTTCACCGCGATCACGCAGCTTCCGCTGGCCGAGGCGGCGGCGATCACCTTCATGGCGCCGATCATCACCGTCGGGCTCTCCGTGCTATTCCTGAAGGAGCAGGTCGGCATCAGGCGCTGGAGCGCTGTCGCGGTCGGCTTCGGGGGAATTCTGGTCATTCTCAGACCCGGCCTGCAGGAGCTCTCCCCCGCGCATTTCATGGTGCTGGCGACCGCCTTCTTCTTCTCGGTGTTCACACTGATGACGCGCCATGCCGGCACCGGAACACCGATCGCCGCGACCACCTTCCTGACCGGACTGACCGGGTTCGTCGGCTCGGCCTTTCTGCTGCCCGGGACCGGCCCTCTCCCGTCCGCCGAAAGCTGGCCGGTGCTTGCTGTCATCGGGTTGCTGGCGCTCTCGGCGGAGTGCCTGCTGATCCTCGGATATCGCTACGCCTTCGCGTCGCTGCTCGCGCCGTTTCAGTATGTGCAGATGCTCTGGGCGACTTTCTTCGGCTGGCTCGTCTTCGACACGCTTCCGGATCTCTGGACCTGTGCCGGCGCCGTTCTCGTGATCGGCGCCGGGCTTTATATCTGGCTCCGGGAAAGCCGGATCAGGCAGGATCCGCCGCTGGCTGCCGACGCCAGCGGACCGAGGTGAAGACCGTGAACATCGACAGGATCATGAACCCGGCGATGGCGTAGAACACCAGTTCCGGAGCGAACTCGTCGAGGACGAAGCCGAAGATCATCGGCGAGATGATGCCACCGATGCTGAAGCCGGTCGTCACGAAGCCGAAGACCTTGCCGTACTGCCCGTCCGGCGTGACCGAGCGGACAATCATGTCGCGCGACGGCATGATCATGCCGTGCATGATGCCCTGGGCCGTCAACGAGGCGAGCAGCAACGGCTCCGGCAGATCGACCGTCGCCACCATGGCGATCATCACTGCGGTCGTGAAGAAACAGATCGCGGCGACCACATTGTGATTGGAGGTCTTGTCGGCGAGGTAGCCGCCGAACAGGATGCCGATCGTGGTGCCGACGAGATACCCCGTCAGCGCGCCGGTCGCGATCGGGATCTCGGTGCCGTGCACGAGATTGAGCGCGGAGACCAGGAAGTTGTTCAGGCCGCCCGAGCCGAGCGCCGTCATGGTGTAGAAGCCGAGACACATCAGGATGGGAAACGAGAACAGAAGGGTGCGGCTGGACGCCGATGCTGCTGCCGGTTTCGCCGCGCTCTCTTCGGACTTCCGCTTGGTATGAAGGCTCCGGGCCGAAACCAGCAAGGCCGCCGCTGTCACCAATCCGGCGATGCCGCAGACAACAAGCGCGGAGCGCCAGCCCATCATCTCGCTGAGGAAAATGATCAGGGGCGGCGCCACCGCGAACCCGGCGAACCCGGCGAAGGTGTGCAGACTGAACGCGCGCCCCATCCGCGGCCCTGAAACCGAGGCGGAGAGGATCGCATAATCGGCCGGGTGATAGACCCCGTTCGCGACGCCGGCGACGGCCATCAGCGCCAGGAGCCCCCAGTACGTGTCGCCGAAGCCGATGAGAAGAAAGGCCAGCGCCTCGAGCGCCAGCCCGCCGATCAGGATCCAGCGGGCGCCGAACCGGTCGACGAGATAACCGAACGGAAGCTGTGTGCTCGCCGTCGCGGCGCTGAAGATCGTCATGATCAGGCCGAGTTCGAGGAAGCTGACGCCGAACTGCTCTCGCAATACCGGAAACAGCGGCGGCAACAGCAGGATATAGAAATGGCTGAAGAAATGCGCGACGCCGATCAGGCTGATGACCTTGACGTCGGAGAAGGCTCCCCCGGCGGACGGGACGGCTTGCGTATCGGCGGTCATCGGATGTCCTGGCACAAAAATCAGGAAAGTCGGACCGCAAAACTGGAACGCACGGAGAGAGAGGTCAAGCCCGGCCTCTCTCCCGATGCGGGATTACTGTTGTGCCGCGAGCCACCAGCGGGAGATGCGATTGCCTTTGTCGTCGGTGCTTTCGAACTCGTTGTTCTCAAGCAGACGAACACGAAGGCACCGCTCCTTCTCGCTGTCGAACGGCGTCAGGCAATAATGTTCCTTTGTCGGGCGCACGGTACCGGTTTCGTAAAACTCCTCGAAGCCGTTCTGCGCCGGCACATGCAGCGAGTAGACCTTGCGCTTCTCGAGCTTGAAGTAGAAGACCCGGTTCCCGTTGGTCAGCCAGCCGGAAATCAGCCGTCCGTCGGCAAGGGCGAGGAATCCCGGTCCGGTCATTCCACGCGGATCGTATGCGCCGGCGGGTTGCGGTGCCGCCGACAGGAAAACGGTCGCGACGGCAACGGCCAGCACGGACTTGGCGAAAACCTTGAGATCCACAGGAAAATCTCCATTTTTATTGTGCGGATTCTTCTTGAAATCACGGTAACAGAATCGCATCAACATCTGAACAAATTCTTTCAATCACTTGGTTTTCATGCATTTTGTCCAAAATGACGAAACAATCACAAGCAAAACCGTTGATTTCCGGTGTGATTTGGCCGGCTTTCATCGCCGTTTCCATTCTATGGATCGGTGCATTTGCCTGGCTGTTTCTCGATCGATGGTCTGAGGACCTCGCACCCGTCGAGCGAACCTACATGCTCCAGGAACAAACCTGCAAGGCCGCCTACAGGGAAACGGAGGCACGCGACCGCTGCATCCTGATCATGGAGCTCGATCGCTTCCAGAGCCGCAGCATCATGATCGCCAACCGTGTCCTTGCCTGCGCGAGCCTTCCCTTGATCGGTTTCGGCATTCTCGTCTATCTGGGACGCCGCCGAACCGGCAGGAAGGGACAGAGGACGTGACGCACGCGAAAACCGCCACCGGAGCGAGGGCATGGCAGCGCATGCTCAGCGGCCGCAGGCTCGACCTGCTCGACCCTTCCCCGCTCGACGTGGAGATCGAGGATATCGCGCACGGTCTCTCCCGGGTGGCGCGCTGGAACGGACAGACCGAGGGCCGCTGGCCCTATTCCGTCGCCGAACATTCGATCCTGGTCGAGAAACTGGTTCACAGGCTAGATCCCGACCTGGCGCTGAAATGGCGCCTGGCGACCTTGCTGCACGATGCCCCGGAATATGTCGTCGGCGACATGATCACCCCGTTCAAGGCAGTCATCGGCCCGGACTATAAAGAGGTCGAGAAGCGGCTCGAGGGCGCCGTGCATGTGAGGTTCGGCCTACCGGCGAAACTGCCCGCGGAGATCACCTCAAAGATCAAGCGCGCGGACAGGATCGCGGCTTACCTCGAAGCAACGCAACTCGCCGGATTCTCGAAACCCGAAGCGGATAAAATATTCGGAAAGCCGAAAACGGGCATGGACGTGATCATCGAGCCGATGTCGCCGACAGCGGCGAAACAGGCTTATCTCAAGCGATTTCGGATTCTGGGTGGATCGTCGCGCTGAAATCGACCGCCGGTATCAGCCGACATACGCCCGGGTGACACAACTGGATTCCCGGTTCCCGATCCTGCAATATCCGAAACTTAGACAGGGTGGCATAGATATTGTCGGTTCACCCGGGAGCGCGGAATGTTGGCGGAGAGCAGAGGTGGTGGTGCGCAGGATAAAAGGCGCAAGCTTTCGCCGATCCTGGACCAAATCATTTATGGACCGCCGAGCGTTACCTGGAACGTCCTCGGCATCACGCTCGATCAGGAACACGGACAGAAATTCTTCGAGATCCCGAGCCTCAACCGCGTCATCATTTTCAAGTACCCGAACTTCAAGGTCGAGGTCTCCGACAAGACCAAGATCGACTTCAGCGGCAAGGACGCCGCCCTCTCCGACGAGCGTCCGGTCGAGACCGCCATCTACATCCCGAACAACGAGGAATTCCCGCAGGACGGCGGCTATGCGGTCTATCTGCGTCAGAAGGATTCCGAGGAGCTGCTGCAGCGCTATGTCGGAATCGCGCACGGCGATATGACCGAGGCAATGACCCGCGACTTCAGACGCCTGTCTCTGATAGACGACCTGCCGTCGCTCGATCCCTTCCTACTGAAGGCCGCCCTCGAACGCGAAAAGCTCTCCTATAACCCCGCCTATCTGCAGATGAAGGAGGGCGAGGAAGAGAACATAAAATCAGTGATCCGCGACAAGGTGCGCCCGATCGTCAACAAGGCCCTCGGAGCGGACGAGACTGACAGCGCAAAGACAAAGCGTTTCATCGACGCGATCTGGGATCCGACGATCCCGGAAGCCGCCCTCTTCATCGAGGCTTTCAAGATCGACAACAAGGAAGTCGCGAACGTCTTCAGCGCCTGGAAGGGCGTCTCCTTCTATCAGTACCAGTTCGAGGAAAACAAACCGCAGATCGCCGAAGTCATCGGATGGATAAAATCCGAGCACTCGCTGCCAATAGATCACCGGGAGCACCGAGCTTTTCTCGAACAGCAAAAAATGTTCAAAGAGCGTGTACTGAAAAAGATTCTGAACGTGGTCGGGAACATTAACCAGATATTCAAGGATTTCGAATCATGCTACCGGAAGTTTATTGAAGAAGGGGACCCGGTCGCATTTCGGAACTTCCTGATCACATCGCACTACCGGTACTGGTTGCTTGGCTATTGCTGCACCTCATTGATGCACACCCGGAATATCTTCGACCGGGCGCGGAGCGAAAGCGTCAGGGGCGCGCTGAGGTTCGACCAGCTGAACGACATGCTCGCGAACATGGATGCAACCGTGAGCAGCAAGGCGGGCGGTGCTAAGGATTTGTGATTTTCCGAATCTCCTTGCCGCAAACCGTTAACATTCTGAAATTCCGTTGAAAACGCGATATTTTTCCGGCCAAATGCGGGCTGAAGAGACATTGGTCGCGCGAACGGCAGAACTGGGCAGACGGACCCCGAAAGTATGGCGAACCAATCAACCACAGCGACCCATTTCTGGCCCGCGAGCTTCGCCGAGCGGGGCGTGGCGGTCCCGTTCACCACGCCGAGCGTGGCCATGGCGCGTGTGCGGAACGGCGAGCGCGGACGCCTCGAGATGGTTATTTCAGGGCTCTCCGGCGGCCGTGGGGTCTATGTCATCGGCTGGAACGGCGTCCCGGAGACCTTCAAGCTGACGGTCTATGACCGCGTGCTGCACGAGAACATCGGCGATATAGAGACCGTCACACCCGATGCGGTGCGGGACGC
This sequence comes from Nisaea sediminum, assembly GCF_014904705.1. NCBI lineage: Bacteria > Pseudomonadati > Pseudomonadota > Alphaproteobacteria > Rhodospirillales > Thalassobaculaceae > Nisaea > Nisaea sediminum. The sequence goes on from NZ_JACZCQ010000003.1 coordinate 223,446, forward strand.
GGTAATCCGCGCCTCGGTCACCGGTCTCGCCGGCGAGGATGCCGCGGCGGCCGCTTACCAGGCGTGCACCCGCTCCACGGAAGATCAGCTGCGTATCAGCCTCGCCCTCACCGGCCATGTGGTGAAGGCGGTGCTCGACACCGACCTCGATCTCAGCCTGGCGGCCCTCAGCCTTCCGGCGGGACAGCAGAAGGTGCAAGGCCTGCTTGGCCGCATTTCCCGGATGCTGAACGTCGCCCCCGATACGCTGTCCCAGGCGATGACCGAATGGGGCGACCTTCTGGAACTGCTCGGCGTCCCGCGGCATCAACCGGCCGGACGTTTGCGGAAGATCTTCGCGGACGCGGACCATTTCCGCAGCTCCTTCAAGGACTGGATGCGGACCAGCGAGTTGCCGGAGGACCATCCGGCCGGCCTGGTGATAGAGGTCCTCGAGGAAACCTACCTCTATTGGCAGGCCGCGTTCGACGATATCGACGCCTTCGCGAACAATCCTGCCGGAACGCTGCAGAACTGGCCGCGCCACAAGCTGGATCTCGAGCGGCTCAGCGCGCGTGTTCCCTGGCTCGAAGACGGCTGGCCGGTGATCTTCGCGATCTGGGAAAATGCCCTCCGCGCGGGCCGGGAGGAGCAACTGTCGGCAGTATCGACTATCCTGTCCGGACTGCCCCTGCTCCCGCGCGATGAAGTGGACAAGGACAGCCACGCCCGATGGCTGGATTTCGCGAAACGTCTCGGGCTGGCGGCATCCCGCAACGAGGTGCGCGGACAGAGCAATATCGACCTGCAGAGCATGCTCAGGCAGGAAAAGGTCCTGGCAAGGAGCTTCGGATAAGCGAATGAGTTCAGATTCGGACCGCACCCCGATCAATCTCGGCGATCTCGAAGGACAACTCTTCCGGATTCCCGAGGCCGATCTCACAAATCTCGTGGCCGAGCTCGAGAAACGCGCGCTCGACCGCAAGAAGGCGCCGGCCGTCGCCCAGGTCATGGCGAAGCTGCGCCCCCGGCTCGCCATTATGAAACCGGAACGGCAGGCGACCCTGGTCCGGTTCTTCGCCGAACCGTTCGCCGATCTGCTCTATACCTCCGGAGAGCCGCGCAAGGCGGTCGGACGGATCCCGCGCAGCACCATCGTCCCCTGCTACAAGCTGTTCCTCGAACATGCGGATCCCTCCCGGGTTCAGCGCTATCAGGACGATCTCGAGGAGATCGAGAAGGACAACGATACCGCGCTGATCGAACTCGGCACCGGTTTCTGGCGCTATGCCGCCGGCCGGCTTCGCGAGGTTCTCGCCGCGGCGGAGCGCGACAAGACCAGGAAACGGGCCCTGATCGAGAGTCTTGGCGATGAAACCGTTTTTGCGGCGCTGATCGAAATGGTCGGCGTCCTCGAGGTCGCCGTGCCGGTGATGGAGCTGCGCAAGGCGCTGCCGTCGGCCGGCCTCAGCCAGGTGACGAACGTGCATCTGGAACATATCTGCACGGCGCTCAACACCGTGCACCGCCAGCGTCCGGCCAATACCCAGTTCGTCGTCTTCGTCATCCTCGCGCGGCTGCATAACCCGTCGATGATCGTCGAGATCATGCAGCGCGCCCAGGAAGCCGGAACGGTGGCCGACGTGTCCGGGATCACCGAGATCGCGAACCAGGCCATCGTCAGCCAGACCGAGGAGAAGATCCGCGGCCTGGAGGAGAAAATCCACAACTCGACCAGCGGCCAGGACCTGGCACTGCAGACGGAAAAATTCGTCAAGGACATCCTCGGTGCCGCCCGCGCCGTCAGCGGCTCCGGCTCGCGCATGCAAAACCGGCAGGTGCAGCGCACCAAGAGCGAGATGGCGGATCTGGTCCGCCGCGAGATGCTGGAGGCCGTGGACGGACAGGTCGCGTCCAGCCTTTCGTCCCTCGGCGATCCGGACAACGGCAGCGACCCGGTCGAAGCGCAAAAGGCCGTCGAGGACCGGATCGTTTCGCTGATGATCACCGACCGCTTCGCCGAGGAGCTTGGCCTCGAGCGCGACGTGAATAAGCGGCTTGCGGAGCTGGAGCACAATATCGGCGCGCAGACCGAGGCCCTGCTGAGCAAGATCCGGAGCCGGAATTCCTCGGCACTCGATCCGGGCGACGCACAGCGTCAGCTCTACACCCAGGTCCGCATGACGGAACTCCTGCTCGGCCCGGAAAAGGCCAATCAGCTCCGGCTTGAAGGCCTCAAGCTCCTGCAGGAGGCCTGAGGCCCGGGCCCGCTATTCCGCCGGCGCGGGCTGCCGCTCGATGGCGTGCTCGCGGATCGGCCAGTGCACCAGACCGGCGAAGACCGAGAGCGCGATCGAGATGTACCAGATCCCGTTATAGGAGCCGGTCTCGTCGAAGATCCGCCCGCCGAGCCAGACGCCGAGGAACGAGCCGATCTGGTGGCTGAAGAAGACGATGCCGAACAGCATGCTCATGTAGCGCATCCCGAAGATCTGCCCGACCAGCCCCGAGGTCAGCGGCACGGTGCTGAGCCAGAGCAGGCCCATGGCGCCGGCGAAGGCATAGATCATCAGCTCGCTCGGCGGCATCAGCAGCATGACGACGATGACCACGCCGCGGCCGAAATAGAGCATGCTGAGCAGGTACTTCCGCGAGAACTTGCCCCCAAGCACGCCGGCGCTGTAGGAGCCGATGACGTTGAAGAGGCCGACCAGCGCCAGCGCGTTGGCGCCGACGGCGGCGGTGAGGCCGAGATCGGTCGCGTAGGCCGGCATGTGCACGGCGATGAAGGCGACCTGGAAGCCGCAGACGAAGAAGCCACCGGTCAGCAGCCAGTAGCTCTTGTAGCTCAAGGCCTCCTTCAGCGCCTGGCCGACGCTCTGGTCCGCCGGCACCGGATTGCTCTTGGTCCCGGGAATGGTCCAGAAGGCGAAGGCGAGCGGGATCATCACCAGCGAGCCGAGGCCCATATAAAGCGCCGCCGTCTTCCAGCCGAAAGCGGTGACGAGGCCACCCGCAACCGGAACCAGGAGGAACTGGCCGAGCGAGCCCGAGGCCCCGACGACACCGAGCGCCCAGGAGCGCCGCTCGGGCGGGAACAGCTGGCCGACGGCGCTGAGAATGATGCCGAAGGAGGTGCCGGAGAGACCGGCGCCGACCAGCGCGCCCGCGCTCAGATGCAGCATGCCGGCGGAGGAGGAATAGGCGATCAGCACGGTGCCCGCGGCATAGACCAGCGCGCCGCCGCAGATCGCCCGGAACGGTCCGTAGCGGTCCGAAATGGCGCCCGCGAAGGGCTGGGTCGCGCCCCAGATCAGGTTCTGGATGGCGAGCGAGAAGGCAAAGACCTCGCGCCCGACACCGAGCTCGGCGGTGATCGGCGGCAGGAAGATGCCGAACCCGGAGCGGATGCCGAACGAGAGCGCGCCGATGATCCCGCCGCAGAACAGCGCGATATAGGCAAGCCGCATGTTGTAGTCCCGGCCGTCGCTTGCACCTGACATTCCGTCTCGTCCTTCTTTTCAGGGGTGCCGGAGAGGCGCTTGTAGCTGGTCCGGCAACGCTCTAGGCTCGGAATATGGCACCGGGCGGCTTGGCCGACAAACGCCGGATTGTCATCAGAACAATTCAGGGGGTCAGACTACCAATGGGCGTGCGGCGCCCGCCGGCAGCCCGACCCCACCCAACGGACAGAGGAAAGGGACGCGGCAATGTCGACGCCGAAATATGCCGTCATCGACGGCGAGATCGTGGAATGGGACAACGCGACGGTGCATGTCGCCTCGGCGGCCTTCAAGTTCGGCACCACCGTGTTCGAGGGTCTGCGCGCCTACTGGAACGAGCAGGACGAGGATTTCCACCTCTTCCGCATGGAAGAACATATGGAGCGGCTCGACTTCTCGCAGCGCTTCATGCGCTTCGACGGCGCGATCTCGGCGGATCTCGTGACCGAGAAGACGCTGGAGCTGATCCGCGCCAACAAGTTCGCCGGCACCAACCTGCACATCATGACCTCCTGCTATGTCGCCGGCATGGGCGGCCCCGGCGCCTGCGGCCCGGTCGGCCTCGCCATCACCGCGCTGGAACGCCCGCGCTCGGAGAACGTGCTGAAGGGTATCAGCGCCCAGGTCAGCTCCTGGATGCGGGTGCCGGACAACGCCATGCCGATGCGCGTGAAGTGCAACGCCAACTACAATAACGGCCGCCTCGCCACCGTGCAGGCGACCGCCGACGGCTACGACACCGCGATCTTCCTCAACAGCCGCGGCAAGGTCTCCGAGGGCCCGGGCATGTGCTTCTTCATGGTGCGCGGCGGCCAGGTCATCACCCCCGATACCTCGAACGACATTCTGGAAAGCATCACCCGCGACACCGTCCTGCAGCTCGCCCGCGAGGCCGGCTACGAGACCGTCGAGCGGTCCGTCGACCGCAGCGAGCTCGCCGCCGCCGACGAGGCCTTCTTCTGCGGCACCGCCTGGGAGGTCACGCCGATCCTCTCGATCGACCGCCTGCCGCTCGGCACCGGGACCATCGGCCCGGTGACCAAGAAGCTGCAGCAGAGCTATATCGATGTCTGCGAGGGCCGGACCACGGATCACGCCGAATGGCGGATGCCGGTCTACAAGGGCGCGGCCGCCAAGGCGGCGGAGTAACCGCCCTCACCTTTCGTACGCCGCGCCGGGACGTCTTGGCGCGGCGGCGAAGTTCCTGTAGCTAGAGGTGCTTAACGCCCGGTCGGCCCCGTGGCGGAACTGGTAGACGCACGCGACTTAAAATCGCGAGTCTTCGGACGTGAGGGTTCGAGTCCCTCCGGGGCCACCAGTGCTGCAATGAACCCTCAATGTTCCTTGATTTTCATAAATTTCCGTTCAATCTCTAATACATGACGGATAAATTTGAATCTGTGAAACTTGGCGTCTTTTTAGACAGATCGGACTCACGCTAGCGCGTGCAAGAAAATCAACACTCAAGAGAGACACTGACTTCGAGTAGCCCCGAAACCCAAATAGCGTATTAATGTATTGAGACTTATCTTGTCAGAACGGCCGGAAAATTTAGAAAAAATAACCCTCAAGTGGATGTGGGAACATATTTCCTTAAAAGGTTGGGGGGTAATTTTCTCATTATTCATCACAACCTTTGCAATGGGATCGGCCTTCACGGAGATCGAGTCGATATCGAAGATGTTTGATAATTTGACGCAAAACGACATAGCGCAATCAAATACAATAAAGATAGAAAAGTATGAAAATGAATTAATAAAATTAAAAAGTAAGAATGAAAAACTTAGCGATTCCATCGACGATTTATCTAAAAATAACACACGAAACCAAAGCATAATCGAACAACAAGAAAAGATAATTTCATCCTTAAAAAAGGATCTCACAGAAAGCAAAATAGAAATCAACAATAAAACAAAAGAAATCGAAAAAATTGCAAAAATAACGTCCGAAAAAGAAAACGAATACAAAAACACAATAAAATCTCAGTTAAAAACAATAAAATCTTTAGAAAACGATATAATCACAAGCGCAATAAAAAATCAAGAAACTATAAAATCAACGAACATCATGCCTCCAAAATTAATTAAAACACCCCAAATCACAGCCAAACAAATTCAATCTGCGGTAGATAGAATGAATTCATTCGATGTGGATGATTTTCTAATTTACAACATACCAAAACTTGAAAATGGAATAGAGTGCAATGATCTTGCTTCTATGCTTTCAAACGCTATGGAAACCGACTCCGCTAAAGTTGTTACAAGAGTTTCTAAGTACATTCGACGACCTCTTAGTCATGACTGCATTGATCAACTTTCAGCAACCATGATGTCAACTGACGTATCGAAGGCTATTACCGTTCTATTAGAGAACAATTGATCCGCTTTAATTCCTCAAACTGAGAAGAATGAATTATAAACGCGATGTCATCCCCCCTCCAGATTATCTGCCATTATCTGGCAACCTGACGGAGAAAATAATTGGCCCCATCGCAGCTCGTTATCAGGACGCCTTCGCCAAAATAATCGAACCCCTTCCCGTCTAGCCTATCGCTGCCGAGGCAAAAGAAAATCGCATCCTCTTCCGCAACCTCTGGCCGGTCCGCCTCGGCGCATTTCAGCTCCAGCATCAGTCTTTCGGGATAGAAATCCGGCGCCTTGCGGAGGCCGGCGGTCTTCAGATCGTTCGAAAACAGGAAGCGCTCGCCGAAAAATCCGGCGACGTTGTCGACCAGTTCCGCCTCGTAGCGGTCGACGCGACAGCGATAGCCGAACAGGTCCATATGAGCGTTGCCGATCTCAATCCGGCGCCCGACGAACTTTCCGACCTCTTCCGGGCCGACGGCGCTGATGCCCGCGAAATCGATTTCCGCGATTTCCCAGAGTCCGTGGATCTCCGGCGGCACGAAGGCGAGAGGCTTGTCCTCGTCCGCCAGTGTGGGCAGCGTCCGGATCAGGCACAGCAGAATGACGAGTCCCACCAGCGCGGGGCGTTCGATGAAACGTTTCATGCCCACATGATAGCGGCCAGATAACGCCGGGAGAAAGATGGCCTTATTTCGGGTCCTTCTCCTCGTCTTCCTCGGACTCGTCCAGCACCTCAAGGATCGCGTCCACCGCCTCTTCCGCGCCGAGCGCCTTGCGGCGGGCGATGGCGTGGATCTCCTTCATCAGCGCGCGATAGGTCTCTTCCGCATTCGCTTCCGGCACCTCGGCGAGATCGCGGTCGGTGAAGCATTCGATATCGTCGCCGTCCCGGTTGTAGATCGTGATGCAGTAATCGACGGTCTCCGGGTCGTCCTCGTTCTCCTGCTCGGCGATGACGAGGGAATGGTCGTTCAGGGTGGTCTGGAAGCGGCCGCGGGTGGCGGTCTCCTCCCAGTCGACCTTGCCGTCCTCGGTCCGCTGCTTCAGGCGCGAGACCATCTCGCCCAGTTTCTCGCTGATCATTGCTTTGCTCCCACGGCGGTGCGGATCTCGACCATCAGGGCGCCGAGATGTTCCGACTGTTTGGAAAGAACCTTGTTCATCTGGGCCACGTTCACGCTCTGCGCCGTCCCGCTCCCGTCGAGGAACAGCTCGATCGTGTTCGACATGGTCGAGGAGTGCTGGAAGGCGGATTGCAGGCGCCCGATATTCTCGTATTTGCTGATCGAGTCGTTCGCCTTCAGGTCACCGACGATATTGCGGAAGGCCCGGTGGCGGTCGAGTACCAGAGCCCATTCGCCGAGCCGGTTCAGCCGTTGGAGCTCGTCGAGGAGACGGATCGCGTCGGCAAGGCCGTCGACGATCTCGATTCCCGTGATCGCCCGGATCGCCCGTTCGGCCGCCTCCTCGGCGCGGGTCGCGGCATCGCGCGAGCGGACGACGTTCAGGATCGTCACCGCGAAACCGAAGAAAGAGATGACGAGGCCGGAAATCGAGGCCCATTCCGCCACATAGTAGCTGTCGATGAACTGGTGTATCTGCTCCAACGCGTCCGCCCGCCCTTCCGTTTCGCGCGATGGTGCCCGATGACGGCTTGCGCGGAGCGCCGGATCGCGGTTAGGAAAACGCGTCCGGCGCCGTGCGCAGACCATGGCGCTGGTGACAAAACGCCCGGCGAAAGTTAAAGTTCCCTCATACAGGCACGAAAGCCGAAGGGATTTCCCATGGATATCAAGAGCACGCTCGCATCGCAGAACGTCGCGCGCACGCAGACCACGCCCGCGAAACGCACCGACGGCCCGCAGGGCCCGGCGCAGAGCCAGGGCGCCCAGGGCGCGGTTTCGGTTTCCGTCAGCGGCAATACGCGCGGCGCTTCCTCGGTCGGCGAAGGCGTCAACGACAATCTCTCGCGCGAGGACGCGCTGGCGCTCGCCGGCGCGGTCGCGGACGAGCTCGCCAACCTGCCGAGCGGCACCGGGATCGTCAGCAACCCCGCCCTGCTCGAGGAAGCCGCGCGCGGGGTCTGAGCGACCGCGTTATTGAGCTTTTCGATCCCCAAAACGGTCGTCATTCCCGCGGACGCGGGGAGCCAGGGATCGTGAAGCGCGGAACGAGGTTCTCTGGGTCCCCACTCACGTGGGGATGACGACAGAGTGGATGCTCTGGGAAACAAAAAGGGCGCCTTCTGGCGCCCTCATTCGTTTGGCCGGCGGGCCATAACGATCCGGTTCAGACCTCCTTGCCCGCCGCCTTCTTCGCCGCATCCTCTTCCATGCGGAGCTTGACCTCCTCCATGATCTCCTCGCGCAGCGCCGCCTTTTCCTTCTGCGGCAGCATCTCGAACTGCTCGGGAGTGAGGCCCTTCTCCTTCAGAATCTGCTCGAAATAGAGCTCTTCCGGCGTCTTCATCATGTAGGCGAGGAAGGCCGCCGCCGCTGCCGAGAGCCCCTTCGTCGCCGAGGCGTCCGGCTCGGGTTCCGGTTCGATCTCGTTGCTGTAGACCCCGTTGAAGGTCTGACGGAACGCATTCGCCGTGCCGATATCCATTGACTTCGGCTTGCCGCTGTTCAGCAGCTCGGCGGAAGCGCCCTGGTTCGTGACCGCATCAACCACACTGCTCTCCCTTCACTCCGAGCCGGAATCATTTTCCGAGCGGGCAATCTGTGCCGACAGAGCTTCGCAATAGATGCCGTTCTTGCCGATCCGGAACTCGCGCGAGAAAAGCTCGGAAAGATCGAGCTTTTTCCAGCCTTTAGTGGCCGAAGCCGGGGTTCCGGCGCCGGTATCGGGTTTTCTCAGGACATTCGTGCCCATGGTTTCGTGCCTCCTGAAAAGTGGACGAAACCAAGGGAAAGCAAGAAGCGCGCCAGAAACCCCTATCAGAAGTGAGGCCAGAGCATCCGCGAGACCGCGAGGGTCGCCATCTCGACATAGAGCAGCATGAAGGCGAGCATCATGTAGCGGTGCACGTCGCCGGTGACCCCGGATTTCTGCGCCAGGGCGGCACGGGTCAGCTCGCCCAGATGGGCGCGGATGAAAGCCTGCTTCTTCGCCTCTCCGCTCTGCCAGCTCTGCAGCATCAGGATCGTGCCGACCGTCGCGAGGCTGAAGATCCAGAGCAGGTAGAAGAGGAAGGCGATCAGACTGACATCGCCCCAGCGCAGCCAGACCCCGACCGCGACCACGCCGACGCAAAGGGCGGAGAAATAGACCAGCGTGTGCCACTGCTGCGCCTTGGCGAAGCGAAGATTCTCGGAGGCATCGGTGTAGAGCGCGATGAATTCCTGCCGCGTCTCGGCATCGAGCTCCGGCAGCTGTTCGCGCTTCGGCGCCGGCCGTCGTGCAGGGGTTTCGTCCTGCGGTTCCGCGCTGGAGAATTGATCAGCCATGGGACCGGTCCTCCCGTCTGCCTGTCAGACGTCCAAGTATGCGCCCGAAAGCATCACTGAATCAACTGACTAGCATCGAGCTCCGGGCAAGGCCGGAGGGTCGCCGGCTGCTCGCCTTCTCGCACCAGCGCAGGCTCGGCGCCACGCCGGATCAGGTAGGACCGCCCCGGCTCGGGCGCGGTCCAGGTATAGACCGGCGCGACCTCCAGGCGGTCTCCGGAGATCAGATAGGTAGAGGTTCCGAAGACATAGACTTTCTCACCCGAAAGCGTTCCGAGCTTGGGCAGCACCCGCGCATATTTCCCGTCCCGGAAGACCAGCACGACGGTACCGCTGCAACGGGCCTCTCCGTCCGCGCCGACGAAGCCCCAGACACCGTCGATCGTGGCCGCGCGCGCCAGCCCCGCTCCGAGCAGGAGCATCGTGAACAGGACCGGAAGCGCGGCCATCCGGCCCATGGCTCAGGCGGCGCCCTTCTTGGCCTTCTTGGCGTCAAGGAAGGCCCGCATCATCGCCTGTGGCTCGCCGGTCTCGTAGGCCGCGGCGAAAGCCTCGATCCCGGACTCGATGCCGGCTTCGAGCGGCTCTTCCTCCCAGACCTTGAGCAGCTGCTTCTGGATGCGGATCGCGACCGGTCCGGCCTCGGCGATCTCCCGCGCAGTCTGGGCGGCGATTTCCGGCAGCGACATGGATGTCACCAAACGCTCGACGAAGCCCCAGTCGCGGGCGGTGCGCGCATCGACGATCGAGCCCGTGTAGACGAGGTAGCTCGCCTTGCCCCAGCCGATCAGCCGGGGCAGCAGCGCCGCCTCGATCACCGAGGGAATGCCGACCTTGACCTCCGGCATGCCGAACTTCGCCTCGTCGCTGGCGATCCGGATATCGCAGGAGGCGGCGATTTCCATGCCCGCGCCGAGACAGTAGCCGTCGATCGCCGCGATCACCGGCACGCGGCACTCGCGGATCGCCTTCATCAGGCCGTGCAGCCGGGAGATGAAGGCTTCCGCCTTCTCCGGATCGCAGGCGGCCATCTCGTTGATGTCGGCGCCGCCGATAAAGGCTTTCTTCCCTTTCCCGCGCAGCACCAGGGCACGCAGGCTGTCATCCTCTTCCAGCTCGGAGATCGCCAGCGTCAGCGCGCCAATCCCCTCGGAATTGACGATGTTGAGCTTCTCGGCATTGTCCCAGGTCAGCGTGACCACGCTCCCGGTGCCGACCTCCTTGCGCTCGGTCTCAACCGGCATTCTGCGTCTCCTCGGTGTCTTCTTCCGGCCTCGCCTCGATCGGCTCGCCGCCCTTGTCCCGGATCATTTGCCGGATCTCTTCCGCGGCCGCCTCCAGCCGCGCGACATCGGTGCCGCGCGCCACCAGCGTGGTGCCGAAATAGCCGGCGCGGAAATACGGGTAGCTGCCAATCTCGACATCGCCGTAGCGCGACTGGATCTCGCCCAGCGCCTCGGCGACCACGCCCTCACCCAGCGTACAGCTCACCGCCCGTGACAGCATCTTCGCGCCGTGCTTCAGCTTCGGTAGCAGTTCCAGCACCATCGCCTGGAAGACGCTCGGCACGCCCGCCATGACATGGACGTTGCCGATGATGAAGCCGGGCGCGGTCGAGACCGGGTTGTCGATTAGCTCGGCGCCCTCCGGCGTCTCGGCCATCTTCTTGCGCGCCTCGTTGAACTCGCGGCCGATGGTCTTGTAATGGATCTCCATGCGCCGCATCGCCTCCGGATTGCGGATCACCGACAGGCCGAAGGCGGCGGCGATGGAGGCGCAGGTGATGTCGTCATGGGTCGGCCCGATGCCGCCCGAGGTGAAGACGTAGGTGTAGCGCGCCCTCAGCGCGTTCACGGCCTCCACGATCTCGCCCTCCTCGTCACGCACGACGCGGACTTCCGAGAGGCGGATACCGGCCTCGGTCAGCTTCTCGGCGAGGAAGCCGAGATTCTTGTCTTTGGTACGGCCGGAAAGGATTTCGTTGCCGATGATGAGAAAGGCGGAGGTGACGGTTTCGTCTGACATGGCGGACCGGGATTGCTATGAGGTCTCGGGAACTTAGAGCAAGCGAACCATGAAACAACGGACGTCCCGATGCAACTTCCGACACCGCTCCACGAAGGCATCCTGATCCAGCGCTACAAGCGCTTCCTCGCGGATGTAAGGCTCGCCGACGGAACGGAAGTGACGGCGCACTGCCCCAATCCCGGCGGCATGATCGGGCTGCAGGAGCCGGGCTCGAAGGTCTGGCTCTCGAAATCGGACAATCCGAAGCGCAAGCTCGCCTACACCTTCGAGCTGATCGAAACCGACGGCGGCCTTGTCGGCATCAATACCGGGCACCCGAACGCCATCGTCGAGGAAGCCGTCAGAAGCGGCGCGATCGAGGAGCTCGCGGGCTACGCGGCTCTCCGCCGGGAAGTGCGCTACGGGGAGAATTCCCGCATCGACCTCTATCTCGAGGATCCGGCCAAGGGCATCTGCTATGCCGAGGTAAAAAACGTACATCTGAAACGGGACGACGGCCCCAATCCGGGCGCCGCCGAGTTTCCGGACGCGGTCACGAAGCGCGGCGCGAAGCACCTGGTCGAGCTCGGCAACGAGGTGGCGAAAGGCAACCGGGCGGTCATGGTCTATCTCGTGCAGCGGATGGATTGCGACCGGTTCTGCGTCGCCGAGGACATCGATCCGGGCTATGCCGAAGCCCTGCGCACCGCCCGCGCGGCGGGTGTCGAGGCGATCTGCTACGATTGCGATATCACCCCGGAGGCGATCTCGGTGCGCCGTCCCCTCCCCGTCGTCTGGCCCTGACGGGCGGCTCCGCGACACGGGCACGCGGCGCGGATTGACTTGACGCTGGATGCCCCGGACCGCATTTATGGCGGACACTCAAGAGACAGGGCGCGGCCCGGACCGCGCAAAATGGAACAGAATGCAAGATCCTTCACTCGCCCAGGATGAGTCTTCCCGCGCCATCAAGCTGCACGGTCCGCTCGATTTCCAGGGCATGCGGCAGGCCGGAAAGCTGGCCGCCGAAACCCTCGACTACCTGACGCCCTACGTTCAGCCCGGCGTGACCACGGAAGAGCTGGACAGGCTCTGCCACGACTTCATCCTGAAGCATGGCGCGACGCCCGCGCCGCTCGGCTACAAGGGCTTCCCGAAGTCGATCTGCACCTCGATCAACCATGTCGTCTGCCACGGCATTCCCGGTCCGAAGAAGCTCGAGAACGGCGACATTCTGAATATCGACGTGACCGTGATCCTGAACGGCTGGCATGGCGACACCAGCCGGATGTACGGCGTCGGCGACAAGGTCAGCGTGAAGGCCCGCCGCCTGATGGACATCACCTATGACTGCCTGATGCTCGGCATCGAGCAGGTACGGCCCGGCGCGACGCTCGGCGATGTCGGCTATGCGATCCAGAAATACGCGGAAGACCAGCGCTGCTCCGTCGTGCGCGACTTCTGCGGCCACGGCCTCGGCCGCACCTTCCATGCCCCGCCGAGCGTTCTGCATTACGGCAACAAGGGCGAAGGCACGGTGCTTCAGGAAGGCATGTTCTTCACCATCGAGCCGATGATCAACGACGGCAAGTACGCGGTGAAGATCCTGCCGGACGGGTGGACCGCGGTGACCCGCGACCGCTCGCTCTCGGCCCAGTTCGAGCATTCCATCGGCGTCACCGCCGACGGCTGCGAGATCTTCACGCTCTCGCCCAAGGGCTATACCAAGCCGCCCTACGAGATCTGATCCCCGGAAAACCGTCCCGCCCCTCCCATGACTCCAATGCCAAGGATCCCGAGGGGAGGACGCTTCCGTGCCACGCGACGATCTTCTGAACCCTGATTACAATGCCGGCCACCGTCGCCGGCTCCGCGACCGTTTCCTGAAGACCGGACCGGACCGGGTGGCGGATTACGAACTTCTGGAACTGGTGCTGTTCCAGTCGCGCCCGCGCGGTGACGTGAAGCCGCTGGCGAAAATGCTGCTGGATCGCTTTGGCAGTTTCTCCGAGATCATCTCTGCCCCGGCGGAAGACCTGATGAAGGTCCGCGGAGTCGGCGAGAGCACCGCGATCGCGCTGAAGGCCGTGCGCGCCGCCGCCGTCCGGCTGATGCAGGAGCAAGTGCGCGAACGCGCCGTCGTTTCCTCCTGGGACCAGCTCATCGCCTATTGCCGGGCCGCCATGGGTTTCTCCAAGCGCGAGCAGTTCCGCGTGCTCTTCCTCGACAAGAAGAACCGGATCATCGCCGACGAGGTGCTGCAGGAAGGCACCGTCGACCACACGCCGGTCTACCCGCGCGAGGTGGTCGCCCGCGCCCTCGATCTCGGCGCGACCGCCCTCATCCTGGTGCACAATCATCCGAGCGGGGACACAACGCCGTCGAGGGCGGATATCGAGATGACGAACCAGATCCGCCAGGCGGCCTCGGTGCTCGGCATCGTGCTGCACGACCACATCATCGTCGGCCGCGCCGCACATACAAGCTTCAAGGCGCGGGGATTGCTCTGAGTGTATGTAATCCAACCTTAACCGTTCGAAACGATCACCGGTGAAACGGTTTTATGTATTCTAAGAACATGTCCATCCATATTCTTGATTTTTAGATATATATAATCTTGATCGTCAAACACATACTTTGCATCCCTGAATACACAAGAAAAATCTGACAATCTAATTCGATTATGATTATCGCATATATTATTTAGGAAATTCGGCACCCTAAATGAATCAGATATGTAAAGAGAAACAATCACAGGCCTCCCTCCCCCATATTCGCGCGGCAAATGAGGAAAAACCCTCTTAGCATAAGAATAAACAATAAAAACAGACGACAAAATTATAAAAAAAACAATCATCTTTCGATAAGCATCTGCCAATTTCATTACAGAATGATCTAAATTAAAAATTTCTTTTATTTTTATGAAATTAATAAAAATCGAATATGCAAAAATCACAGTAAATAACGTAAACAAAAGCCCCAGAAATACAAAAATTGATGCCCATATATTTTTAAAGGAATAATTTAAATCTTCAAAAATCTCACTTGGGACAAGCGTCACAACACCAAATTCAATATAATTTGAACTCAGAATTAGCGTTAACGATACAAACGACAAACCAACAATGATTAACAAATATACCCCCAAAACCCTAATAAAAATAACTCTCTCATCATTCTTTCCTTCAATAATTTTATGTATTTTACCTAACATCCACAAAGAGAATAAAAAAACTATAAATATAGGTATTCCAGTAATAATATTCCTTGCATCAAACGCGACAAAAATCGGGACCCCCTCTTGCACCCCATAAAATACCCAGCAAAAAAATCCGAAAACATAACAAATACCAATAATTATTGCTGATGAATTTCTCAACCCCTGCGCTTTTGCGGCAGAAAGTAAATCATCGAAATACGTCTCCAACTTTCTTCTCCCGTAATGATTTAAAAAAAATACTGCAGCAATTAACCAGAAACCCACCCCCGTCAGATTGAATTACGAACAGGAATGAAATAACTCCAAGACACTTTGATTTGGCAACTATTTTAGAGTAATCTCATGATCAAATTGCAAAGTTCCGCAAACGTCGGAAGAGATGGCCTCCAGTCGTTACATATATTGACTAATTGACCGGCAAAACCACTTCCGTGCTCGGCATTGTACTGCACAACCACATCATCGTCGACCGCGCCGCCCATACCAACTTCAAGGCACGAGGACAGCTCTGACTTCAGCGGCTATCGGGAATCCGGCAGCCGGATGAAGCAGGCCGCAACAACACCGGCGAGACAAAAGAGCGGCAGGACCAGGAAGGCGGTCTCGAAGGCCTCCAGCGCGTAGACACGTGCGCCGTCAACCATCCGTCCTTGCCAGCCGAGATCGAGCAGATATCCGATGAAAGGCTGCAGCACGGCGCCGCTGCCGACGACGAAGCTGTTGATGATCCCGAGCGCGGCGCTGTTGGCCCAGGCAGGATTGTGCTCGCGGGCAACGGCGAAGCTCAGCACCATGGTGGCGGACCCGAAGCCCTGCAGCGCCAGCACCGCCTGTAGCAGGGGCAGCGGCATTGCCGGGAAGAGGATCACCAGCGAGATTCCGACGGTCGCCAGCAGGCCGCCCGCGACCATGAAGCGCCGCCGCTTGCCGAGCTTGTCGGAAAGCCAGCCGATCATCGGGGCGCCGATGCCCCAGCCGAAGAACATCACCGAGGCGAGTGCCGCCGCTTCCGGCTTCGACATGCCGCGCGCCTCGATCAGGAACGGCACCCCCCAGAGCCCGCCGAACGCCAGCATGGACCCGGTCATACCGACACCGAAGGTCGCGGCGAGCCAGGTCTGCCGGTTGGAGAGCGCGCGTTTCAGGCCTTCGAGGAGCGGACGCGCCGGTTCGTCATGCGCATCCACCTTGTCGCGGACGGTGAGGAACAGGCAGACCGTCAGCACCGCGCCGCCAATCGCCACGGCCCAGTTGGTGTCGCGCCAACCGACCTGCTCCACCGCGTAACCGAAGGGCGCCTGCCCAAGGATCCCGCCGAGAACGCCGAGGGCCTGAGCAAGGCCGCCCAGGAGCGCGAAGCGCCCCGGAAACCAGATCGCGGCGACGGACAGCGCGGCGACAAAGCTGCAGGCACAACCGAGCCCGATCAGGAAGCGGCCGACATAGGCCATTTCAATGCTCCCTGCGCTCGCGAAGACCATCACGCCGACGGTACAGATCGCCGCCGCGCCGGTCGCGAGCCGGCGCGCGCCGAGCCTGTCGATGGCGACGCCGACCGGGATCTGGATGCTGGCATAGACGTAGAAATAGACCGCCGAGAGATTGCCGAGGATCGCCCCGCCGACGGCGAATTCCCGCATCAGGTCGTCGACCATGACCGACGGCGAAACCCGCAGGACGAAGGCGTAGAGAAAGAAGACCGAGGCGAAGAACCATCCGGCCAGAAGCAGTGCTTTGGCCGGGGTCGCAGGATTAGTTCCGGTCTCAGTGCTCACGCGGCCTCTCCGGCGGAAACGGGAACCGTCTCAGTCGCATGCACGCCTGCGGCGGTCAATCGCCACCGACGGCAGCATTGCCTGAGTGAATTGTCATCAGTTCACGGCGGCGCCAAAGTGGGCATGGAACAACCGCCGGAACAGGGACCGGAGATGATCGAGGCACGCACCACCACACACGACGCGGAAGACGATCCGCGCAACAGGGACATCCGGATCTGGGTGAACGGTGGGATCGTGCCCCGCGACGAGGCGAAGGTCTCGGTCTACGATTCCGGTTTCCTGCTCGGCGACGGAATGTGGGAGGGGATGCGCCTGCACAAAGGCACCTGGGTCTTCTTCGACGAGCACATGGACCGGCTCTTCGAGAGCTGCAAGGCGGTTTCCCTCGATGTCGGCATGGACCGGGCCGGTCTGCTCCGCGCGCTGAACGAGACAGCCGCTGCGAACGGCATGGAGACGGACGTGCATTGCCGCCTGATGGTGACACGCGGCGTGAAGGCGAAACCGTTCCAGCACCCTTCCCTCTCCCGCAGCGGTCCGACCATCGTCATCATCCTCGAGCATTCGAAACCGGCCTCCGGTCTCGGCCAGCGCGGCATCCGGCTCGCCACCGTGCATCAGGTCCGCGGCCTGCCGCATTCCCAGGATCCGAAGCTGAATTCCCATTCGAAACTGAACTGCGTCATCGCCTGCCTGCAGGCGGAACAGGCCGGTGCCGACGAAGGGCTGATGCTCGACCCGCACGGCTTCGTCAACACGACGAACGCCTGCAATTTCTTCATCGTCCGGCGTGGCGAGGTCTGGACCTCGACCGGCGACTACTGCATGAACGGCGTCACCCGCGGCAAGGTGATCGCACTCTGCCGGGCGAACAGCATTCCGGTTTTCGAGAAGAACTTCTCTCTGGTCGAATGCATGGGCGCTGAGGAAGCCTTTCTGACAGGCTCGTTCGGCGGTCTGACCCCGGTCGCGGAAATCGACGGCAAGACAGTCGGAAACGGCACGCTGCCGGGCAAAGTCACCAGCAGACTTCAGGCGTTCTACATGGCGATGATCGAGCAACAAGTCGGTCGGAAAGCTCTACTGGACACGCATACAAAATGTTAACGAACTGCCGCCTAAGATCGTATTTCTCCAGTAAAATTGCGCCGACCGGAAGCCTGTCCGCTGATGAAAGCAAACCGCACCGCCACGGAACAGGACGTTCTCTCCTCGGTGATCGAGAATGTGAGCCAGGGCCTGAGCTATTTTGACGAGGACCTGAAGCTCGTCGTCTGCAACCGCCGCTATCTCGACCTGCTCGGCTTCCCTCTCTGGATGGGTACCCCCGGGACGCCGATGTCGAGTTTCTTCCGCCACAACGCGGAGCGGGGCGAATACGGCCCCGGTCAGGTCGACGAGCTGGTCAAGGAACGTGTCGAGCTCGCCCGCCGGGCCGAGGCCCATAGTTTCGAACGCGTGCGTCCGGACGGCACCGTTTTGCGCATCCGCGGCGTTCCGGTCCACGGCGGTTTCGTGACCACCTATGACGACATCACCGAGCTGCGCACGTCACAGAGAGAACTTGAAGCGACCAACGAAAGGCTCGACGACCTGGTCTGGGAAAGGACGGAGAAGCTGCAGGCCCGGGAGCAGGAACTCTCGACGAAGACCACGGCGCTTGAGACCATCCTGGAGTCGGTTAATTACGGGATCACGCTGTTCGACAACGACCTCAGTCTCGTCGCCGCCAACAAACGCTCCCTCGAAATGCTCCACATACCGGAGGACATGGCCAGACCCGGAACCTCGTTCGAGAGTTTGATCAGGCTGATGGCGGAGCGGGGCGAGTATGGCGAAGGAGATATCGAGGAGCAGGTACGCAGCCGCGTCGACCTGGCCCGCAAATTCGAACCTCACCAGTTTGTCCGCGAGCAGACGAACGGACGCATCTTCGAAGTCACCGGCCGTCCGGTCGAGAATGGTTTCGTCACCACATATGTCGACGTAACCGAGCAGAAGCGGTTCGAAGCGCTGCTACAGGCCAACAATGCGGAGCTTTCCGAGAAGACGTCGGCACTCGAAGCCATCCTCGCAGCGCTCGATCACGGTATCGCGCTCTTCGGGAAGGACCTCCGCCTGGTCGCCGCCAACTCCCGGGCTTTCGACCTGATGAAAGTCCCGCACGAGATGAACCGGCCGGGCGTACATTTTTCAGATTACCTGCGCCTGCAGGCCGGGCAGGGAGAATTCGGCCCAGGTGACATTGACGAGATCGTGGACAAGCTCACCGCACTGGCGGAACGGCCCGAACGCTACCATGCGATTCGCCATCGCTCCGACGGAACGATCATCGAGGTTTCGCGCAATCCGATTGAGATCGGCTTCGTCGCGACCTACCGCGACGTCACCGAACAGAAGCAGTTCGAAGCGCTGCTGCAGGCCAACAACGAAGAACTGACAGAGAAAACCGCGGCGCTCGAGACCATCCTGGAGACCGTCGATTACGGCATCTCCCTGTTCGACAAAGACCTGAGGCTCGTCGCCTGCAACCCGCTTTCCCTCGAGTTGATGTCCATCCCCGCGCACTTCAACAACCCGGGGCGGCATCTCTCCGATTTCCTCCGTCATCAGGCGGAGAATGGCGAGTTCGGGCCCGGCGACGTCGATGAAATCGTCGCCGAAAGAATTGGGAAAGCCTGGACGACAGAAGGTTATTCCGCAATTTGGGAACGTCCCGACGGACGGATCATTGAATTCGTCCGCCGTCCGATCGAGCGCGGATTCGTCACGACATACCGTGACATCACGGAGCAAAAACGCGTCGAGGCCCTGCTTCGCTCGACCAACGAGGAACTGGAAAGGCGCGTCGAGGAACGCACGGCGGAATTGAACCGGCAGCTGCGCGAGACCGAGCGCGCGGAAGCGGAAATGAGCGTGGCCAAAATCCGCGCGGAACAGGCCGATCGGGCGAAATCCGACTTCCTCGCCAGAATGAGCCATGAGATCCGGACCCCCCTGAACGGGATCATTGGGCTCAATCACATCCTGAGCGCCGCCGATCTGACGCAGGAACAATTGGACATCGTCGCGAAGGTTCAGTCCTCGTCGAACGCCCTGCTCCGGATCGTGAACGACGTTCTGGACTTCGCGAAGATCGAAGCCGGACGGCTCGATATCGAGGACATCGCCTTCTCGCTCGGCGAAGTGCTGGACTCCGTCGGGCAGATCGCCGCACCGCGCGCCGACGAGAAGGGCCTGCGGTTTGAAATCGATCCGGCCGGCGCGGAGGAGCGAAATTTCTTCGGAGATCCGCACCGCATCGGCCAGATCCTGATCAACTACTGCAGCAACGCGATCAAGTTCACGCAATCCGGCCTGGTGCGCCTCGCTGTGTCGGTCAAGGAAACTGGAAGCAACAGGGCATTGGTTCACTTTGCCGTACAGGACAGCGGTATCGGTATGACGCCGGAAGAGGCATCCGGAGTGTTCCAGCCTTTTCATCAGGCCGACGCGTCAACGACGCGGCGCTATGGAGGAACCGGCCTCGGGCTCGCAATCTGCCGCGAGCTCGCGGACCGCATGGGCGGCCGGGTCTGGGTCGAGAGCGAGGTTGGAGAAGGAAGCACCTTTCACGCCGAACTCCCGCTCAGAAGTGCCGAAGAAACGGCAAACGCCGCTGTCGAAGACAAGCGCGACTGGCGTGCCGCCTGCAAGGGCCTGAGAGTGCTTCTGGTGGAAGACAACATGATCAATCGCGAGATCGCCACCGTACTGCTTGAAGGCGCCGGTATCTCGGTCGTTCCGGCAGTTCACGGCAAGGAAGCGGTCGACATCATGCTGTCGGAAACGCCTCCGGAAATCGACGCCGTGCTGATGGATCTGCAGATGCCTGAAATGGACGGGCACGAAGCAGCAAGCCACATCCTTTCCGACACTCGCTACCGCGACCTGAAGATAATCGCTCTGACGGCGAACGCGGTTGCCGAGGAAATTGAAAAGAGCAAGTCCGTCGGAATGGTCGGGCACATCACCAAGCCGTTCGAGCCGGAAACCCTGTTCCGGAACCTCGCACTCTGCCGCGATTCCTAAACGGTGATATCGAGGATCGACCCCCGAGGCAGATCCGCACTGATTTCTTCCAGCGGGATCGCGTTCTGCCGTTGCCGTCCCTGCTGATCCGACCTCGGATCGCTGCCGCGCAGTTCCTGGACAAATCTGCTGCTTGCGGGGTCGAGGTCACGGGCACGCTGGGTCCGCCCGTCAGCCTCATTCGGCTGCGCCGGTACCTGCCTCTCGCCGGTCGGGACCGGAACCAGAGGAAAATTGTTTATCGGACCGAGTGCCATTTCCAGCCCTGCTCGCTCAGGCCAGTCTCCAGCACGTATTCTGCCCGAAACCGGCGTGTTAATCCATCACGCTCAAGGTTAATCATGGCATTTATATTGTATTTTAAATAAATATGTCAATTATGCCGGACAGCATATTCCGAAGAATCCCGCGACAGAGGGCCAACCGACTCACTTCGCCGGCGGAAATGCTTTTTTCTTCAGTGACTTGGCGAATCCCAACGGATCCTTCAACGGGTCATGTTCTGTTGCCGCATCCCTGGCGGATTCACTGAGATGCCGCCCCGCATTTTCCAACTTGGGACGCGCTTTCAGATAGACTTGGGCGGCCATATCTGCCGCCTTCTGCTGCACTTCCGGGTTCTGCGCGACCCGCCGTGCGGCTTCCCAGAAAAGACGTCTTACGACCATTGCTGCGCTCCTTCCTGAATATCTCGGGTCATTTCGGCCCGCCTAGCGCCCACCATACCCCGTCACGCCGAATTTCGCCGCCACCTTCTCGATCTCCTCGTCCGGCAGGATCGCCGGCTGACCGATCTGCAAAGCGCGCCAATACATCGCCGCCAGCGTCTCCGCCTCGACGGTGAGCGCCAGCGTGCGCTCGAGATGCGGGCCGAGGACGATCAGACCGTGATTGCCGAGCAGGCAGGCCTTGCGCCCCTCCAGCGCCGTCAGCGCATGATCGGAAAGTTCCTGGGTGCCGTAGGTCGCATAGGGCGCGCAGCGGATCGTCGGGCCGCCGAAAAGCGCGATCATGTAATGGAAGGCCGGAATCTCCCGGTGTAGGCAGGCCAGCGTGGTCGCGAACATGCCGTGAGTATGCACGATCGCGCCCGCATCCTCGCGCGCCTTCATGATGTCGAGATGGAAGCGCCACTCGCTCGACGGTTTGTGCTTGCCCTCGACATTGCCGTCGAGATCCATGCGTACGATATCCTCGGGCGTAAGCCGGTCGTAGCGGATGCTCGATGGCGTCAGGAAGAAGCCTTCCTTCGGGTCCCCGCTCACCCGCACGCTGACATTGCCGGAAGTGCCCTGGTTCAGGCCCATCTCGTTCATCTTCAGGCAGGTATCGATCACTTCCTGCCGGAGCGCCCTCTCGGCCGCTCCCATACGCTTGGCCGCCATCAGTCCTCGCCCGCTTGCCGCATTTCCGGAAACAGTTTCAACAGCCCTTCCTCGCTCGCTTCCGCGCAGCCACGTTCGGTCAGCAGACCGGTCACCAGCCGCGCCGGGGTGACGTCGAAGGCCGGGTTCGCCGCCGGACTCCGCTCCGGCGTGATGGTCACCGTCGCGACCTCGCCCGAGGGCAGTCGGCCGGTCATTTCCGTCACCTCCCTCGAGCTGCGTTCCTCGATCGGAATGTCGCGCACGCCGTCGGAGATGGTCCAGTCGATGGTCGGCGACGGCAATCCGACATAGAAGGGCACGCCGTTGTCATGCGCCGCCAGAGCCTTCAGATAGGTGCCGATCTTGTTGCACACGTCGCCGCTGCGGGTCGTGCGATCAGTCCCGGTGATCACCAGATCGACCATGCCGTGCTGCATGTAATGGCCGCCCGCATTGTCGACGATCACCGTGTGCGGCACGCCGTGATTGCCGAGCTCCCAAGCTGTCAGGCTGGCGCCCTGGTTGCGCGGGCGCGTCTCGTCGACCCAGATATGAACGGGGATACCCGCATCGTGCGCGAGATACATCGGCGCCGTCGCCGTGCCCCAATCCACCGTCGCGAGCCAGCCGGCATTGCAGTGGGTCAGGATATTGATGGTCTCACCCGGCTTTTTCTTCGCCTGGATCTCTTTGATGACCGTGAGCCCCGCCTCGCCGATGGCGCGGTTGATGCCGACATCCTCGTCGCAGATCTCGCCAGCCAGCTTGAAGGCGGCATCGGCGCGCGCGTCCGGGGCCAGCGGCTTCAGCTTCCGCCGCGCGGCGTCGAGCGCCCAGCGCAAATTCACCGCCGTCGGCCGGGTCTCGTAAAGCCGGTCATAGGCATTGGAGAGACCGGCGTCGGAGGCATCCGCGCGCATCGCCAGCCACATGCCGTAGGCTGCCGTCGCGCCGATCAGCGGAGCGCCGCGGACCAGCATCGCCTTGATCGCATGCGCCGCGTCCTCCAGTGTTTCCAGGCGCGCGATCTCGAAACGGTGCGGCAATTTCGTCTGGTCGATGATTTCGACCGAAACGCCGTCCTTGCCCGGCCAGATCGTGCGATGCGGCTTGCCGTCGATTTTCATAAAGTGGCTCCCTCGTCCCTCTTCCGCCGATGGCGTGACTCCGGCGGACGGCGATGATAAAACCCCGCCTGCCCGAATGCCATCCCGCTTTCCGGCGCCGCCCGCATTCTGTCGAACACCGAGGACGCACATGATCCCGCGCTATTCCCGCCCCGAGATGGTCAAGATCTGGGAACCCGAGAACAAGTTCCGTATCTGGTTCGAGATCGAGGCCCATGCCTGCGATGCGCAGGCCGAACTCGGCGTGATCCCGAAGGAAGCGGCCAAAGCGGTCTGGGAGCGCGGCAATTTCGAGATCGACCGGATCGACGAAATCGAGCGGGAAACCAAGCACGATGTCATCGCCTTCCTGACCAACCTCGCAGAATATGTGGGGGACGAGGCCCGCTTCGTCCACCAGGGCATGACCTCGTCCGACGTGCTCGACACATGCCTCGCGGTGCAGCTGACCCAGGCCTCCGACCTTCTGCTGAAGGATCTCGACGCGCTGCTGGCCGCGATCAAGCGCCGCGCCTTCGAATACAAGATGACCCCGACGGTCGGCCGCAGCCACGGCATCCACGCCGAGCCCGTCACTTTCGGCATCAAACTCGCCGGCTATTACGCCGAGTTCGCCCGCAACAAGGCACGGCTCGAAGCGGCCCGGGCGGAGATCGCGACCTGCGCCATTTCCGGCGCCGTCGGGACCTTCGCCAACATTGACCCGCGCGTGGAAGAACACGTCGCCGAGAAACTCGGCCTGAAGCCGGAGCCGGTCTCGACTCAGGTCATCCCGCGCGATCGCCACGCGATGTTCTTCGCCACACTCGGCGTTATCGCCAGCTCGATCGAGCGGCTCGCGACCGAGATCCGGCATCTCCAACGCACCGAGGTCCGCGAGGCCGAGGAATATTTCTCGCCCGGCCAGAAGGGCTCCTCGGCGATGCCGCACAAGCGCAACCCGGTGCTGACCGAGAACCTGACCGGCCTCGCCCGTCTGGTCCGTTCCGCCGTTGTACCGGCGATGGAGAACGTCGCGCTCTGGCACGAACGGGACATCTCGCACTCCTCCGTCGAACGGATGATCGGCCCGGACACGACCGTGACCCTCGATTTCGCCCTTGCCCGCCTCACCGGCGTCATCGACAAGCTGCTGGTCTATCCGGAAGGCATGCAGGCCAATCTCGACCAGCTCGGCGGCCTCATTCACTCCCAGCGCGTGCTGCTTGCCCTGACCCAGGCGGGGATGAGCCGCGAAGACGCCTACAAGGCCGTGCAGCGCAACGCCATGCCTGTCTGGCTGGAAGGCAAGGATTTCCTCGAACTGCTGAAATCCGACACCGAGGTGAAGGCGCATCTCGACGATGCCGCGCTCGAGTCCCTGTTCGACCTCGGCTACCACACCAAGCATGTGGACACGATTTTCAAGCGTGTCTTCGGCGAGGAATAACACTCAGGCGGTTTTTACGCCCGGACCATAACGGACAGATAACGCCCTCATTAGAAGATCCCCTCATCGCAACTCTCTGGCGCAGCCGGTCAAACTCGCCGCGCCGGAAATTTGCAGGGTGGGGGGATCGGAATGAAGTCGCATGGCGGAACACCGCTACCGGTAAGTCCGGACGGGACTTGTCGTTTCAAGCATGCCGAAGATGCAGGCAGCGGAGCGTTCAGGCATTTCCTGCGGACGCCGAATGACAACGAGATCTTTCGCATGAACGGAACCGTCCCGCGCGACGATATCCGACGTGCGGACGACCTGCTAACCCGGCTTTCTCACCACTTCCTCTTCTCAGATCATATCTGGGATGCCTATGAGGGGAAAAAGGCGGAAGCCTGGGAAAATCCCGATATTCCCGCAGGGTACACTTACCTCCTGCAGCTTGTGGCGCACGATCTCGTGCAGGCCTCGATTGTTTTTCCCCGTATGAACCGACGGGTCGGCGAACTCAGAAACCACAGGACCTTTGCCCTGGATCTGGATACGCTTTATGGCTCCGGTCCGGCCGCATGTCCCCACGCCTACTCGACCTCGACGAAATTCGGCTTCAGGTCGCGCCTGAAGTTGAGCCGGATGCGGCAAAGCAACAAGCTCGTACCCGCCGCGAAACCCGCATTCCGGGACATCGGCCGCGGCTATGCGCACGAGGACAACAGTTTCCCGCGCAACGGCCCGACAGAGGCTCTGCTGGCGGATCCCCGCAATGACGATAACGCGAACATCTCTCAGCTTCTGACCGTGTTCATCTGGCTCCACAATACGGTGATCGAGAGCATCGAAGCGCAGGGAACAGTTCCCCCCGAATACTCGCAGGAGGTCGCCGAAGAGTACAGATTCGGCCAGGCACGCCAGATCGTGACGGAAACCTACCGGCGGATCGTGCGGCATGACCTGCTCCCCCGGATCCTGCATCCGGATGTGCTGCGACATTACGAGACCGACAAGAGCCCGTACCTCGAAACCGACGCCGACGAGCGCATGCCCATGGAATTTTCCCATGCGGCGTTCAGGTTCGGCCACGCCATGATCCGCCCGAGTTACAGGCTGAACACCGGGCACCCCGGTTTTTCGATCGGAGACATCCTGCGGACGAACTCCCTCCGCGAGCCCTACAGCATGCCGCTGAACGAGAAGTGGATCGTCGAATGGTCCCGCTTCTTCGAACTCGGCGATCCCAGCCTCGTCAATCTCAGCCGGCGGATCGGTCCGAGCCTTTCTTCCGGCCTCGAGGTCCCGGATGGCTTCGGATTTCCGCTCTCGGGAACGACCGAGACGCTCGCCCATCGCGATCTCTTGCGCGGAGCATCGGCGGATCTGTGGTCCGTTCCGGCCCTGATCGCCGAGATCAGGATGCGTAAGCCCGGTCTGATCGCAATGTCGCCATTGCTCTACGACGTCACCGCCATGCGAACACGACTGCACGAGTGGCTGACCGCCAACTGGAGCAGCGGCGGACAGGCATTGAGCGAGTGCCAGATCGACACGATCGCGGAAGACCCGCCGCTTTTCTTCTTCATTCTTTTCGAAGCCATGGCCGAGGCGGACGGCCGCCATCTCGGCGTCCTCGGATCAACGATTGTCGCCGAAGTCCTGCTTCGCCGCCTGGATTCGATCGCCCCCGAAACCGGCACGGCAAGCTACCCCGCGACTGGCTTCGAAACGGTTCGGACGATGCCCGCTCTGCTGCGGACACTCGCCGAGCAATCCGGACTTTCCACTGCCTCACCAAGTTTTCTGTAAGTCCGGGAAAACAGGGACTCATAAACAAGGAGACAAAAATGACAGACGTATTGAACAGATTCGGAATCGACGACGGCTACCATGCCAGGTTCGGCCAACTGATCAAAGACTGGGCGCGCGGGATAAAGCAGCCGCCGGCCGACCTTGACGCCTTCAAGCAGCAGCTGGAGGACGAAGGCATCAAAGCGAGTTACCCGACCGGCGCGAACGAACTCAAGACGCTGAATGTCTTCCGGGCCGATTCCTCACGTCTTGATATCCGGCTGCCGCCGACCGATTTCCTCGACGATTCCGAGAGTTTCATCGTGAAACACGGATACGTCATCCCGAAATTCTACCACGACGCGTTCGACTCCGAGCCAACCATCGACGATGTGATGGTCTTTCACGCAGCACGTATTGGGGACTACACCCTCGCGAACTGCACCTGAACGACCTGAGGTCGCCTCAATCCATGGGAAATCCTGCGCGTTCGAGACTGCGACGCAGGATTTCCCCGTCCCTCGTCTTGCGGATCGGAAACAGCTGTAGAAGCCATTCGGTCATCTCGCTTTCACTCTTGATTTCATCACCCTGCCATCGCCGCCTGATGTTGGCCTGACAGCGCGCCGCCTCCTCCTGCGCTTCTCTCGCTCGGCCGAGCTGGACCAGGGATGCCGCCCGCCACGCGCCGTTGTTGCAGAGAAAATCGCCAGCCAGCGTGGCCGCTTCCAGTGCCCCCTCGTAGTCCGCAAGGAAGAATTTTACGCCAGCAAGATAGCCCCAGTGGAGGGGGAGCGGTTCGACGCAGTTTGCCATGCCTTCGGCGGCCAATTTCTCGGCGCGTATGTCGTCGCCGAGAAATGCAAGTCCCTGTGCGACAGACAACAGGGTCCAGGGATCCAGGTCGTTCAGTTCGCGCGCGAGATCGAAATGCATTTCGGCCGGCTCGAATTGCTCGTCGAAAGCGTAGGCCCAGGCAAGGCAGAGGTGGGTTCGCGAATCCACCGGATCGAGCTTTGCCGCAGTCCAGGCGAGACCAAGAGCACTTGTCTGGTTCTCCCTGTTCCGGAACACGCCCGGATGAACGATGTGACGCGCGTTCTTCAATTGAACAAGACTACTGTAGGCGGGCGCGAAATCAGGCGCGCGCCGGATAACCTCTTCGAACAGATTAGAAGCCGCCTGCCAGTCGCCCGGATCGTATCGATTGATCAATGCCTGGCCCCGCAGCCAGGTGTCGTAGAGATGGGTCGGGATGGCTGTGGACTCGAGGGGGCGCAGCATCCGGCCGATCGAGAGGTGAACGTTGAGCGCGGCGGTCACGCTCCGGACGATCCTCTGCTGCGACATGATCAGGTCGTCTATCCCGAGCGTGAAACGATCGCTCCAAACGTAGAACCCTGTATCCGTATCCTTGAGTGTGAGAACGACATTGGTTTCGTCCTGCTTGCCGAGCACCGATGCCTGAACCACGAACCGCACATCCGGATTGGAACGGGCCAGCTGGGAGCTTTGCAGATCCAGTATGCGCCACTCCCGAAAGCGAACGAAGGAACCGATCAGGAAATGCCGGAACCCCATGAGCAGATGGTGTTGTCCGGGATGCGCGCCTTCGAGCGAAAACGGTTCGACGGCAATGACCATTCGAGGTGCGTCGGGCGCGACCATTGCAGCCGTTGCGATCGGTGACGGTTCCACTGGTTTTGCCTGCGGGGAGCCTTTTGTCACCTCATCGAACTCGCCGCTCTTGATCCTGGCGACCAGTTCCTGGGTCTTTGCAGAGGGCTCCATTGCATAGTCTTCGTCGAGCACGTCCCAGAGAATCTTGTAGACTCTGAGGGCGCCGCCGATGTTGCCCGAGGTCGCCCGCGCCCACATCAGATAGCGCACGGATTCCTCGTGGGTCGGGTCGAGATTGACGATCGCTTCGGCCGCCCGCACGCGCTCTGTCTCGCTGACCGCCTCATCGGTCAGGATCTCCTCCAGCGAACGCGAAAGTCGTTCGCGCAGACTTTCCCGGCGGGCCATGAGCCACATGCGGAAAGCCGGATCCAGATCTTCAAGGTCGGACAGAAGCTTCCCGGGGAAATCGGTAACGTCCAGCAGCTTCTGGTGAACCGTCTTGTTGTCTGCCGCCTCTATCACTTGCCAGACATCGACCAGCAAGGTTTCCTCGTTCAGAGAAACCGTCAACTTGTCGATAAACAGGCCTTCGTAGCCGGATTCGTCGCAGGATCGTCTCAGCCAGTGCAGCACCTGGCGCAGCGATGTCCGCGCATTCGCTTCCGGGGTCTCACTCCAGAGCAGACCGACCAGACGCTCGCGGGATGACGTGCGGCCCTCGCTGAGCGCCAGATAGCCCAGCAGCGCAAGGAGCTTGCGCCGCTTCAGATCGAGACGCTGGTTTCCTACGACAGCGGTTTGCTCCGCGACGAGGGAAAGATTGAGCGTTTTTCCAGGGGCGCTTGTGGCGCCGCCATCTGCTGGATACACGATCTCGATTTCAGCCATGCCTCACCGCCCCGATTACATCAGTGCAAGGGAAACAGGGGTTCGTCGATGCCGGATTCGTCAAAACAGCGTTTCAAACGAGGGCTGACGACCTTGCTTGGATAGAGTTGCAGCTGCGGGACGATCATCCGAGCCACGGGAATACCGAAGCGCTCGCGGGTGAGATCGACCCGATAGACTTTGGCTCCGATCGTTCCGAGACGCTGCACGATCCTCGGAAGAGTAAGCCCGGGTCCGGCATCGTCTTCCGCAACCGGCATATACCGTGCCGGCACACCGGCGGGGTGCAGATGCTCGCAGGAGTCCGCGCTAATCACCGCCGCCCGCTCCTTATGCCGCAGGTCGACCGCGTTAAGCGCCTCCGCGCCCGACTGCGCTTCCTTCGCCCTCACGACATCGTAGGCCATTTCCATCTGGCACATTTCGCGAATGGCGGATCGGAGCGCGGCGGCGACGGAGGCACGGCAAGCCGTGCCGCAGGCGACGTGTGATCCGTCCCGCTCCACTGAAATCGACGCCATCACTGGGACACCGACATCGGTCGTGATGTCGAGGAACCAGGTGACCCGCCCCACTCTCTCTCCGCGAAGCGTTGCCAGGTAGAGCAACGCGCCCCGAACCCCGGGTTCCTCTGCCGCGAGAGGACGCCCCCTGCGCCGCCCCCACCACCAGAGAGCGGCGGCGTCCCGCTCGATCAACTCGAAGAGGCCGTGAAGCGCGGCAGCATCCAGCGTATCGCCAGCACCGCAACCGGTTCCGAGCATGAAGGGAGGGGTGACAGCGCCAGAATTCCTCAGGCTTCGGATGCAACGATCGAAAGGAAGTGAAACCTCCGCACCTGTCGCGAGATCATTTCCACGGATCATCCTGCCTCCACTCCAGTCGGGCGCGCCCTCAGCATCGGGGAACACATCGACCAGAGGCTCTTCGTCACCGGAACCGGCCACGTCACCGTCATGTTCGAACTGGGAGAGGAATTCGATGCCCTCTCCGACGCAGGATTCAAACGCGCTCCTGATGTCGAGCCCCGATCCGGTCACGCTCCCGGGCGCTTGCCCTGCTACCGACTCCGGCCGCACCACGGCCCCCATCAGCACCAGTCCCGGCGCATGGCGTGCGGAAAGCAGAAAAACGCGATCGAAACTTGTCGCCGCATTCAGAAGTGCCCCCCGGTGAGCCTCTATCTCGGGATCTCCACCCACATTTTCCCGGTACCCAAGTGCGCGCAGAAATGCGTCCGCCGCACCATCCGCCGGGTTTCGGCCAGCAGTTTCGGATGCAACGAACAGATCCGCAGCCCGCGCTAGTACGGCGGTGTCCAGATCCTGCAACATAGAGTCAGAACTCCAGGCCAGTGACGCGCCGGAGTGCGAACGGTGTGTTCCCGCCAAGATCATGGCCATCTAAATGATCGGACATGCTATTTCCCTCTCAATAGCCCCATAAGAGGGTATTCAGACTTCAGTTTGGTTAACAATTTTTAACCATGAAATCATACAAATTTTTAAACATTTTACCACGATGCAAGAAAAATACATGACCTAGGCCGACGCGAAAGTGTCGCTTACGAAACCGGCAAAAGCGTTTTAGTCGCCATTGGCTATTCTACTGCTTTGGATTTCCGGCACGACTATTTGTGCATCGGTCAAGATCCTGAAGAGCATTGAACGGTTTGCACCAAATCCGAGCCACGCCGCGCTTTACGTCTTTGAACGCAGCCGACAGAGGCATGGGAAGGAAAAGACGAGAGTGATCGACCGAGTGAAACGGGATCCGAAACGTAAAATAAAAACGGCGCCTCGCGGCGCCGTTTTGGTATCCGTGATCGGCCTGGAACGGCGATCAGCCCTCGGTCTTGATCTGTTCCAACGCCACCGCGTTCAGTTCCTCGATCTTGTGGCGGATGCGATGTTCGGAAAGATCCGCGCCGGAGCCCTCCACACTCTTCAGAACGAACTCGACGACATCGTCTACGCCCGCCTTTTCCATGTCGGCCGCGATGACGTCCTTGGCATAGGCCTCGGCTTCGGCGCCGGTCTTGGAAAGAAACGTCTCCGCCACCCAGAGGCCAAGAAGCTTGTTGCGCCTGACGGAGGCTTTGAAGGCGAGTTCTGAGTCGTGGGCGAACTTCGCTTCCTCACCCTTCTGGCGTTTATCGAAACCTGACATCGGTCGAATACTCCCTCGTCTCTATCCCGTCGCGGCCCGCCGCATCAGCCGGACGTCGGCTTCAGTAGGCGCGGGCCTTAAAATCGGCGGCAACCTATCAGGCCGGACGCCATCTGTTAACTGGCAGATTGCCGCAAATCGTCCAGTTGTCAAAAAATGTTTCCGAAGCGTAGGGTCTCGCCCATGTGCACCCTCATCCTCCTGCGCCGCCCCGGCGATGCCTGGCCCGTCCTGATTGCCGCCAACCGCGACGAAATGCAGTCCCGGCCATGGCTGCCCCCTGCGCGCCACTGGCCCGACCGCCCGGAAACTCTGGCCGGTCTCGACAAGCTGAGCGGCGGTTCCTGGCTGGGCCTGAACGACCACGGCGTCGTTGCCGGGATCCTCAACCGGCGCGGATCGCTCGGTCCCGCCGTGGGCAAGCGCAGCCGCGGCGAGATTGTGCTCGAGGCCCTGGAGCACGCCGAGGCCGAAGAGGCAGCCAAGGCACTGGGCGAGCTCGAAGGCAGCAGCTACCGCAGCTTCAACATGCTCGTCGCCGATGCGGAAAAAGCCTACTGGCTGCGCAACGAGGGCCGGGACGACGGCGAGATCGATGTCTTCGAGATCCCGGAAGGGCTCTCCGTCTTCACAGCCTACGACGTCAACGATCCGGACAGCCCGCGCGTCCGCCGTGCCCTGCCCCGTTTCCGCATCGCCGCCGCGCCCGACCCGGACAGCGGCGATTGGTCCACCTGGGAAAAACTCCTCTCGGACCGAACCCGCGGCGTCGGGTCGGATTACGGGTCCGCGATCAATCTCGACAACGGCGAGGGTTTCGCGACCGTGTCATCCTCGCTGATCGCCCTGCCCGCAGATCCCGGACGCAATGCGGTCTGGCGCTTTGCAGAAGGCCCCCCCGACCGGCATCCCTACAATCCGGTCGATCTGGCGGGCTGAGAAAATGGCAGCGGAGCGGAAAACCGGCAGCAGCGGAGCGTCCGGACGAAAACGGAAGAGCGCCCCCCTTTCCAGCGAGACCATCGTCGCCGCCGCGATCGATCTGCTTGATCGCGAGGGCCTGGACAACTTCTCCATCCGCAACATCGCCAAAGCGCTGGGGGTTTATCCCACCGCGCTCTACTGGCATGTGCCGAGCCGCCACCTCCTGATCGCCCGCGTGATCGCGGCCCTCTTCGCAGATGTCCTGCCGGAAGATAACCCGGACTGGCGCATCTGGCTGAAAGAGCTGTTCCGCCGCTACCGAGACATCGTCCGCGCGCATCCCAACGTCGCGCCCCTGGTCGGCGGACATCTCGTTTCCAGCGCCAGCGTCGATCTCAGGCTCGTCGAAGCCATCCTCTCGACACTTGCCCGCGCCGGGTTCGACGGCGAGAGGCTGGTGGCCGCCTATAACAGCGTCATCGTCGGGATGTGCGGCTACGCCACACAGGAGTTCGCGCATGTCTTTCCGGATCCGGACGGCGCGCTCGAGACCTCTCTGACCGCCAGCGTCGAGGCCGCCGATCCGGCGCTTTATCCGACCCTGGCGGCCGAGCGGCGCCGGCTTCTGAACCGCGCCCTGATATTGCGCTGGCAGAACGGAAACCAAGCTTCTCTCGAAAGCGGATTCGAGATGTTTACGGATGCGCTGATCGCCGGACTGGAGCTACAGCTCACACACCACTGAGGGTCCACAAAACGTCTATTGTACAGTGTACAGTAATGTGATTTCCTCCAGCTGTCTTTCAGCCTCTTATTCTCAGCAGGAGCGAATGGTGGCAAACGAACAGAGGAAACCGGCCGGATCATTCGGCGACAGAGGCGGTCCGGTCGATGTTTTCTATCTTCCCGAAGGCGCACCGCGGCGTCCGGTCGTCAGCCATGGTGACGGCGTCTGGCTCTGGGATACCGACGGCAACAAGTACATCGATGCCTGCTCCGGACCGGTCACAACCAATCTCGGCCATCGCAACATGCGGGTGGTCGAAGCCATGCGCGCGCAGGCGGAGAAAATCTGCTTCGCCGGCCGGCCGCATTTCGAGAACCAGCCGAACATCGATCTTGCAGACCTCGTCACCCGCCATGCGGGTCCGGGCTACGAGCGCGCCTTTTTCGTTTCCGGCGGGTCCGAGGCGACGGAAGCGGCGATCAAGCTCGCCCGACAATATGCGGTCGCGCGCGGCGAAGCGGACCGCTGGAAGGTGCTCGGCCGGGATCCCGGATACCACGGCGCCTCGCTCGGCGCCGCCGCGGTCAGCGGCGATCCTGTCTCCGACTCGATCTTCGCCAAGGTCATGCAAGTGATGCCGAAGGTTCCGGCTCCCTTTGCCTACAGGCTGCCGGAAAATCACGATGCCGACAGCTATGCCCGGCACTGCGCCGCCGCGCTTGAAGCGACCATCGTCGCGGAAGGCCCGGAAACCGTTCTCGCCTTCATCATGGAGCCGGTCGGCGGCCTCGCCACGGGAGCGCTCGTCGCGCCCGACCATTACTACAGGACCGTACGCGAAATATGCGACCGGCATGGCGTGCTGCTGATTTATGACGAGGTGATGTGCGGTGCCGGACGCACCGGCACCTTTCTCTGCGCCGAACACTGGCCCGACGCGAAGCCCGACATCATCACGCTCGCCAAGGGCATCGCCGCGGGCTACACGCCGCTCGGCATGGTCCTGGCCTCCGCCGCCATGGTCGATACCGTCGCCCGGGCCGGCGGCTTCATGCATGGCCACACTTATGCCGCCAATCCGCTCAGCTGCGCCGTCGGCCATGCAGTTTTGAGCGAACTCATCGAGCACGATCTGATGACGAACGCGGCGAAGATGGGGGAGCGACTGCGCGCTCGACTGCGGGAAATCCAGAGGGGAAGCCGCGTCCTCGGCGACGTGCGCGGCCTGGGCCTGCTGAACGCAATAGAAATCGTCATGGACCGGGAGACGAAGCAGATCCCTCCCGCCTCGATGATGGCCGTCTTCCGCCTTATCGAAATCGGAATGCAGAACGGGCTTCTGCTCTACTCGCGAAGGACGGCGAACGGGAAATACGGCGAATGGCTCATGGTGACGCCGCCGCTGATCGTGACGGAAGAGGAAGTGGACGAGATCGCGGAGCGGCTCGAAAGGACACTCCACACATTCGAGAGGGAAATTACCGCCTGACGCGGCATCCCGGCACCGGGGCGGATCGTTTACCGCTCCGGTGCCGGGTGTGCGGATCACATAGCGCGGACCCGGGCCAGAAACTGCTCGACCTGCTGGTTCAGTTCATCGGCCTGCGACGAGAGGGATTGCGCGAAGTTCAATACGGTCGTGGCGGATTCGCCGCTCTCATGGGTTGCCTGGGCGACCCCGCTGATATTCACAGACACTTCCTGCGTCGCGGCCGACTGTTCCTCGACGGCACTTGAGATCGTGGTCCCGATCTCGTTCACCTGGGCAATGATCTTGGCGATCTCGCCAATCGAATCCGCAGTGGTCTGGGTCGAGTCCTGAATGCCTTTGACCTGCTGGGCGATCTCCTCCGTCGCCGTGGCGGTCTGGTTTGCCAGGTTCTTGACCTCCGACGCGACGACGGCGAAGCCTTTTCCGGCCTCGCCCGCCCGGGCCGCCTCGATCGTCGCGTTCAGGGCCAGCAGGTTCGTCTGTTCCGCGATATCCGCGATGATCTTCGTGATCTCGCCAACCTTCTGCGCGGCACTCAGCAATTCCGAGACCATCTTCTCGGATTTGTCCGCCGCATCGACCGCGCTACCGACAGCCCGGGTCGATTCAGAGATCTGCCGGGCGATCTCGTTGACCGAAGCGGTCAGCTCCTCCGTCGCGGAAGATACTGTCGCGGACTGCTGGTTGGTCTGCTCGGCGTTCGCGGCCAGCGTCTGCGCCGTCATTTCGAGATCGCCGGAAGACGTCGCCACGCTCTCGACCGTTCGCTTCACACCCTGTTCGAACGCATTCGCCAGCTCCGCATTCTCCTGCTTGCGCTTGGTCAGATCTGTCGCGAACTTGATGACCTTGAGAGGCTTGCCGTTGGGGTCAAGGATCGGGTTATAGGAGGCTTCGATCCAGACCTCCTTGCCGCCCTTCCCGATCCGCTTGTACTGCCCGGCCTGGAACTTGCCCTTCCGCAGCTCTTCCCAGAACCCTTTGTACTCGGCGCTCTGCGCATATCCCGGTTCGGCAAACATGCTGTGATGCTTGCCGGCAATTTCCTTGAGCTCATAGCCCATCGTCTTCAGGAAATTTTCGTTGGCAGTAACGATCGTCCCGTCCAGTTCGAACTCGATTACGGCCTGGGAGCGGTCGATCGCTTCGACCTTGCCGAGAAGTTCGGCATTCTTTTTGGTCAGCTCCGTGATGTCGGTCGCGAATTTCACGACCTTGTAGGGCTGACCGCTACCGTTCGATACCGGATTGTAGGAAGCCTCGATCCAGACCTCTTTGCCGCCCTTGCCGATCCGTTTGAACTGCCCGGCCTGGTATTTCCCGTTCCGCAAGTTCTCCCAGAAAGTCTTGTATTCCTGGCTCTCCACGAAGCCTCTTTCCGCGAACATGCTGTGATGCTTTCCAACAATTTCCTTCAGGCTGTAGCCCATCGTTTTCAGGAAAATCTCGTTAGCCGACAGGATTGTTCCATCCGGGCGAAATTCGATAATCGCCTGGGACTTATTCAACGCCGAAAGCTGAGCGGCGGCGTCGCCGCGCGAGAACATGAAAGACAAGGCCGGACTCCAGTATGAGGTGGATCAACGGCCCGCACATTTGCCTAAAATTCAAAACAAATAATTAAAATTCGCATACATATGTACACAAATATCTCATATCGGAATGTGAGAGGAGGGAGAAATTTAATGATATCCATCAAATTATCACAACGGCTTAGCCAAGGTCTTGCGATGGATCCGACACCATAATTTCCATATGACTATTGCGTTGTTTCTTATTTCGAACGAATAATCTGGACGGACTTTCGACGAAACATCCAACGTCAGCCGTTCGGGTTCATCATTGTGAACTCGGATGCAATCCCTCTCGGCTATCGACGCGAGCGTTTGGCCACGCACTCTTCCCCGATTGTCATTGCCCTACCTTGTGTTTATATGGAGCGCGCATTTCCTGTCGCCGCGGCGGCGGGCGCTCCGCATCCCGGAAACCGACCGCCAGATCGACAAGGCGGGGAATCTCATGGCACGACGCAGAAAACTCTACGAAGGCAAGGCCAAAGACCTTTACGAGGGGCCCGAGCCAGGCACGATCATTCAGTATTTCAAGGATGATGCGACGGCGTTCAACAACGAGAAGCACGGTGTGATCACCGGCAAGGGCGTGTTGAACAACCGGATCAGCGAGTACCTGATGACCCGGCTTTCCGAAATCGGGATTCCGACGCATTTCGTGCGCCGCCTGAACATGCGCGAGCAGCTTGTGCGCGAGGTCGAGATCATCCCGGTCGAGGTGGTTGTCCGCAACGTCGCCGCCGGCTCCATCGCCAAGCGTTTCGGGATCGAGGAAGGCACCATGCTGCCGCGCTCGATCATCGAGTACTATTACAAGTCTGACGAACTCGGCGACCCGATGGTCGCCGAAGAGCACATCACCGCCTTCGGCTGGGCCACGACACAGGACGTCGACGACATCATCGCATTGTCGCTGAGGGTGAACGATTTCCTGACCGGCCTGTTCGTAGGCGTCGGCCTTCGGCTGGTCGATCTCAAGCTTGAGTTCGGCCGTTACTATACCGAAGACACGCTGCAGATCGTACTCGCGGACGAGATCAGCCCGGACAATTGCCGGCTCTGGGACACCAAGACCGACGAGAAACTGGACAAGGACCGTTTCCGCCGCGATCTCGGTGGTGTCCGCGAGGCGTACCAGGAAGTCGCGCGCCGGCTCGGCGTGCTGCCCGAAGCGGGTCCGATGGATCTCAAGGGCCCGAAAGCCATTCAGTAAGCCGCGCGGCGGCACCGGAACGAAGCGAAATTGGTGAGAAGATGAAAGCCACGGTTCACGTCACCCTCAAGAACGGCGTCCTCGACCCGCAGGGCAAGGCCATCGAACATGCGCTCGGCGCGCTCGGCTTCGCCGGCGTCGATCAGGTCCGCCAGGGCAAGTTCCTGGAGCTCAAGCTCGAGGAGACCGACAAGGAAAAGGCGCGCGCCCAGGTCACCGCCATGTGCGAGAAGCTGCTCGCCAACACCGTCATCGAGAACTACACGGTCGAGATCGAAGGCTGAGGGCGGCCGCGTGGCCGATTATCGCATCGTCAGCCTTTCTGAAGTCCCGCACCATCTCGAGACCGTGGCCCGCTGGAGCAACGCCGAATGGGGCGCCTCATTGGGATATAGCCTTCGGGAGACGACGGGCTGGTTCCGCGGCATGTTGGAAAATCCCGATGAAGATTGCGTGGTTGCCGTCTCCGGAGACGATGTCCTCGGCATGACCTGTCTCGTGGACCACGATCTGGAGTCAAGGCCGGACCTGCGACACTGGATTGCGAGCGTCTTTGTGGTTCCGGAGCGGAGAGGCAAGGGAATCGCCAGCGCCATGATCAGAGCTGCTGAACGACACGCCGCCGGGCGCGGCTTCCCGCTTCTGTATCTCTATACGCGCGGGGTTGAAGAACTCTACGAAAAGCTGGGCTGGAAAATAACCGAGCACTTCACGCTCGACGGCGACCGCTTCGCCCTCATGATCAAGCAGCCTGCACGCTAGTCTTCACCGATTGCATACTGGTTCTTGCCGCTTTTCTTGGCGACATACATCGCCTTGTCAGCGCGCTTCACGAGCGTATCGGGAGTATCTGTGGCACCGTTGAAGAAAGCGATGCCAATACTGGCACCGACCGTCGCGTGCCCTTCAGGGAACTCGAACCTTTCGGTGAAGCAGCTCAGCAGCCGGTCGGCGAGCGGCACCACCGCTTCCCGGAAGCCCAATCCGCTAAGGACCACGAGGAACTCGTCGCCGCCGATCCGGGCGACCGTATCGACTTCCCGGAAGCATGCGCTCATGCGCCGCGCCGCTTCTTTCAGCACCACGTCTCCGGCATCATGCCCGTATGTGTCGTTGACCACCTTGAAGCCGTCGAGATCGACATAAAACACGGCGGTCAGTGTTTGCTGCCGCTTGGCAAAGGCTGTCGCCAGCCGCAACCGGTCCATGCAGAGACGCGAAGTCGGCAATCCTGTGAGCCCGTCGTAATTGGCCAGTTCGGCCATCCTGCGTTCCGACTCGGAGAGGCGAATCGCAAGCGATTCGAGCTCCGCGGCCTGGTCCGCCATCCGGTCCTCGCGATCGCGCAGTTCGAGGATCTGGATCTCGAGCTCCTCACGGCTGCGGATCTGATTGCGTTCGAGTTCGACCCTGTCGGTGATCTCGTAAATCCAGCCGAGAACGCAGTCCTCTCCGTCATAGACGAACGGCCGGCACGACAGCAGAACCCAGAATGGCGTTCCGTCCTTGCGAACGAACTCGACCTCTCTGTTCTCCACGGCGCCTTTCTCGGTCATCTCCTGCATCAGGCGCTCGCGAACCGCCGGATCCGCATAATGGGAAGCGGCCTTAACGCCCACGAGTTCGCCGACGCTGTAGCCACACATTTCCTGGATCTTGCGGTTTGAATATCGCCGGCGTCCGTCCAGTCCGACGATATTCACGCCGATCGGACTATGGTCGAGAATCTCGCGCACGCGGCGCTCGTTCTCGACCCGCGCCTGTTCCGAGCGGGCGCGCTCCGTGACGTCGATAAAGGTCAGCAGGTAGCCGGTTCCGGGGACCGCGCAGCCCTGGACCTCCTGGATCGTGTCGCCTACCGGGATGCACAGCGCTCCCAAAGCGCGTCCCGCCGCGACATGCTCGATGATCTCAGGAGCGCAATCGATTCCCGAGATTGTCCCGGCCAATGTCGAAACCGCTGGCGGCCCGAAGGTGTCCGGATCGAAAAGCTCTTTGAATTTGCGGTTGGCGGCGATGACGGCGAGTTCCTCGTCAACCACCAAAATGCCTTGCCCGATGGCATCGAGGATCGATTCCAGAAGCGGGAAGCACTCCACGTTCCCGACTTCCACCTGATCCAATACCACGTCCCCCGCCTTTCACCAGCGACCCCAACATACGCTGGTACTAAAGCATATATTCCCGCCGGGCCGGACATGGCGTCAATCTGCATCTGCAATTTCAGCCCATCGTCCCGCTTAACGTCCCAAATGGCCTGCGACGCGGGCAGTTTCCCCGACTGCCGTGATAGCAGCGTGAATCCGGCAACACCGCTTGCACTTGGACGCCGCCTCCCGTACTTTCCGCCGCGCTGACCCAGCCCCAATCGAGAGGCCCCGCGTTGAAATCAGCCATCATCGTTTTTCCCGGCACCAACAGAGAGCGCGACATGGCTGTTGCGCTGCAACAGGCCAGCGGGAAAGCGCCGCACATGGTGTGGCACCGAGACACCGACATCCCCGATGTGGACCTGATCGTGGTCCCCGGCGGCTTCTCCTACGGCGACTATCTGCGTGCCGGCGCCATCGCCGCCCATTCGCCGGTCCTCCGGAGCCTGAAAGAGAAGGCAGACAAGGGCGTCCCGGTCATGGGAGTCTGCAACGGCTTCCAGGTCCTGACAGAGACCGGTCTGCTGCCGGGCGTGCTGATGCGCAATGCGGGGCTGAAGTTCATCTGCCGCAATGTCGGGATGCGGGTGGAGACCAGCCAGTCGCTCTTCACCGGCGGCTACGAGGACGGCCAGGTGCTGTCCATCCCGGTCGCGCACCATGACGGCAACTATTTCGCCGACGAAAGAACCCTCGACGAGATCGAGCAGAACGGCCAGGTGGCCTTCCGCTATGTCGACGAGAACGGCGAGATGAACGCGGCCGGAAATCCGAACGGCTCCGCCCGTAGCATTGCCGGCGTCTTCAATAAGGAAAAGACCGTGCTCGGCTTCATGCCGCACCCGGAAAACGCTATCGACAGCGCGGTCGGCGGCACAGACGGCCGTGGCCTCTTCGACGGACTGGTGAGGGCCCTCTCTTGAGCATTTCCAATATCGCCATCACGCCGGAAATCGTCGCCGAGCATGGACTGTCCGAGGACGAGTACGCCAGCATCCTGAAGATCCTCGGACGCGAGCCGAACATGACGGAACTCGGCGTCTTCTCCGCGATGTATTCCGAGCACTGCTCCTACAAGAGCTCGAAGAAGTGGCTGAAGACCCTGCCGACCGAGGCGCCGCACGTGATCCAGGGCCCGGGCGAGAATGCGGGCGTGATCGATATCGGCGACGGCGAGGCCGCGGTCTTCAAGATCGAGAGCCACAACCACCCGAGCTTCATCGAGCCCTACCAGGGCGCGGCAACCGGCGTCGGCGGCATCCTGCGCGACGTCTTCACCATGGGCGCGCGGCCGATCGCCAACTTGAACGCACTGCGCTTCGGCAGCCCGGACAATGCCAAGACCCGGCACCTGGTCGGCGGCGTCGTTGCGGGCATCGGCGGCTACGGCAACTGCATCGGCGTGCCGACGGTCGCCGGCGAAGTGAATTTCCACCCCGCCTATAACGGCAACATCCTGGTCAACGCGATGACCGTCGGCCTCGCGCCGGCCGACCGGATCTTCTATTCGGCCGCAGCCGGCGCCGGGAACCCGGTGATCTATGTCGGCGCCAAGACCGGCCGCGACGGCATCCACGGCGCGACCATGTCGTCCGCCGAGTTCAACGAGGATTCCGAGGAGAAACGCCCGACCGTGCAGGTCGGCGATCCCTTTACCGAGAAGCTGCTGCTGGAAGCCTGCCTCGAGCTGATGGCGACCGACACGATCATCGCCATCCAGGATATGGGCGCGGCCGGGCTCACCTCCTCCTCCGTCGAGATGGCGGGCAAGGGCGGGCTCGGCATCGAGCTCGACCTCGCCAAGGTCCCGGCCCGCGAAGAGAAGATGACGCCCTACGAGCTGATGCTCTCCGAAAGCCAGGAACGGATGCTCATCATCCTGAAGCCGGGCCCGGAAGCCGAGGCCGAGGCGCGGGCGATCTTCGACAAGTGGGAACTGGATTTTGCGGTCATCGGCCATCTCACCACCACCGGCAATCTCGTCCTGAAGATGGGCGAGGAGACCGTCGGCGACATTCCGATCGCCCCGATGGTCGCGGAATCCCCGGAATACGATCGCCCGTGGCAGCCGACCCCGGCCGCCCCGGTGCTCGATCCGGCCTCCGTCCCTGCCCCGGCGAGCCTCACCGGCGCGCTGAAGGACCTGATCGGCAGCCCGGACCTCTGCAGCCGGCGCTGGATCTGGGAACAGTACGACCACCTGATCATGGGCGACACCGCGATCCGTCCGGGCGGCGATGCGGCGCTGGTGCGCGTGCGCGACAGCAAGAAGGGCCTCGCGATGTGCGTCGACTGCACGCCGCGCTATGTGAAGGCCGCGCCGGAGACCGGCGGCGCCCAGGCCGTCGCCGAGACCTGGCGCAACATCACCGCGACCGGCGCCAAGCCGCTCGCGGTCACCAACAACATGAATTTCGGCAACCCGACCAAGCCGGAAATCATGGGCCAGTTCGTCGGCGCCATTAACGGCATGAAGGCCGCCTGCCTCGCCCTCGACTATCCGGTCGTCTCCGGCAACGTCTCGCTCTACAACGAGACCGAGGGCAAGGCGATCCTGCCGACCCCGGTGATCGGCGGCGTCGGCGTCATCGCCGATATCGAAAAGCGCGCCACCGTCGCCTTCAAGGCGGCGGACGAGGCCATCCTCGTGATCGGCGAGACCAAAGGCTGGCTCGGCCAGTCGATCTATCTGCGCGAGATCCAGGGCCGCGAGGAAGGCGCTCCGCCGCCGGTCGACCTCGCGCTGGAAAAGAAGAATGGCGATTTCGTCCGCGGCCTGATCGAAGAGGGCAAGGTCACCGCATGTCACGACGTCTCCGACGGCGGTCTCGCTATCGCGCTCGCAGAGATGGCGCTCGGTGCGAAGGGACTCGGCGCGGCGGTTGAACCTGCGGCGGGCCAGCCGGCCCACGCCTGGGCCTTCGGCGAGGATCAGGCGCGCTATGTCGTCACGGCGAAAGATGCCGATGCCGTGCTGAAGGCAGCCGCGGCGATGGGCGTATCCGCGACCGTCATCGGACGGACCACCGGGGACGGCGAATTGAAACTCGCCGCCGGTGACTCCATATCGGTGTCGGTGCTACGGTCGGTGTTCGAGGCTTGGCTGCCGGATTACATGGCCGCCTCCTGAGACCGACAAGAAACGAAGCAGGGACAAAAACACATGGCAATGGAAGCCGGAGAGATCGAACGCCTCATCAAGGAGACGTTCCCCGATGCCCAGGTCACGATCGAGGATCTGCGCGGGGACGGCGATCATTACGCCTGCCATGTTCTCTCCTCCGCCTTCGAAGGCAAGACCCGCATCCAGCAGCATCAGATGGTCTATCAGGCCCTGCAGGGCCGCATGGGCACCGAACTGCACGCCCTCGCGCTGCAGACCGGAACGCCCGGCTGATCTGATTCTGTTATAATCATTTAATCGAACGGCACACGGACCCATGAAAGGACCTCGCCATGCTTGACGACGCCACCCGCCAGCGTATCCAGAACGAAATCGACTCCACCGACGTGGTCCTGTTCATGAAAGGCACCCCGGTCTTCCCGCAGTGCGGCTTTTCCGCCGCCGTGGTTGGCGTGCTCAGCCATGTCGGCGTGAAGTTCAAGGGCATCAACGTGCTCGAGGATCCGGCGATCCGCGAAGGGATCAAGGAATTCTCCAACTGGCCGACGATCCCGCAGCTCTATGTGAAGAACGAATTCGTCGGCGGCTGCGACATCATCCGCGAAATGTACGAGACCGGCGAGCTGCTCGAGATGCTGAACACCAAGGGCATCGACGTGCAGATCGGCGCCGAGGCCTGATCCTTCCCGATCGAAGATGAGTACGAAAAGGGCCGCTTTCGCGGCCCTTTTCTTTTGCGTGTTCGTAGCGCTGGACCTCACTTGGTGGGATCGCAGGTATCCTGCAGCAGGACCCGCTCGCCCTGAAGGACGCTGAGCGTGCGGTCGCTTTCCTGGAAGCGCAGCGTCAGCACGGCACCCTCGCCCGCCTCCCCGCTCACCTTGCTCTGTTTGAAATTGCAGAGATAGCCGACGAGGCCGAGCGCGACGGTCTCGATCTTTCCCTCGACCGGCGCGGAGGTCGCGCCCTTGTCGATCGAGACGACGTCGCCATCCTCGCCGATCCCGACCTGGACGAAACTGACCAGCGAAGTCTCGTTGTGGATGAGGTTCTTGCGCACAGGCAGATCAGCGGCCTGGCCCGCCGCGCCGCCGAGAAGGACGAGCGCCACAACACCTGGAACCACTTTCAGAAACATTCTCTTGCTCCCTTGCGCCCGCGGCGGCCGGTCGCACTCCGGCGACGGCCCGGCGGGACGCTTCATCAACGTTCTTTTTCGATAAAGTGCCGGCCGCCGGTTTCGGGATTCTTGTTTTTGGCGCCTCTTGCGGTCGGCAAGAGTGCATTTTACGCCGAAAGATAACGGCGCGATATTTATTTCACGTACCAAGAAAACACGAAAACGAGAGCAAGTGTTCAGCAGGTCATAAACTCTTGCACAACCGTCATCCCGACGAAAGTCGGGATCCACTTTCCGATGACCTGACGGCTCAGAGAGTGGATACCGGATCAGGTCCGGGGTGACGATTGAGGGGAGCCGCCTTCTTCCCGGTCTTCCCCGTTGAGTTCCGCGAGGTTGTCCAGAAAGCGCGCGAGGTAACCGTTCAGCCGGCCGACATCCTCTTCCGAGAACCCTTCCAGCAGCTTGCGCTGCCGCGCCAGCGCGACCTCCAGCACCTCGGCATGGAGCGCATGCCCCTTCGCCGTCAGGAACCAGTCACGCCGCCGAGCACCGTCGTCCGGAGCGGCGAGACCGTCCGCCTCGAGACGTTTCAGGCACCGG
Source organism: Nisaea sediminum (assembly GCF_014904705.1). NCBI lineage: Bacteria > Pseudomonadati > Pseudomonadota > Alphaproteobacteria > Rhodospirillales > Thalassobaculaceae > Nisaea > Nisaea sediminum. Next base: position 267,119 of record NZ_JACZCQ010000003.1, read on the forward strand.
CTGACCGCTCCCTTGTCGATGCCGATGGTCCGCGCGGCGTGGCTGACGCTGCTGCCCGGTTCGCGGGTCAGCATCACCAGCATGCGCCAGTCCATCGCCCCGATGCCGAACCTCTCCTGGTAATGCCGGGCCGCGCTGCGGGTGAAACGGTTGGCGGCGAAGGTCAGGAGCACGGTCGGCGTCCGCCGGAAGCTCAGCGTCTCCTGCGCCTCCCCGCCCGCTTCGTCAGGAACGGCTACGAGGAAGAGAGAGTCCGGAAGGTCGCTGGTCTCGTCCGTCATATCCTGCCTTTTCGCTCCTCGGATGATCGCTCCCAGCATCCCAGAGAGAACCCGTTGACTCAACAACACCCTTCTGTTGACATGACAACAAAAAAACGAGGGATATGGGATGGAAACGATCAGCGTCACCTGGATCCTGCTGGACGGAACGCGAAAATCGGTCGCTGTCGAGACCGGCGGCAACCTTATGCAGGCCGCGCTCGACAACGGGATCGACGGCATCGTCGGCCAATGCGGAGGCAGCCTCGCCTGCGCCACCTGTCACGTCGTCGTCGAAGAGGCACCGTCGGCCCTGCCGGAGATCGCCCCGGACGAGGACGACATGCTCGACATGGCCGAACCGGAGCGCCTGCCCGAAAGCCGCCTCTCCTGCCAGCTCGTCGCACTGCCGGAACTCGACGGCATCGTGCTGCGCGTACCCTGACGCAACGGAGATCCCATATGTCCACCGCCCCGATCTACGAGATCGATCCGAAGACCTTCTGGAAGGATCCCTACCCGGACCTGAAACGGATGCGCGCCGAGGCGCCGATCGCCTATGTGCCGCAGCTCGGCGCCACGCTCCTCACCCGGCGCGACGACATCTTTGAGAACGAGAAGAAGATCGAGATCTTCTCCTCCGACCAACCCCAGGGCCTGATGACCGTCCTGATGGGGCAGAACCTGATGCGCAAGGACGGCGCCGCCCATATGGCCGAGCGCAAGGCGATCTTCCCTTCGGTCTCGCCGAAGACGGTGAAATCGGTATGGAAGGCGCAGTTCGAGACGGAGACCGCCAAGGCCCTCGAAGAGCTTCGTCCGCTCGGACGGGCCGACATGGTGAAGGACATCGCCAAGCGGGTCTCCGGCGAGGCGCTGAAGGCGATCACCGGCCTCACCAACATGAGCTGGCAGGAAATGGACCGGGTCAGCCAGGGCATGATCGACGGCTGCGCGAACTATGCGGGCGATCCGGAAGTGGAGGCGCGCTGCCACGACTGCACCGGCTCCATCGACCGTCATATCGACGGCATGATGCCGCTGCTCCGGGAGACGCCGGACAGCTCCATGCTCTCGGTGCAGATGCAGGCAGGCCTGCCGGAAGAGGCCGTCCGCGCCAACATCAAACTGACCATCTCCGGCGGCCAGAACGAGCCGCGCGACGTGATCGCAGGCCTCGTCTGGACCATGCTTACCCATCCGGAGCAGCTCGCCCTCGTCCGCGACGGCAAGGCCACCTGGCTCCAGGCCTTCGAGGAATATGCCCGCTGGATCTCCCCCATCGGCATGTCGCCCCGCCGGGTCGCGCGGCGCTATGAGGCAAAGGGCGTGACGTTCGAGCCGGAGGACCGGGTCTTCCTGATGTTCGGCTCCGGCAACCGGGACGAGGCGGCGTTCGAGGACCCGGAGCGCTTCGACGTCACCCGCGACACCTCGCAATCCATCGCCTTCGGCGCCGGCCCGCATTTCTGCGCCGGCGCCTGGGCCTCGCGCTGCCTGATCGCCGAGGTCGCGCTGCCGATGATCTTCGAGAACCTGCCGGGCCTCGCGCTCGCCGGTGAGGTCCCGTTCGGCGGCTGGGCCTTCCGCGGGCCGCTGGAGATGCCGGTGACGTGGGGTACCATCGTGTCGTAAGTTCTCACGTCGACAGGAAAAACCCCGACTTGCCGCAGAAAATCCTGAATACTAGTCCTTCAGGGCTCCATTCAGTTTGTCCAGATCGAGGAACTCTTTAAAGCCTTGAACATTATTCTGTACCTTCTGGTGCGAGAAAATCTCCCGACCTGCAATCTGTCCCAAGACACTGAAACTGGTTTCCCAAACTTCATCGCCCTCATGCTTCCTAGCTTCACGAAATTCTTCGGTGCATCGACTGGAGATCAATTCTGTGACCAGGGCCGCTGTCTTTCTATTCGCCGATTCGACGGCGGTCTCATCCGGTTTCGGGAGTTCTTCCAGAGCAGGATGATCGCGCAAGGTAAGAAAGATCCACAATGCCAAATCCGTACGCTCACTCTTCAGAGTGGAGACAATCAGACAGCGGGCAGCCTTGTCAGTATATGGCCCCGCCGAAGCATGAAACGAAAACCCGACGAGCAACAATGCCACAAAAGGAATACGCCACATTTTCCAGATACCTCTTCAGGCTGCTCAACTGAAACGCGCGGATCTTAGCATCCGGAGCTATCGGCACTCATGAAATCTCCCGGGTGGCCGCGATCTTCCGAAACAACCGCCCGTCGATCGCCAGCAGTCCCGTCGCGATCAGGGCCATGCCCGCGAAATGCATCGGCGCCAGAGCTTCGTTCAGGAACAGCACGCCGAGCAGGATCGCGCTCACCGGCACCAGCAAGGTGACCAGCAGCAGGTTCATCGCCCCCGCCCGCTTCAGCAGCTCGAAATAGAGGATGTAGGCGAAGGCGGTGCAGAGCAGAGCCAGCCCGGCGAGCGACGCGACGGTCTCCGTCGACGGCATGGGCAGGGTCCAGGGCCGGTCGACGAGGGTGACCGCCGGGATCAGCAGCAGCGTCGAGGCCGTCACCTGGCCCGCGGCGGTCTGAACAGGCTCGATCCCCATGCCCTTGAAGCGCCGGCCGAAGACGCCGCCGAAAGCATAGCTGAGCGCGGCGCCGAGCAGGGCGAGCTGGCCGAGCAGCGTGCCGGCGATGCCGCCGGAGAGATCCTCGCCCACCATCAGCGCCACACCACCGAAGCCGAATGCGACGCCGAGGACGCGGAGCGGTCTGATCCGCTCGTCGTCGGTCATGAAATGGGCGACCAGAACGCCGAAGATCGGCGTCGCCGCGAGGAAGATCGAGGCAAGTCCGCTGGCGATCCGGGTCTGGCCGAAGACGATCAGCGAGAACGGCACGGCGTTGTTGAGGAAGCCCATGATCAGGAACGCCCGGAGCGCTTTCCAGTCCGTCGGCATCCGGTAGCCGAAGAGCGGCAGCGCCATCTGCATGACCAGCGCGGCGAGGCCGACCCGGACGAGCACGATGGTCAGCGGCGGAACGTCCGCGACGGCGACGCCGACGAAGAAGAAGGACCCGCCCCAGACCGCGGAAAGCAGAATGAGGATGCCCCATTCGACCGGCCCCATCGTCAGGTTCACTTGTGCATTCATGCCGTTCAGGTCTTTCCGGTCGAGAGATCGTGTCCGCGTGGCAGTGTTTTATCCCGCCACGCCGTCCGCCGCCGCCGCGAAACGGGCAGCGAACCCCTGCATAGACGAGATCAATGCCGTCAGAACTCCGTTTCTTGCGCGGCATAGCGCCTGCGCCCATTCGGCGATTGAGCGCGCCCCGGAGCGCGGATAGTCTGACCGGAAAATCTGATGGGAGAAAACGCCATGCAGGCCCGCATCGAGGCTTCGGCGATCACGCCGGTTCTGGAGCAGCTCCGCGAGCGCTTCGGCCAACGCTTTTCCACCGCCCCCGCCATCCTCGAACGGCACGGCCAGGACGAGAGCTATCACACGCCCATGCCGCCGGACGGCGTCGTCTTCGCCGCGAGTACCGAGGACGTGGCGGAGGTGGTCCGGCTCTGCGCGGAGCACCGCGTTCCGGTCATTCCCTTCGGCACCGGTACCTCGCTCGAAGGCCATATCGGCGCCCTCGCCGGCGGGATCTCGATCGATCTCTCGCAGATGAACAACATCCTCGAGGTGAATGCCGAGGATCTCGACTGCCGGGTCGAGGCGGGCGTCACGCGCAAGCAGCTCAACACCCATCTGCGCGACCAGGGCCTGTTCTTCCCGATCGACCCCGGCGCAGACGCCTCGATCGGCGGCATGGCGGCGACCCGCGCCTCCGGCACCAACGCGGTGCGCTACGGCACGATGCGGGAGAATGTGCTCTCGCTCACCGTCGTCACTGCATCCGGCGAGATCATCCGCACGGCGCAGCGCGCCCGCAAGAGCTCGGCCGGCTACGACCTGACCCGCCTCTTCGTCGGCTCCGAAGGCACGCTCGGCGTGATCACCGAAGTGGCGCTGAAACTCTACGGCATCCCCGAGGCAACCTCGGCCGCGGTCTGCCAGTTCGGCGATCTCGAAAGCGCGATCAATACGGTGATCCTGACCATCCAGTCCGGCATCCCGATGGCGCGGATCGAGCTCCTGAACGACAGCCAGATGGAAGCCTGCATCCGCTTCTCCGGGCTCGAGGGCTACGAGAAGAAGCCGACCCTGTTCTTCGAGTTCCACGGCAGCGAGACCGGCGTGAAGGAACAGGCGGAAGCCGTCGAGGCGATCGCCGGCGAATTCGGCGGCAGCGCCTTCCAGTGGGCCGAGAAGGCGGAGGACCGCAACAAGCTCTGGGAAGCGCGGCACAACGTGCATTACGCGATCAAGTCCATGCGGCCCGACTGCGAGGTCATGGCGACTGATATCTGCGTGCCGATCTCCCGCCTCGCAGAGGCGATCCTCGAAGCCGAGAAGGATCTCGCCGCGACCGGCCTCAAGGCCGGCATCGTCGGCCATGTGGGCGACGGCAATTTCCATGTCGGCTATTGCATCGATCCGAAGAACAAGGAAGAGGTCGAGGCCGCCAAGGGCCATAATGAGCGCATGGTGATGCGCGCCATCGCGGCCGGCGGCACCTGCACCGGAGAGCACGGCGTCGGCCAGGGCAAGATCCGCTACATGGAGGCGGAACACGGGGCCGCGCTCGGCGCGATGAAGGCGATCAAGCAGGCGCTCGACCCGCTCGGCATCATGAATCCCGGGAAAGTTCTGCCCGCCTGATCCTCAGCTCCGACACGGAAAGCCCCATGCCTTAGCCCAGCGGCACCATGAAGGCCATCGTCGGCTGCGCTATCGAAGCAGGCGGGCCATATCGGGAAAATCAACATCACGCCCCGAAACGGGGCCATCCGAAAGATTGAAGCATGACCGAAATCCGCCTCGAATGGGGAGAAGCCGGAGTCGCGAAGCTATGTCACTGGGCGAACGCAGTGGTCATCGTCGATGTGCTCTCCTTCTCGACCTGCGTCTCCATCGCCGCCGACCGGGAGATCCAGATTCTGCCGTTCGAGCACGACTACGAGGAGGCCGCCGCCTTCGCCGTTTCGAAGGAGGCAATTGTCGCCAAGCGGCGGCGCGACGCCACGAACAACGACGTCTCGCTCTCGCCGGCGAGCTTTACCCGGGCGAGTCCGGGCACGCGCTATGTCCTCCCCTCGCCCAACGGCGCCACCCTCTCGAGACTCGCCAGCGACCGAGAAGTCTTCGCCGGCTGCCTCCGGAATGCGCGGGCGGTGGGCAAGGCACTCTCGAAATTCCACAAGGTCGCGGTGATCCCCGCAGGCGAACGCTGGAACGACAACTCGCTCCGCCCGGCAATCGAGGACTGGCTCGGCGCCGGCGCCATCGTCGACGCGATGAGCGGAGCTCGTGCGCCCGAGGCGGAAATCGCCGTACGCTCTTTCCGCTCCGCGAACGGCGAGCTTGCGCTCCTGATCGGCGAAAGCGAGAGCGGGCGGGAGCTCGCCGGCTCCGGCTATGCCGAGGATGTGACCTATGCCGCCGAACTGAATGTCAGCGGCCGTGTGCCGAAGCTGAAGAACGGCGTGTACAGCGCCGTCTGAGGCCCCTTCCGGAAAGAGAAAAAGGACGGCCTCGCTGCCCGGGGCGGGCTCTTCCCTTTGGTGGGGTAAGGCTTCAGGCATCAGCATGCCGAGACCGATAGCAGCTGTCAGGCCGCCAATACCGCGGGTGACCGCGAGGGCGAACGTGGCGCGCTCGGTGAAGAGCTTCTGCAGGCCGAGTCCGGCGCCAAGACCGGCGACATGCAGCAGCGCGGTCGCGGCGACGAAGCCGGCGCCATAGGTCAGCGCGCTGGCGGCACCGATCTCGCCGCCATGCGCATGACCATGGAACAGCGCGAAGGTGCCGACGACGGCGGCGCAGACACCGGTCGGGAGGCGCACAGCGGCCGCGACCAGCAGGCCGAGGGCGACGACGGAGGCGAGAATCGCGGGCTCGACGAAGGGCAGTGCGACGCCGGAGAGTGCCAGCACGAAGCCAAGCGCCATGCAGCCGACAAAGGCGAGCGGCACGCCGACCAGCGCGCGGCCACCGATCTGGAAGGCCCAGATGCCGACGGCGATCATGGCGAGGATATGGTCGGCACCGAAGAACGGGTGGGAGATACCGGCCGCAAAAGAGCCGTGCTCGGCGGGATTGAGATGGGCAAAGGAGGTCGAGGTGCCTGCAACAAGCATTGCGGCGCCGAGGGCGAAGGCTCTAAGCATGAAATGATCCTTTGTTGAAGTCGATCCGGCGCCCCGGGATGGGTCGCGCTCTGTTATCGTTGCACAGCAGCATTTCTTAACCAAGAGGCCTGTTCCATGACCGACACCCTTCCGGAGATCCGCGCCATCCTCGAAGCATCCCCATACGCTTTCGAGGTGATGGATTGCGATCCGGAACTCGCCGACACGGCCGTCTTCTGCGCGCGCTACGGCAAGGCGCCGGAGGATTCGGCGAACACGATCCTGATTCGCTCCAAGACCGGCGAGCTGAAATATGCCGCCTGCATCGTGCTCGCGACCCACCGGCTGGACGTGAACAAGGTGGCGCGGAAGAAGCTCGGCGCGCGGAAGGTCTCCTTCGCCGGCGCCGAGGAAACGCGGGACCTGACCGGCATGGAAATCGGCGGGGTCACCGCGCTCGGCCTGCCGTCCGACTTGCCGCTCTGGATCGATGCCGACGTGATGGCCCGTCGGGAGATCATCCTCGGCGGCGGCAACCGTTCCTCGAAGCTGATCGTCGACCCGAAACTGCTGCTCGACCAGCCTCTTGCAGAAGTCGTCGAGGGTCTCGCCAACCCGATCGAAAAAACGGCAAGTTAACCGAAAGAAAACGCTTCCGCTGGCAAGATCGCAGTGGCAATTGATCGCCTTCGCATGCCTTACGGAGCCAAGCAGTTCCATGTGCCGTGTCGCCGCCTATCTCGGCGCGGATGTCGCGCTCGAGGACATCATCATCAGACCCCGCCACTCGCTCCTGCAACAGAGCCAGGCGGCCACCGAGGCCAAGCTCGCCGTCCAGGGCGACGGTTTCGGCATCGCCTGGTACGCCGGCGACGAGCGGCCGGGCCTCTACCGCGACGTGCTGCCCGCCTGGTCGGACGGCAACCTCACCAGCCTCTGCCGGATGATCGCCTCGCGGCTCTTCCTCGCCCATGTCCGCGCCTCGACCGTCGGCGAGACCGCGCGCACCAACTGTCATCCCTTCGCCCACGGCCGCTGGTGCTTCATGCATAACGGCGAGATCGCCGACTTCGCCCGCATCCGTCGCGCGCTCGAGGCGCTGCTACCGGACACGCTCTATCTTTCGCGCCGGGGCACCACCGATTCCGAACTCTTCTTCCTGCTCGCCCTCGCCGAGGGACTGGACGAGGATCCGCCGGAAGCGATCCGCCGCACCATCGCGCGGATCGAGCAGGTCCAGGGTACGGTCGCGCATCCGAACCGGCTGACCTGCGTCTTCAGCAACGGCAGCGATATCTGGGGCTTTCGCCGCTCAAGCGACGGGCTGAGCCCGACGCTCTATGTCTCGGAAAGCTTCGCCACCGGGGGCCTCACTCTCGCCTCCGAGCCGCTCGACGAACGCGGCGCCCACTGGTGCAGCGTCGCCGAGGGCCAGATCGTACGGCTGTCAGCCGGCGGGGTATCGGCGGCGATGCTCTGACTCCGGTCTGCCCTGAACCGTCCCTCGAAGGAGCGCGATGATCGAGTGGTTGGGGGTCAGGCCCATCCGATTCCCATCCCACAATTTTATAATTTGCATTTATAAGGAAAATACTACTTTTAGTTGTATAACTGAGAAATGCCGATAAGATCCTCGTTATCCTAGTCCGGAAGGCCGAAGACCGTCCTGTTACGCGATGTGCAGGCCTTCCCCTCACTTATGGAGAAGCGAGAATGTGCCGGATATTTCTAGCTACGACGCTGTTCATGGCCTTGCTGGCCGGGAGGGCGCTGGCCGACGATGGTTTCACCCTGAACCAGAACCCCCTCAATAATGCGACGGGCGGGTCGATTGGCGTCTTCATAGGCACCGGTGCGGTCGAGGTCAAAGCAGGCGAGACATCCGACCCGCAATCCGGCGATGTGTCGTCCGTTATCGGAAACCCGCCGTTTTTGTGCCGTCTGACAGGCGGGATCTTCAACAAGAACCCAACCAAGGGTGCTGTCGTCACAGTCACATTCGATCTGTCGCAGTTCACCCTGAGGCTCCTGCAAGGCGACGACATCCTGTATCTGAAGGACTGCAGCAGCTGACAGCCAAGCGCTTCCTGCGCTCCCGGAACAGGCTTTTGAAACGGAGGGAAACACGTCGTCCGCGATACAGAGTTGAGTACTTCCGTCACCTTATGCTCAGGTGACTTCGGGAGGCCCATATGGAAATGGACTGGCACGCGGAGCGCACGGATCTGGCCGATCTGTCACTGCTCGACACCGAAAACGCCGGCGAGCCGATCGATCTCGTCGCAGTCCGCGCCTACCGGCTCGGCCGGGTCAGAACGGAGATGGCAAAGCGCGGCATCGCCGCCTGCGTCCTGCATGATCAGGTCAATATCCGCTACGCCACCGGCGCGCGGAACATGCAGATCTTCAGCTCCAGAAATACCGGACGTTATCTTCTGCTGACCGAGCGCGATGCGATCCTCTACGAATTCACCGGCGCCATGCATCTGGCCAACGGGCTGGAAACGCTCACAGAGGTTCGTCCGGCCATCACCGCGAGTTTCGTCGCGGCCGGCGCAAAGATCGCCGAGCGGGAGCGGCTCTGGGCGCGCGAGACCGCCGCCGCCCTCCGCGAACTGGTCGGCGCCGGAGCGACCGTCGGCGTCGAGCGCATGAATGCCGGCGCTGCGGCGGCGCTGGCGGCGGAAGGTTTCAGGCTGGTCGATGCGCAGGAGCCGGTCGAGATGGCCCGCTGCATCAAATCTCCGGAAGAAATGAAATGCGTCCGCGCCTCGCTTCGCGCCACGGAGAAAGGCGTCGCCAGACTGCGCGACGCGATCCGCCCCGGACTGACCGAGAACGCGCTCTGGTCCATCCTGCACCAGTCGGTAATCGAACAGGACGGCGATTACGTGGAGACGCGGCTTCTGAACTCCGGGCCGCGGACCAATCCGTGGTTCCAGGAGACCGGCCCGCGGGTGATCGGCGAGGACGAACTCATCGCCCTCGATACCGACGTGGTCGGCTGCCACGGCTACTACGCCGATTTCTCCCGCACCTTTCATTCAGGCCCCGGCAAACCCAGCGCCATGCAGCGCGAGCTCTACAGGACTGCGCATGAGCAGGTGCACTACAATATGGCCATCATCAAGCCGGGGATGACGTTCCGGGACTATGCGGATCGCGCGTGGGAGATTCCGGAGAGATACTTCGCCAACCGCTACTACCTGTCCTCTCATGGAGTCGGCATGACCGGGGAGTATCCCTACCTTTACCACCGCGCCGACTTTCCCGACGCAGGTTATGACGGAGTGATCGAACCCGGCATGACGCTCTGCGTCGAGAGCTTCATCGGCGAGGAAGCCGTCGGTGAAGGCGTGAAGCTGGAACAGCAGATCCTTGTGACCGAGAACGGTATCGAGCTGCTGTCACAGTTCCCGTTCGAGGACCGCCTGCTCGGGTGAGGCCTAGACGGTGCGTAGATCCAGCGTGCCGGCGCCGTAGATCCGTCCCTGCCCCGCAGCCTGTACCAGTATAGAGAGCCTCTCAGAACGCATTCTAATCGCCGTCTTTGGGATCCGGTACTTCATCGCCTTGCCGTCCCAGGCTCCGAGCGGCGCGTAGAAACGGACGACGGCAAAATCCTCGAGGGTGCGTCCGCGGTTCTCGCCCCGGGGCACCTCGGTCACGTGCCGCTCGTCCGAGCCGACGAGAAACAGATCGGCACCCGCCATGCTGCTTTCGCCCCAAGGCGAGAGCGTCAGGACGAATTCCGTCCCGTCCGGCTCCAGCGTAACCCCGACACCGGTCCCGGGCGCCGCCCCGCGGCGCTCTTCCAGCTCCGCCATAACCTGCCCGCGGCGCGAGCCGACCAAATCGACCTCGCCGTCGATCACCAGCTGCGGGGTATAGATGCTGGAGAGCCGCATGGCGCGTCCGTAACGGTGCTGGCGCTCACTCATGGCCTTGGAGGAGAACGGGTCCTTCCAGCCGATATAGTTCCAGTAATCGACGTGGTAGGCGAGCGCGAGGACGTCCGGCTCCATCGCCAGCTCGCCAAGCAGCCGGTCGGCCGGCGGGCAGGAGGAGCAGCCCTGACTGGTGAAGAGTTCGAGCACGATCGGACCCATGGCGCGGCTCTGCGCCTGCGAGGTCCGGGTGGAGCGCGCCAGACCGGCAAGGCCGAGCGCACCGGTGCTGCCAAGGGCGGCGAGGCCGCCGAGCAGTCTGCGTCGCGAGGTTTTCATGCAAGAGAGAATAGGCACGCCACAGCCGCGGTTCGAATCACCGATGGTCACGCACGGGTGACCATCCCCCATGACCGTCATCCCGGCCACTGAGCCGGGACCTTGTCGAACATCGGGCTCTATCGTGCGGAAGGTCCCGGATCGGGGTCCGGGATGACGGATCTGCGAGGGTTTGGAAGAAGTGGCCTCACAGCTCCCGGATGTCAGTCACCAGCTCGGCGCCGAATTTCGGGCCGGTCACATGGGCCGCGATCTTAGCGCCGACCGTCTCCGGGTCGCCGAGCGCACCGCTCTCCTTCAGCCCGACGAAGCGCTCACGCAGCGCGAAATCCTCTTCCGGGGTCGACCGGATGGTGGCCTGCATTCCGGTATCGATCACGCCGGGCGCGAGACTTTCCACCTTGAGCCCCGCAATGCCGTCATCGGCGACGCCGCGAACATGATGGTCGAGCGCCGCCTTGGTCGCGCAATAGACACTCCAGCCGGTATAGGCATGCCGCCCTGCCCCGCTGGAAATATGCACCAGCCGGCGATCGGCAACGCTCTCCGTCGCGGCGACGAAGGCATCGGCGAGAATCAGCGCGGCGCTGACATTCACCGTCACCGCCCGGGCGATCGCCGACGCGCCCTGCCGTCCGAGCGGCGCGATCGGCTCGACGATACCGGCGTTGTTCACCAGCACCGCAGACTCGGCATGTTCCAGGAAATCCGCGAGCTCGTCGCTCTCGAGCCAGTGCGACAGGGCCGCGGTATCGCCGAGATCAAGTGCAACCTGTTCGAGCCCTGACTCGAAGCCCGGCAGCGCCGAGCGGGACAGGCCGAGCACGTTGTATCCGCCTTCCAGCAAAGCGGCCGCGATCCCCGCGCCGAGGCCCTTGCTGTGTCCGGTGACGATGGCCTTCTTCATGGATGTCCTCCCGATCCGATCCGCTGCATCCGCATAGCACCGCAGCGACCGGATCGCCAATGTCCGTTGACCTGCCCCCTGCTGGAAGGACTAGCATCCAGCATTCCGTCAATCCGGCCCGAGGAGAGAGCAATGAAGACCCTTGTTCCCGTTCTGGCATCCGCGGCTGCCGTCGCGGCTGCCTTTCCCGCCAATGCCGATCCCGCCGACGGCTACGGCTACCACCCGATGATGATGGGCGGCTGGTTCATGGGCCCGTTCATGATGCTGCTGTTCGTCGTGATCCTGATCGCCGCCGCGCTCTTCGCTGCGCGCCACTTTAGCTTCGCGCCGAAAGGCGACGGAGACAAGGCGCTGGCGATCCTGCGCGAGCGCTTCGCCAGGGGCGAGATAGACAAGGAGGAATTCGAGCAGCGGCGCAAACTGCTCGAGTAATTCAGGCGCCGTCCTTCTCTTCCGGCACCTTGCCACTCTCCGACGTCTTGCCGCTTTCGGACACCGGCTTCGGCGCTTTCCTGGAGCCGGCGGCGACTTCCTTCGGGCCGAGACAGACCGCGATCTCGTTGCGATCGAGGGTCTCGCGTTCCTCCAGGTCCGCAATCAGCCTGGCGACCTTGGGCTCGTTCTGTTTCAGCAGCTCGACGGCTTGCGCCTCCGCCTCGACGAGATAGCGTTTCACCGCTTTGTCGGCGAGCGCCGCCGTCGCCTCGGAGAAGCTGCGCGGCTGCGCCATTTCGCGGCCGAGGAAGGGATGCGACTCGCTCTCGCGCACGTCGACCGGACCGACCTCCTCCGACATGCCCCAGCGCCCGACCATGGAGCGGGCGATCTGCGTCGCCATGCGGATATCCTCGTCCGCGCCGGAACTGACCGAGCCGAGGAAGACCTGCTCCGCCGCCCGGCCGCCGAGAATGACCGCGAGCCGCTCTTTCAGATATTCCTCCGGCAGGGTGTGGCGCTCGATCTCCGGAAGCTGGTGCGTGCTGCCGAGCGAGCGGCCGCGCGGGATGATCGTCACCTTGTGCAGCGGATCGGCGAGCGGCAGGAAATAGGCGACCGCCGTATGCCCGCTCTCGTGCACCGCAAGCCGGTGCCGCTCGTCCTCGTGGATCGCCAGCGTGCGCACCGCGCCCATGATGATGCGGTCGCGCATGGCATCGAAATGCCGCGCCTCGACCCGGGTCAGGCTCTCCCGCGCCGCCGCCATCGCCGCCTCGTTCACCAGGTTCTTGAGATCCGCGCCGGAAAAGCCCGGCGTCCCGGTCGCGACCTTGTGCAAATCGACGCCGTCCGCGAGCGGCACGTTGCGGGTGTGGACCTTGAGGATCGCCTCGCGGCCCGCGAGGTCCGGCAGCTCCAGCGTCACATGCCGGTCGAAGCGGCCGGGGCGGAGCAGCGCCGGGTCGAGCACGTCCGGCCGGTTGGTCGCGGCCAGCACCACCACCGCCTCGTGCCCCTCGAAACCGTCCATCTCGGCGAGGATCTGGTTCAGCGTCTGCTCGCGCTCGTCATGCCCGCCGCCGAGCCCGGCGCCGCGCACCCGGCCGACGCTGTCGAGCTCGTCGATGAAGACGATGGAGGGCTGCGCCTTCTTTGCCGCGTCGAACAGGTTGCGCACCCGGCTGGCGCCGACGCCGACGAACATCTCGATGAACTCGGAGGCCGACATGTGGAAGAACGGCACCCCCGCCTCGCCGGCGAGCGCGCGCGCCAGCATGGTCTTGCCGGTGCCGGGCGGGCCCTGCAGCAGGATGCCGTGCGGCACCTCGGCGCCGAGCTTCTGATAACGCTCGGCGTCGCGCAGGAACTCGAGCAGCTCGGAGACCTCGGCCTTGGCGTTCTCCTGCCCCGCGACGTCGGCGAAACGGATCTTCGGGATCTTCGCCTTCTTCACCGGCTCGGTGCGGCCGCGCAGGATGTCGCCGACCCCGCCCCGTCCCATGCCGCCCATCATCGAGCCCGACATGCGGAACCAGAGGAAGTACCAGACGCCGAAGATCAGCAGCCAGGGCAGCAGCGAGACCAGCCAGGAGGTGCCATCGTCGGCCGGCTCGGAACGGACCTCGACACCGCGCGCCTCCAGCGTGGCGAGCAGATCCGGATCGCCGGTCGGCGGCAGGTAGGAGGAGAACGGAGTCGTCGCCGCGCCGTCGCGCAGCATGCCGTGGATCCTGGCGCCCTCGAAGGTGACGCTCTCGACCCGGCCAGCGCCGACCAGCGCCTTGAACTCGGAATAGCTCTTCGGTGCCGCCTTCTCTCCGGTCGTCAGCAGCTGCGAGAAGGCGAGCAGGGCGAAGAAGAGGCCGATCAGCAGCGCCCATTTGATGAGCGGCTTCGGGTCCTTCTCGTCGTCGTCGTCGGCCATGGAGCGGTCCTCGGTCCGGAGGTTGCGGAGGGAACAAGGTTAATCCGCCGTGCCTTTCCGGTCCATGGGCGCGCGTGCCGGCGTTCTCTTCAACGCCGTCATCCCCACGCACGTGGGGACCAAGAGAGCGTAGAGCCGTGACCTGTATCCCTGGGTCCCCGCTTTCGCGGAAATGACGACCTCTTGAAAGGGACGACGGTCCTTCGGTTTAATTCTCCGAGCGCGTCCTGATCCCGAAGATCGCGTAGAGCGGACAGAAACGGATCAATGCGGTACCGGCGAAGACCAGGCCGACGACGGGCAGCCCCCATTTCACCAGCGGGTTGGCGAAAATGGCGAGGTCGAGCAGGAAGGGCGCAACGATCAGGACGAGGCCGAGCACGAGGCGGGCCAGACGGTCAAGGTTTCCGACATTCGCAGTCATGAGAGACACTCCCGTGTAAAGACGCGTTGGAGAAACCCTATGCCCGGCTCCATACCGGAAACAGTGACTTAGTCACCTATGCCGAAGAAAGATATCAAAGTGAGAGATATCAGGCGGATTGGGCGAAGGCACCGAGGGCGTCCGCATCCGTCACATGGACGCGGCCGCGCCCGGCGGTGACCCATCCCCGGCGGATGAACTCCTGCAACTGGCGGGAAATGACCTCTCGTGCGGTGCCGAGCTCGACCGCGAGCTGCTGGTGGGTCAGCAGCACATCCCCCGCCGGATCGGATCGCTCCAGCAGCTTGGCGGCGAGGCGCAGGTCGAGGCGGCGGAAGGCAATCTCCTCGATCACCGTGAAGAGATCGGTGATCCGTTTCGAATAGGCAGTGAAGACGAAACGCCGGAAGTCGGCGGAGCGGGCGATCATCTCGTCGAACACGGCGCGCGGGATCGCGACCGCCGAGACGTCCGTCTCCGCGATCCCCTCGGCACTGTAATCCTCGTAGGCGAGCAGACAGGCCGTGGTCAGCACGCAGCTCTCGTGCGCATGTACCCGGTAGAGCACGATCTCGCGGCCGTTCTCCGCCACCTGCTGGACCCGGACCACGCCTGCGAGCAGCAGCAGAAGATTCTCAGGCGCCTTGCCCGGTCCGAAGATAACGGTCCCCTGCGGAACCTCGACGACGCGACTCTGGCGGACAAGCATCTCGCGCAGGTCGCCATCCAGGCGGGAAAGTCCCGGAAATTGTTCGATCCAGTCCGCCACGCTCGCCCCTCCGCCCGCTTGCCGCGAGACGGAGACGGCGTCTCCGCATCTCCGTCCGATCAGGCGATCTTTCTCAATTGCGGCGTCTGCTGCAAGAGGGAGGGATCGAGTTCCGTCGCGGCCTCGTATTGCGAGAGAAAGACCCGCCCGGTCAGCTCGTCAAGGAAATGCGCCCGCTGCAGCCGGTCCATCACCGGCCCCTTCACCTCGGAGAGATGGAACGAGACGCCCATGGCCTGGAGCCGGTTGTTGATCGCCTCGAGAGATTCGAGCGCGCTGCTGTCGACCTCGTTCACCGCGGAACACATCAGGATCACATGCTTCAGGCCGCGGTCGCCGGCGACCCGGTCGTAGAGATAATCCTCGAGATAACGCGCATTGGCGAAATAGAGGCTCTCGTCGACCCGGATCGTCAGCACGCTCGGCACGGTCTGCACCGCATGGCGACGGATATTACGGAAATGCTGGGTGCCCGGCACCAGCCCGACTTCGGCGATATGCGGCCGCGAGGTCTTGAAGAGAAAAAGCAGGATGGAGAGCAGCACTCCCGCCGAAACGCCGATCTCGACGCCGACCCCGAGGGTGAGTGCCATGGTCACGGCGACTGCGGCGAAATCCGCTTTTGAATAGATCCAGGTCCGCTTCAGGATCGAGAAATCCACCAGCGAAAGGACGGCGACGATGATCGTCGCGGCAAGCGTTGCCTTCGGCAGGAAGAAGAGCAGCGGCGTCAGGGCGAGTGCGGCGAGACAGATGCCGATGGCGGTGAAAGCACCGGCGGCCGGGGTCTCCGCGCCGGCGTCGAAATTTACCACCGAGCGGGCGAAGCCGCCGGTCACGGGATAGCCGCCGGTCACCGCCGCGGCGACGTTCGAGGCGCCGAGCCCGATCAGCTCCTGGTCCGGCACGATGCGCTGGCGCTTCTTCGCCGCGAGCGTCTGGGCGACCGAGACGGACTCGACAAAGCCGATGACGGAGATCAGCAGGGCGGAGCCGGCGAGGCCGGTCCAGAGCTCGGCATCGAAGGTGGGCAGGGTCAGCGGCGGCAGGCCCTGCGGCACCGATCCGACAATGGCGACCCCCTGCCCCTCGAGCCCGATACCCCAACAAAGCAACGTGGTCACCGCGACGGCGGCAACCGGCCCCGCCTTGGCGAGGATGTCGGCCATCCGCGGGCGCAGACCGAAACGGATCAGCAGCGGCTTCAGCCCCTTCCTGACCCAGAACAGGAAGAGCGTCGCGCCGACGCCTATGGTGGCGGTCGCCGGGTTCAGGTTCGGCAGGTTGCGGCCAAGGTCGATCAGGAGATCCAGCAGGTTGTGGCCGGAGGCCTTGATCCCGAGGATATGTTTCAGCTGGCTCGCGGCGATGATCATGCCGGAGGCGGTGATGAATCCGGCGATCACCGGGTGACTGAGGAAATTGGCGAGGAAACCGAGCCGGAGCACCCCCATCGCCATCAGCATCAGGCCGGAGAGCAGCGCCAGCACGATGGCCGCCGCGGCATAGGTCGCCGGATCGGTCACGCCGAGATTGCCGATCGCGGCCGCGGTCATCAGCGAGACCACCGCGACCGGCCCGACGGCGAGCGCCCGGCTGGTGCCGAAGATCGCATAGGCGACGAGCGGCAGGATCGAGGCATAGAGCCCCATCTCCGCCGGGAGCCCCGCGAGCAGCGCATAGGCGAGCGATTGCGGGATCAGCATGATGGTGACGATCACCGCCGCCACCAGATCGCTGGTCAGCGCGCCCCTGTCATAGCGCGCGCCCCAGTCGAGGATCGGCAGATAGCGGGCGAACTTGCTGGCGCCCACCTTCGCAGTCTCGGACATTCTCGATCACCCCTTGCCGATCGTCTCTTTCAGAGCTGGGCCGGCGGCTCGGCCGAGACCGTCTCCGGCTTCACCATCCATTCGCGGCCACGCAGCATGCCTTTCCAGTAGAAGGGCGGCAGGAAGCGTTCCTTCAACAGCCAGGCGAGCCAGCTCGGCTTGGTGCCGTCGATCAGCCAGTCGGGGAAGCTCGGCAGCAGCGCGCCGCCATAGCCGAACTCGGCGAGCACGATCTTGCCGCGCTCCACGGTCAGCGGACAGGAGCCGTAGCCGTTGTAGCGGGCCTGCTTTCCGCTGCTCTTCATGTCGGCGACGAGATTCTCGGCCACGATCGGGGCCTGCATCCGGGCCGCCGCCGCGGTCTTCGCGTTCGGGGCGTTCATCACGTCGCCGAGCGACCAGACGTTCTGGAAGGTCTTGTGACGCAGGGTCTGCTGGTCGACATCGACCCAGCCGGCCGCGTCGGCGAGCGGCGAGACGCGGATGAAGTCAGGCGCGCATTGCGGCGGGCAGACATGCATCATGTCGAACTCGACCTCGATCGTGGTCTTTTCGGTGTCCGGCTTCGCGACCTCGAACCAGGCCTTCCTCGCCGCGCCGTCGACGGCGGTCAGGCGATGGAAGAAATGCAGGCCGGCATTGTAGCGCTCGACATATTCCATCAGCGCCGGAACGTACTCCTTTACCCCGAAGAGCACGCCGCCGGCATTGTAGAAGCCGACCTCGATATCCTTCAGACGCCCGCTTTTCAGCCAGTGGTCGGCGGAGAGATACATCGCCTTCTGCGGCGCACCGGCGCATTTGATCGGCATCGGCGGCTGGGTGAAGACGGCGCGGCCGGATTTCAGCCCGCTCACCAGCTCCCAGGTATAGGGCGCGAGATCGTAGCGGTAGTTCGAGGTGACGCCGTTCTTGCCGAGGGTCTCGACCAGGCCCTCGACGCCGTGCCAGTCGAGCTTCAGGCCCGGGCAGACGACGAGGCGCTTGTATTTCACCACCCGGCAGCCGTCGAGGATCACGGCGTCGTTCTCCGGCTCGAAGGCGGCGACGGCGGACTTGATCCAGTGCACCCCCTCGGGGATCAGCGAGCCCATGGTGCGGGCCGTGGTCTCGGCGGAGAAGATGCCGCCGCCGACCATGGTCCAGCCGGGCTGGTAATAGTGGATGTCGGCCGGGTCGATGATGGCGATGTCGAGCCCGGGCGAGCGCGCCTGCAGGCTGGAGGCGACGGCGATGCCGGCCGCCCCGCCGCCGACCACGACGACCTCGTAAGAGGCGTCGCCCGTGTCGGTCGGCGTCTTTCCGCCGTTGGCGATGCGCCGGACAACGCCGCTCATGTCGTAGCCTGCATCCTTGGCGCGCTGCAGGATCTCCGGCAGCGGCCGGCTCTTGGCCTCGGAAAGCGCCCAGAGCGTCGCGGAACGGGTGCCGGAACGGCAGTAGGCGAGCACCGGCTTCGGCAGCCTCTCGAGCGCCTTGCCGAAGGCCTCGGCGTCCGCGTCCTGCACCTTGCCGGAGGTCACCGGCAGGTAGAGCGCCTCGAGCCCGGCCTTCTTCGCCGCCGCCTCGATCTCCTCGAAGGTCGGCTGGTCGGCGCCCTCGCCGTCCGGACGGTTGCAGATGATGGCCCGGTAGCCGGCCGCGGCGAAGTCCGCGACCTCGTCCGGCTGGATCTGCGGGCGGACCGAGAGGGACTCGGTGATCTTGCGCGCATCGCTCATGGCACGTTCCTCCGTTTTTTCTTATTCATTCGGCGCCCGACGGCGGTGCGCTGGTCAGAGGGCGTTTACCGGCAGCTTCAGGAACTGCCGTCCGTCCTTGTCCTTCGGCGGCATCTTGCCGCCGCGCATGTTCACCTGCAGCGAGGGCAGGATGAGCCGCGGCATGTCGAGCTGGGCGTCGCGCTTGGTGCGCATCTCGACGAACTCCTCGCGGGACTTGCCGCCGCCGACATGGATATTCTCGGCCTTCTCCGAGTCGACCGTGGTCTCCCACTGGATGTCGCGCCCGTTCGGCCCGTAATCGTGGCACATGAAGAGCCGCATCGCGTCCGGCAGGGCGAGCACCTTCTGGATCGAGTCGTAGAGCGTGCCGGCGTCGCCGCCCGGGAAATCGGCGCGGGCACTGCCGCCGTCCGGCATGAAAAGCGTGTCGCCGACGAAGGCGGCATCACCGATCACGTGGGTCATGCAGGCGGGCGTGTGTCCGGGCGTATGCATGGCGAAGCAGTGCATCCCGCCGATCTCGTAGCTGTCGCCGTCATCGAACAGCCGGTCGAACTGGCTGCCGTCGCGCTGGAACTCGGTGCCCTCGTTGAACACCTTGCCGAAGGTCTCCTGCACGATGGTGATGTTGCGGCCGATCCCGAGCTTGCCGCCGCATTTCTCCTGGATGTAGGGCGCGGCGGAGAGATGGTCGGCATGGACATGGGTCTCGATCAGCCACTCGACCTCGAGCCCCTTCTCCTGCACATAGGCGATGATCTCGTCGGCATGCTCGTAGGTGATGCGGCCGGCGGCGTAATCGATATCCATCACGCTGTCGACCACGGCGCAGCTTTTCGAGTTCGGGTCCTTGACCACGTAGCTGATGGTGTTGGTCGCCGGGTCGAAAAAGGGCGTGACCTCCGGCTTCTGGCTCATGTCGACGGGATAATTGCTCATCTCTGTTTCCTCCGGACCTTTGGCCGCTTCCGCCGCAACGGCGGGCAGCCCGATATTCAAGACACAACTCTGAGTCTGGGCTGTTGATGTGAATCAGCCTTTCACGGAAAAGATGCGGCGTCGGTGACTTAATCACCGACGCCGCACCCGAGCCGACCGCTCAGGCGATCGTCTTGGTCGAGAAATACCAGTCGGTGGTCTCGTAGCCTTCCGAGGCACGGCTCTCGGCCGCGGCCGCGGTCGCCGGCGGCGGCACGATGACCGGCTCGCCCGGCTGCCAGGCTTCCGGCGTCGCCACCTTTTTGGCGTCGGAGGTCTGCAGCGCCTGCAGCAGGCGGTAGAACTCGTCGATCGAGCGGCCGTTGGTCATCGGGTAATAAACCATGGCGCGCAGGATGCCTTCCGGATCGATCAGGAAGGTCGCCCGCACCGCGGAGGTGTCCGAGGCGCCCGGCTGGATCATGCCGTAGGCCTGGGCGACCTGCATCGAGAGGTCGGCGATGATCGGGAACGGGATCTCGACGCCGAAATTCTCCTTGATGTTCCGCATCCAGGCGATGTGCGCATAGTGGCTGTCGATGGAGAGGCCGAGCAGCTCGCAATTCAGCTTGGCAAAATCCTCCGCCCGCCGGGCGAAGGCCATGAACTCGGTGGTGCAAACCGGCGTGAAATCCGCCGGATGGGAGAAGAGGATCAGCCACTTGCCCTTGTAGTCGGCGAGCGTGCGGCGCCCGTCGGTGGTCGGCGCGTCGAAATCCGGTGCCTGTTCGTTGAGGCGCGGAAGCCGGGGGGTGTCGGTCATGGAAATTCTCCGGTGCAGGGAATGCGATGCCGGAGCATGCCGGGCACACGAGCCGGCGTCGGTGACTAAGTCACGGGGGCAGAGCGCGCCCTCGCCCTCCCCTCCCTAGCGCCGCAGCTCCGGCACCTTCCAGACCAGCACGGCGATCGCCACCAGCCCCTCCAGCGCGATCACCGTCAGCGCCGCCGAGCCGCCGAGATGCGAGGCGAGCCAGCCGACATGCAGCACCCCGACGGGGCCGCTGCCGATGCAGACCGAGAGGATGCCCATCAGCCGGGAGCGGATCTCCGGCGGCGCCTCGGAGAACATGATCGCGCTCTGCATCGAGGCGAAGCCGGCGATGCCGAAGCCGCCGATTGCGAGGATCGCCAGCGCCAGCCCGTAACTGGTGACGAGCGAGAAACCGAGGATGCAGAAGACGAACAGCACGGAGCCCCAGAGATAGATCCGCCGGTAGCGGTCGGGCACGGCGACGAAGGCGATCAGCATGGCGCCTGCAAAGGCCCCCGCCCCCTCGACCGTGAGCAGCAGGCCGATCCTGACCGGGTCGATCTCGAAGGTCTCGCGCCCGACCACCGGGGCCATCGAGGCATAGGGAAAGGCGAAGAGATTGACGATGATGGTGATCCCGAGATGGCCCATCAGCGCCCGGCTCTGCCGGAGCCAGGCGAAGCCCTCGCGGAGATCGCCGAGCAGCGTGAACGGCCGCGGCTCCTTCTCCGCCGCGCGGTAGGCGACGAGACAGGCGAGCAGCACGGCGACGCCGTAGAACAGCGCGGCGACGGCATAGGTGCCGGCCATGCCGATGGCGGCATAGAGCCCGCCGCCGGCGATCGGGCCGACCATGCGGGTCGCGTTGTTGGAGGCGCTGTCCATCGACATCGCCGGGCCGAGCCGCCCGTGCCCAACGCTTTCGGCGAGGATCGTGCGCCGGACCGGCAGGTCGGTCGACCAGCCGAGCCCGGAGAGGAAGGCGCCGAGCGCGACCTGCCAGAGCGCGAGCGTCCCCGCCCAGGCCGAGAGCGCCAGCGCCGCCGCCGTCCCGCACATCAGCGCGAGCGAGAAGATCAGCAGCAGCTTGCGGTCGAGCCGGTCGGCGATCACGCCGGTGACCGAACCGAACAGCGCCATCGGGAGCATCCGGAGCAGGGTCATCAGCGCGACCAGCACCGGCGAGTCCGTCAGGTCGTAGACCCAGACCCCGACCGCCAGCAGCTCGAGCCAGCGCATCGCGCCCATCAGCACGCCGATCAGCCAGAGCTTGCGGAAGGTCGGGTCGGCGATCAGGGAAAGCGGACCAGACGCCCGCCTTTCCGCATCGCCGCCGCCGGATGTCCGTTCAGGGGACGCCGTCCCGTTCAGTGCCGTTCTCCCGAATTACGCAGTGATGCCGAGGCCCCGGCAGGACACCGGAGCGATGCCCATGATAGCGCGGCGCGAGGGACGCGGCACCGCCGCTTTCGCAGCGCTCCCGCGCCGGATCGGAACGGGCGGGGGTGCCTCCTCGCCTCGCCCCCTCCGCCGTCATCCCGACGCACGTCGGGATCCACTGCCAAAGACGGGCGCGGTTTCACCAGTGAATCCCGGATCGGGGTCCGGGATGACGGTCGCGGGAGTGATACCGCTGCGCTGTATCTCGATCCTCTTTCAGGTCGTCACCTCGGCGGGGGCCGGGGCCCAGGGGGAGACGGGCGGCGCCCTAAGATCCCTGGGGCCCGGCCTCCGCCCGGGTGGCGGAAATGGGGGGGAGCCGGGGTCTATTCGGAAGCCGGGCCCTCTTTCCCCCACCCAAACACAAAAAAGGTCGTCATCCCCATGCAAATGGGGACCCAGGGAGCGTAGAGCGGTGCCCTGGATCCCTGGGTCCCCGCGTGCGCGGGAATGACGACCTTTGTTTAGGGTGATGGAGGGAAAGAGCGGGACGCAGAGCGCCGAACGAGCCCCCTACTCCGCCGCCGCCCGCCGGCTCTCCATATAGGCGTTCAGCTTCGGCCAGACCTCTTCCGCCATCCGGGTGAAGGAGCGGTGCCACATCTCCTGCGATCCCTCCATGTCGTGCCCGGTCAGCATCAGGGTGCCGAAATCGCCGATTTCGTCGCGGAAGGCGACCAGCCGGTCGAGCACGGTCTCCGCCGAGCCCGCGATGACGAAATCCTCCGCCTTCTGCATCGCGTCGGCCTGCACCGTCTCCCAGTCGATCTCCTCCGGCTTCGTCCCCGCCGCGAGCTGGCCCTGCGCGCCGAGATAGCGGAAATACCAGGCGAAGACCCCGTCCGGATCCTTCAGGATCTCCTCCGCCTGCGCGTCCGTCTCCGTGATCAGCACGGAGCGGCCGACGCGCCAGACCGAGGGGTCCGCGCGCCGCCCCGCCTGCTCCGCCCCCTCAGCATAGGTCGGCCAGTGGGTCGCGATGTCGGAGGACGGCACAAAATTGCCCGAGAGCAGGCACCAGCCGCGCTGCCCCGCGAAATGCGCGGTCATGGAATTGGCCCCGCGCACAGAGACGGCGATCGGCGGGTGCGGCTGCTGGTAGGGCCGGATGAAGCGGCCGATGCCGTAGTCCGGCAGCACCCGGTCCGCCATGCGCGCGGTGAAATGCTCCCCCTCGTGGCTCCAGGGCGGGTCCTCCGACCAGACTTTCTGGATCAGGTCGATGGACTCGACCATCGCCATGGCGCGGGCCTTGTGGTCGAGATTGCCGAAGATCTCCCAGTCGCTCGAGAGCCCGCCCGAGCCGATCCCGAAGATGAAGCGCCCGCGGGCGAGATGGTCGAACAGCGCCGCATGCCCCGCCACCACCACGGGATGCTGCTGCGGCAGCGAGATCACGCCGGAGCCGAAGATTATGTTCTCGGTCTCGGCGATCAGCGAGGCGTTGAACAGCAGCGGCGAGGTCACCGGCTCGGCGGTCGAGGTGTAATGCTCCCCCATCCAGGCCTCGGCGTATCCCAGCCGGTCCGCGAGCTTCACCAGCTCCCGGTTTTCCTGCAGCACAATATGGAAATCGCGCGCCGGCGGATGCAGCGGCATCATGAACAGGCCGAGCTTGGCCATGGGGGAGCCTCCCTGATTTTATTTTTGTATACAAACGAAGGCTAGCACCTCGCGGAACGGCGCCAAAGCGCGAACCCCGTCAGGACAGTGGTTCCATTGCGTGATAAAGAGGACGGGTCCCGACGCGCGTTCGGGAGAGGCTGCCGCAACCTTCGCAGAGGTGCCCGGATGACCACGCTCCCCTTCGCCCTGATCCTCATCTTCTTCCTCGGCCTCGGCATCACCTGCTACAGGCTGATGCAGATGGAGAAGGATCCCGGGCGCTCAACCGGCGGCGAGTTCGGCAGCGGGAGCGAAGGCGGCTTCTTCGACTTCGATGGAGATGGAGGCGGTGACGGGGGCGGCGAGTGAGTGGGGCCGAGACGTCATACCGACGGAGGTCGGGCTAAGTCAGCGACACCCCCTAATTCATCCCAATTTTTGTCATTCTTTAAGAAGAAAAAAAATAAATTACCTCACGCAAAATTATTTCCTACCAACCATAATTTGCTTTCATGACACCCTGCAAAATACCGCCAAATTATCAAATCTATTACATTCTTCTTTTCGCCAGTCACACGCGCTAGTTCAGAACAAAGATGATCCGCATCCCGAAACCCGAAACACTCTGACAGTCGAAACAAATGTCGATCCGGTTTCGCGATGTTCATACCAAGATTTTTTGCTAAATGCTTTGCTGTTACAGGACCTATGAAGTCAAATTCTTGCAAATATGACAATGGTGATAAAAAAATTTGACGCTTCACGCTTTCAAAGCCCTCAAAGTAGATTTTCTCAGCGCATCGAGAAATCGCCTCTAACTTTGCTGAATTCCTGAAAGCCGATAAGGCTGAAATTCTACAAAATGGATCCGCTTTTACAATCTCTTCTGCGGATTCCCAATCGCAAAAACATAGCGATATGTAATCAAAAACAGATCTAACTATCTGTTCTTTAAAACCGGAACAAAGAATAACCCATGCCGATTCTCGCAAAAGGTCACTCTCTGAGAAATTATGAAATTCGATGTTTTTCTGCCATTCAATCTCATCTTCGAAACCTGCACCAAACGCGTAGTCCGTGGCCGCAGTAAACATTGAAATTGCGGTAGAAATATCACCGCTCATTGTCAGCACCAGATTTGACGTTGTCTCGCCACCAAAATTTTAACTGCGTCAGCCAAAGCGAAGCCCCTGGGTGCGAATCCAGATGCCGGCTTAGCGCAACTTTCATTTTATGCCTGCGTTTTTGTGGAAGAAAATCGCCTTCTGGGACGGGTATCCCGACGGCAGCCGCCAAGTCATATCGGGCCAACACTCTACGCACCGAATCCTTATCCAAATCTCGTGAAGCGAGTAGATATCCTGCTTCACGTTTCACTTCAGCATATATCTGCAGAGAACGCTTATGCGCATCAGCTTTACCTTTCCAATCGGTCTTAAATTGGACAATGGTCGCAAAAAAAGTAGCGATACTTAAGAAACCCAACCAAAGTCGCGTATCTAAATCCAACGGCGTCAATTTCAGACTCAACGCTGGCTCAACAAAAGCCAACGCCACCATCCAAGTCGACAAAGCTAAAATGCAAATATCTAACAAAAAGGCTTGATATAAATACCTAGTATGAAGCCCAGAATGCCCCGAACAAAGCATGTCAGAGACGCGCCTAATCCTATCCACCTCTGACCTAACCCCATCCTCACCAATCACTAGTCGCCCCCAAACATTGACCGCCACTGCGCAATCGATTCGGCCGCTGTCGCATTCCGCATACGCCTCGCGAGACGCCCAAGTACATGGCTCGCCGCCTGCCGTGCTTCACTTCCTGCAGGCCCAAGATATTCATCTACATGAACCGATTGCCCCGTACTATCTCGTATAGGCTGCAGGACCAATTCGCGAGCCCTCTCAAAAAAAGCCGGCAACATGGCCGGAGTTGTCGTAGGGCCTTCATAATTGCGGAATGCTGCAATACCGAGCGACTCAACATGATAACCACTAAGTCTCTGTGCTTCTGGTATCTGCCCAATGATGGCTTTCGCGAGTTTAATTGTTGGGACGAGCTTCCCTCCACATTCAAAATTCCGACTCGTTAGAGCCTCCTGGAACGAAATCGGATTAATTTTTGACCACTCGTCAGTCCGCCTTGATGAAGGGACACGGAGGTTCCCATCTTCTGTTTTCAATGCTGGCAGGAGTTGAATCACCATACCGTCACGATACTCAATGGTAACGGCCATCCTCCCAGCAGTCACCAAAGCCTTATCCCCCAAATATTCCGAAATTATATCTTTCATCATTGAAATTATCTGTGAAGGCGAATGCTCGCTAACACTGCTGTCATTGACTATAATCAGCGAATCAATATCACTAAGCCCATCAACATATGTATGCTTAGCGACTGATCCACCGAATAGCTGATCTAGCTTTCCATCAATTCGCCCTTCAAGAGCGGAAGTAAGGTCCTCCAATCGTTCTCTAATAGCTTCAACGTCACGCGAGTTGTATGAGCCAAGAAGACCAGAAAGCTCTCCCGCCAATGCAGTTTCAAAAGCCACATTCCGGGTCTTATCTTCCTCGCGACGAACTAAATCCTGAAGTCTTTCAGGTGAATGATGAACGAATGTTCCACCCCCGCCACTGCCGCCCATCTCAATCCTCCAGAGCTTCAATCAGATTTTCATATGCGGACTTGAACATTTTTGAATGAAATTGAAATGAATCTGGATCCCCCGCATTGAGATACCGCCTCATTGCCAACTCCATATTTTGAATATAGTAGTAATTTTCATTCCAACATCGGACGTCAATTATGTGTGCTTTCGTAGAAATACCCCATTTTATTGCACTATAATTTTGCTTGTAAATTGTTTGCCCATCGAGAAATGCAAAGCGAAGCCAAGTCAAACCATCAAACACATCCGCACCAGCCATGAAGTACATGGGCGTCGTAACCGTATCCATGCTTCCAAAAACGTGAATTGGCGTTTCCAACCCCACCCGATCTAATTCCCGACGCAAAGTTGCTATATTCTTCATTCGATCGAGAATCGAATTTCCGGCCTCTTTTTCCGTTAATCCGATTACATCAAAGCTATGTAAATGATGTATATTTTTTATGACTTCATGCATAGGCAGCAAAGTCTGCGTTTCCTTCTCCGGCTTTAGAAGTATTTCTTTACCTATATCTGATCTTGATGAGAAAGTTTCATTCGCCCTTTCTATTTGCTCTCTTATACTAATTTTTTCTTTAGGATGATCGTAACTAATAACGATACTAGGAACACTCGGACGCCATACTTCAACTTGCTGCCTGTACATGTCCTTGTTCCAAGCCTGCGGAGTGTGCTCCCTGTCTCCAAAATCAGACAACTCTTTGTCTTTAGAGGCTTCGTATCCGCCGCTATCCAGAAAAATTAGAGATGGAAAATCAATGCTCTCTTTTATTTTTTCATAGTGAAAATCATACGCGCTGAACAAGGCCGCCTTGTCAATGAGTTCTGAGCAATATCTTACAATTTTATTTAAATCCGGAAATCCTTTGCTAGAAAAAGAAGGAACTAGCAAAGGCGTTTGGACGACTTCTAAATCATTTATTTTTATTGACCGACGCTTCGCTAACACCTTAACTCCTTCCTATCTTTACATGACAAACATTCTCCGCAAGGCGGTGTCGTTCCCGCTTCACAGCTGTATGTAATATTCAATGGCAACCCTGCATTTATAAAATACTCGTATACATCGCCTTTCCCCCAATTCAGAAATGGGGCGACAAGCGATACCTGCCCATCTGTCAGCTCAGCTACAAACTGCCCGGCGCTTTCTAGGAATTTAGGCGAACAGTCAAAATATGATGTACCCGCGTGCAAACCCAGCCCCAGAAGCCCCGATTTTGCACGAGTAGTAAAAAGCGCTAAAAATATAAATAGCGCATTTCTTCCCACTAATTCGCCGACTCCCGATGAAGAAAGCCCAGATAATTTTATTTTCTGGTAGTTTATATTGAAATAATCGGATATTTTTTTTGACGATACTGATTCTAATTCTCTTGCGGCTTGATCATAATCTACAAAAATTGCATCAACATTAAATCCTTGCTGAATCAAATAGTGCACACATGCGGTTGAATCGACACCGCCGCTTAGTAGGACTGTTGCACGTACCGGTTCTGGCATTATGGGCGTTTCCCTCGTATTGGGCTAACGGGAGTAGTTTCAGAATTGCGACCCAACTCCACGTTTTTAGCTCTGCTGTGCATTTTGCATGAAGTTGCTTAGCTATTTTCGCCTATTTCGTGCGGATTTCAATTGCTGACTTTCTAAACGGCAAACTCCACGCTGGACAAATTTTGGCGAGGAAAGAGGGTGTTGCGCTCCCATTTCAGTAAGAAGATGTTCGATCTTGTTAATTTGCGAATTGTGAAGTCAGGAACCACACATGCCCCTCCCCCTCAAATCCTGGCCCGAAGCCGCCCCGCGTCTCGTCGCCGTTGCGGGCGGACGCTCCGCCGCGGATCTCGTCATCCGCAAGATCCGCCTCGTCAATGTGCACAGCCGCGAGGTGCTGGACTGGGAGGTCGCGGTCGCCGCGGGGCGCTTCGCCTATACGGGGCCGGACGCGGCGCACTGCATCGGACCGGAAACGCGCGTGGTCGACGGCGGCGGGCGGTATCTGATCCCGGGGCTCTGCGACGGGCACATGCATATCGAGTCCGGCATGCTGACGCCGGCGGAGTTCGCCGCCGCGGTGATCCCGCACGGCACCACGACCATGTTCACCGACCCGCACGAGATCGCCAACGTGCTCGGGCTCCGGGGCGTCCGGATGATGCATGACGAGGCGCTGCTGCAGCCGGTCAACATCTTCACCCAGATGCCCTCCTGCGCCCCCTCCGCCCCCGGGCTGGAGACCACCGGCTTCGAGATCGGCGCCGGGGACGTGGCGGAGGCGATGCACTGGCCCGGGATCATCGGGCTCGGCGAGATGATGAACTTTCCGGGCGTGATCAACGGCGATCCGCAGATGCTGGCGGAGATGGCGGCGACAATGAATGCCGGAAAGACCGTCGGCGGGCATTACGCCTCGCCCGACCGGGGGGCCGCCTTCAGCGCCTATGTCGCGGGCGGCGCGGCGGACGATCACGAGGGCACGGCGGAGGCGGATGCCATCGCGCGGGTGCGCAACGGCATGCGCTCGATGATGCGGCTGGGCTCCGCCTGGTACGATGTCGAGAGCCAGATCACGGCGGTCACCGAAAAGGGCCTCGATCCGCGCAATTTCATCCTCTGCACCGACGACAGCCATTCCGGCACGCTGGTGCATGAGGGGCACATGAACCGGGTGGTGCGCCACGCGATCGCCTGCGGCTGCGACCCGCTGGTCGCGCTGCAGATGGCGACGATCAACACCGCAAGCCATTTCGGCCTCGAGCGCGAGCTCGGCTCGATCGCCCCCGGACGGCGGGCGGACATGATCCTGACCTCGGATCTCCGCACCCTGCCGATCGAGGAGGTCTTCGCGCGCGGGGTGACGGTGGCCATCGGCGGCAAGATCACGGTCGAGTGCCCGCATTACGACTGGCCGGCCGACGTGCGGCGGACGGTGCATCTCGGCAAGCAGCTCCGGGCCGGCGATTTCGAGATCCCGGCGCCCGCGGGCGCGAACGCGGTGACGGCGAAGGTGATCGGCGTGGTCGAGAACCAGGCGCCGACGAAGGCGCTGACGGCCGAGCTGCCGGTGGTGGACGGGGTGGTGGAAGGCGACGTCGAAAAAGACGTCTGCCAGATCGCGCTGGTCGAGCGCCACCGCGCGACCGGCGGGGTGGTGAACGGCTTCGTCTCCGGCTTCGGCTACGAGGGCAGGATGGCGATGGCCTCCACCGTCGCCCATGACAGCCACCACATGATCGTCGTCGGCACCGACCGGGCGCTGATGGCGCAGGCCGCGATGCGGCTCGGGGAGGTCGGCGGCGGGGTCACGGTCTGGAAGGACGGCGAAGAGACCGCGCTGGTCGAGCTGCCGATCGCGGGGCTGATGTCGGACCGCCCGGCGGCGGAGGTCGCGGCAAAGGCGCAGCGCATGGTCGAGGCGATGGAGGAATGCGGCTGCCGGCTCAACAACGCCTACATGCAGCACTCGCTCCTCGCGCTCCCGGTGATCCCGGAGCTCCGGATCAGCGATCTCGGGCTGGTGGATGTCACGAAGTTCGAGCTGACGGAGCTGATCGAGGGGTAGACGTCGCCCCTCTTCACCCTTCGCCGTGATCCCGGCGCACGTCGGGATCCACTCTCGCAACCCGCACTCCCGGGCCACAGTGGATCCCGATTTTCATCGGGATGACGTCCAACACAAGCCGTCATCCCGGACCTGATCCGGGACCTCTCGCAGTACAACGCTCGATGTTCGACAAGGTCCCGGCTCCGCGGCCGGGATGACGTCCAGAGCTGGCCGACGGTGTGGCCCGCCATCCCTCTCTCTTCATCGTCATCCCGGCACCGCGGGAATCCGACTCGACCTGGCGCGCCATTTTTTCTATTATTGCTTGCAATAATCAAAGGAGGATCGAGAGATGACGCGCCTGTTCCTGCCCGTCCTGCTGGGTGTCGCTCTTTCCTGCGCAGCGTCCGCCGCCCATTCCGAAAGCGCCGGCATCCGCGCAAAGCAGGGGCCGGTCGACGGCACCTCGATGATGTCGGACGAGTATATCTGGCGCGAGTTCGTCAAGTTCGTCCGCCCCTATGACAAGGGCCGGAAGTCGCCGGTCCTGTTCGAGACCTGGGCCTCCGACCACGACACCTTCAGCGACACTCCGGTCTGGCCGTCGCCGGACGCGGAGAAGAAGCTCCAGCTCAGCCTGCAATCGACGGACGGGCATGGCGGCCTGCAGCCCATCGATGTCGCCTGCACTCAGCCGCCGGGTGCGGCGACCGGAAACTTCCCGCCGACCGCCTGCATCGCCGAGGAAACCAAGCGCAACAAGCCGCAATGGGACTACATAACGAAGAACGGGCTAAACACTCCGGCCGGCCGCGCCAAGGTCTTCGACACGCTGAATATCCAGATGCCGGCGACGGCCATTTCGGTCAAGGGCGACTGGACGCCGGTCGAGGACCTGATGAAGTGGCTGCCGCGGCTCGACAGCAGGGAAAAGGTGCGGGAGGCCTACTACACCAACACCTCCGGCGGCGTGGAATATGCCCTGCTCTCGCTTCATGTCAGCACGAAGCAGAACCCGAACTGGGTCTGGGGTTCCTTCGAGCACGAGAACAATCCCGGCCGCTGCGATTTCATCGGCTGCGCGGACAGTTTCGGCGCTGTGAAACCGGTGGTCGACGCCAACCTGCGCGACATGAACGCCGGCTACGGCGCCTGCGCCAAGACCCCCGTGCTGCTCGAGCTGTTCCGGCAGGAGGGTCTCGACGAGGTCTGGACGCATTACTGCATGAAAGCGACGATGACCGACTATACGACCCCGGGGGGCCGCCCGTTCGTGCTCGGCAATTCGGTGATCGAGGGCATTGTCGGCAACGGCACGGTCGCCGCGTCCTCCTGCATCGGCTGCCACGTCTATGCGTCCTTCGACGCCAGCGGCAAGGTCGCGCCGGCCGCATCGAACATGCTGCCCTACAACCCCACCGGCCGGCCTCTGGAACAGCCGCTGCTCGGATCGAACAAGTTCGACTTCATGTGGGGCGTGATCACGCAAGGCGTTAAGTGATGCGGTCACGGCCGCCATTCCGATCGTCATCCCGGACCTGATCCGGGACCTTCCGAGGGATCGGATCCAACGTTCGACAAGGTCCCGGCTCTGCCGGCCGGGATGACGTCCAGAGCATGCGCGGAACGGGGACGCATCCCCCAACGAAAAACGCCCGGCCGAAGCCGGGCGTTTCCTTATCCGATGAGCGAGTCCCGCCCCGCGGTTACTTGCCTTTTTTCGCGGTACTGGAGGCGAGCGGCTTCGGCGTGAAGGAGTTTGCGGTCGCGAGGACCTTCACCTTTTCCTTCTTCGGCTTCTTGGCTTCCTTGTTGCCGCGCCTGTTGTTGCCCTTGCCCATGATATGTCCTTCCAAACGGCAGCGACCCGGTGCCGGAACGGCATGATGGCGGCTGCAACCATCACCTGCCCGTCGAAGACGGCAGACGGCGCATATATTGGCATATCCGCAGGGACTTGCCAGAGGGATCGCGGCTCTCTCTTCATCGTCATCCCGGACTTGATCCGGGACCTTTGGGAGTAGTCGAGCCCGACGTTTGACAAGGTCCCGGCGCTGCGGCCGGGATGACGTCCAGAGCTCTGCGGGAACAGAGCGGCATCCCAACGAAAAACGCCCGGCCGAAGCCGGGCGTTTCCCTATTCGATGCAAACCGTCGCCGGAACGTTACGCCGCTTTCGCGATGTTCCGCAGGACGTACTGCAGGATGCCGCCGTGGCGGTAGTAATCCACCTCGTCCGCGGTATCGATGCGGCAGAGCAGCGTGATCTCCTTCACCGAACCGTCGGCGTAGGTGATCTTGCAGGGCACGTCCATGCGCGGGGTGATGCCCGACGCGATGCCGGTGATGTCGAAGGTCTCGGTGCCCTTCAGGCCCAGGGTCTCGCGGTTCTGGCCGTCCTTGAACTGCAGCGGCAGCACGCCCATGCCGACGAGGTTGGAGCGGTGGATGCGCTCGAAGCTCTCAACGATCACCGCGCCGACGCCGAGGAGACGGGTGCCCTTCGCCGCCCAGTCGCGGCTGGAGCCGGTGCCGTATTCCTTGCCGCCGATGACGACCAGCGGAACGCCGTCCTTCTGGTAACGCATCGCCGCGTCGTAGATCGGCATCGTCTCGCCCGAGGGATAGTGCACCGTCAGACCGCCGGTCAGCCCGCCGCCCATCTCGTTCTTCAGGCGGATGTTGGCGAAGGTGCCGCGCATCATGATCTCGTGGTTGCCGCGGCGCGCGCCGTAGGCGTTGAAGTCCACGGGACGGACCTGGCGTTCACGCAGATAGTCGCCCGCCGGGCTGTCGGACTTGATCGAACCGGCCGGAGAGATGTGGTCGGTGGTGATCGAGTCGCCGAGCACCGCGAGTTCGCGGGCGCCGGTGATGTCGGCCAGCTCGCCCGGCTCCATCGACATGCCCTGGAAATAGGGCGGGTTCTGGACGTAGGTCGAGCCGTCGTTCCAGTTGTAGGTCAGGCTGCCGGTGGTCTGCACCGCCTGCCATTCCTTGGTGCCCTCGAAGACGTTGGCGTAGCGCGCCTGGAACATCTCGCGGGAGACGCTCTTGTGCACGACCTCCGCGATCTCGTGGTTGGTCGGCCAGATGTCCTTGAGGAACACCGGGTTGCCGTCCGGATCGTTGCCGAGCGGGTCCTTGTAGAGGTCCACGTTCAGGTTGCCGGCGATGGCATAGGCGACGACCAGCGGCGGCGAGGCGAGATAGTTCGCCTTGACGTGCGGGTTGACGCGGCCCTCGAAGTTCCGGTTGCCGGAGAGCACCGAGGTCACGACCAGATCTCCCTTCTCCACCGCTTCCGCGATATGGGCGTCGAGCGGTCCGGAGTTGCCGATGCAGGTGGTGCAGCCGTAGCCGACCAGGTTGAAGCCGAGCTTGTCGAGCTCGGTCTGCAGGCCGGCCTTCTCCAGATAGTCGGTGACCACCTGGGAGCCCGGCGCGAGCGAGGTCTTGACCCACGGCTTGCGGGTCAGGCCCTTGGCCGCCGCGTTGCGCGCGACGAGCCCCGCCGCGATCAGCACGTAGGGGTTGGAGGTGTTGGTGCAGGAGGTGATCGCCGCGATCACGACGTCGCCGTCGGAAAGCGTGTAATCCTCGCCCTCGACCGGGATGTCACGCGGCGCAACACCGCCGGCGAGATCCTTGAAGGCCTTGGCGAATTCCGGCGCCGCCTCGGTCAGCAGGACGCGGTCCTGCGGACGCTTCGGGCCGGCGAGCGACGGCACCACGGTGCCGAGATCCAGTTCGAGCGTGTCGGTGAAGACCAGCTCCTGGGCATCGTCCCGCCACATGCCCTGGGCCTTGGCATATTCCTCGACCAGCGCGATGCGGTCGTCCTCGCGGCCGGTCAGCCGGAGGTAGTTCAGGCATTCCTGGTCGACCGGGAAGAAGCCGCAGGTGGCACCGTATTCCGGCGCCATGTTGGCGATCGTCGCACGGTCGGCGAGCGGCAGTTCGTTCAGGCCGGGGCCGTAGAATTCGACGAACTTGCCGACCACGCCCTTCTTGCGCAGCATCTGCACGACGGTGAGCACCAAGTCGGTCGCGGTCGCGCCTTCCGGCATCTTGCCGGTCAGCTTGAAGCCGACGACTTCCGGGATCAGCATGGAGACCGGCTGGCCGAGCATGGCCGCTTCCGCCTCGATGCCGCCGACGCCCCAGCCGAGCACGGCCATGCCGTTCACCATGGTGGTGTGGCTGTCGGTGCCGACCAGCGTGTCCGGATAGGCGATCGTCTTGCCGTCCTCATCCTTGGTCCAGACGGTCTGGGCGAGATGCTCCAGGTTCACCTGGTGGCAGATGCCGGTTCCCGGCGGGACGACACGGAAGTTGCGGAAGGCCTTGGAGCCCCAGCGCAGGAACTCGTAGCGCTCGCCGTTGCGCTCGAACTCGAGGTCGACGTTCTTCTTGAAGGAATCGGGGCCGCCGAAGGCGTCCACCATGACAGAGTGATCGATCACGAGATCGACCGGAGAAAGCGGGTTGATCTTCTCCGGGTCGCCGCCGAGCTGCGTCATGGCATCGCGCATGGCGGCGAGGTCGACCACCGCCGGAACGCCGGTGAAGTCCTGCATCAGGACCCGAGCCGGGCGATAGGCGATTTCGCGGTCGGATTTCTTGTCCTTGACCCACTGGGCGAGCGCCTTGACGTCGTCCACGGTCACCGTGCGTCCGTCCTCGTAACGCAGCAGGTTCTCGAGCAGGACCTTCAGGGAGTACGGAAGCTTGCGAATCTCCGGATATCCGGCATCGGCGAAAGCTTCGAGGCTGTAGTAATCGTAGCTCTTTCCGGCCGCCTTGAGCGTACGCCGGGTTTTCAGACTGTCTTGGCCAGCAGTCACGGTCATCTCCTATTGAATCGGTGATGGCGGCCGCCCGAGGAGCGCCTCGGCCCGGTCTCTCCCATTAGTCTTTGTGGCGCGGGCGGAGAGCGCTCCGGACCGCGCGCCCCGTTTATAGAAAATTCCGCAGCCGAGTGCCAGTCCGGAGTGCGACGGACATGGCTCTGAACGGGGTGGCCATTTTGCAAAACTCCGTCCCGCATCCGCGAGACCGTCATCGCGCCGGTCCCGGACCGGCTCCGCGACTTTGCCTCGGCGCTCCGCCGCTCCGCCGCGGTGTCGACCCGCGACCGGAACAATCCGCTACCCGAACCCTAGGGTTTCCAAGCTGCACGAGCAATCTTGCGGATCACGCCGACAGAATCCTTTGAGGAATACTCCATTAATCAAAACACCACCCAGTAATACAACTCTTAGGATAATCAAAAATAAAATCGACCATTATACAAAATCTCAAATAATTTCTAAAAAATAAATAAATACTCGCATATTGATTATTATATCATCATCACCATTTATTTTGTGCCGGCAAAATTATTGCCGCGAAACCGGACTGGAATTGAGATGTCTTACAGAGAATTCAACGCATTGCACGCCACGCCGAGCAACACCATGCCGGACAACAAAACAAAACCTGCGGAAGCCAAAAGCAAGCCGGCAGCCGAGCCCGCCGAAGCCGCGCGCTCAAAGAAACCATAGGTACCTGAACCGGAGGCTTCTCCATCCGTTCAGCGCCCACAACAGAAAAAGCGGCGCCAATCAGACCGCGCATCTGTCCGCGCAGCGGAGCCCCGCGGCTCCGCAGTTTCAGCGATGCGCGCGACAAATGTCTGCGAGGTCACCAGAGACACTCGCGCCAGAATTCCATCATCCGTCCAAACGGGAGAACACGTCATGCAGCCCAACCGCCCAACTCAAATGCCATTACCTTCGACTCCTGACGAAGACGAAACGGCCCGATACGGAATCACGAGAGAGACGGTCGAATATTTCAGACTCGGAAATTTCCGCTACACGAAGCTCGAAGATGCGATTGCGGAAGCGCTGCGGCGAAATGCCGGAGTTCAAGCATGACCAATCTGACGCAGGTCCGCCCGGAAGAACGGACAGTCTCCCCCGCCAATCACGGTCCGGGAGAAGAGTTGCTCGGTCGCCAGGCGGAACTTGATGAAATCGCGGAGCAGCGCGGCGACAGCGACGGCATGCTTGTCAGGACCGACGAGCCAGGCGAGCCGTCATCCGGCAAGCCGGCGAATAATGAGGCTGACGAACCGTCCAGCAAAAGCAGGACCAGGACTTCGGTTAAAGCGGAGTCCGGCAGTCGCAAATCGGGGCGGTACGCCCCGGTTGAAAATACGGATATCGAGCGACGGGTTCTGGCACACGAGAAAATTTTGCAATGCTTGATCGCGCAGATGGCGGAGACAGAGCCAAGATATCTGGATCGCCTTCGCAGCATTTTCAGCCGCCCCGGCGTGCTTGAGCGATCGGAGCACGACTTCACCGATACGGCGAGCTACGCGGACGAGTTCATCAAAACCATCACAAAAATGTGTCAACCGGCATACCTTTCCGTCATCGTACCTCCGGCATCCCCGGCAAGGCATGAACCGGAGAAGACCCGCAGAGCGCCTGTCCCAGCCTTTCGGCAGGCCGAGCAAAACCGCTTCAGGATCGTCAGGAAGTCGGGGATCTGGAATGTCACAAGGAACGGCCGCTTTCTCGGCGATTACTTCGTCAGAATAGACGCGGAAAAAGCCATTCACAGGGCGCTTTCCGATATGTTCCTGCACTCCGACCAGGTGCATGTCACCTTGCAGGCACCGCCAAAAACAACGCCGTGACTTTCTTTCGAAGGAGCGGCATTCAGGACGTCACATCTATTCCCCGGTCCCGCATAATCCGTGGATCAACCGGTGAACGAACCGCAATTTTCCCACGGCTGCAGGTGCCAAAACAAAGGGGTAGAGATCGGGCTGCCCCATGCTTTGGTTGAGAGAGTTGACCGCATAAGTGAGCGGATACCAAGCCGCCATCAAAGCATCGAAGTCCCGACCTTCGTAGGGATCGAAGTCGATTTCCATCTCTAGAACTGGATGACGGCCGGCCGTCGCCCGCACGCGGACCCCGAAGCTCGCCGCGGTCTCCAGAGTGTCCACGATATGCATGTAGTGCGCCCAGCTTTCTGCGAAGTCTTCCCAAGGGTGGGCTCCCGCATAACAGCTGACATATTGTTCCTGCCAGTTTAGCCGGGGTCCATTTCGGTAGTGCGAGTCCAATGCCTTTACGTAGTCTTGGCGCTCGTCGCCAAACACCGCTCGGAAGGCCCGATGCCGGGCTTCGTCGTGGACGAGCCGCTCCCAGTAGTAATGGCCGATCTCATGGCGAAAATGACCGAGGAGAGTTCGGTATGGCTCCAGCATATCCTGCCGATTACGCTCGCGTTCGGCAGGGTCGGCCTCCGCGATATCGATGGTGATCACACCCGCGGCATGTCCTGTTGATACCTGCGACTGTGCCTGAAATGAGTCGTCAGGACCGGCCAGGAAATCGAAGGCAAGCCCGCGCTCAGGATCTGAGAACCGGCTTGAAAGCGGCAGTCTGAAACGAATCAGGCCATAGACAAGATTGTGCTTT
This sequence comes from Nisaea sediminum, assembly GCF_014904705.1. Classification (NCBI taxonomy): domain Bacteria; kingdom Pseudomonadati; phylum Pseudomonadota; class Alphaproteobacteria; order Rhodospirillales; family Thalassobaculaceae; genus Nisaea; species Nisaea sediminum. The sequence goes on from NZ_JACZCQ010000003.1 coordinate 304,316, forward strand.
GCCGACTCCAAACGCCGCCAGAGCAGACGATTGCGAGGCGAGTCGAGATCGGGGATTGTCCGATTGAGCTCGCACGCGCGACAGAAGACGTTCTTGCTGGCGGCGGGAACGAGCCAGTTGCACGCATTATGAGCAGCGTTAGCGCAAAACCTGAAGCATTCGCCCGGCATTGCCAACGCACGCCAAGTTTCGCCGCCGGCCCGGGTCAGCGCACTCAATGTCACCTGCTCCGCGAGGTAACCCAGCAGATGGCCACAGCGCTCGCACAACGTGTTCTCAAAATAAAGACGCTGGCCGCAATTTTGGCATTCGAACAGCTTCATATATGTGACTCACCCCAGGCGAGCTTACGCATACGATACGGCATGGATGAAAATCCGACGCGATAAATTAATATATTTCTCAAAATTTATCCGCCCTGAAACGAATATCATCTTTTTCAACAACTTTAATTACTTAATATACTTAAAAAAACAAAACGCTACACATAAGAAATTTTCCAACTTGATTTTCACGAATACATGACCATTTATTTGAAGGCAGGTAAATTTTTACCCGCCAGACCCGAAAGGGGTTCCAATGTCCTACAAGAATTTCTCCGCATCGCAGGTCGCTCCCAGCAACGACAAGTCGGACGAGGAAAAGAAGACCGCTACCGACGACAGCGCGCCGGTTGCCGCCCCCGTGACGAATCCCGCCGAGGCCGCGCCTGCGAAAAAGGCATAACCCCACCGGAACGGAGGGGTCCTTCCCCTCCGTCTCTGTGCGCACATCGACAGCACCGGTGGCCGGGGGTTCCCGATGACCTTACGCACGACGAAATCGACAGTGACCTTCGAGAACTTCTTTGTTCTCGGTGACTTCAAGGAGACCTTTCCGCCGGGCACTTACGAGGTGGAAACCGACGAGGAACTTCTGGAAGGCCCTTCATTCAGTGCCTATCGCAGAACCAAGACGCTGATCTACCTGCCCGCCGAAGCTGGACATCCAGGCTCGACGCGAACTCTGGAGATTGATTATGCGGCTCTGGACGACGCCCTCAGGCGCGACGCCGGGTCGGGCGCGGCGCCAAATCCGCGAATAGCCGGCTGAGCAACCCGGAGTCCGGGATCCGGGATCCGGGATATTGACCCTGGGATATTTGCATGGATGACCGTGCCCCAGTCGGCAGTTGTTGCGCTTCGACGGCGTTTCAGACGCAGGGTTCCGCAATCAGGCCAGACACCAATTCCAAATAGGATTTCCGGACATGCCGAACCAGAACAATGGCGGGGAGCCGAACGGCCCCTGGGGCAACAAAGCCAGGCCCGACGCCGATATCGACGACATGATCCGGCAAGGACAGGATCGCCTCAGACAGATGATCCCGAGCGGCGGCCCGCGAACGCCCGTCATGATCGCGCTTGTCGCGCTGCTCGGATGGGGCGCCTGGTCCGCTTACTACACCGTCCCGAGCGACTCTGTCGCGGTCGTGCAGCGTTTCGGAAAATATTTTAAAGAAGTTCCACCGGGCCTGCATTTCAAGCTGCCGCTCGGTATCGACGCAACAACCATCGTCCCGGTCAAACGCCAGCTGAAGCAGGAATTCGGATTCTCCACACCGGGCGCAAGCGATCCAAACCAGAGCCCCCGCCCCCGCGAGACGAAACGCGAAACGCAGATGGTGACCGGCGATCTCAATGCAGCGCTGGTCGAATGGGTTATCCAGTATCGGATATCGAACCCTCAGAACTTCTTGTTCGAGGTTCGGGACCCAAGCGAAACGCTGCGATATGTCTCCGAGTCCGTCATGCGTGAAGTGGTGGGCGACCGTACTGTCGATGAGGTCATTACCATCGGCCGGCAGGGGATCGAAATCGAGGCGCTGACGAAAATGCAGGCGCTTGCGACCAAATACGCAATGGGTATCAGCATCGACCAGGTCCAGCTGAAGAACATCAATCCCCCCGAGCCGGTGCAGGACTCCTTCAACGAGGTCAACCAGGCCCAGCAGGAAAAGGAGAAGCTCATCAACGAGGCCCGCCGGGACTACAACAAGGTCATTCCGCTGGCCGAGGGCGAGAAAGACCAGCGTATTCGCGAGGCCGATGGATACCGCCTGAAACGGATAAACGAGGCGGAGGGCGATGTCGCGCGCTTCAGCGCCTTGCTAACGGAATACGAAAAGGCGCCCGAAGTCACACGCCGGCGCATCTATGTCGAGACCCTGCAGGACGTCATGCCCGGGCTTCGCTCGAAAATCATCGTCGACGAACAGGCGCGGAGCATTCTGCCGCTGCTGAATCTCGACGTACCGCAGGGACAGAAACCATGAAAAAAGGCGCACTCATCGCCGCGGCCGGTCTGCTTGCGGTCGGAGCCTATGTTTCGAGCAACGCACTCTACACGGTGAGCGAGGTCGAGCAGGCGATCGTCACCCAGTTCGGCAAGCCGGTCGGTGAACCCGTCACGACGGCGGGCCTGAAGGTCAAGATCCCCTTCATCCAGGACATCAATCCGATCGACCGGCGTATTCTCGAGTGGGACGGCAATCCGTCCGACATGCCAACCAAGGACAAGCTCTACATTTCCGTGGACCTGTTCGCCCGCTGGCGCATTACAGACCCTCTGCAGTATTTCCTTCGTTTGCAAGACGAGCGCAGCGCGCAATCCCGTCTCGACGACATTCTCGGTAGCGAGACCCGGAATGCCGTCGCAAAACATGAGCTAATCGAGATCATCCGCACGACCAGAGACCGCGTTCCCCTGCGCGACACGCTCCTGTCGGAGGAGGAGCGCAAACAGGACATCGGCTCGCTGGTGCCTATCCAGAAGGGGCGCAAACTGGTCGAGGAAGAGATTTATGCCGCCGCGGCCGAGAAGGTTCTAGTGTTCGGCATCGAGCTTCTCGATATCCGCTTCAAGCGGATCAACTACAACGAAAGCGTCCGGCCCAAGATCTACGACCGCATGATCAGCGAACGCAGGCAGATCGCGGAACGCTTCCTCTCGGAAGGAAATGGCGAGGCCGCCAGGATCCGCGGCAACCGCGTTCGCGACCTGAACAAGATCCAGTCCGAGGCCTATCGTGCCGTCGAGGAGATCCGCGGCAAGGCAGACGCCAAGGCAACCGAGATCTATGCCTCCGCCTACAACCGGAGCCCAGCCTCGGTCGGCTTCTACGAATTCACCCGCACCATGCAGGCCTACAAGGCGATGATTTCGTCGAACACGACCATCATCCTTTCAACGGACAGCGAGCTGTTCAAATTCCTGAAGGGCATGGATCCGGACGGCGCAGTTGACATGCCGGAAGAGCTGCCGGGCGAGAGCAAGGTCGTGCGAAGTCCCTGAGCCTCCACCGGAGATTTCCCCACATGGAAGATGATCCTGTCGATCTTGACGACCGCCGCAGCACCGAAGGACTGATGGCGACGAACATCCGGCGGCATTCGCTGAAGGACGACCTGGCGGATCAGGAAATGACGCGCCTCCGTCATGAGGAACTCGAGGCACAAATGCAGGCGACGCCCGCCGAGACATGGCCGGCCGCCGCCTTGAAAGCCCAGTACCTGATACGGCTCTATGCCCGGACCCGTGAGGCCGGCGATCCTCGCCACCAGAAGCTCATCGAGCGGGTCCTCGGCGATTTCGCCCGACTGATGGAAAAATCGGACCAAGGGAACGAGTCCTAGCAAACGCGTGCTATCCGTCGCCCCCGTAGACGGGGCAACGGCACAAGGCGGCTGCCTTGCATATTTTCACGGATCCGCCACACGACGCCGCCCCGTCGAAGCAGAACAGGAAACGCTTCATGCTCATTCGCATCGGCTTTGAAATCCAGATCGATTGCCCAAAGCCGACCCCTATGCTTCTTGCGCTTCATCCGAACCCGGAAATCAAATTGCGGATCATCGGATCGGATCGCATCCGCGCGGAACCCGGCCTGCGGATCGACGAATATGCCGACGCGTACGGCAACCGCTGCGCCCGAATCGAGGCGCCGGCAGGTAAAACGACCCTGTGGTCGGACTGTGTTGTGGAAGATGACGGAGAACCCGATGTCTTCGACTGGAATGCCCGTCAGTCCGAAATCATGGATCTTCCAGCGGATACCCTCACCTATCTGACCGCGAGCCGATATTGCGAAAGCGATGAACTCGCCGAGACGGCCTGGAGACTGTTCGGCACCACGCCACCTGGCTGGGCACGTGTGCAGGCGATCTCGAACTGGGTGCACAACAATGTCGTCTTCGGATATCGATTTGGCCGCCCGACCAAGACCGCGATGGATGTCTTCCGCGAGGGAACCGGCGTCTGCCGCGATTTTGCACACCTGTTCATCGCGCTCTGCCGAGCAATGAACATACCGGCCCGGTATGCGAGCGGCTATCTCAGCGACATTGGAGCGAAAGCCGACGGCGCGGGCGATTTTTGTGCCTGGGCGGAGGTTTTTCTGGAAGGACGCTGGTACGCATTCGACCCCAGACACAATACCCCCCGAATAGGGCGCATTCTCATGGTGCGGGGGCACGATGCCGCCGACGTGGCGATGATTACGGCGTTCGGTAACTATCTGCTGACGCACCTCAAGGTCTGGACCGATGAAATTGATCGCACCCTGTCAGAAGACGAGGTGCACAAACTCCTCGAGACGCCAACCGCCGGCGACGCCCTGGTCCTGGGGCCGGCGCGCGGGATCAGCTAGTCTCGGCGATGCGCAACGTCTGCCGTGCCGCGTCCCGGCAAGCCACAGCATAGACGACGGGGCCCGGACAACTCGTTCATTCGAGAGCGACATCGAGTTGTGTTGCGGGATCGGTCAATTGCGAAACTCCGTTCCGCAAATTGCAAATTCTCAAATTATCTTGTTGACCTCGGAACGAGCGCATCCAAAAATCGGCACCAATCAAAGGGGACCGCAACGACGGTTTCCCGATAACAACATTCGGTTCGAAAACGGTTATCCGCGGTAAACGCGGGGGCTGCGGGCCGGGACGGACAGGGAGGTGGCGCTTGTTTCGCAAGAGCCCGGGTGTATCCGAAATCTCAGACTGTTCGCCCCTGCCCGGTTTCCGGACCGCGTATTAGGGATGGAACATGGCGTACGAGTACCCGGATCCTTCGGTCTACGACACGTTGCCGAAGCTGCTGCGTTTCAATGCGGAACGTCATCCGACAGAAGTGGCCCTGCGCGAAAAGGATTACGGGGTCTGGACCGAATTCACCTGGGCCGACTACCAGGAACGCGTCCGTAACCTCGCCCTTGCGCTGCACGAAGCGGGACTACAGAAGGGCGACGTCTTCGCGATCATCGGCGACAACAACGTGGACTGGATCTGCGCCGAGCTCGCGGCCCAGTCCGTCGGCGCCATGACCATCGGCTTCTACCGCGACGTGCTCGAGGACGAGATCGCCTATCTCGCCGGCTACAGCCAGGCGAAGATGGCCTATGCCGAGGATCAGGAACAGGTCGACAAGTTCCTCGCCCTCGGCGACCGGGCCGATTCGATCCAGAAGATCATCTATTCCGACCCGCGCGGGATGCGGAAATTCGACGATCCACGCATCGTCTCCTTCAACGATCTGGTGGCCCGCGGCGCGGAGATCCACGCGAAGTCTCCGGAGCTCTACGACCAGCTGGTCGACGCGGTGACCGGCGAGGATGTCGCGATCCTCTGCACAACCTCCGGCACCACCTCCAATCCGAAACTGGCGGAGCTGCCGCACGGCAATTTCGTGCGTCACACCCAGCTCTACCTGAAGCACGACCCGAAGGACTCGACGGACGAATATGTCTCCGTGCTGCCCATGCCCTGGATCATGGAACAGGTCTATACCCTCGGTTTCGGCCTCAATTCCCGCATGAAGGTGAGTTTCCCCGAGAACGAGGAAACCGCGATGAGCGACATGCGCGAGATCGGCCCGACCTTCCTGTTGCTGGCACCGCGCGTGCTCGAGCAGATCGCCGCCGACATGCGCGCCCGTGTGATGGATGCCGGCGCGCTGACGCAGTGGATCTTCGAGAAAGGCGTCGCGCTCGGTACCGAGGCGGTCGAGCGTGGGAACCGCTCATGGTTCGCCGACACCATGCTGTTCGGCGCGCTGCGCGACCGGCTCGGCTTCTCCAACGTCCGCTCGGCCGCAACCGGCGGCGCGGCAATGGGCCCCGAGACCTTCAAGCTCTTCCTCGCCATGGGCGTGCCCCTGAAACAGCTCTACGGACAGACCGAACTGCTCGGCGCCTACACCTTGCAGGACGGTGAGGAAATCGACGTCGACACGGTCGGCGTGCCGTTCGAGGGCTGCGAGGTGAAGATCATCGACGCCGACAGCGACGGCGTCGGCGAGATCGTGACCCGCCATCCCAACATGTTCCGTGGCTTCTACAAAAACGCCGAGGCCACGAAGGCGGACATGAAGGACGGCTGGATGCATACCGGCGATGCCGGTTTCTTCGACGACAAGGGCCGGCTGACGGTGATCGATCGGGTGAAGGATATCGCCCAGACCCGAACCGGAACGAAATTCTCGCCGCAATATATCGAGAACAAGCTGAAGTTCTCCCCCTATATCGGCGAGGCGGTGATTCTCGGCGCCGGCCAGGATTACCTGACGGCGATCATCTGCGTGCGTTTCTCCATCGTCTCGAAATGGGCCGAGAAAGCGCGCATTCCCTTCACCTCCTACACCAACCTCTCGGACCGGCCGGAGATCTACGAACTGATCCGGGGCGAAATCGCGCATGTGAACGAGAGTCTTCCGGAAACCCAGAGAATCCGGAAATTCCTCCTTCTTTACAAGGAGTTGGATGCTGACGACGGCGAACTCACCCGGACCCGCAAGGTGCGGCGTAGCGTGATTTCCGAACGCTACGGTCCGATCATCGAAGCGCTCTACGGCAACGGCGACCGGGCAGAGATGAATTCCGAAGTGACCTTCGAGGATGGCCGCAAGGGCAACATCCAGGCGTCGATGAAAATCATGGATTTGGACGGCGCTGCGGCGCCGGCGTTGAAAAAGGCAGGCTGACCCGTGGCAGAAGCACAAATCATGGAGACCGGCGGAAACACTTATTCCTCCGGACTTGTGGATACGCGAACCATCGGCGATCCCATCCTCAGCGTCGAAAACATCGTGGTGAAGTTCGGCGGCGTGACCGCCATCAACGATGTCAGCTTCGATGTCCGCGAAGGCGAGATCCGCGCCATCATCGGCCCGAACGGCGCCGGCAAGTCCTCGATGCTCAACGTCCTGAACGGCTTCTACAAGCCGCGCTCGGGCAAGATCAATTTTGCCGGTCAATCCTTCCCGGCGATGGATCCCTATTTCGCGGCGTCGAACGGGATTGCCCGGACTTTCCAGAACATCGCGCTGTTCCGCGGCATGAGCACGCTCGACAATCTGATGACCGGGCGCATGCTGAAGATGAAGAGGAACTTCTTCTGGCAATGCCTCTATTTCGGGCCGGCCCAGAAGGAGGAGCTCGAAAACCGCGCGCATGTCGAGCGGGTGATCGACTTCCTCGAGATCGCCGCGCTCCGCCGGACCCCCGTCGGCCGCCTGCCCTACGGGCTGCAGAAGCGGGTCGAACTCGGGCGCGCGCTCGCGATGGACCCGAAGATCCTGCTGCTCGACGAACCGATGGCCGGCATGAACGTCGAGGAGAAGGAGGACATGTCCCGCTTCATCATCGACGTGAATGAGGAATTCGGCACCACCGTGATCCTGATCGAACATGACATGGGCGTGGTGATGGACCTTTCCGACCGCGTCGTCGTGCTGGATTACGGAAGCAAGATCGCCGACGGCACACCGGACGAAGTCCGCGCGAACCAAAATGTCATCGACGCCTATCTCGGCGTCAGCCACGACTGACGTGCTGAGTTAAAGGAGAACACCCCGTGGAATTCCTCCATGCACTTTTGATTCAGCCGTTCGCCGACATGTTCATGGAACCGGCTTTCTTCATCGAAACCTTCATCAAGGGCCTGATGGCGGGAGTGCTCTACTCTCTCGTTGCTCTTGGCTTCGTGCTGATCTTCAAGGCTTCCGGCGTCTTCAACTTTTCCCAGGGCGTGATGGCCCTCTTCGCCGCCCTTACCCTGACCGGCCTGATGGAACTCCTCGAGCCGTCGGGTATGCCGAAAGCGCTCATCGTCATCCTCGCCATCGCGGCAACGATCGTCGTGATGATCCTGCTGGCACTCATCATCGAGAGGCTCGTCCTCAGACCGCTGGTGAACCAGGAACTGATCATCCTCTTCATGGCCACGCTAGGGCTCTCCTATGTCCTAGAGGGCGCGGGAGACCTGCTCTGGGGCAGCGACGTGAAGGTGCTCGATATCGGGCTGCCGACCGATATCTGGGATATCAACGGCGTCTTCATCGAACAGCTCGACGTGACCGCGGCGATCGCCGCCGGATCGCTGGTGGCGATCCTCGCCGTCTTTTTCACCAAGACCCGTATCGGACGCGCGCTCCGCGCGGTGGCGGACGATCACCAGGCCGCGCTGTCCGTCGGTATCTCGCTGCAGCAGATCTGGGTCATCGTCTGGTCGGTCGCGGGCATCGTCGCGCTGGTCGCCGGCATCATGTGGGGCAGCAAGTCCGGCGTGCAGTTCAGCCTTTCTCTGATCGCGTTGAAGGCCCTGCCCGTGCTGATCCTCGGCGGTTTCACCTCGATCCCGGGCGCCATCATCGGTGGCCTGATCATCGGCGTCGGCGAAAAGATCGTCGAAGTCTTCTGGTACAGCGTCCATGGCGGCGCTGTTGAGAACTGGTTCGCCTTCATGCTGGCGCTCGTGTTCCTGATGTTCAGGCCACAGGGGCTGTTCGGCGACAAGATTATCGAAAGGGTTTAAGGCGATGCTGTATCGCGAGACAGGCCAGTTCAAACGGAACTACGCCGCTGACCAGCAGCTGTTCCCGATTTTTCAGGACAAGATCCTGCTGGCCGTGATCCTGGTGGTTTCGCTTGCCATCATTCCCTTCGTCATCAACGACTACTGGTCGAAGGCGATCCTGCTGCCGTTCATGGTCTATTCGCTCATCGCGCTCGGCCTCAACATCCTGGTCGGCTATTGCGGACAGATCTCGCTCGGCACCGGCGGCTTCATGGCTGTGGGAGCCTACAGTTCCTACAAGCTCTGCACGGCCTTCCCCGAGATGAATCTTGTCGTCGTGATCCTGCTCTCCGGGGGCTGTACAGCGGCGGTCGGCGTGCTTTTCGGTCTGCCGAGCCTCCGGATCAAGGGCTTCTACCTCGCCGTCGCGACCCTGGCGGCCCAGTTCTTCCTGATCTGGATGTTCAACAAGGTTCCGTGGTTCTACAATTACGAGATGAGCCAAATCACCGCGCCGCCGCGCGAGATGTTCGGCTTCCTCGTCTCCGGACCTCAAGCGACCCCGACGGCGCAGTATCTCTTCGTGCTGGGCTTCCTGGTGGCCTTCACATGGATCGCCCTCAATCTGGTGCGAGGCCGCATCGGCCGGAGCTGGATGTCGATCCGCGACATGGACATCGCCGCGGAACTGCTCGGCATCAAACCGTTGAAGACCAAGCTTCTCGCCTTCGCCGTATCCTCTTTCTACATCGGCATCGGCGGCGCGCTGATCTTCCATATCTGGCTCGGCACGGTCGAAGCGACCGAAGCCTTCGACATCCTGCAGTCCTTCTTCGTCCTCTTCGCCATCATCATCGGCGGGCTGGGCAGCGTGCTCGGTTCCTATCTCGGGGCCGCCTTCATGGCGCTGATGCCGGTCGGGCTGAAAGTCGTGCTGGTGGATTGGTTCGGGATGGTGCCCGTGACCGCGAAGCATATCGAGATCATGCTCGTCGGCTCGCTCATCATCTTCTTCCTCATCAAGGAGCCGCACGGTCTGGCGCGCATGTGGCAGATCACAAAGGAGAAGCTCCGACTCTGGCCGTTCCCCTACTGACCCCGGTCGGTGGGACACGGGGGCGCCCGTTTGGCTGAAATACGCAAGAACCTGAACAGGCCGGAAAAAATCGGCCCACATTAGGGAGGCAAGTATGAGACTTACAAAGACAACCATGGCCATCGCGGCCGCGGGCGTCATCGCCGGCGCGGCGTGGGCCGAAACGGCCCTGGCCGACTATGACGCCTATACCGTTCCGAACCTGGTCTACCGTACGGGCGCCTATGCCCCGAACGGCATTCCGCTCGCGAACGGCTTCATCGACTATTTCAACATGCTCAACGAGCGCGACGGCGGTGTCGAAGGCATCAAGGTCAACGTTGTCGAGTGCGAGACCGCCTACAACACCAAGACCTCGGTCGAGTGCTACGAGAACCTGAAGAACGAAGGCCAGTCCGGCGCTCTCGTCTTCAACCCGCACTCCACCGGCGTGACCTACGCGCTGATCCCGAAGGCGAGCGAGGACAAGATTCCGATCCTGTCCATGGGCTACGGCCGGACCTCGGCTGCCGACGGCACGGTGTTCCCGTACATCTTCAACTTCCCGACCACCTACTGGTCGCAGGCCAGCGCCTTCATCAAATATGTCGGCGCCAAAGAAGGCGGAATGGACAAGTTGAAGGGCAAGAAGATCGCCCTCGTTTTCCACAACTCCGCCTACGGCAAGGAGCCGATCAAGACCCTTGAGACCCTGGCCGGCACTTATGGCTTCGAGCTGATGCTCCTGCCGGTCGACCATCCGGGTCAGGAACAGAAGGCCACCTGGCTGCAGGTCCGGCGCGCCAAGCCGGACTGGATCTTCATGTGGGGCTGGGGCGTGATGAACCAGGTCGCGATCAAGGAAGCCGCCGCCATCCGCTTCCCGATGGACAAGTTCATCGGTGTCTGGTGGTCCGGGTCCGAGAACGACGTCGCTCCGGCAGGTGATGCCGCGAACGGCTATCTCGCGGGCACGATGCACGCGCCGGGTTCCGACTTCCAGGCGATCGCGGACATCAAGAAGCACGTCTATGCCAAGGGCAACGGCGCTGGCGAGGAAGCCCGCATCGGCGAGGTGCTCTACAACCGCGGCATGCTGGAAGCGGTGTTCACCGCCGAGGCGATGCGCAACGCGATCAAGATCCACGGCACAAAGGATATCCGTGGCGAGCATGTGCGTGACGGTTTCGAGGCCATCGATCTCAGCGAGGCCGATTTCGAGCGTCTCGGCCTGAAGGACTTCATGAAGCCGATCAAGATCACCTGTGAGAATCACGAAGGTAACGGTCCGGTTGCCATCCAGCAGTGGGATGCCGCTGCGGGCAAATGGAAGATCGTCTCCGAGTGGATCGAGCCGATGCACGACGTCGTGCGGGCGCTGGTGAAGGAGGACGCGGCCGCCTACGCCGCCGAGAACAACATCACGCCGCGTAAGTGCAGCTGATTTGACCTTACCCTGGACGGCGCCGGGCAACCGGCGCCGTTCTCTCCCCTTCTGGAGGCATGAGACGTGAGCGCTGTCGAACAGGAAACCGGGACGGAAACGCCGATCCTTCGCGTCAACAACATCGAGGTCATCTACGACCACGTCATTCTGGTCCTGAAAGGCGTCTCGCTGGAGGTCCCGCGCGGCGGAATCGTCGCCCTGCTCGGCGGCAACGGCGCCGGCAAGACCACCACGCTGAAAGCCATTTCGAACCTGTTGAAGTCGGAGCGCGGCGAGGTCACGAAAGGCACGATCGATTTCGAGGGTCAGGCGATCCAGTCCATGACCCCGCACCAACTCGTCGAGAAGGGCGTCATCCAGGTTATGGAAGGCCGCCACTGCTTCGAGCATCTGACCGTCGAGGAAAATCTGCTGACCGGCGCTTTCACGCGCGGCGGCGACCGGGTGGGCATCGCCCAGGATCTCGAGATGGTCTACACCTATTTCCCGCGCCTGCGCGAACGCCGCAGCAGCCTTGCCGGCTACACGTCTGGCGGCGAGCAGCAGATGGTCGCCATCGGACGCGCGCTGATGAGCCGGCCGAAGACCATTCTGCTGGACGAACCCTCGATGGGACTCGCGCCGCAGCTGGTCGAACAGATCTTCGAGATCGTGAAGAAGATCAACGAGCAGGAAGGCGTCTCTATCCTGCTGGCCGAACAGAACACCAACGTCGCGCTGCGCTACGCGAAATACGGCTACATCCTCGAAAGCGGCCGTGTGGTGATGGAAGGCGACGCGGAGATGCTGCGCTCCAACGAGGACGTGAAGGAATTCTATCTAGGCCTCAGTTCGAGCGGACGGAAAAGCTTCCGCGACGTGAAACACTATCGCCGCCGCAAGCGCTGGCTCGGCTGAGCAAAACGGCATTCACATCCAATCAACTGGGATCGGCACCCGATGAGCGGCGAATTCTACGACGGGCTCGAAACCCGCAGCATGGACGAGCGCGAAAGCGCACTGATGACCGCGCTTTCGAAGCAGGTGGCGCATGCCAGAGCGAAGAGCAGCTACTATCGGACGCTCCTTGCAGACACGGATCCGGGTGCCGTCACCTCCCGTAAGGCGCTTGCCGCGCTTCCGGTGACCCGCAAGGGCGATCTCCTGGAACTGCAGAAGAAGACCCCGCCTCTCGGCGGGTTGAACGCCGTTGCTCCGAACGCGCTCGGACGTCTCTATATGTCGCCGGGCCCGATCTACGATGCCGAAGGGCTCGAGGCCGATCCCTGGCGCTTTGCCCGCACGCTCTTCGCCGCCGGCTTCCGCAAGGGCGACATCGTCCACAACTGCTTCTCCTACCACCTCACCCCTGCCGGGATGATGGTTGACAGCGCGGCGCGGGCGATCGGCTGCGCGGTCTTTCCGGGCGGCGTCGGCAATACCGAAATGCAGGTCCAGGCCGCGGCGGACCTGAAGCCGAGTGGATATGCGGGGACGCCGAGCTTTCTCAAGATCATCCTCGAGAAAGCCCGCGAGACCGGCGCGGATATCAGCAGCCTGAAGAAAGGCCTGGTCGGCGGTGAAGCCCTGCCGCCAAGCCTTCGCAAGGAGCTCTCAGAACTCGGTTGTGACGTCCTGCAATGCTACGGCACCGCCGATCTCGGGCTCGTCGCCTATGAAAGCCCTGCATTGGAAGGCATGATTCTCGACGAGGGCGTGATCGTGGAAATCGTGCGTCCGGGAACCGGCGATCCGGTGCCCGAGGGTGAGGTCGGTGAGATCGTCGTGACCACCCTCAACCCGAATTATCCGCTGATCCGTTTCGGAACCGGCGACATGTCGGCGGTACTGGCCGGCGCAAGCCCCTGCGGGCGCACCAACCAGCGCATCAAGGGCTGGATGGGCCGTGCCGACCAGACCACCAAGGTCAAGGGCATGTTCGTCCATCCGGGACAGGTGGCCGAAGTCGTCAAGCGCCACCCCGAGATCGCGAAAGCCCGGCTTGTCGTCACCGGGCGGACAAGCGAAGACGTCATGACCCTGCATTGCGAGAGTGCGCAACACGACGATAGTCTCGCCAAGGCCGTGGCCGCCACCCTGCAGGCCGTGACCAAGCTGCGCGGCGCTGTCGAACTGGTCGCGGAAGGCAGCCTCGCCAATGACGGCAAGGTCATCGAGGACGCCCGCAGTTACGACTGATCGCCGGTCCCCGGTGATTTCCCGCTCACTTTAGGCGCCTCTCGAACGTCAGGACTACAGCCCCGCCGTAGTTCCGCGATCGAGAGTGCCATGAGACGTTTCACCGCCATTTTTCTCTTTGTGCTCACCGCCTGCACGACCCCTCCGCAGGTGAAGGAGCTGTCCACCGCGCAGATCGCGTATTTCAACACGGCGATCGAAGCCGTGCGGGCGCAGTCTGATGCCCTCCTCATCGCCGCCGAACGGATCAAGCGGGACGCCGAAACCCGGATCAAGGCCCGCACCGTCTCCAGCAGGCTCGATGTGCGCGACGCCCTCAGTCCGCCTCAGGAACAGGGACGGCTCGATCCTACGGTCGTGAACGATCTGCTGAAAGGTCTCGAGAGCGCCAAGGAGAACGAGCAGCAGAACATCGCCAAGCTGCAAGCGACCATCGACGAGATCAAGGTGAAGACCGGAGAATTGAACAGCTACATCGCCAAGATGAAGGACGTACAGATCGCGCTCGATGCCTTCCTCCAATCCGAGGATGCGGGCGAGAGCGTGGTGCAGAACATATTGAAGCACCCGAATGTCGGGTATCTGCTCGAATCCGTCTCCGACACCTTGCCAAGGCTCTCCGATACGACGGAAACCCTGAAACGCCTCCTCGACGATCTGCCGAGCGCTTGACCTCCCACGGACGGAGACCCGACATGAACATCGAAGACCTGAACGCAAAAATTACGGTTTTGATGAACGAAGCGGACCGTCTGACCGGTCCCGAGCGCGCTTTGCTCAGGATCGAGATCCGCAATCTGCAGAACGACATCGACGGCGCCTCGAACCAGGACATCCTAAAGCGTCTGAACGCGGTCAAATTTCCGGACCTCCGTGAAATCGACCGGCAGATCGAGGCTGCGAGGACCGCGGCGTCGGACGCCGCGAAACGCGAGGCCATCGGTGTCGCCCTGAAAGTCCTGCGCGTCGGCCTCGGATTTGTGCTCTAGCACCATCTGCCTTGTTCCCGGCACCGTCTGGCGCGCGGACGCAGTTCGCTCCACAATCCCTCATTCGGTTATCTGCCGAGGGGGGAAACAATGGCGGCAAAAGTCTCCGCAATCGAAACCATTCGCATCGAGGAATTCCCGAACCTGCTCTGGGTCCGCGTGGTCGCGGACGACGGATCGGACGGTCTTGGCGAGACCTTTTACGGGCCGGGCGCCGCGGAAGCGCATATCCACGACATCATCGCGCCCTACCTTCTCGGGAAGGACCCGCACCGGATCGAGCAGCACCAACGCAGCCTGACCGGCTATGTCGGTTTCAGCGGCGCCGGCGCAGAGATGCGCGGCCGCTCCGCCGTCGACATCGCGCTCTGGGATCTCTTCGCCAAGTCGAAGGACATGCCGTTGCATCAGGCGCTCGGCGGCGCCGTACGCGACAGTATCCGCGTCTACAATACCTGCGCCGGGACACGCTACGTACAAAACCGACCGACCCAGGGCACGGATAATTTCGGCCTCGATGTCTCAAGCGACGGTTATGAGGATCTCGATGCCTTCCTGAACCGTGCCGACGAACTGGCATCCAGCCTGCTCGACATGGGTATCACGGCGATGAAGATCTGGCCGTTCGACTATGCCGCGGAAGCCACGAGCGGCCATCACATCTCTCCCCGCGACCTCGCGACCGCCATGGCGCCGTTCGAGAAGATCCGCGAGAAGCACGGCGACAAGATGGACATCATGGCCGAACTGCACTCGATGTGGGACCGGCCGACCGCGATCAAGCTCTGCCGCGCGCTCGAGAGCATCGAGCCGCTCTGGGTCGAGGATCCGGTCTTCATGGACAATCTCTCCAGCCTTGACGAGGTCGCGCGCGCCACCGCCGCGCCCATCGCGGTCGGCGAGACACGCGGCAGCCGGGCCGACTATCGCCAGCTCCTGGAGATGGAATCCCTCAGCCTGATCATCACCGACATCGCCTGGGGCGGCGGCGTCTCCGAGGCACGCAAGATGGCCGCGATGGCGGATGCCTGGCATGTACCCGTCGCTTTCCACGACTGCACCGGTCCGGTGGTGCTGGCGACCTCGACCCACCTCGCACTCAACACCCACAACTGCTTTATCCAGGAGATGGTGCGCGCCTTCTATTACGGCTGGTACGGGACCCTCGTCACCCAGCTCCCGCCGGTCGAGAACGGCCGCATCCGCGCGCCGGACGGGGCCGGCCACGGCCTCAGCCTGCAGCCCGATATTCTCAAGCGCCCGGATTGCCACATCCGCCGGTCATTACTTTAAGAACGCCGCGTAATTATCTGAATTAAAGGTACTATCAATGATAGAACTCTGGATCCCGATCACCATCGCGGCAGCCTTCTGCCAGAATTTGCGCTCCGCCCTGCAGAAGCATCTGACGTCGAAGCTCAGCACGTCCGGCGCGACCTTCGTGCGCTTCTTCTACGCCGTACTGCCGGCTTGGCTCTATGTCTGGTTCCTGCATGATTTCGTCGGGCTGGAGATGCCGGATCCGCATCCCCTCTTCTTCGCTTATGCGGCGCTCGGCGGAGCGACCCAGATCGCGGCCACGGCACTGCTGGTCTACCTCTTCGCCTTCCGAAACTTTGCCGTCGGGACGACCTATTCAAAGACCGAGACGGTGCAGGCGGCGATCTTCGGCATCGTCATCCTCGGCGATCCGCTGACCGCGGGCGCCATGGTCGCCATCATGATCAGCTTCGTCGGCGTGCTGGCAATCAGTGCCGCCAAACAGGCTGCCGGGATCAGGGGGATCGTGCTCTCGCTGACCAGCAAGCCGGCGCTGATCGGGCTCGCCTCCGGTGCCTGCTTCGGCGTCTCGGCGGTCTCCTACCGCGCCGCCTCACTGTCCCTCGGCGGCGAGGGCTTCCTCATCCAGGCGGGCTTTACGCTCGCCTGCGTCACCATCATGCAAACCGTGGCGATGGCGATCTACATGCGTTCCCGCGAGCCCGGACAGATCACCGCCGTGCTGCGAAACTGGAAAGTCGCCGCCGTCGTCGGTCTAAGCGGCATGGCCGCATCGGCCTGCTGGTTCACCGCGATGACGATCCAGAACGCCGCCTACGTCCGCGCCCTCGGCCAGATCGAGCTCGTTTTCACCTTCGCGGCGTCCTATTTCATCTTCAAGGAGAAGAGCAGCCACATGGAGCTTGTCGGCATCGGCCTCGTGGTCGCCGGCATCTTCGTCCTGCTGCTGAACACGTGACACGTCCCTGCGCACATCCGCCGCGGCAGGCGCTGCGTAGAAGGGACGTCAGGAGGTTCTCGCCATGCAACTCGCCCGTATCATCCTTCGCGCCGGCGCCTTCGCCGCGTTGCTTTTCATGACGACGCCGGGAAACGCGGCGGCCACGAGCGCCCATGACTTTTCCTTCGTCTCCATCGAAGGCGACCCGCTGCCGATGAAATCCTACGAGGGCAAGGCGGTGCTGGTGGTGAACACCGCGTCCTTTTGCGGCTTCACGAAGCAATATTCCGGCCTGCAGGAGCTCTGGCAGAAATACCGCGACCGCGGGCTCGTCGTGCTGGGGGTGCCGTCCAACGATTTCGGCTCTCAGGAGCCCGGGACCGAAGCCGAGATCAAGGAATTCTGCGAGGTGAATTTCGCCATCGACTTCCCGATGACCGAGAAGCAGGTGGTTTCCGGCGACGGCGCGCATCCGTTCTACCGCTGGGCGGCGGAGGAACTCGGCCCGATGTCGAAGCCCAGATGGAACTTCTACAAGATCCTGATCGGTCCGGATGGGCGCGCGGTAGACTGGTTCGCATCCACAACCGCGCCGTCTGCGGACAAGCTCACCCGCGCGGTCGAAGCGGCGCTGCCGCGCTGACACTTAGCCTATTTGGAGATTCTGATCTTCGCCTCGGCCACTTCGCCCGGCATCTCCGGCGCGGGCACCAAGCGATGTCGGGTCGTCGTATCGTCGCCGTCATCATCTCCATTATCCCCGCCGAAGCTCATCACGGCCGCCCCCATGGCGAGCGCGCTGAAGGACGCGAAGAATGAGAAGCAGAGAAGGAACGGCCCGAGCCAGACTGGCTCCGACTTCATGCTGAGCGTCGCGAGGCCGGCAACGTCGAAAAACAGCAGCCCGGCCCCGATGGCAATTCCGGCGCCGCCGCCGATAACACCATGGCCGAAGAGAAAACGCAGCATCGGAGATTTGATACGCATGTCAGCCCCTCCTTCAGGGTCTAACGATTAGAATAGGCTGCCGCTGCCCCTGAAACAATTGCGCAGGTTGCCGCATCCCTCGCCCGGAGGTTCGGCATTGTCTCTTCCCGATCCCCGTGCCGGTGCGTTATCAGTTTAAAAAGGAATCGGGTCGGTTTGGGCAACTCGAACGGGAAACGGCGATGAGCGACAAATCAAGCCAAGATGGTATCAGAACCGGCTGGATGCGTGAGCTGCGCGTCAACGAGCGGCGCGCTTTCGACCGCGTTGTGTTCCGGATCGGCGGCGAACTGTCGCTCCCCGATGGCTCCAAGGTGCCGGGAGAGATTGTGAACGTCTCCCTCGTCGGACTGCTGTTTACTCCAGCGGTTCCCGTTTCCTACCGGGGCGAGGCGTTTCTCGACATCCCCGGCGAGGTCTCAAACCTGAAGATCGGTATCGTCGACACCAGCGATGTTGGGCTTCACCTCGAGACACTCCCGCACGATACCGACATCCGCGATCTCGCCCTGAAGTATCCTGCGATCGCGCGCCTTTTCCTGCCCTACATCTACCAGTACGATAGCGAGGACTGAGCCGGACCCGGTTCGGGGATCCGACTACCGTCCGAACTGAACACTCCACGGCTATACCACCAGACGCACCGGTTAGAACGGAAGTAGGTCCGTCCCGAAAAAGGATGTCAGATCCGAAATCTTTCCATCTCCCCGTCCGAGAACTCTGGCAGCACAGACCTGGTGCATGTCCTGCTCCCGCCAAGAACCGCGCGATCTCTCCGAACGGACGGGCTTTTGTCTGAAGCGTCATGTTCCGGGACTTTGGCGCGAGCAAAGAAAGGCACAAAGGTCATCGGAAACTGCTCTCTAGCCCTTTCCAACGGTTGATCGGCCGTCAGAACCCGAGCGTTTATCTTCTTCATGACAAATTGTCTCAATCCGGGGCAGACAGGCGGGACCGGTCAGTCTTGCGTCTTCCGGAACACGCCGTAGATCGCCCTTACCTTGTCGGCAAAATCCGGATTCCCCGGCAGATAGGGCATCGGTGGCGAGACGTGGCGCTCGGTCCAGTGTCCAGCCGCTTCCAGCCGCGCGAGCATGTCGGCGATGCCCCTGGACTGCCAGAAATCGTCTCGGCTGGTGAACACGACGACGCCACCCGGCCGGAGGACCCGCAGCCATTCCCGGAAGATCGGCTCCTCCTCGAGATAGGTGAGCACCCCGATACAGAGAATCCCGTCGACGCTTTCGTCCCCGAGCGCCAGCCTCTCGTTCAGATCCGCATAGTCGAGACGGTCGTACACCTTTTTCACGCGTGCGGCATCGAGACTGTCTCGCGATGCATCGAACCCGATCAGTTCGCCGCCCGCGCCAGCCGCCCTGAGCGCCGCCCCGGTCATGCCGGTACCACACCCGCAATCGAGGATGCGCGCCGTCTCGAAGCCGGCAAGATGTTCCTTCAGCAGATCCGCCGCCCGTTCCGGCGCCTCGTAGCCCCAGTCCGCCAGTTCCCTGTCGTAGCTGTCCGCCCAGGCGTCGTAGCTCTCGGCGTTCTCGGACCCGATACGGGAGACCTTCCCGTCTGTCCTGATGATCTTCTCATGGCTCATCGCACAACCTCCCTTTGCGGGAAGCCTAACATCCCGGACGCCCCGATTCCGGCCGCCGGGCAGACTCTCCCACGATGCGGGACGGGATTTCAGGTGAAGGCTGCGGAAGACGGTGCCGAAACGGTCAGTGCCATTCCAATCCGGACAAGGAGGTGCTGACCGTCGTTCCGGCGGCACCGGCGAGGACCGCCTGCAGATCCGCCAGCGATCCGATAGCCGCCTTTCGGCCGGTTCTTTCGGCGAACAGACAGGCGGCCTCCACCTTCGGCCCCATCGATCCGGCAGGGAAATCGAACGCGCGTAGCGCGTCCGGCGTCGCGACCCGGATGGCTCTCTGCTCCGGCGTCCCCCAGCCGGCATAGACCGCGTCCACGTCCGTCGCCATGAGATAAAGATCCGCATCGAGTTCGCGGGCGAGGAGTTCGCTCGCCAGATCCTTGTCGATCACCGCCTCGATGCCGCGCAGCTTCCCGCTTTCGTCACGGACCGTCGGGATCCCGCCGCCCCCGGCACAGATGACAATGGCCCCTCTCTCGATGAGCCAGCGAAGCGGCCGCATATCGACGATCCTTTTCGGTTGCGGCGAGGCGACCACGCGGCGCCACTTTTCTCCGTCCAGGGCGATTGACCAGCCTTTCTCTGCGGCAAGCCTGCGGGCCTCATGCTCTGCATACACCGGCCCGACGAATTTCGTCGGATTCGCGAAGGCCGCATCGTTGCCATCGACCTCGATCATGGTCAGAAGGGTTGCGAGCGCCGCCTCCCCGGGGAGAAGATTTCTCATCTCCTGCTCGAGCATGTAGCCGATCATACCTTCGGTCTCGGCGCCGAGCACATCGAGAGGAAAGGCGCCGTTCGGCTCGTCAGCGGCGGTCTGGAGTGCGAGCAACCCTACCTGCGGGCCGTTTCCATGGGTGATCACCAGCTGGTGCTCTCCGGAGAACGGCGCCAGTGCCTCGGAGGCGAGCCGCACGTTCCTGCGCTGGTTTTCCGCCGAAAGGGTCTGCCCGCGCCGCAGCAGGGCATTGCCGCCGAGCGCCACCACGATCCTCATCGCTCACCCCTTGTTGCCATCCTCCGGAACGGTAGACGCATCAGACGTCGGATGTAACGTATGAGCATGAATTCGCCGCCCCGCTCGATGGATATCCGGATACTGAAACCGGCCAGCCACGCACCGGCGACCTTGGCGATCTTATTACGTCATGCGCCCCAAACCGGTCGTGATCCGCGCCGTCTCCGGCGAGGTCGCGACGGTCGATGCGTTGATGACAGTGAAGCAAGTATAAGTCATACAAATATTCGCAAACCGCGCCATAAATTGTCAATTAGTAGTACTTTTTGTCATACTGAGTGTTGCTTGCGGGACGCGCCCACGATAGCCTTCCATCGTTTGTTGCCGAGCGATCTAAAAATGCGCTCTTATACCCACACAAGAATTAATAGCAGGCGATCTCAATCGTCGAGGGAGGAAAATCGTGACTATCAAATCTGCATTCATCGGAATGGGTGCTGCGGCACTGCTGGCGACCAGCGCTTTGGCGGAGCCGGTCACCCTGCGCATCCAGAACCACTATTCGACCGAACACCCGATGGGCAAAGCGATCGCCCAGTTCGTCGACGACGTCCAGGTGATGTCGGGCGGCGATATCACGATCGAGATGTTCTACGCCTCGTCGGTTGTCGGCACGACAGAGACCTTCGATGCCGCAATCAGCGGCGTTCTGGACTGCGACATGACCGGCGGCGCCTACCAGACCGGCAAGAACCCGGCTTTCCAGTTCGTCGGCGACATCATGGGCGGCTACGACACGCCGTGGCAGCAATATAGCTGGCTGCACTATGGCGGCGGCAAGGAAGCCGCGGAGGAACTGTACAACGAACAGAACATGCATCTTGTCGGCTGGACGATCTACGGTCAGGAATCCCTGTCGTCGTCGAAGCCGATCGCCAGTTTCAAGGACCTGAAGGGCTGGAAATTCCGCTCCCCGCCCGGCATGGAAACCGAGATCTTCGAAGAGCTCGGCGCCTCGCCGATCGTGATGGACTTCACGGAAATCTTCACCGCGCTTGAGACCGGCATCATCGACGGCGCCGATGCATCGGGCCTCAACAACAATGTAGGCCTCGGTCTCTACGACATCGTCAAGCATGCGACCTATCCCGGTTTCCACTCGATGCCGTCGGATCACCTGGCGTGCAATCTCGATGTCTGGAACGGTCTGACCGAACAGCAGCGCCGGATCATCGACACCGCGATGCAGAAGCTGGGCTTTCAGGTCGCCCTTGCCAACGAGAAGCTGAACGCCGAGGCGGCTGCGATGCTGCAGGCAAAAGGCATCAAGTTGTATGACTGGTCCACCGAAGATCGCGCAGCCTTCCGCGCGGCTGCCCAGACCGCCTGGAGCCGTTGGGCCGAGAAGAACGAGCAGACCCGCAAGCTCGTCGAGAGCCATCGCGCCTATCTGAAGCAGCTCGGCCTGCTGAAATAAGACCAACGACCTGATTCCTGAAAAATGAAGAGCGCGAGTCCCCCATCGGGGGGCTCGTGCGGTTCCGGTTTCTTGGGCCGTCGAAACGTCCGGAGGGGCAATGGGAATGAACGCGGAAAGCTTGTGGCTGGGCCGCATGCGCAAACCGGTACGGCTGGCCTTTCTGGCCTTCGCCGGCGCAGCGGTTCTGCTCTACGCATGGCTTGTCGCCAACGCGCTTCTGTTCGAGGACGCCATCAGCATGTTCGACATGATCCGCCCCAAGGGACGGTTTGTCGTTTTCGCCATGCTGATCTCGCTTGCCGGAGCCATCCTTCTTGCCTCGATCTATTTCTCGGACACGCGCGGCGCGATCGAACAGGAACCGGACGGTCTCTTTGACATCATCTCCCTTGTGACATCACGGCTCTCGATGATCATGGTCGCCTTCATCGTTCTGGTGATGCTGTACGAAGTGGTCTCCCGCTACGTATTCGCCCGGCCGACGCTATGGGCCAATGAACTGTCCCTCTGGATCGCCGGCTTCGTGTTCCTGTTCGCGGGGCAGTACGCGATGCAGCAACGCAGCCATATCCGGATCTACGTGATCTACGACATGATGCCCCGCTGGATGCAGAAGACGGCGGACGTGGTGTCGCTGATCCTGCTGCTGTTCTTTACCTTCGCGCTCGTCTGGGGCGGCTATTCCGATGCAATGCGGCGCATGCTGCGCCTCGAGACCTTCGGCACGGCCTGGGACCCGCCTATTCCGGGAACGCTGAAGCCCGCCATCCTGATCATCATTCTGCTCGTCACCATCCAGGCGGTCTCAAACCTGATCGCCGACTGGAACAAGGCGCCGGAGCACCACAGCCCGGCGGACGAGATCGACGAAACCGAGATCGACAAGATCCGACAGACGCTGGGAAGCTGACCGCATGGAATTCCTCGATCTCTTTGCCTGGATGAAGGTGGCCGACGTTGCGACGCTCAGCGTCGTTCTCCTGCTGGCGATGTTCGTCCTGCTCGCCATCGGCATGCCGCTCGGCTTTGCTTCCGCCTTCCTCGCCGTCCTGGTTCTGATCATGAAGTTCGGACCGGATCTGCTGTTCAGCCGGTTCGGCTACGGGCCGCTCTCGGTCGTCGGCCAGGCGGTCTACCGGCAGATGACCAACTACGTGCTCATCTCGGTGCCGCTGTTCATCTTCATGGCGGCCCTGCTCGAGCGCTCCGGCATCGCCAAGGATATGTACAACTCCCTCAATGTCTGGCTCAGCCGGACGCGGGGCGGGATCGCCATCGTCACCTCCATCATGGCGGTGATCATGGCGGCGATGTCGGGCATCATCGGCGGCGAAGTCGTGCTGCTCGGCCTGATCGCGCTGCCGCAGATGCTGCGGCTCGGCTACAATCAGAATCTCGCGATCGGAACGATCTGCGCCTCCGGCTCGCTGGGCACGATGATTCCGCCCTCCATCGTCCTGATCTTCTACGGGCTGGTGACGGAGACCTCGATCAAGGCCCTCTTTACCGCCGCCTTTCTCCCCGGTTTCGTCCTGGCATCGTTCTTCATCCTCTACATCCTGCTCCGGACCAACCTGAACCCGAGCCTGGCACCACTCCCCGAAGAGGACCCGGACGCGCCGAAAGGCTGGGAAAAAGCCTTGCTGTTCATCGGCTTCCTCTCGCGCTTCACGCTCTGGCTGACCGGGTTCCTGCTGCTCCGTGCGCTATTTTTCACCGTGACCGGAGAGAACGAGGTGCGCGAGGGCGTGGATCCGATCGCTCTCGGCATGGTCTCGGACATGCCCTACATAGCCGCTGCGGGAGCCTTCGCCCTCGTCCTGATGCTGTTTGTGGTCGGTAAGGAGCGCTCCCGCCTGGGTTGGGAGATGGGCAAGGGGCTCGTCGCCCCGATCGTCGTGATCGGCGTCGTGCTCGGGTCGATCTACATGGGGATCACCGGCATCACCGAGGCGGCAGGCATGGGCGTCGTCGCGGTTTTCGTCATCGGCCTGATTCGGCGCGAGATGACGTTCGAGATCGTCTGGGACAGCCTCATGCGGACCCTGAAATCCACCGGGACGATCATCTGGGTCACCATTGGCGCTGCCTCCCTTGCCGCCGCATACACGCTTGCGGGCGGCCCGACCTATGTCGCAAACACCATCACCGCGGCGGAACTGCCGACCATGGGCATCATCCTGGTGATGATGCTGATATTTCTGGTGATGGGCATGTTCATGGACTGGATCGGCATCGTGCTGCTGATCATGCCGGTCTTCCTGCCGATCGTGCTCAAGCTGCCGGTCGAGGAGATCGGTTTTCTGGGCGCCCTCGACCCGAAATCCGTGGCGGTCTGGTTCGGCGTCGTGTTCTGCATGAACATGCAGGTGAGCTTCCTGTCCCCGCCGTTCGGCCCGGCGGCATTCTATCTGAAATCGGTCGCCCCGCCGCATATCACCCTGACCGCCATATTCCGCGGGTTCCTGCCGTTCATCGCACTTCAGCTTGCCGCCCTGGCCGTCCTGCTGATCTGGCCGTCGATCGTGACTCTGTTCCTGTAGCGGGGGGAGCCTGCGATTCGTTCGTCACGACCCGCTGCGCATGACGGCCCACTCCGTCGCCATGACGCGGCGAGAGGTCTTCTGACTGATATCTTGGGAGAGAAATTGGTGGAGCGGAGGAGGATCGAACTCCCGACCTTCGCATTGCGAACGCGACGCTCTCCCAGCTGAGCTACCGCCCCACCGATGCCGGACACGGGTCCGTCCGGCGCGGGGGAGACTGATAGTCGATGCCGCCGGGCATTGCAAGGGCAAAGAGCGCCGTTCCGGGAGGCGTTGTCCAACGCGCCCCGATACCTATATAGACAGGGCGAAAACATGGCGGCGCCAAGCGCTTGCCGTCCGCGCGGACGGGCGGTACGGTCCGGTGCGCACATCTCAGAAGGACGGATAAGATCCCATGCAGTCGGTGCTGATTCTCGTCGATACGGTCGTCCAGCTCTATATCTACGCCCTCTTCATCTTCATCATTCTAGGCTGGCTCGTGCAGTTCAACGTGATCAACACGGGCAACCGCTTCGTCTATCTGGTGATGGATTTTCTCTACCGGGCGACCGAGCCCCTGCTGCGCCCGATCCGCAATGTCATGCCTAACCTCGGCGGGCTCGACATCTCCCCGATCATTCTCGTCCTCGGGCTGACCTTCGCGCGCAACCTGATGTGGGAATATCTCGGCTAGGACCGGCTTCCCGATGCCGCCACCGGCCGCCGCGCAACCGTTCGAACTGGTGCCTGAAGGGTTGCGCCTGCGTGTCCGCCTCACCCCGAATGCCTCCCGCGATGCCATCGGCAGTGTCGCACTTGACGCCGAAGAGGTCGCCTGGCTGACAGCCACCGTCACCGCCGCTCCCGAGAATGGCCGCGCCAACAAGGCCCTGATCAAGCTGCTCTCGAAGAGCTGGAAAGTCCCGAAGAGCAGCATCGAAGTGAAGTACGGCGCCACCCAGCGGCGCAAGACATTGCTGATTGCCGGTGACGGGCCGGACCTGGCAGCGAAACTGAACGACTGGCTGAATGAAACAGGGGATTGAACCCATGAGCACTGCCGAGATCATCGACGGAAAAGCCTTCGCGGCCGGGCTGCGCGTGCGGATCGGCTCCGCCGTCACCGAGCTGAAAGCGAAATACGGCGAGGTCCCCGGCCTCGCCGTCGTTCTGGTCGGCGAGGATCCGGCAAGCCAGGTCTATGTCCGCAACAAGGGCAAGCAAACAATCGAAAGCGGCATGGCCTCTTTCGAGCACAAGCTCGACGCCTCGACGAGCGAGGAGAGCCTGCTGAAGCTGATCGCCGAGCTAAATGCCGATCCGGCGGTCGACGGCATCCTGGTGCAGCTTCCCCTGCCCTCGCACATCGACAGCCAGAAGGTGCTGGACGCGATCGATCCCGAAAAGGACGTGGATGGCTTCCATGTCGTCAATGCAGGCCGGCTCGCGACCGGCGGCGACGCGCTGGTGCCCTGCACCCCACTCGGCTGCCTGCTGCTGCTGCGCGACCGGCTGGGCGATCTCTCGGGCAAGCATGCGGTCGTGGTCGGACGCTCCAACATCGTCGGCAAGCCGATGGCCGCCCTGCTGCTGCGCGAGAGCTGCACCGTCACCGTCACCCACTCCCGCACCGCCGATCTTCCGGGCGAGTGCCGCCGCGCCGATATTCTGGTCGCCGCCGTCGGCCGGCCGGAGATGGTGAAGGGCGACTGGATCAAGCCGGGCGCCACGGTGATCGATGTCGGCATCAACCGGGTCGACGCGCCGGAAAAGGGTGAGGGCAAGACCAAGCTGGTCGGCGACGTCGATTTCGCCAGCGCCTCGGACGTGGCCGGCGCGATCACTCCGGTGCCGGGCGGCGTCGGCCCGATGACCATTGCCTGCCTGCTGCGCAACACCGTCGAGGCCGCCTGCCGCCGCCGCGGCTGGGCGATGCCGGCACTCTGATCAGGCCTTCGGAGGCCGCCCGTAGCGGATCACACCCTTGGCCTCCGAAAGCGGTACCGGCTTACCCTTGCGGAGCGCGACCAGTTCGCCTTCCGCCTCGAGCACGACGGCGACCCGTTCGATCTGCCGCAGCAGCGCGCGCCAGGCGGGTTTCGGTCCTGACGGATCGCCGCCCGCCGCACGGCCGAACTCGCTCGGCGAGAGCGATCCACCGCCCGCTCTCTCCAGCGCGTCTTGCATCAGCGTCTTCAGCGTCGCGTCATCCATCTTTCCATTCCGTCCTGCTATACTTATATCGCCTGTGATGATCCGAATTCGGCCGCGCGTCCACCCACAAGAGATGCCGCCCGGGGAACTGCGCTTGGGGGAGCGATATGACCGGTAGTCTGGATGCCCTTTTCGCGGCCGTCGTCGCCTTCGTCGGCGGCCATTTCCTGCTCGGCTGGCCGAGCGTCCGCGCCGCCCTGATCGAGCAGCTCGGTGCCATGAGGTTCCGCGCGGTCTTCTCGCTCGCCTCGATCGTCGCCATGGTCTGGATGGTGATGGCCTATGGCGCCGCTCCCTACATGGCGGTCTGGGAACCGCCGCTCTGGACCCGCTGGATTCCCAATCTCGTGATGCCTTTCGCCTGCATCCTGCTGGTCACGGGCTATAACCCCTTCAGCCCGACGGCGATGGTCCGCGAGGAAGATTTCGACGACCCGCATCTGGTGCACGGCATCCTCACCGTGACCCGGCATCCGGTGATGTGGGGCATCGGCCTCTGGGCGCTGGCGCATTTGACGGTGCGCGGCGACGCGGCCTCGATGATGCTGTTCGGCGGCATCGCCGTCCTGGCCTTCGTCGGCATGATCAAAATCGACGCCAAGAAGCGGGCGGAGTACGGCGCCAAATGGGCGCCTTTCGAGCTTTCCACCTCGGTCGTCCCCTTCCGTGCCGCGCTTGACGGCAGGACGGCGGTCGACTGGAAAGGGATCGGCTGGCTCCGGCTCGGCGGCGGTCTTCTGCTCTGGGCCGTCCTGCACGGCGCCCACCCCTGGATCGCCGGGGTGAGCGCGGTACCGGTGTGAGACTGGCAGCGTGAGCGGTAGCCCCGGGTTCCTCGTCATCCTCGGCGGTCTGCCGGGTACCGGCAAGAGCTCCATCGGGCGCGAGCTCGCGGCGCGGATGCCGGCGCAATATCTCCGTATCGACACCATTGAGGGCACGCTCCGGCGGATCCGGCCCGAACTCGGGGATCTGCGCGATTCCGGCTACTGCATCGCCTATGCCCTCGCCGCGGACAATCTCCGGCTCGGCCATTCCGTCATCGCGGATAGCGTCAACCCGATCGAGATCACCCGCTCAGCCTGGCGCGATGTCGCCAAGCAGGTGGATACCGACTTCATCGAGATCGAGATCTTCTGCTCCTCGCCGGACACCCACAGGCGCCGGGTCGAGGAGCGCTGGCGCGCCCATGACGGGAGCGGCGTCCCGGACTGGGAGGCGGTCCGCAATCGGCATTACGAGCCCTGGGACAGCGCCACGGTCCGGATCGACACGGCCGACGCGACGCCGGCCGCGTGCGCGGAGACACTCATCGAACGGCTCAGGACCGCTCAGCCGACTTCGTAGCGGCCGCGGGTCAGCAGGATCAGCAGCACGAACATCAGCGGCACGACGGTGAGTGCCGGCAGGATGATCGCCGGATAGCCGAAGAGCGCGATCGCGCCGATCCAGAGCAGGGCGCAATTGATTAGGAAATAGGTGAAGGCGGAGACCCCGCCGGTCTTCAGGTCGCGGGCGATCCAGCCGATCAGCGGAATGGCGTAGAAAAGTCTGCTCAAGGTCAGTGTCCTCTTTCGGTCGTGTCGAGACACCGGAAGTGACATCGCAACTTGCGCGCAACAATGCGCAATAGTGACGCAGATCAGTTTTGTCGCAGGGCAACCGCGATTTCAGCGGCAAGCCGCGCATTGGCGCGCACCAGCTCGATATTCGTCCGGAGGCTGGCGCCGGCAGTCGCGTTGCGGATCTCGGAGAGCAGATAGGGCGTCACCTGTTTGCCGCTCGTCCCCGTCCGCTTCGCCTCGTAGAGCGCGTCCTCGATGATCCGGTCCATCTCCGTCCGCGGCAACGCATGCTCTTCCGGAACCGGGTTGGCCACGAGCATGCCATTCTCGAGCTCGAGCCCCCGGCCGGCACGCCAGCACGCGGCGATCTCGGCAGCACTGTCGAGGCGGAGCGGCACCTTGAGACCGCTTTGCCGGCAGAAGAACGCGGGAAACTCGTCGGTGCGGTAGCCGATCACCGGTACGCCCTTGGTCTCCAGCACTTCCAACGTCTTCGGCAGGTCGAGGATCGATTTCGCTCCCGCGGAGACCACCATCACAGGCGTGCGCGCCAGCTCCTCGAGATCGGCGGAGATGTCGAAATCGAGCTCGGCCCCGCGATGGACGCCGCCGATCCCGCCGGTCGCGAAGACCTCGATCCCGGCGCGCTCGGCGAGGATCATGGTGGCGGCGACGGTCGTCCCGCCGGTCCAGCCTTTGGCGACGGCAATACCGAGATCGCGGCGGGAGAGCTTGATCGTTTCTTCGGAGGCGCAGAGCCCGGCCAGATCAGCTGTCGAGAGGCCGATGCGAACCTCGCCCCCGAGCACGGCAACGGTCGCCGGTATGGCGCCGGCCGCGCGGACCTCCTCCTCGATCTCGCGACCGATGGCGAGATTGTCGGGCCTGGGTAGGCCGTGCGTCAGGATGGTGGATTCAAGTGCGACGACTGGTCGGCCCTCGTCGAGGGCCGTCCGTACTTCGTCCGAAAAGACCAGATGGGTCATCGCGTTCCCAACTCTCTCGTCATCCCGCACCTGATCCGGGACCTTGCGAAGCTTGGAGCAGAACCAAATGTTCGACAAGGTCCCGGCTCTGCGGCCGGGATGACGATCATGGGAATAGTGTGAGTCAACCTGTCCCTCACCGTCATCCCGACGGACGTCGGGATCCACTCCAGAACCGTCACCAGTGGATCCCGATTTTCATCGGGATGACGATTGAGGTGTTCTTACCCCTGCAGCATCTTGTTGAGGCGCAGGCGCAGCGCGTTCAGCTTGATGAATCCGGCGGCGTCCTTGTGGTCGTAGGTGCCGGAGCCTTCCTCGAAGGTGACGATGTCCTCGGAATAGAGGCTGCGCTCCGCCTTGCGGCCGGTGCAGGTGACGTTGCCCTTGTAGAGCTTCATGCGCACGGTGCCGGTGACGTTGCGCTGGCTGAAGTCGATCGCCTGCTGCATCATCTCGCGCTCCGGGGAGAACCAGAAGCCGTTATAGATGAGCTCCGCATAGCGCGGCATCATCTCGTCCTTCAGGTGCGCCATGCCGCGGTCGAGCGTCAGGCTCTCCATCGCGCGGTGCGCGTGGTGCATGATGGTCCCGCCCGGGGTCTCGTAGACGCCGCGGTTCTTCATGCCGACGAAACGGTTCTCCACCAGGTCGAGACGGCCGATGCCGTTCGCGGCGCCGAGTTCGTTCAGCTTCGTTAACAGACTGGCCGGGCTGAGACGCACGCCGTCGATCGCGACGGGATCGCCATGCTCGAAATCCACCTCGATCACGGTCGCCTTGTCCGGCGCCTGCTCCGGCGAGACCGTGCGCTGGAAGACGTATTCCTCCGGCGCGTCCCACGGATCCTCCAGCACCTTGCCCTCGGAGGAGGAGTGCAGCAGGTTCGCGTCGACCGAGAACGGCGCCTCGCCGCGCTTGTCCTTGGCGATCGGAATCTGGTGCTTCTCGGCGAACTCGATCAGACGGGTGCGCGAGGTCAGGTCCCATTCGCGCCAGGGAGCGATGATCTTGATGTCCGGCTGCAGCGCGTAGTAGCTGAGCTCGAAGCGGACCTGGTCGTTGCCCTTGCCGGTCGCGCCGTGGGACACGGCGTCGGCGCCGGTCTCCTTGGCGATCTCGATCTGGCGCTTGGAGATCAGCGGCCGGGCGATCGAGGTGCCGAGCAGGTAGCAGCCCTCATAGAGCGCGTTGGCGCGGAACATCGGGAAGACGTAGTCGCGCACGAATTCCTCGCGCAGATCCTCGACATAGACTTCCTTGATGCCGAGCATCTTCGCCTTCTCGCGCGCCGGCTCGACATCCTCGCCCTGCCCGAGATCGGCGGTGAAGGTCACCACCTCGCAATTGTAGGTGTCCTGCAGCCAGCGCAGGATGACGGAGGTATCGAGGCCGCCGGAATAGGCCAGCACGACTTTCTTGACGCTCTCGGACATGTAATCGCCTTAGACGCTAGGAGGCCCCGGAAGGCCCGGTGAACAACGGATCCGGACCTTCGCAAACGGCGGCGGGCCCGACGGCGCCGGAGTATAGGGAAACTGTCATTTTCGGCAAGGGACCTTGCCCGCGACTTTGTGACTTATCGTGCGGGCCGGGCGCCCTATATGATCGTATGAGCCTTCACCATTGACCAAGGGAGCCCGAACGATGAGCAGCGCAACCGAAACCGCGATCCTCGCCGGCGGCTGTTTCTGGGGCATGCAGGACCTGATCCGCAAGCATCCCGGCGTCACCGATACCCGCGTCGGCTATACCGGCGGCACGGTCGAGAACCCGACCTACGAGCATCTGAAGACCGGCCGCAGCGGCCACGCGGAAGCGATCGAGATCAAGTTCGATCCGTCGAAGACCAGCTACCGCGCGATCCTCGAGCTGTTCTTCCAGATCCACGATCCGAGCACCGTCGACCGACAGGGCAACGACCGCGGCCCGCAATACCGCTCAGCGATCTTTTATCTGACGGACGAGCAGAAGCGCGTCGCCGAGGACACCATCGCCGACGTGGACGCCTCCGGCATCTGGCCCGGCAAGGTGGTGACGGAAGTGACCAAGGCGGGCCCCTTCTGGGAGGCCGAGCCGGTGCATCAGGACTACCTGCAGCGCATCCCGCACGGCTACACCTGCCACTTCCCGCGCCCGAACTGGGTACTGCCGAAGCGCGCGCCGAGCGTGGCTGCGGGGGAATAATACTCCCTGCCCGCTCAGGTCGTCATCCCGACGCACGTCGGGATCCACTGCCTAAGCGTCACGAGTGGATCCCGATTTTCATCGGGATGACGGATCGGGATTTGCGCCACTAATGTCCCGGCTCTGCGGCCGGGATGACGGAATAAGGTCAGAATCAAAAAAGGACGCTCCGAGGGGCGGCCTTTTCCGTAACTGTTTGACCCCCGAGTAGCGGGGGTAGAATTCGACCACGAGGTTCGGTTCCATCTGGACCGGGGACGGGACGTCTTCCAGCTTCGGGGTGCGGGTGAAGGTGCCGCGCTTCTTGTCGAGGTCGACATCCATGTAGTCCGGAATGTCGCGCTCGTTGGAGGCGGCGGCTTCGAGCACCATCGGCAACGCGCGGGACTTTTCCTTCAGCTCGACCACATCGCCTTCCTTGACCATGTAGGACGGAATGTTGACGCGCTTGCCGTTCACCAGCACGTGGTTGTGGCTGACAACCTGGCGCGCGGCGAAGACGGTCGGGACGAACTTCATGCGATAGACGACCGCGTCCAGACGGCACTCGAGAATGCCGACGAGGTTCTCGCCGGTGTCGCCGCGGCGACGGACCGCTTCGGCGTAATACTTGCGGAACTGCTTCTCGCCGATATTGCCGTAATAGCCCTTCAGCTTCTGCTTCGCCATGAGCTGAATGCCGTAGTCGGACGGCTTGCGGCGGCGCTGACCGTGCTGGCCCGGGCCATATTCACGATCGTTGAACGGGGACTTCGCACGGCCCCAGAGGTTGACGCCAAGGCGCCGGTCAATTTTATGTTTGGAGCTAAGGCGCTTGCCCATAACCCATCTCCTTCGACTTCTTTACATTGTCCCGATAGGGCGTCCGGCCTTGCGGCCCTGGCCGGGGACAGGAGGCTGATCCGCCTGCCCCGCGTTCTCGGGAATTGAGGCGCGCACTATACGGATCGAAGATGCGAAGTCAAGCTGTGCGGCGCCGTTCCGGCAAAGCGATGCAAATTGCACCGGAACCGGATAGAACACCGGCCGTTACAGACGGTATCGACCGACCCTGCCGAGCGCGAGGAGCATACGGATGGACTGGATCCTGGACCCGACACTCTGGGCGAGCCTCGCCACCCTCACCGCGCTCGAGATCATCCTCGGGATCGACAATATCATTTTCGTCTCCATCGTCGCCGAGAGCCTGCCCGAAGTGCAGCGACCGATGGCCCGCCGGGTCGGGCTCGGGCTCGCCCTGATCCTGCGGCTGGCAATGCTCTCCGCCCTCGCCTGGATCGTCGGACTGACCGCGCCGCTCGCCGAAATTCTCGGCTACACGCTCTCCTGGCGCGACCTGATCCTCCTGCTGGGCGGCCTTTTCCTGCTCTACAAGGGCACGCACGAGATCCACAACTCGGTCGAGGGCGACCACGAGGGCACGAAGGCGAAGGCCGGGGCCACCTTCGCCGCGGTGATCGGGCAGATCATCGTGCTCGACCTTGTCTTCTCCATCGACAGCGTGATCACCGCCGTCGGCATGGTGGAGGATCTCGGGATCATGATCGCCGCCGTGGTGATCGCCATGATCGTCATGATCGCCGCCTCTGGGCCCATCGCACGCTTCATCGAGCAGCACCCGACGACGAAGATGCTGGCGCTCAGCTTCCTGATGCTGGTCGGCGTGGCGCTGGTGGCCGACGGGCTGCATTTCCACATCCCGCGCGGCTACATCTATTTCGCGGTGTTCTTCTCGGCCGCCGTGGAGGTGCTGAACCTGGTCGCCACCAACCGCAAGAAGAAGGCACGCGAGGCGGCGTAGGTCTCAGCCGTCGCTGCGCCCGTTTTTGTCCAACAGAGCGCTTACCACGCCGTGGAGGGTGCGCACGTCCTGATCGGTCATGCGCGCGCGGTTGAAGAAATTACGCAGGTTGCGCTTGATCGTCGGCGCGAGATGGTCCGGATAGAGGAAGCCGCCGTCCTGGAGTTCGCGTTCGAGGCGGGAGAGGAAATACTCGCGGTCCTTGACGCTGGCCGGCTCGCCGCTGCCGCTCAGGCTCTGCTCCGGCGTGGCATCGCCTGCCTGATACCATTCATACCCCAGAAGCAGAACCGCCTGCGCAAGATTGAGCGAGGCGAAGGCGGGGTTCAGCGGCACGTGGACGATGGCGTCGGCAAGCGCGACCTCGTCGTTCTCCAGCCCCGCCCGCTCCGGCCCGAACAGGATCCCGCCGCGATGACCTGCCGCAAGATGCGCCTTCATAACGGAGGCCGCCTCGCGCGGGACATAGGCGTCCTTCACCTGGTCCCGGCTGCGTGCTGTGGTCGCCAGCACGAGGTTGAGATCGGCGATAGCGTCCTGCGTCGTCTCGAAGACCTTGGCGTTCTCGAGCACCGAGACGGCGCCCGAGGCCATCGCCTCGGCCGCCGGATTGGGCCAGCCGTCGCGCGGCGCCACGAGGCGCATTTCACCGAGCGCGCAATTCAGCATGGCACGCGCGCAGGCACCGATATTCTCGCCGAGTTGCGGACGCACCAGAATGACGACGGGCGCCGACCCGCCAGGTTGCGCGGCGGCCTTGCTTTTATCCGTTCCCGCCATGGCTCAGGCGTCGACCTTCGCCTTGGTGCCCGCTTTCAGCAGGCAGTAGGTCAGACTGTCTGAGAGCGCCATGATCGAGGCGTCGATGATGTTGGCGGAGACCCCGACCGTGCGCCACATGGTTCCGTCCGGGCCCGCACTCTCGATCATCACCCTTGTCACAGCGTCGGTTCCGTCGCTGTTCGGCGGCGGCGGCAGGATCCGGACCTTGTAATCCATCAGTTTGACATCATCGATGTTCGGATAGGCGGTGCTGAGCGCCTTGCGGATCGCAAGGTCGAGCGCGTTGACCGGGCCGTTGCCGACCGCGACCTCGTGCAGGCGCTGACCGGCGACCACGACCGTCGCCGTCGCTTCGGACTCGATGACGAGCTGACCGCGCGCGTTGAAGCGGCGCTCGTCCATCACCCGGAAGCGCTCGATGTTAAAGTATTCCGGCACGGACTCGATGGTGCGGCGGGCGAGCAGCTCGAAACTTGCCTCGGCGGTATCATAGGAATAACCGAGGAATTCCTTCTCCTTCACATCGTCGACGAGTCGCTGGATCTTCGGATGCTTCGGATCGATCTCGACACCGATCTCGGCGAACCGGGCGAGGATATTCGAGCGGCCCGCCTGGTCGGACACCAGAATGTGGCGTTGGTTGCCGACGAGCTCCGGGTCGACATGCTCGTAGGTCTTCGGATCCTTCTGGACCGCCGAAACATGCAGGCCGCCCTTGTGGGCGAATGCCGCGTCGCCGACAAAGGCCGCATGCGGGTTCGGCGCCCGGTTGAGACGGTCGTCCAGCATGCGCGAGAGCTTCTTCAGCTGCTTCATGCCTTTCTCGCCGACCCCCGTCTCGTATCCCATCTTGAGGCTGAGGATCGCGGTCAGGGTGACGATGTTCGCGTTGCCGCAGCGCTCGCCGAGGCCGTTGATCGTGCCCTGCACCTGGCGCGCGCCGGCGCGGACGGCGGCCAGCGTGTTGGCGACCGCGTTCTCCGTGTCGTTATGAGTGTGGATGCCGACATGGTCGCCCGGCACCACCTTCACCACCTCGCCGACGATCCGCTCCACCTCATGCGGCAGGGCTCCGCCGTTGGTGTCGCAAAGCACCACCCAGCGCGCACCGGACTCATAGGCCGCCTTCGCGCAGGCAAGCGCATAGTCCGGGTTCGCCTTGTAGCCGTCGAAGAAATGCTCGCAATCGAACATCGGCTCGAACCCGCGCTTGGCGGAGAGCTTCATGCTGTCGCGGATCATCTGCACGTTTTCGTCGCGGTCGATCTCGAGCGCGACATCGACATGAAAGTCCCAGGTCTTGCCGACGAGACAGGTGGCTGCCGCCTTGGAGTCGAGCACACCGGCAAGCCCCGGGTCATTCTCGGCGCTGCGTCCGGGCCGGCGCGTCATGCCGAAGGCGACCAACTTGGCGCGTTTGAGTTTCGGCGGCTCGGAAAAGAAGCGGTCGTCCGTTGGATTGGCGCCGGGCCAGCCGCCTTCCACGTAATCAATCCCGATCTCGTCGAGCGCGCGCGCGATGGCGATCTTGTCCGCCGGCGTGAAATCGACGCCGCGGGTCTGCTGACCGTCCCGGAGAGTGGTATCGAAAAGATAGACGCGGTTGTCCGTCATTGCCCGTTCCTTCACTGCGAGGCGGTGTTTTAGCACCGCGCAGGCGCCAGAGACAAAGGCAATAGGCAGACCGACCGTGCCGATGGAATTCGGGCAACGTGATTTGCGGCCGGGTGCTCCAAATTCGGACACCAGAGTTGCAAATACCTGAATTCACCTCAGGTTGGCTTTATTATAGTCTCCAGCCGCAATCCTGCCGATCGACCTGCGTATTGCCAAAGCCCCGATGAGCCTTCCGCCCAAACAGAGCAAGTTTATCTACGCGTCAGTGCCGGAGGGAGATCCCGCGGTCCAGAAACTCATCCCGGACCCGCAGCAATACAGCCTGCGAAATTATGCGATTTTCGGCTTCCGCAACTCGGAACTAGACAGCAACCGCTTCATCCATATGCAGCACCGCTGTCTGATAGAGTGGTTCAATCGAAACTACAGAGATGACCTCGACGGTGTCCTGTTCACGCTCTTCGATCCGATCGACGTGAAGTCGGCCCTCGGCTCCATCGTCGTTCTCGAGCCGACGGACAAATACGAATCCTACCGGTACCGTCTCTACGGCTCACAGGTCGTCGATACCTACGGATCCGATCTGACCGGCCGGACCAGTACCCAGCTCAACACGGAATCCACCCGGAACGTGCGGCCGCAATATCAGGCGGCCGCACGGAACAACATCACGGTCTATACCGAGCACGACCTGCGCCGGCGGAAAGACCCCGACATCATCGAGCGCTGGGACCGGTGGTCGCGCCTGATCCTGCCGCTGGTCGACGGGGAAAAGACCGTCAGGCGTCTCCTGGTCAGCATGGTGCCGACGGAGATCCCGTTCAACAGCGCCTATAGCGGCCCCGCCTCCTAAGCCCGCCGCCAGGCCGTTCCGCCTGCCCCGTCCTCCAGCACGATCCCGGCAGCGGAAAGTTCGTCGCGGATCCGATCCGCTTCTGCGAAATCCTTCGCCTTGCGCGCAGCCAGACGGCGCTCGACCAGATCGTCGATCTCCGCGTCGCCGAGACCGCCCTCGCTGCCCGCCGTCCATTTGAACCACGCTTCCGGATCACTGCCGAAGAGCCCCATCAGAGCACCGGAGGCTTTCAGGCTGGCCTGCAGGGAGGCTTTCTTATTCGGATCCGTCGCCTTGTTCGCCTCGGTTGCCAGCGCATGCAGCCGGGCGATTGCAAGCGGCGTGTTCAGATCGTCCGCCAGCGCGGCGATGAGCTCGGCATCCGGCTTCGCTTCCGGCAGATCGTCACCGGCGTCGCGCAGCACGAGGTAGAACCGGTCGAGCGCGGCCTTGGCTTCCTTCAGCCCATCCTTGGAAAAGTCCAGCGGCGCACGATAATGGGTCGAGAGCAGGTGGAAGCGGATGGTCTCGCCCTGCCATTCCTCGAGCAGATCGTGGACGGTGTAGAAGTTCCCGAGGGACTTCGACATCTTCTCGCCCTCGACCGTGACGAAGCCGTTATGCAGCCAGGTCCGTGCCATCTTCTCGGTGCCGTGGGCGCAGCAGCTCTGGGCGATCTCGTTCTCATGGTGCGGGAAGATCAGGTCGAGCCCGCCCGCATGGATGTCGAACTCCTCGCCCAGATAGCGCGCGCTCATGGCGGAGCATTCGATATGCCAACCCGGACGGCCGAAGCCCCACGGGCTCTCCCAGCCCGGCGTCTCCGCGTCGGACGGCTTCCAGAGCACGAAATCGGCCGGATCGCGCTTGTAGGGTGCGACCTCGACGCGGGCTCCCGCAACGAGCTCGTCCCTGTTGCGGCGCGAGAGGCCCCCATAGTTCGGCATCGAGGGCACGCTGAACAGAACATGACCCTCCGCCTCATAGGCATGGCCCTTCTGGATCAGGCTCTCGATCATGGCGATCATGCCGTCGACATGCTCGGTCGCCCGCGGCTCCTCGCTCGGCGGCAGAGCGCCGAGCGCCGCCATGTCGGCGCGGTAGATTTCCGCCGTCCCGTCGGTCAGCTCGCGGATGGTGATCCCGCTCTCTTTCGCCCGCGCGTTGATCTTGTCGTCGATGTCCGTGATGTTGCGGACATAGGTCACATGGTCCGGACCGTAGACCAGTCGCAGCAGGCGGAAGAGCACGTCGAAGGCGACCACCGGGCGGGCATTTCCGATATGGGCATAGTCGTAAACGGTCGGGCCGCACGCATAGATGCGGACATTCGACGGATCGATCGGCGAGAAGACTTCCTTCTCGCGGGTGAGCGTGTTCTGGAATTTCAGGGTCGTGGCGGACATCGCGCAGACTTTCGGTTCGCGTGGAATAGAGAAATGTTCGAAGTGAGCCGCCGACGCGGCGGATCGCCTAGGCGCGACAGAGATCGCCGGCGAGGAAGGCCGGAACAGAGATCACGTCCTGCAGCTTGCGCGAAAACATCTTGTCTCTTTTTCCTTAGGCGCGATGCCCCTTGAGCCGCGCGAGCACTTTCTCACGCGGGATCAAGGGTAACAGGTCGGCCATGTCCGGTCCACGGCTTTGCCCCGTCACGGCCTCGCGCAGCGGCATGAAGAGCTGCTTGCCCTTGCGCCCGGTCTCCGTCTTCACCGCGTCGGCCCAGGCGCTCCAGGTATCCTTGTCCCAAGGCGTGTCCGGCAGCTGCGCCGCGGCGGCGGCGGTATAGTCCGCATCCTCGATCAGCGGATCGATCTCCGCGCTGCAGACCTGCCACCAGAGCTTCGCGTCCGCGAGCTTCTCGAGATTGCCGCGCACCGCCATCCAGAACGGCGCGCCTCCACCGATGCCGAGCCCCAGGAGCCGCTCGGCTACGACCGTATAATCGGTTTCATGCAGGATCTTCGCGTTCAGCGCTTTCAGTTCCGCCGGATCGAAGCGCGGCGTCGCGCGGGAGAACTTGGAGATGTCGAATTCCTTGACAAGCTGGCCGATCCGCTGGCGCGGCTCGACCGGGTCGGAGGTCCCGAGCTTGGCGAGCAGCGTGTTGATGGCCATCGCCTCGAGCCCATCCTCGCGGAGCTGCTCAAGGCTGAGCGAGCCGAGACGTTTCGATAGCCCCTGCCCTTCGGCGTCGGTCAGCAACGAGAGATGCCCCATCTCGGGTGGCTCCGCGCCGAGCGCCTTGAAGAGTTGGATCTGCGCCGCCGAGTTGGTCAGATGATCCTCGCCGCGCAGGATATGGGTGACACCGAGTTCGATATCGTCGACGACCGAGGCGAGCGTATAGATCGGCCTTCCGTCGGCGCGCAGCAGCACCGGATCGCTGAGGCTTGCCATATGATAGCGGGACTCGCCGCGCACCAGATCGGTCCAGCGTTCTTCCTCGTGCAGCAGCAGGAAGCGCCAGTGCGGCGTGATCCCGGCGGCTTCCTTCTCCGCCTTCTCTGCGTCCGTCAGCTTCAGCGCCGCGCGATCGTAGACCGGCGGCCGTCCGGCGGAGAGCTGCGCCTTTCGCTTCAGACCGAGCTCGTCCTGTGTCTCGTAGCAGGGATAGAGCCGTCCCGCCGCCTTCAGCTTCTCGACGGCCGCGTCATAGTGCGCGAGCCGATCCGACTGGCGCGCAAACCGGTCCCAGGTAAGCCCGAGCCAGGTCAGGTCCTCCTTGATGCCTTCGGCGAAGGCCTCGGTCGACCGCTCATCGTCGGTATCGTCCATGCGCAGCAGAAAGGTTCCGCCGAGCTTCTGGGCGTAGAGCCAGTTGACCAAAGCCGTCCGCGTATTACCGACATGCAGCCGTCCGGTCGGACTTGGCGCGAACCGGACGACGACTTCTTTTGAGATGGTCATTCTGCTGCCTTGGAGGACGGCGACGCCGAATAGGCGCCGAGAAACGCGTTGGTGAGCGGATAGCGGCGGTCACGGCCGAACGCCTTCAGCGTGACCTTCACGCCGGGAGGCGCCTGACGGCGCTTGTATTCGGCTCTATCTAGCAGGCGCCAGACCTTCAGCACCGTCTCCGGCTCGTAGCCCATGTCCACGATACCGGAGATCGACGTCTCGTTCTCGATCAGCTCTTCCAGGATCGCGTCCAGCACCGGATAGGGCGGCAGCGAGTCCTCGTCCTTCTGGTCGGGACGGAGTTCCGCCGACGGCGGCTTGGTGATGATCCGCTCCGGCATCACGGCGCCGTCCGGGCCGAGCGCGCCTGCGGGCTTGTTCTCGTTGCGCCAGCGGCAGAGCGCGAAGACGGACATCTTGTAGACGTCCTTCAGCACATTGTAGCCGCCGCACATGTCACCGTAGAGCGTGGCGTATCCGACGGACATCTCAGACTTGTTTCCGGTCGAGAGCACCATGTAGCCGAACTTGTTGGAAAGCGCCATCAGGGTCATCCCGCGCGAGCGCGACTGGATGTTTTCCTCGGTGATGTCGCTGTTGGTGCCCTCGAAGAACGGCGCCAGCATCTCGGAGAAGGCCCCCATGGCGGGGCCGATATTGATTTCGTCCAGCTTAACGCCGAGCAGACGCGAGGCTTCCGCAGCGTCCTCAAGGCTTTCCCGGCTGGTGTAGGGGGACGGCATCATCACGCAATGGACCCGGTCCGGACCGAGGGCATCGGTCGCGACGGCGGCACTCAGCGCGGAATCGATCCCGCCCGACATGCCGATCAGCACGCCCTTGAAGCCGTTCTTGTTCACATAGTCCCTGACACCGCAGATCAGCGCCTGATAGAGCGAGGCCTCGCCGGTCTCGACCGGTACCGTCTCACCCGGCGCACAGACCCAGCCGTCGGCTCCCTTGCTCCAATGGGTAATCGCGACCTTCTCCTGCCAGGCCGGGAATTGCCAGGCCAGCGAACGGTCCGCGTTCAGCACGAACGAGGCACCGTCGAAGACAAGCTCGTCCTGACCGCCGAGCTGGTTCAGATAGACCAGCGGCAATCCGCTCTCGACCACACGCGCAACCCCGAGCTGCTGACGCTGGTCCGTCTTGCCGAGTTCGAAGGGCGAGCCGTTCGGCACCAGCAGGATCTCGCCGCCGGTCTCGGCGACGCACTCGACCACGTCCGGAGTCCAGATATCCTCGCAGATCGGAATGCCGATCCTGACACCCTTGAAAGCGATCGGTCCGGGCATCTCGCCCGCCGCGAAGACGCGCTTCTCGTCGAAAACGCCGTAATTCGGCAGGTCGACCTTGTAGCGCTCGGCCGTCACCGCGCCGTCCTCGATCAGCAGAATCGCGTTATAGACGCGCCCATCCTCGCCGCGCCACGGCGCACCGAGCAAAACCGCCGGGCCTCCGTCCGCCGTCTCTTTCGCGAAAGCGTGAACGGCCGCCCGGACACTGTCGATGAACATCGGTTTCAGCACCAGGTCTTCGGGCGGATAGCCGCAGACATAGAGCTCGCTGGTCAGCAACAGGTCGGCGCTTTCGCCCGCAGCGAACGCGCGGGCCTCGCGAAGGCGGTCAAGATTGCCCTGGAAGTCCCCGACGGTCGGGTTCAGCTGGGCCAACGCAATCGTAAGAGTGTCGGTCATGACGCTTCTCTTAGCGCGCTGCGGACAGGCTCACAAACGGAAATATGCGCCATCCGTCCGCCCCGCCACTACCGGACCTGCGCGGAACTGGACATGGATCCTTCCGCCGTGACAGGTGCAGAAACATGAGAGGCATGTTAGGTAAACCGCCACTTCCGGAACCGAGAATTCTCCATTTCAGGTTTCGGAACCTCTTCGGGAAACCTCCGGGACGTTCTATGAAGCTCAATATTGGCTGCGGATTCAGAAAAATGGACGGGTATGTCAACGTGGATGCCTTTCCAGACTGCAATCCGGACATCCTGCATGATCTCGAAAAGACCCCTTGGCCGTTCGAGGCAGATTCCATTACCGAAATCGTAGCAACTCACGTGCTTGAGCATCTGGGCGCGGACAAGAACGTTTTTTTCAATATCATCAAAGAGATATATCGCGTTCTCGCCGACGGCGGCATCTTCAAGGTCGCCGTTCCACACTACATGCACCAGAACTATTACTCCGACCCGACCCATGTCCGGACGTTCACAAAGAGAACTTTCGAAATGCTGGACATGGATAAGAACCGTCAATGGATGAAAACAGGCTCCAACGTCACCATGCTGGCCGCGATGCTCAAAGTCGATTTCGAACTCCTGAGCGTTACACAAACCTACGACGATCTTTGGACGAAGAAGCTCATCGACGGCGAAGTGACCCGCGCGGAGCTGCGGGAAATTGCAAAAAAACAGTGGAACGTCGTCACCGAAGTAGGCTTCACGCTCAAGGCCCGGAAACCCTGATCCCGCGACAACGTTCGTCGCTCCGCAGTCTTCCGGCAGACTGCGTCCGCCAACTCACATCTCGATGCCGTGCTGCGCCTTGATGCTCTTCAGCACCGGCATGAAGTCGTAGGTCGGGTAGAACTCCG
Organism: Nisaea sediminum; assembly: GCF_014904705.1. Lineage (NCBI taxonomy): Bacteria > Pseudomonadati > Pseudomonadota > Alphaproteobacteria > Rhodospirillales > Thalassobaculaceae > Nisaea > Nisaea sediminum. Next base: position 346,163 of record NZ_JACZCQ010000003.1, read on the forward strand.
TATCGAACGCGCCCCAGGCACTCTTCTCGATCGCGAGATTGACCTCGCGCAAGCGGTGCCCGGGAACTTTCAGGATCGCGACCTGACCGATGCCCATCATCACGTACCAGTTCACCACCTCGATCCCCTCCGGCGGAAACATCTTCCAGAACTCGGTCTTTTCCAGCTTCGCATTGATTTCCTGAAGATTCTTGTCCTTCTGATGCTTCAGGAACACGGTCAGCAGGATCTCTCCTTCGCCAGCACTCATCTCGACCTCCCTCGTCCAATGACTGATGCGGAAGCGGAACTGAAGCATTCGCCTCCTTGATTGGCAACAGGCGGACAGATGCAGCTACAGTGCGTTCAACGAGACAAACGGAACGGGAGGACACCATGCCGGCCGGATACATCATCGCGCAGATCGACGTCTCCGATGCCGCCGCGTTCGAGGAATACCGCAAGCTGGTCCCCGCCACGATCGCCAAGTTTGGCGGCGAGTATCTGGTCCGCGGCGGCAAACAGGAACAGCTCGAAGGCAGCAGCAATCCACGCACCGTCGTGCTGCATTTCGAGAGCTTCGACAAAGCGCGCGAATGGTACCATTCTTCAGACTACGAAAAGCCCAAAGCCATGCGGCAGGCTGCGTCGAAAGGCAATGTCGTCCTGGTCGAAGGCGTCTAACCTCACACCGACCACCGGCGCACAGGAAGCTTTCCTGACGCAATTTTGTGCGCCACAATCCACCACTCGCCTATTTTTTCGGCATCGCCCGAAGCCCGACTGACCTCTCTCCTTCGCGCTGCACGACGTGTCTTGCCCGATAATCCGCATACTCCCGCGGATCCCTCTCCCCGACGCGTCGGGTGGCACATGTGTTGCGTTGCAACATACTCCTTCCTGCGACCCCAGATCGCGACACCATGCTCAGACACGCCATCAAACGCCTGCTCGTCTCCATTCCCGTCTTGCTCGGGGTGCTCTTCATCGGCTTCATGCTGATGCAGATCGTTCCCACCGATCCCGCAACCGTGCTCGCGGGACCGACCGCGAGCGCCGCCGACATCGAGGCAATCCGCGAGTCGATGGGGCTGAACGAGCCCGTCATCGTCCAGTTCGGGATCTATCTCGGCCGCGTCCTGCAAGGCGATCTCGGGCGCTCCCTCATCTCCAACAGCTCGGTCGTAGACGAACTGGCGAACACCATCGGCCCGACGATCGAACTGATGTGCGCCAGCCTGATCTGGGCGATACCGCTCGGTATTCTATTCGGCACGCTGGCCGCCGTCCGGCGCGGCAAGGCCTCGGACCGGATCATCATGGCCGCCTCGGTCGCCGGCGTCTCGATGCCGATCTTCTGGTTCGGCCTGATGCTGATCCAGTATGTCGGCTTCAAATGGCAGATCCTGCCGTTCCAGGGCCGGGCCGGGCCGGTCTGGACGATCGAGGGGCTTCGGCACATCATCCTGCCGGCGATCACGCTCGGCGGCGTCTTTGTCGGCCCTGTCGCGCGCATGACACGAACCTCCCTGCTCGAGGTGCTGAGCAGTGACTTCGTCCGCACCGCCCGTGCCAAGGGCGTTTCGGAGCGGGTCATCGTGCTCAAGCACGCGCTGCGCAATTCTCTGATCCCGGTGGTGACGCTGATAGGCCTGCAGATCGGCTTCCTGCTCGGCGGTGCCGTGGTGACCGAGACCATGTTCGCCTGGCCCGGGGTCGGACGGCTGGCGGTAGGCGCCATCGTCTCGGCCGACTACGCCCTCAGCCAGGGAGCGATCCTGGTGCTCGCGCTGTCCTTCATCATCGTCAATATCATCGTCGACCTGCTCTATGCCGTGCTCGACCCGCGCCTGAGGGTGTCATGACCGAGATTCACGTTTCCATGAACCCGATCGACGAGGCACCGGCCACCGCCGTGACCGCACGGCGGACCGCCCTGCGGAAATTGATGCGGGACAAGGGGGCCGTGGTCTCCTTCGTGATCCTCGCCATCATCGTCACGCTCGCGCTCGCGGCGCCGTTGATTGCACCGCACGACCCCTATGACAACAATCTGCGCAACATGCTGAAACCTCCGGCCTGGGCCGACGCCGCTCTTCCGGAGCATCTGCTCGGCACCGACGGGCTCGGTCGGGACATCGTCAGCCGCCTGCTCTACGGCACCCGCACGACCCTGATGATGGGGGTGATGGCGGTTCTGGCCGGGGGGATCATCGGGTCTTTCATGGGGCTGATGGCGGCCTACTACAAATGGCTCGAAGGGCCGGTGATGCGCATTGTCGACATCCTGCTTTCCTTCCCGTCGATCCTCTTCGGCCTCGCCATCGCCGCCGTTCTCGGCGCCGGCATCTTCTCGATCACCGTCGCGCTCACGGTTTCGGCCGTTCCGACGATCGCCCGGATCACACGCGGAGCCGCCATGGTCCAGATGCAGATGGAATACATCACCGCGAGCCGCGCGGTCGGCATGAGCGACGCGCGCATCATCTGGCTGCACCTGCTGCCGAACAGCGCCTCGACGATCTTCGTCTACCTGACCCTGCAGCTCGGCCAGACGATCCTGCTCGGTGCAGCTCTCAGCTTCATCGGCCTCGGCGCCCAGCCTCCGACCGCCGAACTCGGAACCATGGCCTCCGAAGGCCGGAACTTCCTCTTCTTCGCACCTCACGTATCGACGATCCCCAGCCTGGTGATCTTCCTGATCGTGCTGTGTTTCAACGTTTTGGGCGATGCCCTGCGGGACGTTCTGGACCCGCGGCTGCGCCAGTAGGAACGCGCTCGGGTCCGTCCTGGGCCGGAAAGGAGTGCCGCCCGGCACTCCGATAAAAAAGGAGGCTTACACATGGAACTCAGCAAGTTGTTGCTGCGGGCGGGGGCAATCGCCCTGACCGCGGCCCTGCCGCTGGCGGCTCCCGCGGTCGCGGAGACGTCCGTCAGCGTGCTCCGGACCATCGACACCGACCGATACGACCCCCACACCTCCACTTCGCGCGCGACCGCGGAAGTGATGTTCATGATGGGCGACACCCTGGTCGCGCTCGGCCCGGACATGAAGACGATCAGCCCGCTGCTGGCGAAGTCCTGGACGGTGTCCCCGGACGGTCTGCTCTACACCTTCAAGCTGCGTGACGACGTCAGTTTCTGCAGCGGCAAGAAGCTGACCGCCAAAGACGTCAAGGCGACGATCGATCGCTGGATCGCACACCCGAAGGGCGTCGTGAAGAACCGCATGGGCGACGTGAAGGAAGTCCGCGCGGTCGACGACTACACGGTCGAGTACGAACTGACGCAGCCCTATTCCGAGCTGCTCTATCAAATGACGCAGCATTTCCACACGATCCTCAATGTCGAGGACGTGGATAAGCTGGGCGACGATTTCGGTGTGAAGGGCTTCGACGGCACCGGCCCCTACTGCTTCGAGAGCTGGGAGCCGCGCAACCAGCTCGTGCTGAAGAAGCACGAGGGTTACACTTGGGGCCCGGACTTCTACGAGAACAAGGGTCCGGCCAAAGTCGACGAGGTCGTCTGGAAGATCATTCCGGAAGACAACAACCGGGTCGCCGGGATCCAGACCGGCCAGGGCGACGCGACGCAGTACCTGCCTTACTGGGCGATCGACCAGCTGCAGGCCAACCCGCAGATCGCGGTCACCTCGCCGCCGTTCTACTTCTGGACCTATTATGTCGGTTTCAAGATCACCCGTGACATCGTGAACGACATCGAGGTCCGCAAGGCAATCAACCTCGCGGTCGACCAGAAGGCTCTGGCCGAGGGTCCGTTCTTCGGCAAGGCCGAGCCGGCCTATGCCTACGTCCATTCCGGTACGCTCGATTACGATCCGAAGGCTGTCGATGCGAGCTTGTTCGGCTACGATCCCGAGAAGGCCGGGTCGATCCTCGACGCCGCCGGCTGGAAGATGGGCGACGACAAATTCCGACACAAGGACGGCAAGAAGCTCGAACTGGTGGCCTACAGCTTCACCAACATCTGGCGCCCGGTCATGGAAGCGGTCCAGGGCGACCTGCGTAAGGTGGGCGTCGACCTCAAGGTCGAAGTCTTCGACGCGACCGTCGTCTGGGGCAAGCTCAAGACCCAGGATTTCGACCTCTACACGATGTCCTATCCCTACGTCTCAGCGGGTGATGCCCTGAACCTCTACTTCCCGTCCGCCAACATGCCGACGCCGAACCGGATGAACTGGGACGACGCCGAAACCGACCAGTGGCTGAAGGAAGGCCGCGGCGCGCTCACCGACGCCGACCGTGCCGCCGCCTATTCAAAGGTGGAGAAGAAGGTCCACGACGCCGTGGTCTGGATTCCGATCGTGCACGAGCCGATGTTCGTCGCCGCAGGTCCGCGCATGAAGCCGATCGAGGCGCACGGCATCTACGGCGCGGGTCTCTACAAGGGGCTCAATCTCGAGCTGAAGTAGATCCCGCGAAACATCTCAGACACGGGGCCGGTCAATCCGGCCCCGTGCTCTTTTGATTACTTGTCGAGGTTCCTGAAGAAATCATCGGATACCTTCGCGTCGATCTCGTCGCCACGTACAGTGTCATCCGGCTCGCTCGGCGCCGCAGGCGCCGGCCGGTTTTCCGGAACAGCAGCTTTCTCGGGATCGTCCGCGCCTCCCCGATGCCGCCGCGACGTCGCCGCCGCTCCGGTCGAGGACTGTTCGCCGGACCGGGTCATCGACGCTTCGTCGAGCACTTTCCGCTGCTTCGCCACACTTGCGAATTCCTGCAGATTGATGAACAGCTCGAACAGCTCGGACAGCACCTCCGTGTTGGAGATCGACTTGCGGGCCTGGCGGGCCATCACACTGAAAGAGCCATTCCGGATCTGGTACTGCATGAGCATCACGCGCGTGCGTTGCTGGAGCTCCAGCAGTTTTGCAAGAAGCTGATCGTCGGAAAGATCAGACGGCGCGGGAAAAGCTGCCGCTCTCGTGGGAGTCATAGCTCAGGTTCCAGTTGCCTCAAGGGATAGCCGGTCCCGGACGCCTCACGCCCGCGACTGCCGGCTTTCGCGCCGGCTGCGTAGTTGACGGGGAGTGACACTGCGTCAGTCCGCAGCATCCATCATGGCCACGTTCCCGGTGCCCCGCATGCCGAGCCAGTCCAGCGTCGCCCGGCCCCATTTGTCGATGGCCGCGCCGAACAACTCGAAGCCTTTCAGGTGCGCTTCCTTGGGCTGCGCGCCAGGCAGTTCCATGCGATGCGCCGCACCGGCGGTCCAGCGCTGGATCATTTCCAGCGTTATTTCGGGATGGAACTGGATGCCGAGCTTGTTTTCTCCAAAGAGATAGGCCTGGTTCGGAAAACGTTCGCCTTCCGCCAGCAACCGCGCCCCGTCCGGCAGGTCGAAGCCTTCCTTGTGCCACTGGTAGAAGTGTTCCGAATGGGCAAAGTACGGGCGACCTTCCTCGGTCGGGCGCACCTTGGTGTAACCGACCTCGACATGGCCCTGGTCATGCAGATAGACCCGAGCGCCGAGCGCGCGGGCGAGCAGCTGGCCGCCCAGGCAGATCCCGAAAAACGGCTTCTCCTCGCGGAGCACGACATCCATGAAATCCAGCTCGGCCCGGATACCGTCGAGGTGATCGTCGTTGGCGCTCATCGGACCACCGAACACCACCACGCCGGCGTGATCGTCGAGATGCTCCGGCAAATCGTCGCCGATGCAGGGGCAGCGCCGGTCGAGCGCATAGCCACGCTCTTCGAGCAGCACCCCAACATGCCCCGGGACAGAAGTCTTCTGATGAACAACGATGAGGACTTTAGGCTTCACGATGGTCTGTTCGGGTCTTTTCCAGCAGAAACTCGCGTCCGACCTTAACACGTTCCTCGTCGCCATACTTGACGATATCTGCGGTCGCGTAGGTCTCGCTCCATTTCTCAGGGAGATAGGAGCCCGTCCCGATAATATCAATCGGCGCGTTGGCGAGCGCCATCACGCGGCATTTCTCCGGCGAGAAGCCGCTGGAGGCGACGATCTTGACCGCCTTGAACCCGGCCCGGTCGAGCCGCTCGCGCATGTGCCAGATCGCGGCGGCGGAAACACCGGTGCCGATCAGGTAGCTCAACTCCTTGTCGGAGCGGTATCCTCGGATTGCCTGCGGAGCATTGCGGTCCAACACTTCGTAGGACATACCGATATCCATGCCCTCGACATAGCGCCCGCCATGGGTGTCGAGCCGGACGGCGACGCGTCCCTCGGCCGCGAGCTCCGGAAAGCGGCGGCAGACCGCAAGCGCGTCGGTGATTTCCTGGCCGAAATAGTCGACGAGCACCGTCAGGTTCTCTGCCGGATGGACCTCGTGAAACATCTCCGCCGCGCGCACCGTCGAGCCGGCATAACCGATCAGGGCGTGCGGCATGGTGCCGTAGCCGCGGTCCCGGTTGAAGAAATGCGCGGTCTCGTCGGAGGCGTTCCCGATGAAGCCGACAGCCCCCAGCTTGCGCTGCGCCTTGGCGGAGCCGACGCTGGCGCCATAGGCCATCATCTCCGCCATCTCGGTCCCGGCGCAGTGCCTGGCATCCATGGCGAGAAAGGCCGTCTTCTGCATTTCCGCGCACATCACATAGGCATTGTAGGCGGCGACGCAGCACGCCCCGAGCTTCTGCAGAAACTGCGTCTCGAGATCGATCAGGTGATAGAGCGAGCCGGAGACATACATGATCGGCTCGCCGGCACCGACCCAGGAGCCTTCCTTCTGCCGGAGATCCACCCGGATCTCGACCTTCCGCGCCCTCGCCATCCGCTCGAGCCATTGCATGGCAAGACGCGGCGCGGAGGTCACCGGGCGGCGCATGAAAACCGCGTAGGTGACGTCCACATCGCCGAATTTCGCGACCACGTCCTTGGTCCGCAGGAAGTACTTGTCGACGAAGCGCGGCAGATCGCTCTCCGCCGGATGACTTACCGTGCGCGGCGCCTCATCCGGCTGCAGCGACGCAATTCCTTCGGAGCCGTCCATGGCTCACTCCCCAAGTCAGAGTCCGCTCAGGACGCCGCCGCAATGGAGCCGGCCGCATCGCTGGCCCTGCTCTTCTTCATCATATCGGCGATCAGGAAAGCAAGCTCCAGCGATTGGCTGGCATTCAGGCGCGGATCGCAATGGGTGTGGTAGCGGTCCGCAAGCGCCTCGTCGGTGATCGCCTGTGCGCCGCCGATGCATTCGGTCACGTCCTGCCCGGTCAGTTCGAAATGCACGCCCCCGGCATGGGTGCCTTCGGCCTGGTGCACGTCGAAGAATTCCCGGACCTCCGAGAGGATGCGGTCGAACGGGCGCGTCTTGTAGCCGCTGGACGCCTTGATCGTGTTGCCATGCATCGGATCGCAGGACCAGACGACGTTCTTGCCTTCCTTCTGCACGGCACGGATGAAGCGCGGCAGATGCTTGTCGACCTCGCCTGCACCGACGCGCACGATCAGGGTCAGGCGCCCCGCCTCATTCTTCGGATTGAGGATGTCGATCAGACGCAGCATGTCGTCGGTATCGAGGCTCGGACCGCACTTCATGCCGATCGGATTCTGGATGCCGCGCAGATATTCGATATGCGCGCCGTCCGCCTGCCGGGTCCGGTCGCCGACCCAGAGCATATGCGCCGAGGTGCTGTACCATCCGCCCTCGCCGGTGATGGTGTCCTTCCGGGTCATGGCCTGCTCGTAGCCAAGCAGCAGGGCTTCGTGGCTGGTATAGAACTCGGTCTCGCGGAGCTGCTGGTTGTTCTCCGGCGTAATGCCGCAGGCGCGCATGAATTCGAGCGCCTCGTCGATGCGCTGCACCAGATTCTCGAAGCGCTCGCCCTGCGGGGATTTCTGGACGAAGCCGAGGGTCCAGCGATGGATCTGCTCGAGATTTGCGAAACCGCCCTGTGCGAAGGCGCGCAGCAGGTTCAGGGTCGAGGCCGACTGGTTATAGACCTTGAGCAGCCGGTCCGGATCGGGAATGCGCGAGCCTTCGTTGAACTCGATCGCGTTGACCATGTCGCCGCGATAGCTCGGCAGTTCGACACCGCCGATGGTCTCGGTGTCCGAGGAACGCGGCTTCGCGAACTGGCCGGCGAGACGGCCGACCTTCACGATCGGCATGGCCGCGCCGAAAGTCAGCACCACCGCCATCTGCAGCAGCACGCGGAACGTGTCGCGGATGTTGTTCGGGGAAAATTCGGCAAAGCTCTCGGCGCAATCGCCGCCCTGCAGCAGAAAAGCCTCGCCGCGCGCGACCTTGCCCAGCGACGCCTTCAGGCGCTGTGCCTCGCCCGCAAAAACGAGCGTCGGATACCCGCTGAGTTCCTTCTCGACCGCCGCCAGACGGTCCGCGTCCGGATAGGCAGGAACCTGCTTGATCGGTTTGCCGCGCCAGCTATCGGGGCTCCATGTGCCGGCCATAGCTCTTCTCCCGTTGATCGAATCGACCGCTTCCCGCCGTTTCCGGCGCTTGCGGAGGAGTTTTGTAACAGTGCAGTTCCGCAAATACCAGCTTCTCCGGTATGCACCGAAACTGCTCTTTTATTACCACAGATCCCGTTGGACGCCGTTCACGCGCCCCTCTATCGTCGGTCGGTAAGTAAAAACAAAAAATTTAGGTGGAACGCCTGAAATGCATACCCTGCTCCTGGCGGCGGTCATTCTGGCTGCAACGGTCAGCCATTCGGTCGCCGAAACGCTCCTGGAACGCGGCACCTATCTCGTGAACGGCATCGTCGCCTGCGGCAACTGCCATACGCCCCAGACACCCGGGGGACCGGCGCCGGGGCGGGAGTTTGCCGGAACGATCATCGCGGACATGCCCGAATTCACCGCATTCGCACCCAACATCACGCCGGACAAGGCAACCGGGATCGGGAACTGGAGCAAGGCGGAGCTCATCCGCGCGATCCGCGAGGGTATCCGCCCGGACGGCAGCCTGATCGGCCCGCCGATGCCGTTCTCCATGTACCGCCATCTGTCCGACAGGGACGTCGAAGCGATCGCGACCTACGTCATGCAGGTCCCGGCGGTCTCGAACGCGGTGCCGAAATCCGAATACCGCATCCCGCTGCCGCCGGCCTACGGCCCTCCTGTCGCCGAGGTTCCGGAACCGCGCCCCGAGAACATCATCGATTACGGGGCCTATCTCGCCGGCCCGGCAGGGCATTGCCTCGAATGCCACACGCCCATGGTCGCCGGACGGTTCGATTACGATAGCCAGACTGGCGCCGGAGGACTGAAGTTCGAAGGTCCGTGGGGAATCTCCGTCGCAAGCAACATCACGCCGCATCCCGATGGGCGCGTCGCGGATTACAGCGATGCCGAGCTCGCGACCGTGATCCGGACCGGCGTCCGGCCCGACGGCTCCCGCATATTCCCGCCGATGGGTGTGCATTACTATGCCTCGATCAACGACCGGGACATGGCGGCACTCGTTGCCTTCATCCGGACGCTGAAACCTAAGCCGAACGGCGGCTAAGCGCTCTCTACTCCGCCGCCTGACGCTCCTCCGGGTCCGGACGCTTGGTGCGCATGGTGACGAATTCCTCCGCCGCCGTCGGATGGATGCCGATGGTGGCGTCGAACTCCGCCTTGGTCGCGCCCGCCTTGATGGCGATGCCGATGCCCTGGATGATCTCCGGGGCATCGAGTCCGACCATGTGCGCGCCGACCACCCGGTCGGAGGCGCGGTCCACGATCAGCTTCTGCATGCCGCGCTCCGGATTGTCCGTCAGCGTGTATTTCATCGGCCGGAAGCCAGCGACATAGACATCCACCGCGCCGTAGGTCTCGCGCGCCTCGGCCTCCGTCAGCCCGACCGTCCCGATCGGCGGCTGGCTGAAAACGGCGCTCGGCACGTCGCTGTGATCGGCCTGCCGCGGATTGTTGTTGAACTGGGTCTCGGCGAAACAATGGCCCTCTGCGATGGCGACCGGCGTCAGGTTGATCCGGTTGGTCACGTCGCCGACCGCGAAGATGCTCGGCACCGAGGTCTGGGACCATTCGTTCACCTTCACCGCGCCGTTGCGATCCAGCTCGACGCCAGCCTCCGCGAGGCCGAGGCCATTGGTGTTCGGATGCCGCCCGGTCGCATACATGACCTGATCCGCCTCGATCACGGAGCCGTCGTTCATGTGCACCTTGTAGGCGCCGCCCGCCTTCTCGATGCGCGCCGGCAGCACGCCCGGATGGAGATGCATGCCCTTCTTGGTCATCTCCTCGGTCAGGGTGTTCCGCACATCCTCGTCGAAGCCGCGCAGCACCTTGTCGGCGCGGTAGACGAGATGGGTCTCGGAGCCGAAGGAATTGAAGATCCCGGCGAACTCGACGGCGATAAAGCCGGAGCCGACGATGACGATGCGGTCCGGACGCTCCGACAGCTCCAGCGCCTCGTTCGAGGTGATGACATGCTCCTTGCCCTCGACGCTCTCCGGAATGCTCGGCCAGCCGCCGACGGCGATCAGGATCTTCTCGGCCGTGTAGCGCTTGTCGCCGACCGCGACCGTATGGGCATCGATCACCGTCCCGCGCCCATGGATCCGGGTCGCGCCGGCATTCTCCAGCAGGTTCACATAGATTCCGTGCAGCCGGTCGAGCTCCTTCTCCTTGGCCGCGATCATCTTCGGCCAGTCATGGGAGACATTCTCCGCCGACCAGCCGTAGCCCGCTCCATCCTCAAGATCGTGGCCGAAATGCGAGCCGTAGACGAAGAGCTTCTTCGGAACACAGCCGCGCAGCACGCAGGTCCCGCCCTCGCGCACTTCCTCGATGACAGCGACTTTCGCGCCGAAGGACGCGGCAAGACGGCTCGCGCGCACGCCGCCGGACCCGGCGCCAATGGTGATAAGGTCGAAATCGTAATCGGACACGGGGTTCGCTCCAGGCTCGGACTGTTTTCGTCGAATACTTGTTCGACCGATCAGATAGGAAGTCCATTGATGCCTGTCCGGCATGGGACAGTCAACGGATCGGGACCTACCGCCGTCCAACTCTCCCGCGCGTGCGCGGCACTGCGGCCAAATGCCCGACACCCCACCCTTGCTCCCTCCTCGGGGAAGACTAAGCTCTGGCCGCACATAGGAGATTTGAAAGGCTTTCCGGATGAGTGGCATCACCCGCCGCGATCTTCTGATCGGCTCCGCCGCGCTTGCCGGCGCTTCGGGCCTGACCGCCCTTGCCGCGCACCGGGTCTTCGCCGCCGTCGACGAGCGTATCGAGATCAGCCGTCTCACCCACGAAATCGTGAAGGGCAAGCCGACACCGGACATGATGAGCTTCGCCGCCGACGGCCCGCCACCGGTGATCCGCATGCGCCAGGGCGAACGCTTCGCCGTCGCGGTCGACAACCGGCTCGGCGAGGACACCACCGTGCACTGGCACGGCCTCCGGATCGACAATGCGATGGACGGCGTCCCCTATCTGACGCAGGACCCGATCAGGGACGGCACCAGCTTCCGCTACAACTTCACCCCGCCCGACGCGGGCACCTTCTGGTACCACCCGCATTGCAACACGCTGGCACAGATGGCCCGCGGGATGACCGGCATGCTGGTGGTCGAGGACGCGGAGGATCCGGGTTTCGACCGTGACCTGCCGCTCAATATCCGCGACTTCCGGATCGGCAGCGAGGGCCAGTTCCTCGAATTCTACAAGGCCCGCAACACAGCGCGCGGCGGCACGCTCGGCACGGTGAACACGGTCAACTGGCAGGTCGATCCGGTCTACGACCTCGCGGCGGGCACGCTGGTCCGCCTGCGGATGGCGGTGACCGACCTGACGCGGGTCGCGCATTACACGGTGAAGGGTGGAGAGGCGCGGGTCATCGCGCTCGACTCCCATGCGCTTCCCGTTCCCTTGGCCGCAGAGAAGATCGAGATGGGACCCGGACAGCGCGCCGACGTCACGCTCCGCGTGCCCGATCGCGAGGGCGAGGAGGTGGAACTGATCCTTGAGCGGCCGTCCGGCCCGGTCCGCCTCGCCCGCTTCCGCGCGACCGGCACGAGCGCGAAACGGCAGCTCGCCGAGCTGAAGCCGCTCGCCCCGAACCCGGTCGCCGAACCGGATCTCGCCAATGCCGAGCTGCAGGACTACGTCTTCGGCTGGGCGCCCGGCGGCGATGCCCCGGCAAACCCGATCTGCGGCAGCCTCGGCTATCTCTTCTGGTCGATCAACCGGGTCGCGTGGCAGGGCGACTTCCCTGATCCCCTCGCTCCGCTCGGCCTGATGAAACAGGGGAAAAGCTACATCCTGCGCCTGCGCAACGAGACGCCGTATGACCACCCGATCCACCTGCACGGCCTGGCCTTCCGCCTGCTCCGCTCGAACAAGCGGGAGATCCAGCCGCTCTGGACCGACACGGCCCTGCTGCGGGCCGAGGAAACCATGGAAGTCGCCCTCGTCGCCGACAATCCCGGCGACTGGGCCTTCCACTGCCACGTCATCGAGCACCAGAAGACGGGACTGGCGGGGTTCCTGAGGGTGGAGGCGTAGGTAAAAGAAAAGGCGGCCGAAGCCGCCTTTTCGCTCGCCCTGATAGCAGGATCAGCCGTTCAGGCCGCCCATCAGCATGTATTTGATCTCGAGATAGTCATCCATGCCGTATTTCGAGCCCTCTCGGCCGAGACCGGACTCCTTGACGCCGCCGAACGGCGCCAGCTCGGAGGAGAGGATGCCCTCGTTGATCGCGACCATGCCGTATTCCAGCGCCTCGGCGACGCGCCAGACGCGGCCGAGATCGCGGGCATAGAAGTAGGAGGCGAGACCAAACTCGGTGTCATTCGCCATCTCGATCACCTCGTCCTCGGTCTTGAAGCGGAAGAGCGGAGCGACCGGGCCGAAGGTCTCCTCGCGGAAGATCGCCATGTCGCGGGTGGCGCCGGTCAGCACGGTCGGCTCGTAGAACAGCGCGCCGATATTGCTGCGGGAGCCGCCCGTGGCCACCTTGGCGCCCTTGGCGACGGCGTCCTGCACATGCTCCTCGACCTTGTCGACTGCGGCTGCCTCGACCAGCGGGCCGAGCACCACGCCCTCGTCGAATCCGTTGCCCATCTTCATGGACGCGGCGGCTTCGGCGAAGCGCTTGGCGAACTCGTCATAGATGCCGTCCTGCACGAAGATGCGGTTGGCGCAGACGCAGGTCTGGCCGGCATTGCGGTACTTGGAGGCGATGGCGCCCTTCACCGCTTCCTCGATATTCGCGTCGTCGAAGATGATGAGCGGGGCGTTGCCGCCGAGTTCCATCGAGACCTTCTTCACCGTCGATGCGGACTGAGCGATCAGCTTCTTGCCGACCTCGGTCGAGCCGGTGAAGGTGATCTTGCGGACGATCGGGCTGTGGGTCAGTTCGTTGCCGATGGCGGACGAGCTGGCGCCGCAGACCACGTTGAAGACGCCCTTCGGCACACCTGCGCGCTCCGCAAGCACGGCGATGGCGATAGCCGAGAACGGCGTCATCTTGGCCGGCTTGGAGACGAAGGTGCAGCCCGCCGCAAGCGCCGGAGCCGCCTTGCGGGTGATCATCGCGTTCGGGAAGTTCCAGGGCGTGATCGAGCCGACGACGCCGACCGGCTGCTTGATGACGACGATGCGCTTGTCGGCGGCCATGGCCGGAATCACGTCGCCGGTGATGCGCTTCGCTTCCTCGGCGTAATACTCGATGTAGGAGGCGCCATAGGCGATCTCGCCCATGGCCTCGGCCACCGGCTTGCCCTGCTCGGCGGTCATGATGATCGCGAGGTCCTTCTGGTTCGCCATCATCAGGTCGAACCATTTGCGCAGGATGGCGGAGCGCTCCTTCGCCGTCTTCTTGCGCCAGGCCGGCCAGGCCGCGTTCGCGGCCTCGATCGCGCGCCGGGTCTCGTCGGCGCCCATGTCGGGGATGGTCCCGACCAGCTCGCCGGTCGCCGGATCCGTGACCTCGACCTTGCCGCCGCCATCCGCGTCGACCCATTCGCCGTCAATATAGCACTGCTCCCGGAACAGCGACGGATCCGCGAGTTTGCTTCTGATATCCATGAGAGTGCTCCTTACCCTTGTCATCCGTCCGCGACCCTCTCCCGGTCCGCGGCGGCGGTTGGCGGATACTAGTCCCGGCTCCTCAGCTTGAGAAGGTGCCGCCGGGACACTGAAATGATTTCGAAACGCGGGTTTTGCACGCCGGATCAGGCGACGTGTTCGCGCACCGTGTCCGCCTGTCCAGCAAGCTGAACGCTTCCGAGCCGCCCAAGCTCCGGGACAGGACGCGTGATCCCCGCGAGCCGCATCATGTGCCAGGCCAGAACCTGGTTGCTGCAGAGGAACGGCTTGCCCGTGCTGCGCTCTGTCTCCGCGATGACGCTCGCCGCACGCAGGTTCGTGCAGGAAGCGAAAATTGCCTCGACGGTATTATCGCGCGAGAGATCCTCCGCCGCTTCCCTGATCGAGGAAAGGGCGATGCGGGCAACGACGCGCTCCTCCTCCTGGCCGAACACGGTCGCCGCGACGAACGGCATGCCGCTCTTCTGCATTTCAGCCTCGAGCGCATCGGTGACCGAACGGATATAGGGGCTGACGAGGCCGAGCCTGGAAACGCCGAGCGCCCGTGCCGCGGCCTTCAGCGCCGAAAGCGGATTGGTGACAATCGCTCTCGGATGAATGGACTGGACGAGTTCGGCCACCCGCGCCTCGCCGAGCACGGTCGAGGCCGAGGTGCAGCCGTAGCCGATCACGGCAAGCGGCGTGTCGTCCGGAAGCAGCGCCGCTGCGCCCGGGATCCGCGCCGCCATCTGGCGCAGCGTCTCCGGCGTCACGTTCGGCGCGCTCTCGATGCGCGTGTGATAGAGCGCGATCGAAGGATCGGACGCGAAGCGCCGGAAGTCCTGCTCGATGGTCTCGTCGGTCTTGAGGACGATCAGGCCGAGCCGATGGCGCCAGGGAAGGTCCGCATCGATCTCAAGATCCCTCATTTTGCTCTCCTCGTCTTAGTGTGAGGTTTGAACATGGACCCTCGCGGAGATCGGATCAATGGGTGCGGGCGGACCGCCCGTGGCTCAGGTGACGACCGGAATGTCGCGCGGCGCGCGGCGTGTCAGCAACTCGGCGCCGCCGTCGCGGATCACGATGTTCTCCTCATGCACCATCATCAGCCCCGGCGCGTATTCGAGACCCGGCTCGAGCGTCAGCACCATGCCCGGGACGAGTTCCGTCCGGTCGCTCGCTGTGATCGACGGCCATTCGGTCAGCACCGTACCGAGCCCGTGGCCGATGCGGCCGACATTGCCCGCCCCCGCGCCGTCTGCGGAGAGCACGCCCGCCATGGCATTGAAAAGGTCGGCGCAGGTCGCGCCCGGCCGCGCTGCTTCGAGCCCCGCCTCCGTCGCCGCGAAGACCGTGCGATAGGCGCGCGCCACCGCGTCCGACGGCACGCCGATGGCGTAATTGCGGTCGAAATCGCAGAAATAGCCGTCATAGAGCGTGCCGGTATCGAGGATCAGCACGTCGCCGTCCTGCACCTCCCGTTCCGAAGGCGGCGAGATGATGTCGCCGTAGCCATCTGGCCCGGCGCCGCCGACGAGATAGGAGACATCGTCCGCGCCGGCCTCGAGGCAGGCGATCTTGAAGCGGCGGAAGATCTCCCGTTCGCTCATACCCGGCGCGAGCCAGCCGGACCAGTCCTCGAAGACGCCCGAGACGATCTCGCAAGCTGTCCCGATCTTGGCGATCTCGGCCTCGGACTTCACGATCCGGAGCGCCCGGACGATGCCCGCATCATCGCGGAACGTTGCTCCGCCAAGCAGGCCGCGCAGCCTGTCATATTCCGCGAGCGGCAGGCGGAGATGGGTCTCCGGGCCGGACGGGATGCCGATCCGCGGCGCCTCGCCAGCGAGCTCCCGCACCGTCTCCGCGAGGAGCGACAGCCCCTCGTCCGCCGGATTGGGCGAGGCCCAGGTGCGAATATCCTCGATCCAGGTCCGCTCCATCGCCGGCGCACCGATGCCTGGAATGACCGCGACCGGCTTCCCCTCGGCAGGCACGAGCAGGAACCAGGGTCGCGTCGGGCTCTGCCAGAACTGGGTCAGGAAGCCGCTGAAATAGCGCACGTCCGGCTCGGTCGTGAGCAGCAGAAGGTCGAGCCCGGCCGCCGCCATCTGCCGCTGCGCGCGCTCCAGCCGCGCCCCGAACTCGGCGGCGGGGAAACCGCGCTGCGCGCTCACGCGGCGAGATCGCCGACGATGGATTTGTAGATCTCGGGATCGGTCGCGCCCTCGCTGCCGATCAGCAGCACGCGGCTCTCGGGGCCGAGCCCGATCCGCTCCTTCAGCTCCGGGTGCGCCGCCACCGCCATCAGGCCGAGCAAGCCGGCGACGCCGGACTCGCCGGCGGTGACCTTCGCCCCGGCTTCGCCGGACGCGAGCAGGCGCATGGCCGGGCCGACGCCCTCCTCGCCGACTGTGACATAGTCGGAGCAGCCGCCGGACAGGATCGGCCAGGCGACGAGCGACATTTCCCCGCAGGAGAGGCCGGCCATAAGGGTTTCCTCGTGGATCGGCACGATCGCCGGCTTGTCCTGCCGCGCGCTCTCGATGGCGCATGCCGCAAGATCCGGCTCGACGATCACCGTGCGCGGCGCGGCGGCGCCGAGACGCTGCCAGAAGCGCGCGACCATCGCGGCGGCGAAGCCGCCGACACCGGCCTGCACGAACATGTGGGTCGGCGCGGCGTCCGTCTGCGCCAGCACCTCGCTCGCGATCACCGTGTAACCCGCCATCACGTCGCGCGGGATGTCCATGTAGCCCGGATAGGAAGCGTCGGAGACGACGAACCAGCCGTTCGCCTTGGCCTCCCGCTCGCAATGCTTCAGCGATTCATCGTAATCGCCCGCGATCCGGCGAACCTCGGCGCCGAAGCCCTCCATCGCCGCTTTCCGACCCTCGCTGACCTCGGCATGGATGAAGATGACACAGCGGCAGCCCGCCATCTGGGCGCCCCAGGAAACCGAGCGACCGTGATTGCCGTCGGTGGCGCAGGTGACGGTGAGATCCGTCAGCGCGCCGGCATATTTTCCGGAGCGGATGTCCGCCAGCGCGGCGTCGCCGTGGCCCTGTTCCACCAGCCATTTCCGCGCCAGCAGCATGACCGCGTAAGCCCCGCCCAACGCCTTGAAGCTGCCGAGCCCGAAGCGCGGCCCCTCGTCCTTGTAGATCACGGAACCGACGCCGAGATGCGCGGCGAGCCCGTCGAGTTCGACCAACGGCGTTGCGGCATAGCCCGGCCAGGAAGAGATTTCGGCGAGCGCCGCCTCCGCCATCGCCGTCGGAAAGCCGGCTTCCAGCGCCGATGGCCAGACGCCCCCAAGGGTCGCGTGCGATGCGTGCTGGCGCAGCAGCTCCGGCGCCGTCAGTTCCCGTTCGATCTTCACCTTGGCCGCCCCCTCGTACCCAAATCCGAGGTTAAGGCCCTACTCCACCGTCACACTCTTCGCAAGGATTGCCGCCGAACCGCTCTTCGGCCTCGGATCAGGCGACCGCGGCCGTTTCCTCCGGATATCCCCTGGGAGAAGCACCAACCTGGAAGCGGGAATCGAAGCTGACACGATTCCGGACGAGGTTACGTTCCGTATAGGTCCTGTGGATCGAAGTCTTGTCGAACACCAGAATATCGCCAGGCTCGAAAGTCGGTCTGACCATGAAAGGCGCGAAGTATTCGACGGCATCTTCAAGAGGAACCGGGTTGATGTATTGCCCCCGCTCTCTGACAAAATGGATCGGGTGATTGACGCGGACGGGCAGAACCTCAAGCCCCGGGGCGATCCCCGGCCCGCACTCGACGAACGGCATCCAGATCGTGAACCAGTCTGCATTGTCCGCGTAGACGGGGTAGTCCTGATGCAGCGAGGTCGGCTTGGGATCCGACGGCTCATGCCACTGAAGCAGCCATTGACCATGTTTGTGGGGCTTCCATCCCTTTCCGCCCCACCGGCCGAGCGCTTGCAGAACATGTTTACCGATGGACTCGCCGTTTAGAATTTCCAGAAGACGCGCCTGGACCGACTCAGACGCTTTTTTGAAGCCGACCGAACTCCTGTGCTCTTCCGCCATGTACTTGCGGAGCCATGGCTCGAGATCGGTTATCAGACTGTCAAAACCGGTCTGGGAGAGGGCCCCCCGCAAGACCGTGCCGCCAAACGTCTTGTAAGCGTGGCGCGCAGCGTCCTCCGCGTCGGCGGGGACGTCGATATCGCCGGCGCGATCATCGACCTGGAGTTCCAGATCCGCGACCCGCCTGTCTCCCCGTGCTCTCGCCATCTGCCAGAGGCGAAAGCGCGCCGCCACGTGGCCGGGGTCGAGTTCGAGGGCCGTTTCGTATTCCCCGACGGCGGACCGAAGGTCGCCGAACTGCTGTTCGTACATCCCCGCGACATAGTGAGCCTCGGCAGATTGAGGGCGAATCCGCTTGCATGCCTCGACGGCTGCCTTCAGGTCTCCTGCACGGACATATTCCACAGGCGTGTCCAGCCAGACGCCAGCGACATTCATCCATGCATCGAAGTCATTCTCGTCCAGCTTGGTGAGAATGGACATGACCGTCACGGCATTCGCCGCGAGGTCGGGATTGGTCCAGAGACCGCTGTAGCCTATCAACGTGTGACCCAGCGCATATACGTCCCCGCGGGTCAGATAAGGTGACTGGATCATCGTCGCGAAAAGCGTGAGCGCCGGCTCCATGCGGTCCGTATGGAGCAGGTGATGGCCGATCGCACGCACCGCACGCGCGGAGGCATCCGACAACCCGCCGGAAACCGCCGCGCCGACCGTCGTCAGCACCGTCTGGTCGTCCAGAGTGTCGATGCAGGCGAGCAGCTCTGCCGCGCCCCCCTCGGCGAAGCTGGTGATCAAATCCTGAATTCGGTTCATGCCGTTCATCCTGTTGCCGCGCTCTGATGCGCGCGCCACGCTCCCGAGAGGAAAAGTTCCGAATTCCGTCGATGCTCCGGCGCAAGTTGAGCACCGGCTGTTTCGACGGATCGCTTCAGATAGGAGAGGTAGAATTCCATCACCTGGTCGCGATGGACCCGCAATTTCACGGTCATGGTGCACAGATAGAGCAATATTTCGGCCAACAAGGGGGCAAGGTCCGGTCTGGACTGGAGGCATGCCTCCAGCAACGGCGCCGGGCCGGAATATCTCTGCAGAAGGTAGCAGGCCGAGAGCGCTCGGCGCATGGCGTCCTGCAGCCGGGCCTCCGCTCCGGCTTCCTGAGCCGTGCCGGCCGATGCTTCAACCGCATCGCCCACCGCCGCTACGACGTCCGAAATCAGCGCATCGCTTCGTTCCAGGATCTCGATCCTGTCAAGCAGCAAGCCGAGATTGTCTGCATCCGACGCCTGCGCCCGGTCGATCCGCGCCTCGGCGACATCATGAAATCCGGCGGCACTCGCCGCCATCGCCACGGCCCAATCAATGGCCGGGCCCTCTTCCCCTGTATGCTCGCGGCTCAAGGCATCGAGCCCCGCCGCCAGGACCGGATCATCGGAAGCGGCTCCGTCCGGGACGAGTGCGCGAACGCATTCCGGCGAATGGGGCGGGAGCAGCGCCAGCGCAACAGACGCTTCTCGCTGAAGCGCATCGTCGCCGGTTTGCTCCGCCAGAGCCTTCAACGCTTCCCAGGATTTGAGGCGGTAGCAGTCGTTCTTCAGGATACGCCGGAAATCCTCGACCCGCCCTCGGCCGGCCTGAAGCGCCTGAAGAGCCTCCGCTTCAAACGCGTCGACGGTGAGAGAGGTCTTCTGCCATACGCCGTACCCGTTGTTGTAGGGCTGCGCATAGACCTCGAAGGACCCGAGCAGTTTCCTTCGGAAATCCCGATACCAGACCTGTTTGATGCCTTCGCCCGAGTCGAGGCGAACGTCATGCCAGACCACCAGACCGCCCTCCCGCAACAGAGGGAGATACATTTCCGTGTCTTGTATGACACCGTCGACACTGTGATCGCCGTCGATCAGCATGAAATCAAATTCGGGCGACACGGCGCGGACGGCTTCCAGCATTGCCGGATCGTGCGAATCACCGATCTGAAAGCTGATATTCTCGAGGGCACGGATCCGTGGGTCGACGAGTTCGTCCGTGATGTCGAGCGCGACCACGATGCCGTCAGGACCGACGATCCGGCTGAACAGCCCGGTTGTCCCGCCTTGAGCGACGCCGATCTCGAGCACTCTCTTCGGCTGCAGCGCGATCAATTGCTCGATGAGCCAATGTATTTCCGACGTCGTTTGCCAGCTGACATCAAGAATGTCTTTGAACTCGGAGATATCGACCTGCATTGGCACCACAAATTCTGGTTACAAATCCAAGGCGACCGTAGCACACGAGCAGGTAGTGTTCCCGCACTAAAGTCCCGCCCTCACCTCACTCCACCGTCACGCTCTTCGCAAGGTTTCGCGGCTGATCGACGTCGGTCCCCTTCTCCGCCGCGGTGAAATAGGAGAGCAGCTGCACCGGGATCGTGTAGAGGATCGGCGCCACCATCGGGTCGCATGCGGGCAGCTCGAAGGACCAGCTCGCGAGGTCGCCGAGCCGGTCGATCCCGCTCTTGTTGGAGAGCAGGATCACGCGCCCGCCGCGGGCCCGGACCTCCATGGCGTTGCTCGCCACCTTCTCGAACCAGGGGTCCATCGGCGCCACCATGATCACCGGCACGCCCTCTTCCAGAAGCGCGATCGGCCCGTGCTTCATCTCGCCGGCGGCGTAACCTTCGGCGTGGATGTAGCTCAGCTCCTTCAGCTTCAGCGCGCCTTCCATGGCGATCGGATAGGAGAGGCCGCGGCCGAGATAGAGCACGTCGCGCACCTTGGAGAGCTCGTGGCTGACCGGCAGGTAGCGTTCGGTCTCCTTCAGCACCTCGCCGATCTGTGCCGGGAGATGCACGAGACTGTCCATCACCTTGTCGAGTTGCTCCGCCGGCGCGCTCTTCCGCCGGCGGGCGAAATCGACCGCGACCGTGAGGAGCGCGACGAGCTGGGTGGTGAAGGCCTTGGTCGAGGCAACGCAGATCTCCGGCCCCGCCAGCGTTTCCAGCACCACGTCGCTTTCCCGCGCGATGGTGCTCTCCGGCTGGTTCACCAGCGCGACAATATGCTGGCCGCCCTCGCGCGCATGGCGGAGCGCCATCAGCGTATCCAGGCTCTCGCCCGACTGCGAGATGAAGAGCGCGGCGCCGCCTTCCGGCATCACCGGGTTGCGGTAGCGGAACTCGGACGCGATATCGATCTCGACCGGAATGCGCGCCAGAGTCTCGAACCAGTATTTCGCCACCATGCCGGCATAGAAGCTCGTGCCCGCGGCGACGATGGTCAACTTCGGCAGCGTCGCCGGGTCGAACGGCAGCTCCGGCAGGGAGATCGAGCGGTCGGCGCTGCGGTAATAGTGGAACAGCGTGTAGCCCATCACCTCCGGCTGCTCGTGGATCTCCTTCTCCATGAAATGCCGGTAATTACCCTTGCCGATCAGCGCGCCGGTCGCCTCGGTCAATTTCACCGGACGCTCGACCTTCGCGCCTGTCTCGTCGTGGATCTCGGCCCCGGCGCGGCGGATCAGCGCCCAGTCGCCATCCTCGAGATAGGAGATCTTGCGGGTGAAGGGCGCGAGCGCGAGCGCGTCGGAGCCGATGAACATCTCCCCCTCGCCATAGCCGATGGCGAGCGGCGAAGCGCGGCGGGCGCAGAGCAGCAGGTCTTCCTCGCCGTCGATCATCAGGACCAGCGCATAGGCTCCCGTCACCCGTTCGGCAACCTTCTCCATCGCCGCCTCTGGCGTCAGCCCGTCCTCCAGCAGCTTGTTGAAGAACAGCGCGACGATCTCGGTATCGGTCTCGCTCTCGGGCACGATCCCGGAGGCGGCGAGCTCGGCCGCCAGTTCCTGGAAATTCTCGATGATGCCGTTATGGACGATGCTGACCCGCCCGGCGCGGTGCGGATGGGCGTTGTTCGCCGTCGGCGCGCCGTGCGTCGCCCAGCGGGTATGGCCGATGCCGATGGCGCCGCCGAGCGGGGAGGCGTCGATATTCTTCTCGAGATTGAACAGCTTGCCTTCGGCCCGCCGCCGCTCCGCCGGACCGCCGTCGAGCGTCGCGACGCCCGCGGAATCGTAGCCGCGATATTCCAGCCGCTTCAGCGCGTCGACGATATGTTCGGCCACCGGCCGGTTCGCGATCATTCCGATGATGCCGCACATGAGCGGGCGTCCCTTCTTCTCAGGTGTCTTTCTTCTTGGCGGCCTTGCGCGCCGCCCGCGTCTCGCGATAGCGCACGGCCGCGCCCGGCGCGACTTTGCGCGTGCCGCGCACCGCCACGATGTCGTTCGCGCCGACATCTTCGGTAACCGTGCTGCCGGCGCCGACCAGAGCCCCCTCGCCGATCCGGACCGGTGCCACGAGGGCCGTGTTGGAGCCGATGAAGGCACCGGCGCCGATCTCCGTCAGGTGCTTCTCGAAACCGTCATAGTTGCAGGTGATGGTGCCGGCGCCGATGTTGGCGCCCGCGCCGACCTCGGCGTCGCCGACATAGCTCAGGTGATTGGCCTTCGCGCCGTCGCCGAAATGCGCGTTCTTCACCTCGACGAAATTGCCGACATGCACGCGCTCACCAAGTTCTGCACCGGGCCGGAGCCGTGCATAGGGCCCGATGCGCGAACCGATCCCCACCGTCGCGCCTTCCAGATGCGAGAAGCTCTTGATCTCGACCTTGGGGCCGATCTTCACGCCGGGACCGAAAACGCAGTGCGGCTGCACCACGCTGTCCTGGCCGATCACCGTGTCGAAGCTGAGGAAGACGGTCTCCGGCGCGACCAGCGTCACGCCCTCGTCCATCACCCGGCGGCGCAGACGGTCCTGCATCTTCGCCTCGGCGGCGGCGAGCCCGGCACGGGAATCGACGCCCATCGTGTCGACCGGATCGATCCAGACGACGCCTGCCTTGCGGCCTTCCTCATGCACGAAATCGAGCAGGTCGAAGAGGTAGAACTCGCCCTGCGCATTATGCGGCTCCAGCCGGTCGAGCCAGTCGAAGAGCCGGCTGCCGTCGACCGCGAGCGCGCCGCCGTTGCAGAGCTTGATATCGACCTCGTCGCCCTTCAGATCCGGCGCCTCGATGATCTTTTTGAGGTTCCCCGCCTCGTCCAGCACCAGCCGGGCGTAGCGGCCCGGACTGTCGAGCTCGAAGCCGAGAATGACGAACGCCGCGCCGTCCGGGCCCTCCGTCATCGCCACCATCTGGCCGAGCGTTTCCGGCGTCAGCAGCGGCGTGTCGCCGAACAGCACGAGCACGGTGCCGGTGAAACCTTCCAGCTCCGCCTTCGCCGCGCGCACCGCGTCGCCTGTGCCGCGCGGCGGATGCTGGATCGCCGTCGGGATCGGCGCGATGCTGGCCGCGACCGCGTCCTGCCCGGGCGAGAGCACGACGACCCGGCGCGCCGGCTGCAGCGGTTCCGTCGCCGCCAGCACATGATGCAGCATCGGCCGCCCGGCGATAGTGTGCAGGACCTTCGGCAGGTCCGACTTCATCCTTGTGCCCTTGCCCGCGGCAAGGACGACGACGGCGACGGGATCGTTCATGACTCAACTGCGCTGCGTGTGAAGAACAAGGGTTAAATCTGCATGCGAAAATGCCATAGCGCCCCCGGCCAAGACAGTCACGTTTTCTTACCTTTCACAACAACTTGCCGTCCGGGCGGGCGACGCTCCCTCATCTGGTATCCGCACCATGAAAATCGGGCACCGCGAAGGCGCGGCGCCATGCTATAGGCGAAGATCACCCGCAACCGCTCCGGCCGCGTCCCATGTCCCGTAAACTCTCCGCCATCGTCTTCGATCTCGACGGCACCCTGATCGACTCGGTGCCCGACCTTCACGCCGCCGGCAACATGCTGCTCGCCGAGCGCGGGCTCGACCCGATCGACCTCGCCACCGCGCGCTCCTTCGTCGGCGACGGCGGCCAGGTCTTCGTCCGGCGCGCGCTGGCCGAACGCGGCGTGACGCTCGAGCCGGAGGCCCTCACGGCGGCGACGGAACGTTTCATCGCGCTCTACGAGGCCCATGCGAGCGACCGCACCCACCCCTATCCGGATGTACCGGAAACGCTGGAAGCGCTGAAGGCTGCCGGATACCGCCTCGGGATCTGCACCAACAAGCCCGAGCGCGCCACCCACAAGGTGCTCGCCCTGCTCGGTCTCGACCATCTCTTCGAAGCCATTGTCGGCGGCGACACGCTCCCGGTCAGGAAACCCGACCCGGCCCATCCGGCGGCGGTGCTGGAGCGGCTCGGCATTGCGCCCGAAGCGGCCTGCATGGTCGGCGACAACGAGCACGATTCCCATTCCGGCCGCGGCGCCGGCATGCCCTTCATCCTGATGACCTACGGCTATGCCCGCACCCCGCTCGACGAGATCCCGGCGAGTGCCCGGCTCGACCGTTTCCGCGATTTGCCGGACGCCCTCGCATCACTTGCTTGACAGGCGGGATCGGGCCCCTTAAGAGAGCCCTCCACCAAGCGACGGGCGCGTAGCTCAGCGGGAGAGCACTGTCTTCACACGGCAGGGGTCGCTGGTTCAATCCCAGCCGCGCCCACCATTGGTTCTTCACGCGTCATAGATCCGAAAGTCGAACCTGCCTCAATTGAACCAGTGGCAGACGCTTTTGCAATCAGAGTTCAATTTATCCGCCGGCACAGCCCTCGGATGACGCGATTATCCTGACGACGAAAAGCCGCAATTTTGCTATCCTCAATTGTCCCCTATGATTCGTAATTTGATTGCAGAGTGTAGCAGCGGAACACTTAGAGACGCCTCAGTGAAATAAATTAAGAAAATACCGAGGATCAAAATGATATTAAAAACAAAAAAAAATATTTCTCAGCACAATATTCCACAACTCCTAATATATTTTGTTTTTTTATTAATAATAATTAGATCAATTCCATTCATTGCCTCATCAATATTTATAGGATTTTTCTCGTTTGGACAATTTCTTGATTCAGGAATTGAAAGAAATGAAACAATAATAGGAAGTATTATATCATTAATTGGAATATCTATTTATTTTCTTTACGCATTTTACGGACTCAAAGGCATTACTCGTATCTTAGAATCGCCGAGCCCTTTAGATAAAATTAATTCCAGAAAAAGTGAATTCATACTTTTTATTACATTCTCTTATCTTTTTCATATCGCGCCATACGGAATATCTCCCATCGAAAATGCATTACATGATACTGGAATACTTCAAATATCTAATATTGCCCCCGAGTATCTTGTTGACATACCCATTCTATTTATCCTGGCAAGTTTCAACGAAAAAATTCGGGCATTCATAAAAAAACTATCATCACTTATTGAAAATCACACACAGACAAACACAGCAAGAAAAAGACAAAAAACCAACGACACCAATAATCGAAGTGAAAATTATATAATAAAATCAGATCCCGTTTCAGATAAATTGCGACAAAGAGCACTTTATTCAAGAATTTCTGCATATATTATACTTATATTTATAGTTGCCTTAATAATAGGCCTTTCAGCTATAATATTGAGAACCCTTCAAGAAACGAGCCTTGCCGCACCCACGAGTGGAATTGGACGACTAATTCAAGAAGAATCTGATGTTAGGGAAAAAATAAATAACGCTTCCCTTCAACTTTCTGAAGCATTCCATTCAATCGGTATTTCATCAGAAATTAGTGGATTGGGTGATATAGGATCTGGCCCCGTCCCGCAAATCAACTATTCATATATTTTGAAAGATATGAATAGCAAAATAAAAGAAGAAGAAAAAAATGATATAAAATCACTTATACTTCGATATAACAATCTAGCCGTCTCATTGTCGGCAATAATTGAAAGACGGGCCAATGAAAAAAGCACCGACCAATCCGTATCTGATAGAAATTTCTTTTACTCTGCAGCGCAATCAACGCTTGTACGAATAGGATTTGCCATCGTAATACTTTATCTTGTAGGGCTTCTTTTTAATCTTTACAGATATATAACTCGGCTAGCGGCTGCATATGATTCTCAGGCCGATGCAATTGAACTGATCGTCTACGATTCTGAAAAACTAAAGACTCTCGTGGAGGCTTTATCGCCCGAAGCTTATGATTTCGGTAAACCTCCGAACACCCCTATGAAAGAGGTGTCTAGACTATTAGCTGCAGCTAGTAACATTAGGGGAAAAGCAACAGAAAAATGACAATTTCCGCTTTGACTTTCCAGATTAACCATACCGTAAGGTCAGCCAAGACAGATCTGCCTATGCCATTCCAGCATCATCCATCTGGCGCCGCCCCTGCTTGAGAAACTTTTCCTCGCTCGGCGGAAAATCTCTACAGCACTAAGCAATGAGAGTCCGCAAAATGCCCCGTTCCGTCGCAATCTACGAAAAGACCATCGAGAGACTGGCGCCCCGCCTTGAGTCTCTCGATCTCGACATCACGCTCATCCCCTTCACCGCGGCCGGCGAGTACAGGATCGGCGGCAAAACGGTTCCGCCCGAAGAGGCCGATATCGATTACCTCTGGCTCAGCCCGGACCTGAGTTTCGACAAGCTGGTCGAGCCCGCGCTCAAGATGGCGCTCCGCACCCGCTCCATCGGCGTAATGCAGACCTTCAATGCCGGTCTCGACAATCCGCTCTACAAGCAGATCGGCCAGAGGGGCGTCCGGCTCTGCAATTCGGACGCGCAGGCGATTGCGATCTCGGAATATGTCATGGCGAACGTGCTCGCCGCGTTCCACCCGCTGGAGCGGCGCCGGGAGCTGCAGGAAGCCAAGACCTGGGAGAAAACCCCGTTCCGGGAGATCTCGGGCACGAACTGGCTGATCTTCGGCTACGGCCCCATCGGCCGCAATATCGCGCGGCGGGCGCGGGCCTTCGACGCCAAAATCTCCGTCATCCGCCGCTCTCCGGGCGCCATCGAGGGCATCGACCGCGTGGGAACGCTCTCCGACATCGACGCCTTCCTGCCCGACGCCGATGTCATCGTGCTCGCCTGCGCGCTGAACGACGAGACCCGCGGCATGGCGGGGACACGGTTCTTCGAGGCCGCCAGGGAGGGAAGCCTGCTGGTCAATATCGGGCGCGGCGGCCTGGTCGTGGATGCGGCGCTGATCGCGGCGCTCGACAGCGGCCGGCTCTCCCGCGCCGTGCTCGATGTCTTCCACCAGGAGCCGCTGCCGGCCTCCGATCCGCTCTGGGCGCACCCGAAGATCACCCTGACCGCCCACACCTCCTTCAACGGAAGCGGCGTCCGGGCGCGCTGGGACGAGCTGTTCTTCGACAACCTGCCCCGGTTCCTCCGCGGGGACGCCCTGAAGAACGAGGTTTCGCCGGACACGCTCTGACGGTCCGGACGGCGCGCCATCGCGCCGCTGAAACGGGTATATTCAGCGCGCATGCGCTTTGTCGGGATCACGGGAGGAAGAGATCATGCTGTCGCCTGAAGGACGGGTCATTCTGGTTACCGGAGCCAACCGGGGCATCGGGCTGGCGATCGCCAAGAGTCTTGCCGCGCGGGGCTACACGCTCAGTCTCGGTGCCCGGCGCCCGGAGACCATCCCGCTCGCGGAGATCGGCGGCGATCCGATGGTGCATCACTGGGACGCGGAGGCGCTGGAAACGTCGGCTGGCTGGATCGAGGCCACGATGGCCCGCTACGGGCGCATCGACGGCGTCGTGCTGAATGCCGGAATCGAGATCGGCGGCTCCCTCGAGCACGGCACGGAAGAGGAATTCGACAGGATGTTCTCGGTCAATTTCAAGGGGCCGCTCTGGCTGGCGCGGGCCGCGCTGCCGCATCTGAGAACCTCCGGCGCCGGCCGGGTGATCAATATCGCCTCGCTTGGCGGCAAGCGCGTGCTACGGAACGAGATCCTCGGCTATTCCGCCTCCAAGTTTGCCGCCATGGCGCTGACGCAGGCCATTCGCCAGTCGGGCTGGGACGACGGGGTCCGGGCGACGTCGGTCTGTCCGGGGCTCGTGGAAACCCGGATGACGGAGCACATTCCGGCGCCGGAGGGGCAGTTCAAGATCGAGCCCGAGACGATTGCCGAAACCGTCGCCTACGCGCTCTCTCTGCCGAACAGTGCGACGGTCGCCGAGATCCTGGTGAACAGCAGGTACGAGGCGATGCTCTGACGCGGATCTCCCGGATCAAGGGACCACGCCCCTGAACTCCCCTCAGCCCTCGTCGAGATGCGCCATGATCCGGGCGCGCACCTCCTCGGGCTGGGCATTCACCGCGCCGGCGAGGCGCTGCAGTTCGCGGCGGAGGCCGTGGAGCTGGTCGAGCAGCGGCAGGACCACGTCCAGCGCCTCGTCGTCCATCGCGAGCTCCGTGCTAAACTCGAATATGAGCCGCAGGCGGGCCACGTCGATTTCCCGGAAGCGGTAGCCGCCGCCGGCGCGCGCCGGGGCGAGCCAGCCGCGCTCGATCCAGAGATGGAGGGTCTCGCGGCGGAGGCCCGAAAACAGATCGAGGATCTCTGTTTCTTCCCGCATGGCTCAGCCCTCCGTCCCTTTGCGCGGATCGTAGGCATGGGTTTTCGCCCAGTCCGCCAGAAAACTCTTCAAGTCCTCGTCCGGCTCCTCCGGCAGCCGGACCCGCAGCGTCACCACCTCGTCGCCGGCAGGCCGTCCGGCCGAGGCGGGCACGCCCTTGCCGCGCAGCCTGAGCGTATCCCCGGAATTGGAGCCGGGCGGAACGGTCATGGTCACGGCGCCGGTCACGGTCGGCACGCGGACCTTCGCACCGAGCACGGCCTCGTGTAGCCCGATCGGCAGCTCGACATGGATGTTGTTGCCATGGCGGCGGAAGCCCGGATGCGGTGCGACATGCACCTCGACATAGGCATCGCCCGCCTCGCCGCCGCCATATCCCGGCATGCCCTGGCCGCGCAGCCGGAGCACCTGTCCGTCATGCAGGCCCGGCGGGACGGTGATCTCCAGTGATTTGCCGTTCGGCATAGTGACGCGCTTCTTCGCGCCGTTCACCGCCTCGAGGAACGGCACCTCGATGGAATAGCGCGCATCGCCGCCCCGCATCCGGAACTCGCCCTCCGGACCGCCCCTGCCGCGCGCGCGGAAGAGGTCGGAGAAGACGTCGCTGATATCCTCGTATCCCGCGCTCGAGCGGTAAGGGTGCTCCCCGCCCGCCTCGGCATATTCGCGGTAATAGTGCCGCGGCGTCTCGTTCCCCTCGGCGTCGATCTCGCCGGCATCGTACTGCCGCCGCTTCTCGGGATCGGAGAGCAGGTTGTTGGCGGCCTGGATCTTCTTGAAGGTCTCCTCGGCCGCCCGGTCGCCCGGATTGAGGTCGGGATGGTATTTCTTGGCCAGCTTGCGATAGGCCTTCTTGATGTCATCGCCGGAGGCGTCCCTTGAGACGCCCAGCACCTCGTATAGATCGTCCGCCACGGCAAAACTCTCTCTCTTGAACCGAACTCTCAGGATACATCATCCGCAGGAGCCCGCCACGGATCGGCGACGAGGCGCCGCACCCTCTCCCGCTATCGGGGATACATCGCCGCACTCGTTCCGAATTTTCCGTAGCCCTCAGTCCCATCGGCTTCATACTGTCCTCAAATAAGAACGCGCCGTCTGAAAACAATCGGCGCCCCCAAGGGAGGACCAACCGATGCTGACCCCGGATCAGATCGCCTTCTACCGCGAGAACGGCTACCTGATGGTCGAGGACGCGGTCACCACCGAGCAGCTGGAGAAGCTGCGCGCGATCACCTACGACCTGATCGAGAAATCCCGCGCCGTCACCGAGAGCGGCGACGTCTACGATCTCGACGAGGGCCATTCGGCCGAGCGCCCCCGCCTCACCCGGATCAAGCTGCCGCATCTGCGGCATCCCTATTACTGGGAGGTGCTGAAGACCTCCCGCATGACCGAGGTGCTGACCGCCCTGCTCGGCCCCGACACGGCGCTGCAGACCAGCAAGCTCAACACCAAGGCGCCCGGCGGCGGGGCGGCGGTGGAATGGCACCAGGACTGGGCCTTCTATCCGCACAGCAACGACGACATGCTCGCCTTCGGGCTGATGCTGGAGGATGTCGACCAGGCCAACGGGCCGCTGCAGGTGATCCCCGGCACGCACAGGGGCCCGGTGCTGTCGCACCATTCGGCCGAGACCGGGCGGTTCTGCGGCGCGGTCGATCCGGACGATCCGCTGTTCGACGTCGGGAAGGCGGTGACGCTGACCGGCAAGGCGGGCTCGATGACGGTGCACCATGTCCGCACCCTGCACGGCTCGGCGCCCAATCTCTCGGACCGTAACCGGCTGATCCTGTTCTACGAGTGCCGCGCCGCCGACGCCTGGCCGCTGGTCGGATCCGCGAGCTACGCGAAGCTCGCCCAGGCCGGCGGACAGGCGCTCTGGGATCATTTCGCCGAGCACATCATCACCGGGCAAATGACGATGGAACCGCGCGCCACGGCGGTGCCGATGCGCCTGCCGCTGCCGCCCGCGCCCGATGCCGGCTCGATCTTCAAGACGCAGAAGAGCGGCGGCGCGCGCAGCGTCTTCACCCCGCGCGAGAGGAGTCCGGCATGAGCATGATGGAGAGCGCGGCCGCTTCCACCGTCGCAGAGACCTTCGCCCGCGACGGCTTCGTCTGCCCGATCACCGTGATGTCCGCCGGGGAAGCCTCAGACTACCGCCGCCAGCTCGAGGCGGCGGAGGCCGAGTACGGCGCCGACAAGACGTTCCGGAAGATGCTCCGGCGCTACCCGAACCTCGTGCTGCCCTTCATCGACGAGATCACAAGGCGCCCCGAGATCACCGACGTGGTCGCCAAGATCCTCGGCCCGGACCTCCTCGTGCTGGATGCGCCCTTCTTCATCAAGGAAGCGAGCACCAAGAGCTTCGTTTCCTGGCACCAGGACCTGCATTACTGGGGGCTGGAGACAGAGGAGGAAGTGACCGCCTGGGTCGCGCTCTCACCGGCGACGGCGGAAAGCGGCTGCATGCGCTTCGTCGCCGGCTCGCAGAACCGCCGGGTCGATCACCGCGACACCTATGCCGAAGACAATCTGCTGACCCGCGGCCAGGAACTCGCGGTCGAGGTGGACGAAAGCGAGGCGACGGACGCGGCGCTCCAGCCGGGGCAGATGTCGATCCATCACGGCCGGGTCTTCCACGCCTCGCATCCGAACCGGACGGGCGACCGGCGGATCGGCCTCGCCATCCGCTACATCCCGGCGCGGGCGCGGCAGACGGAGGGCGGCAACATGGCGGCGATGCTGGTGCGCGGCGAAGACCGCTACGGAAATTTCCGCGCCTGCCGGCCGCCCACGGGACTGATGACGGAGGCGGATATCGCGCACTGGACAGAGATAGCGGGTGCCAGGAACAAGGTGATGCTGGGCGGAAAGGCGGGCTAGCGTCTGCGGGTTCTCGACGGCCGGTCCGCAAGAACCACGAGAACCGCAAGATGGGTCACGGTTCCCGCCGCGTTGCCGAGGGGCAGGACGACCTCGTCGTGTTTCACGATCTCACTGTTCGGCCCCACATATTCGACCGGCTCGCGCACCGGCTCGCGCGATACGACAGCCTTCCGGAACATTCTGACAAGCGGACCGTCGGGTTCGACATGATCGAGGCTCAACAATGTCCGCCCGGTATAGTTCCCGAAAAACACCGACCGGACCCTCTCGCCGATGACCCGGAAACGGAAATCGCGCCCCTCATCGAGCACATCGAAGAACAGGATATGGGGAAGAAGCCGGGGGATATCGACCGGGTCGAACGACGTGCGCAAAGGGGCGCCAGGCCCGTCGTGAAGGCTTTCCCAATAGGAGATCGCTTGTTCGATGATATCGTGCATTGAGACCATTACCGGCATACAATTCTTATCAGGGAACGGCAATCTAGTGACGGCGCGTTAAAAAAGCCGTAACGGACTCAGCTGAGAGCGAGGCCAGCCCGAGCAACATGATGGATTTCAGGATCGATCCGGAGCGGCGGCTTATCGAGATCCGTCTAGCGGGAAAGCTGAGTCTTGATCATACGCTCGAAACTCTCACGGTCTTGCGGACCGACCCGCTCTACGACCCGCGCTACTCCCAGCTGGTCGATTGCCGCGAAGCCGAATTCTCCGAGATAACGCCGGACGCTCTGAAAGCCTTGGCGGACAGAAACCGGAGCGCATCCGATCGGGTGGTCGCCTTCGTCTGCCGTGACGACGTCGTGGACGATCTGCTGCGACTCTATACCGCCTATCTCTCACTCGAAGGTGGCAAGAGAACCATCAGCATCTTCCGTGACCCCGCCAAAGCGCTCGCATGGATCGAGGAGACGCGCGCAACCGGTTGATCTTCGGCGGATGACCGAAAGGAGCCTCGTTAATCAGAACAGGCCAAGCAGCGTCTGCGGACGCTGGTTCGCGATGCCGAGCGTCTGGACAGTAAGCTGCTGCCGGATCATGAACGAAGATCCATGCAGGCGAACGAAACCGATTGGCGACCGTATCACGCCGCTGGTTTCGGCGCCGTCTTTCGCGCAATGACCCAGACGCCGTGGACGATGCCTGGGATATAGCCGCAGATCGTCAGCAGGATATTGAGCCAGAAATGCAGGCCGATCCCGACGGTCAGGAAGACGCCGACCGGCGGCAGCAGGATGGTAAGGATGAGGCGGATGATGGTCATGGCACGTTCCGTCCGGAAATTGATCTTGAGTTGATCATAGCACCGGTCCGACCGATTGCGCGCCGTCCGGTTACCCATGGGCCCGGCGGTGAAGGTCCACGGCGTCGCCCTCGGCATGGTCGACAGCGCGTCCGTCCGCATGCCCGCCTCCGGCGCCACCGGTTTCATGACCGAACAGACCATTCCCTTCGATGGCAGCCGGGTGATGCGCTGACGGCACGAGACCGACCACCGGGCACGGTCTTGCCAGACGGACAATGCCGTCGGAAACTCCCGTCATCACGTGCCGGTCCGGCGATAACAAATTAAAAACATGGCGAGGAATCGATGAGCAAGCGGTGGAAGAACCGCCCCGAGGGATCGACCTGGGGCGATTTCGGCGAGGATGACGAGCGCGGCCGGATCAATCTGCTGACGCCGGAGAAGGTCCGCCAGGGCATCGCCGAGGTGCAGACCGGCGAGACCTTCTGCCTTTCCCTGCCGCTCGACTATCCCGGCAAGCGCCTGCTCAACCCGCGGCGCTTCCCGCCCCGCCATTTCGCCACCTCGCGCGGCGGCCTGGCAAATTTCAACTTCCCGCTCGGGATGAACGACCCGCGCCTGGTCGACGTGGTCTCGGACGATTCCGTGCTGCTCTGCCTGCAATACTCCACCCAGTGGGACAGTCTCTGCCATATCGGTGCGCGCTTCGATGCCGACGGCGACGGCGAGGCGGAGATCGTCTACTACAACGGCTGGCGTGGCGGTGTGGACATCGTCGGGCCGACCTCGGAGCAGCCCGGCAGCGAACACACCCGCTACGAAGGCACCGAGGCGAAACGGCTCGGCATCGAGAACATGGCCGAGACCTGCGTGCAGGGTCGCGGCGTTCTGATCGACATCGAGAAGCATTTCGGCCGCGAGCGGACCTACATCACTTACGACCAGCTCATGCGCATCATGGAGGCCGACAAGGTCACCGTCGAGAAAGGCGACATGGTGCTGCTGCACACCGCTTTCTCCAAGGTCATCATGGACCTCGAGAAAGAGCCGGACGAGCACACGCTGCACCATGCCTGCTGCGTGCTCGACAGCCGGGACGAGCGCCTTCTCAACTGGATCACGGACAGCGGCCTCGCGGCGCTGATCGCCGACAATTACGGCGTCGAGGACCCGCATGCGGAGATCCCCGAGGACGCGACGCTGATGATGCCGCTGCACCACCATTGCATCTTCAAGCTCGGCGTCCCGCTCGGAGAACTCTGGTACCTGCACGATCTCGCGCTCTGGCTCCGCAAGGCGGGCCGCTCGCGCTTCCTGCTGACCGCACCGCCGCTCCGCCTGCCCGGCGTGGTCGGCTCGCCGGCGACACCTGTCGCGACTGTCTGAACAGGCGCCATTCCGCTGGACAGCCGGCGGCGATCGCGATCAAGTGGTTGCCGCCGGAAATTGCGGACCGATAAAGGACGCCCGGCTTCGGGAGAGGGCGCGGCGGGAAGATGACGAACGACCGTTTCGGGGCGCGGGAAGACGCCGAAGGCACGCGCGCCGGAATCGGCATCATGCTCGTGGTCACCTTCGTCTTTTCGGTGATGGATACCATCACCAAGATGGCGGCGCAGATTTATCCGGCGCCGCAAATCCTCTGGATCCGGTACATGGTATTCGCGAGCGTGACCGTGGCGAACGGACTGCACAAACGCGGACGCTATCTCTTCGTCACGCGCGCGCCGGTGCTGCAGATTTCCCGCGGCCTGCTCCTTGCCGGCGAAATCCTCGTTTTCATCGTCGCCTTGCGCCACCTGCCGCTGGCCGACGTGCAGGCGATCGCCGCTGCCGGACCGCTGATCACGACAGCGCTCTCGGTCCCGCTCCTGCGTGAGCAGGTAGGCATCCGGCGCTGGAGCGCGATCGGCGTCGGTGCGATCGGGGTGATGATCATCATCCGTCCGGGCTTCGCCGCCTTCGACCCGATGCATCTGGTGCCGCTTTTCGGCATCGCGCTCTATGCGGTTTATCAGGTGCTGACACGCCGGGCCGCGCGCTATGACGATGCCTCGACCACGATCCTCTATACAGGCGTCACCGGACTGTTCGCGATGACCTGCGTCGGCCCCTTCTTCTGGGTCACGCCCGACTGGTTCGGGCTGCTGATGATGGTCGGGATCGGAGTCCTCGGGCTGACCGGCCACGGGCTGCTGATAAAAGCCCTGTCGCTCGCGCCCGCGAGCGTGCTGCAGCCACTGAACTACCTGATGCTGCCCTGGGCGGTGCTCTGGGGCTATCTGATCTACGATCACCTGCCCGATCTGGCTACGGTGATCGGCGCCGCCATCGTCGTCGCCAGCGGCATCTACACCTTCCACCGCGAGCGGGTGGTGCGCCAGGTCGGCTGAGCGAACCGCTCCCGTTCATCCATGGGAAATGAAGGCTCCGTCGAATGCTCCGATCGGGGTCGGGCGGCCCATCAGATAACCCTGACCGGTTTTGCAGCCGAGAAAAACCAGCGCCTGTTTCTGGTCCTCGGTTTCGATCCCCTCGGCAACACATCCAACCCCGAGCGACTCCACCATCGCCATGATCGTGGCCGCCAACGAGTGCCGCGCCGTCCCCACTTCGAGGCCGGTAACGAAACTCCGGTCTATTTTCACCGTGTCGACCGGCATGCGGTCGAACTGGCCAAGCGAGGAGTAACCGGTTCCGAAATCGTCAATAGAGAGCAGAAATCCTTCTGCGCGCAACGCCTCGACCTGCCGGCCGGCCCAGGGCGAGGAAGACATACCGATTCCTTCCGTGACCTCGAACTCGATGGTCTCCGGCGACAAACCGACTTCGCGCACGCCTTCCAGCAGCCGTTCGGAAAAGCCCGGCCCGTTCAGATCTGCCATGGAAAGATTAACAGCGACCCGAATAGGCGCGCCGTCGCGATCCGCCATCCAGCGGCCGACCTCGCGGAGAACAAATTCGGTGAGAAACTCTGTTTTCCCCGCGGACTCGGCGATGGGAATGAACTCGGCGGG
The DNA here is from genome assembly GCF_014904705.1 of Nisaea sediminum. NCBI lineage: Bacteria > Pseudomonadati > Pseudomonadota > Alphaproteobacteria > Rhodospirillales > Thalassobaculaceae > Nisaea > Nisaea sediminum. Next base: position 381,798 of record NZ_JACZCQ010000003.1, read on the forward strand.
CGAGACGAATTCGCCGTCGAGCGTCCAGCGCAGCAATGCTTCCGCACCCGTGACAGCGCCGCTTAGGAGATCGAATTTAGGCTGCAGATAGACTTCCAGTCCGTCAGAGGTCTCGGACACTGTCTCAAGCGCGGCACGTATCACCCGCGTCCGCTCGACGTCGTCCCGGATTTTCTGATCGCATTCGACGCATTCGCCGGGCCGGTGCTGATTCAAATGGAGAAAGAAAGCCATCGCCTTGCGAAGCACTGCGCCCGGCGTGCCTTCAACATCGGCGAAATCGATCAACGCGGCAGTCGCCGAGATCGGGATGGTAATTCCGTCCACCTGGATCGGAACCGCAAGCAGGCTTCCTATCGCGTCCCGCGTCAGCGATGCTTCCTCCGCCAGGATGGCGAAAAGCCCGTCTCCGATGCGCGCCAAAATAGAGTCCGAACCGGCCTTCTGCACCAGAAGATCGTAGAAAGTCTTCAGCAGCGCGAGCGTGACATCCAGCCCGTAAGTCGCGATCAGATCGCCGAGATCGTCGATTCCGACGAAGGCGATCCGTGTCGAGGCCACGTGTGCGAGATCTCCCTCCCTTGCCTGGAGCGCCTTCATGAACGCATTCAGGTTGGGTACCTGCAGAAAATGATCCACATAAGCAAGATCGTCGAGACGCTCGACGAGGGAGAGATTCTCGAAACCCACGCTGATGTTGGTGATGAATAGTCTCAGCAGGGCCATGTCGCTATCGGACAGTCGAGAATCTGTCTCGATCAAGCCCCACATGGCCTGATTGCCGTCGGACGGAAAATAAATTGCCATAAATCCGTTCTCGATGATCGGCTCTTTGGACCCGTTCGCGTCCTGCAGCGCTCTGCGCAACGGCAAGTCGTCGATCTCGCTGACGGAACGGCCGATCAGGTCCGAAAATCGTCCGGCGGCGCTGACGACGACTGTGTCATCGGCACCCCGGTTCCCGGTCTTGCGAACGCAGACGACTCCATTCTCGTCGATCGAGAGGATACCGCAGATCTGTGTAAGGACGCCCCGCGAGAACAACTCGAGATTGGTGCGCTGGAACAGTTCCGTCGCACTTTCAACGATCATCTCGAGCCCTTCTCGGCTACGGGATAACGCCCTGATCTGCTCGTAGGCGCGCACCGCCGAAATCAGCGTGGTGAGCAACCCGGTCCGGGTCAGGTCTTGTTTCGTCTTGTAGTCGTCGATCTCGTATTCGGAAACGACCTTCAACTCAGGGGCGTAACCGGGCTGCCCCGTCCGCAGCACGATTCTCAGTTCGGCGAATCCGGCATCGCGCAGTTCGCGTACAAGGTTGAGGCCCGCGTCGGGCCGCTCCATTACCACGTCGATCAGGGCCACGGCGATTTCCGAGTTGGCACGGGCAACTTCGAGCCCCTCCTTTCCGGATCGCGCATGAAGCAGCGTGACGGGCCGGTCGAGGATCTTGACCCCGGACACCGCCATACGCGTTGCGTTGTGGACATCTTCGTCGTCGTCCACGACGAGGATTTTCCAGGACCTCGTGGGATCGCGGCCTGCCGCATCGGGCACATCATCGAAGATATCGAGAAATTCATCACCCGGCGTGTGAGGTTCCATGGTCATTCCGGTACACCCTCTCTTGCCGCAACAGATGGTTCGGGCGCGTTGACTGGAACAGTGACGACAAACATCGTGCCCTTCCCGATCTGGCTCTCCACCATGATCGTTCCTCCCAGCATGCCTGTGACGATGTTGAAACAGATGCTGAGGCCCAATCCGGTCCCGCCGTCACCAAGCCGCGTGGTGAAGAACGGCTCGAAGATTCTCTGGCGATAGGCATCGGGAATACCTTTGCCATCGTCAGAGACACGGATTTCGATCCGACCCTTTGGCGCCAGTCGGGCGGAAATCTCAACCCGGCCGGCATCCTCTTCGTCAAAACCGTGGACCAGGCCGTTCACTGCAAGATTCATCAGCACCTGCCCGAGCGGTCCTGGATAGCTGTTCAACGTCAGACCCGAAGCGATCTTCCAGTCCAGTCGCACCGAACTGTGCTTGAACTGCGGCTGGATGATGCTCGCGACGTCGTCGACAAGCTCGGCGAGATGGAAAGTCCTGCGCTGCTCGCTGGTCTGGTCGACGGCGACCTGCTTGAAGTTCTGGATGAGCTGCCCCGCATGGCTGAGAACACGCAGAATCACCGCGCTCCCGTCCACAAAATCGCCCACGCATTCATCGAGCATTGTCCGGCTGACCCTACCGCTGGTAGCCGCCTCGTCCAGCGCCTTCGCCCGCTCGGAGAGCGTGCTTGCGATCGTGACTGCATTGCCGATCGGCGTGTTCAGTTCGTGAGCTATGCCCGCCACCAGGTTCCCGAGGCTGGCAAGACGTTCGATCCGGACCAGTTCATGCTCGGTCATGTCTTTCCGTTCCTCGGCAATCCGCCGGGCAAGAGCCATGCGGCCCCAAAAGAAACTCAGTCCCGCACTGGCAAGGGCGGCGAGAAACAGGGCCGGCAGGTCGCCCAAAGTCCAGAGATCCGCAAACCGAAGGTCGCGTGCTGCGCCCAGCACGATCCAGCCCTTGTCCTCGGAAAACACGCCAGTGACACGTGGCAGGCCCGCCAGAAGAGCGGCCGGTTCAAGAACGTCGACGGCGTAATGGGTCCCATCAAACCCGAACACGCCGTTTTCCGAGGCGTTCATCGCTCTCCACAGGTCAGGATCGAGGGCCCGGAGGGAAATGTCTCCGTCGAACATGAAGCTCCAGAGTTCGCCCGGCGGTCGTCCGGCGAGCCAATAGCCGTCGCTGTTCAGCAACTGGATCGGGTCGGTACCACCGGGACGGCGGAGATTGACATTGTCGATGAATTCGGTCGCCAGGATCTGCAATATCAGCACGCCCTGAACCTCTCCCGAAGCGTCCGCAAGCGGTGTCGCGAGACGCAGGGTCGGCCTCCAGGGTACCTCAATCTGTCCATTCTCGACATTGAGGTCCAGCTTGGAGACATAAATGCCTCCGGCCGGCAAGGTGATCGAATTCGAGAAATAGTACCTAGCGGATTTATCCTGCAGCCGGTCCGTGCCAGCGATCTTCGTCACGCCGTTCCTTCTGTCGACACGGATAAGCTCGAACCCGCTCCTGCCGAGAATACGCACCTGATCGATCGCCTCTTTCGCCGAAGCGAAGTTGGCGAACGCGGCCTCGACCTCGCGCCTGGCCGAGAGATTTCCCGACACCAGCTGACGCACGGACGCGTAGCTCGCTACGACCTCGAGGTCCGCCGCGAGATCTCGAAGTTTTTCAGCAAGCAGACCTCTCGCCTGACCTGCAGCCTCTTCCGTCGCGAACTGGCTGCGCTTGAATTGTTTCGACAGATCGAAATAGCGCGCGGATTGAAGCGCCAGGATGGAACCGACCAACAACAGGACGAAGCAGGGAAATGCATATCTGAGCAATCGCCGGTCTTTGAAATCCGGGACCTCTTCTGAGATCGTCGCGGTGATTGCGCTCATTCGACCCCCACGCGATAGCTCATTAACTTTTGATATCGCTGGTCACACATATTAATCGCGAAAATGACTTTCTAATTCTCAACCTGAAAGATGATAGGAAGCGTTAGACTAATAAAACCTTAATGCGATTATCCGGATCAATCTTAAAACAAACCGAGAAAACGCGGGTCGCGTACAACCCTTTTCAACAATTTGGAAAAACGAATATCGACGACTTCCGAACCGCGCAGAAATCTCAGGATCGACGTTATCGGCCTGACCGGGCACGGGCTCCTGATCAAGGCTCTGTCCGCTCGCGCCGGCGAGCGTGCTGCAGCCGCTGAACTACCTGATGCTGCCCTGGGCGGTGCTCTGGGGCTATCTGATACCTGCCCGATCTGGCGACGGTGATCGGCGCCGCCATCGTCGTCGCCAGCGGCATCTACACCTTCCACCGCGAGCGGGTGGTGCAGCCAGGGCGGCTGAGCATCGTGTCGGGCCCATTCCCCCATTAATGGTGCGGTTCTTGCATCGCAATTCGCCTGATAATCAACTCTGGAGGAGCACCGCCATGATCACGTCTTCCACGCAAGCGGCCATTCCAGCCGTTCTCAACGCCAGTCAGTCCGAAGGGAAAAACTCGGACACGAACAAGACCAGCGGCTCGGCAACTTCGTTTTCGGATCTGGTACAGGGGCTCGAGTCGCATGCGATGTATCCGGGATGGATGGGCGTCTATCTGCCGAAGGTCAGCGTACTGAACAACCCGGACTCGACCAAGGTCGGCTATGCGGCGTGGGAACAGAGTTTCCGTTCCGAGCACAGAAATGAACTGAGTGAATACAGCGGAAAACTGAAACAGTATTTTGCGGAGGCATCGACGAGGACGGCCTTCGAACAGTCCGTCAGCACAGATGCCCGGATGCTTGAACTGATGGACAATCTCGAAATTCGACGCCCGTTCTGATCCCTGCCGGGACGTGCAGCACAGGCGGAGAAAATCTGAACATAAAAAAACGCCCATCCCCAAATCGGGCATCGGCGTTCTTCAGACTGTCGTGGCAGAGGCTGCGGAAGCCGTCCGCCGGAGTCGTCCGAGGGCGCCGTCCGATGAACGGCGCCCTCGAAACTCACAACCCAGAGGGCTGTTTTACTGCGCCTGCAGATTGACCGCGGAAGACTTGCCGCGCTGGCGGTCTTCCTCGATCTCGTAGCTGATCTTGTCGCCTTCGTTCAGGCCGTGCAGGCCCGAGCGCTCAACGGCGGTAATGTGCACGAACACGTCCTTGCCGCCATCATCCGGCTGGATGAAGCCATAACCTTTGGTGGTGTTGAACCATTTCACTGTACCAGTCGCCATGATCATATTCCTTCGTCTGATCGTTGTGGTCGGGGTGGAGATCTCTGCGTGCCGCGCTCAGGCGGAAGCAGGGAGTTTTACGGCACCGATATTTCCGAGCATGCGGGCAAGACCCGCAGAGGCCGTATCGGGGCCGGGTTTGCGTTCGCCCTGGATGTCGGGACGGGGCGCATTCTTTTCAACCGTACGCCGGACCGAGCCGGAACGCCGGGAACCGGGAGCGGAAGACCTGTTGGCATTGGTCTTCTCCGAGCCGGATCGCACAATGCCGACGGCACTATGCCCTCTCGGCATCGCGGAGAACACTTCGCTCTGGTTTGGGATGGGGTGACCTTCTGCCGATGCGGCCTGAAGGTGGGACTTGGCGGGGCCAAGGTCGTTAAGCTGTCTCAAATAGGCTCTTTCAATGATCACCGTCTAATCGCGCCAGTCTGGCTGCGGAAGATGACCCTTTATGTTCTGGAAGCTAGCGTAGATCAGCTGCCGTATTGTTAATCTGCCCGGTTGGGCTTTCTGGCAACGATCGATACGACGCCTTGCAAGAAGTTGGCACTGTTGATGACACAATCACCATCTACGCACAATGCACGGACGTCAGATGGCCATGTTCTGACAATGAAATCAAGAGAATTCTTCGCGGGACCTGCGAAAGGCCCGCGGGACCGGGACCAGCAACCAGTCGTCCCCGTCGTCAGATCTCAGACGATGTAGTCCGCGAGCGCATAGACGCTGCGTCCCTCATAGACGCCAAACGCGAGATAATGGTCGAGCGGATTGATACCCTCCGCCGCAACATCGGGGTTCATATCGAGATAGCGCGCCGAATCGAAAGCAGCTGACGGTGCCCGCCCCTCGCTGCCCCCGAAGGAAACGAAATGGGTATAAGCGCCGCCAAGATCTCCCGGCGCCACCGCGGCACTCACGTCAGGATTCCGCCCTAGATAATACGCCGCATCGAAAAATGCATTCGGGGCGCGTCCCTGCTCCCGGCCCAGCGTTTCGAAATGCACACGGCCGGAGGCCAGAATCCCCTCATCGACCAGGAGTTGCACATCGGGATTGCTCTCGAGATAAAACGCCTCGTCGAAGACGTAGCTTGCTCCGCTCATGCGCCCTTCGGCCAATCCGAAGACAGTGTAGTGCAGGTACCCCGACGGCATGGCTCCCGCCGCGACCGCTTCGGCAACATCCGGGTTTAGGGCGAGATAGCGATCCTCGTCGAAATTGGCGCGGTCCGTAAACGCATCGAAGGTCAGGCGAATCTCACCGTCCCCGAAGCGCAGCAGCTCGACGCCATCCAGCGTGTCGTTTCCGTCGAATTCAACGATTCCGCCATCGCGGTCTATCCTGCCGGTTCCCCCGGACGCGACGGCGTCGAAACAAGCGAGGTCGGCACCACTGCCGCCGATCAGCATGTCCGCCCCGGCGCCTCCCGACAGCGTGTCATCCCCCACCCCTCCGTCAACAGAGTCGGCTCCCTCGCCCCCGAAGAGCAGGTCGCCGCCGCCGGCACCGGAGAGCGTATCGGCACCTGCAAGCCCCAGCGCAATGTCGTCACCCGCCCCCATCCGAACGAGGTCGTCGCCGCCATTGGCGAGATAGCGGGTGATCCCGTCCGCCGCGCTGTAACTCTCCGGAGCCTCCGTGCCCCAAGCGGTAACACCGTGCGTTCCGCTGCCGGGCGTCCCGTATAGATATTGCGCGGCACGGATATCGATCCAGCCGAGGGTTGAGACATAATTGCCGTTCGGATCTGTATCGCTGTTGTAGGACATGACAGTGTGATCACTGTCATCGAGCGATACGGTGAGGGTCGGCACCTCGAACGGATGTTTCAGTCCGATGGCATGACCGATCTCGTGCAGGAAGGTCAGGTAACCGTAATTCCCCGCATAGGGAAAAAGCGTGTAGTCGTAGGCACTGGAGATAAAGACGTCACCACCATAGCCGTCATCGGTAACCGTCGCAGAGTCCGAAGCAACGGGATAAAAAGCATATCCTGCGAAATTCGGGTCGTTATCGGTCCCGAAGCGGATCTGCCCGCCAACCGCGTCCTCCACTTCGGTGAAGCTGATCCCTGAAACGTCCTGCCATGCGGCGAGCGTCTCGCGCGCCGCCTCGCGCATGGTCTCGTTCATCGGGGCGAAAACCAGGACGTCAGATGCGCTGTAATAGGACGGCAGGCTCTCCGAGAAGGAATAGGTCACGTCGACGGGCGCACCGCGGTCGGCGATCGTGCCCCATTTGTAGTCGAGGCCGGCCAGCAGGGCGTCTAGCTCTCCATCTCCCGTGCTCATCGCGCTCCTCCGGTTCCCGGCCACATGTCGCATTCTACGGTTGCACGACAGTTTCGTGGAGCATAACGGTGTTGCTCACCGTTTATCCACGGCACGGAACCGCGACAAAATTGCCCGGGGAAATCTGTCCATTTATTCTGGTATTTTGTATCCCAGAGAGGCAATAATCCGTCGCAAGACATCACCGGAAGAATTCGCCGCGCCACGAGAAGCGCGCTAATGTCGGTGCATTGGGAGGAGTTAAGAAATGAGCAATCGCATCGAAACGGATCTTCCGTCCGATCTTGAAAAGGCAACGCTGCTCGGACGCGTATCGACGCCGGAGGGCCCTGCCGTCTGCACGGTGCGCGGCGACGAAGTGATCGACATTACCCATCGCCTCCCGACAATCACACATGCGCTGAAGGCGAACTGTCCGGCAAGCATCGTACGCGGCTGCGAGGGAACGTCGCTCGGAAAGCTGTCCGATATTCTCGATGCCAGTTTCGACCCGGCGGCGACCGGACCCCGCCTTCTGTCCCCGATCGACCTGCAGGCGATCAAGGCCGCGGGCGTCACCTTCGCCAACAGCCTGATCGAGCGCGTCGTCGAAGAGATGACGAAAGGCAATCCGCTCAAGGCCGAGGAAGCGCGCCAGCAGCTCGCCCGCGATATCGGCGACGATGTCTTCGCCATCGTGCCGGGCTCCGAGGAAGCGATGAAGCTGCGCGAGACGCTGTTGGAGAAGGATCTCTGGTCGCCCTATCTCGAGGTCGGATTCGGCGTCGACGCCGAGATTTTCACCAAAGCCCAGCCGATGTCCTCCGTCGGCCACGGCGCCCGGATCGGGCTGCACCCGCGCTCCGACTGGAACAATCCGGAACCCGAGGTCGTTCTGGTCTGCGCCCCTGATGGCCGCATCGTCGGCGCAACCCTCGGCAACGACGTGAACCTGCGCGATTTCGAGGGCCGCAGCGCGCTGCTGCTCGGCCGCGCCAAGGACAACAATGCCTCCGCCAGTCTCGGGCCGTTCATCCGCCTGCTCGACGACAATTTCACCATGACCGAGATCCGCAATGCGGACCTCTCGCTCGAAGTGACCGGGCCCGACGGATATGTCCTCAGCGGTTCCAGCACGATGCGGGTGATCAGCCGCGATCCGGAGGATCTCGCGAACCAGCTGTTCGACAGCCACCAGTATCCGGACGGCGCCGTGCTCTATACCGGTACCCTGTTCGCACCGACCGAGGACCGGGACAAGGACCGTCCGGGCGAGGGCTTCACCCACAAGTTGGGCGACCGGGTCCGGATCGCGAGTTCACGCCTCGGTGCGCTGGAGAACGTGGTCGGCCGATCGGACCAGTTGCCGGAGTGGGAGGACGGTGCGCTCGCCCTCTTCCGCTCGCTCTCCAAGCGTGGGATCTCGATCTGAGGCCTCAGCGCTCGGTGAAATCGAACCCCTCGAGAAATAATCCGGCAAGCTTTCCGTCGACGACCGCTGCCGCGACTCCGTCGGCGATCCGCGCCCAGGGGAACGCTCCGGTGCCACCATCAAGCTCGATCAGCAGCCGGTCCCGCCGGAGATCGACGGTTGCGCGCGCCGTACCCGGGAGACTGGTGACTTCTTCGAGCCCCTCCTCCGCCGCGATGCCGAGCCATGCCTCCTTCGAGACCTCGGGCGGCTCGACGCCTCCCTCGCCCCAGTTTGCCGAGTTCTTGTTGTAGGATATGTCGACCAAGCGGCTGAAAGCCTCGTCCCCGTAACGGTCAAAGACGAGATCGAGCCCGCCCTGCATCACCCGCGCGGAGGCATGATGCAGGCCGTAGCCCTCGGAGACCTGCTGGGAGAGATTGCGCGGTCCGGTCACGCGGTCCGGGTAGCGCAATTCAACGCCGAGGCAATAGGCGTCGGAGAAGAGCAACTGCGCCGCGCAGATCTCCGCGCGCTCGATCAGCGCAAATTGGACCCCGCCGGCCATGGCTCACCTCTCATAGTGAAAGTGAAGGATAGTATTGTCCCTCTCCCGCAGCACGATTTTCAATTCGTAACGCTGCCCCAGCCGGGACATCGGAATGCGATATTCGATCGCACCGCGAACGCCACGCGGGTCCGGGGCGCGGCGGCCATGGCGGATGGCCATCCGCAGAACATGCACCGGAACGTGCCGGCCTGGATCACGCATCTGAGCGGCTGTCGTGTTCGTGAAGCGCAGCGGCGTCTGCCTCAGACTATGCAATGCGCGGAACAGAGCCCGTTCGATCTCCTGACCGAGGCCAAGACGCACCGTCGTCCCGGCGGCGGCACGGCCCGTCGCAAGGGCGAGCAGTTTGCGCAGGGATAGCATCGCAAGGCCGCCTGCCGGTATCAGCAGCGACGGGTCGAACAGCGGCGATTCCAACCCGAGTTCGTCGCGATGCACCACCTCGCCGTCGAGATCGAGAATCTCGATCAGACCGTGGCGTTCCGATCGGTAACCGACGATTGTCAGTTCATCGTCGGCAATCGGGGTCGCGTCCGCCGGAATATTCGGCGGACGGACCTCGAAAACCGCTCCGGCAGTGGCTCCGGCAGATTCGACAAGCGCGACCCGGGCTTCAAGGCCGGTATAGATTTCCCCGCCGGCCAGCATGGCGAGGGACCGACCGGTCGGCCCGCCACGCCGGACCTCCCCGGTCCGCTCCCCGGCAATCCGGCGGTCGCGCTGGTAGCTGGCGATCGCGCTTCTCGTCCTCGGGCCGAAGCGGCCGTCGATCTCCCCTGCATAATAGGGACGCGTGCCGTGGCGTGCCGCCTTCCTCAGCGCGAACTGCACCGCCGCGACATCCTCGCGGGGGCTGCTCTCCGTCGCCTCGAATCTCGTTTCGTATTCTTCCATAGACCCGCTCCGCATTCAGCCCGTTCCGATCCCTCAAGCAGCAGATGGAGGCAGCGATAAGATTTTCAATCGGGAAAATAGTATTTTTCCTATTTTACCTCCAAAAGACCCGTTCCTGCTCCGGCGGAAAGAGACTCCCCGCCGGGACGGTCTTGCGTCACGGTAATTCCCGCGTAAGCTCCCTCCCCGGATCAAGACCGGCGCGCACGGCGCCGTCAGAAGAGAGGGAACTCCCATGACACTGCACCGCAACCTGATCGGCGGCGAATGGGTCGAGGGCAGCAATGCCAGCGACAACATCAACCCGTCCAACACCAACGACGTGGTCGGCCAGTTCGCGATGGCCGATGCCGCCGGCGCCGAGCAGGCGATCGACGCCGCCGTCGCCGCCTCCCACGCCTGGGCCCGCAGCCCGATCCAGCAACGCCACGACATCCTCGCCGCAGCCGCGGCCGAGATCATGGCGCGCAAGGAAGAGCTCGGCCGCTTGCTCTCCCGCGAGGAGGGCAAGACGCTCGCCGAGGGCATCGGCGAGACCATCCGCGCCGCACAGATCTTCGATTTCTTCGCCGGCGAATGCCTGCGCCTCTCCGGCGAGAAGATCGCCTCCACCCGTCCGGGTCTCGAGGTCGAGATCACCCGCGAGCCGGTCGGCGTGGTCGGCATCATCACGCCCTGGAACTTTCCGATCGCGATCCCGGCCTGGAAGATCGCGCCGGCGCTCTGCTACGGCAATACGGTGGTCTTCAAGCCGGCCGGCCTGGTGCCGGGCTGCGCCTGGGCCCTCGTCGAGATCCTGAAGAAGGCCGGCCTGCCTGACGGCGTGCTGAACCTCGTCATGGGCAGCGGCGGCACGGTCGGCGAGGCAATCCTCTCCAGCACCAAGATCAATGCCGTCACCTTCACCGGCTCGGTCTCGACCGGCGCGCATGTCGCGGCGAAATGCTCGGCGACGATGAAGAAGTACCAGCTCGAGATGGGCGGCAAGAACCCGATGGTGGTTCTCGACGACGCCGATCTCGCGACCGCCGTCGACGTCTCCGTCAACGGTGCCTTCTTCTCCACCGGCCAGCGCTGCACCGCCTCCTCGCGGCTGATCGTGACCGAAGGCATCCACGACAAATTCGTCGCCGCCTGCATCGAGAAGCTGCAGGGCCTCAATGTCGACGACGCGCTCAAGGCCGGCACCCATATCGGCCCGGTGGTGGACGAGAGCCAGCTGGCGCAGGACGAGAAATACATCCAGATCGGCAAGGACGAGGGCGCCAAGCTCGCCTGGGGCGGCGAGCGCCTCAACCGCGAGACCCCGGGCTTCTACCTGCAGCCGGCCCTCTTCACCGAGACCACCAACTCCATGCGCATCAACCGCGAGGAAGTGTTCGGCCCGGTGGCGAGCGTGATCCGGGTGAAGGATTACGACGAGGCCCTGGCGGTCGCCAACGACACGGCCTTCGGCCTCTCCTCCGGGATCTGCACCTCGAGCCTCAAATATGCGAGCCACTTCAAGCGCAATTCCGAGGCCGGCATGGTCATGGTCAACCTGCCGACGGCGGGCGTCGACTATCATGTGCCGTTCGGCGGCCGGAAGGGCTCGAGCTACGGCTCGCGCGAGCAGGGCAGATATGCAGCCGAGTTCTACACAACGGTGAAAACCGCCTATACACTTCCGATCTGACGCACATTCGCGTCCGATCGCGCGGCCGGCACACCCCCGTGCCGGCCGTTCGCATTTCAGGAGAGAAGTCCCATGTACGTGCCGCCGCATTTCCGCGAACAGAATCTCGACGTGCTGCATGAGACGATCCGACGAATAGCTCTCGGTACCCTCGTCACGCTCGGCCCGGACGGACTGATCGGCAGCCATGTGCCGATGCTGCTCGACCCGTCGAAGGGCGAGTACGGCACCCTCACCGGCCATCTGGCGAAAGCGAACCTTCAGGCCAAGGGCGCGGACGGGAGCGTCGAGGCGCTGGCCATGTTCCTCGGCCCGGAGGCCTATATCACGCCGAACTGGTATGCGACCAAGCAGGAGACCGGCAAGGTGGTACCGACCTGGAACTACATCGCCGTCCATGCCTACGGGCCGATCACCTACCACGACGACGCGGAATGGCTGCGCGACATGGTCTCGCGCCTGACGGACCGTCACGAGGCGACCAACACGGCACCCTGGGCGGTCAATGACGCGCCGGAGCCCTTCGTCCAGTCGCAGCTGAAGGGCATCATCGGCTTCGAGATCCCGATCACCAGGATTGAGGGCAAGTGGAAACTGAGCCAGAACCGGCCAGCCGCCGACAAGGAAGGCGTGCTCGCCGGCATCGAGGCGCGCGACGGCGACGACGCGCCGATCTCTGTCGTCACACGCGAAAAACTCGGCACCTGATCCCGGTCAGAGCCGGTAACGGCGTCGAACCTGATCAGGTAATTTCCAGCCGCCTGATCAGGCCTTCGGCAAACTCGAAAGTGTAATCCAGCTCGACCGGACTGCCCTTGAAGTCGCCGCTGACCCGGCAGGTGACGAGCGTACGTTCCCCTTCCTCCCGGGCCGAAAGCAGTTCCTGACGAAACCGGATGTTCGCCAGCCCCTCGCGCCAGCGCAGGATCTCGGTCCGGCCGTTATAGGTCTGGCTTTCATCGAATGCGACGCCGTCGGCGGTGAAGCAATCCGCTACCTCTTCCGGCGAGCGGGCGGCGAAATAATTGGCGGCGGGGATCGGAATGGCGCTGGCCATGACTAGTGGCTCCGTCTCTGTTGCGATGGAGCCTATCTGTTCATAAGCTTCCGGAATGACAAGAACACACGAAAAAGTAAGGTACTCACCCGAAGGTAAGCATCATGGCTACACCCGCTCCACGGCGGCGGAGGGTGTCGAGCAGGCGCTGAAGATGCTCGAAGGCAGGTGGAAGCTCGTCATCCTTTTCCATCTATTCGGCGGACGGGTGATGCGGTTCTCCGAGCTCGAAAGGGCGATTCCAGAGGTTTCGCAAAAGATGCTGATCCAGCAGCTCAGGCAGATGGAGGCGGACGGGATCGTGCGCCGCATCGTCTATCCCCAGGTACCGCCGAAAGTCGAATACGCCCTGACCGACTGGGGCCAGGAACTGTGTCCCGCCCTCGACGCTCTGCTGACCTGGGCTGCCGCCCGGCCGGAAAAGAATGCCGAGGCCTCCTGACGGCAAATGAAAGAACGGCCGCCTAGGGGGAAGCGGCCGCTCTCTGGGGGAACGTCGGGTTGGGGTAGGTCGACGCTCTCGGGGAAAACTCTCGGTCAGTTGTCGACGAGGTAGGCAGTCCCCGCGCCAACGCCGGTTCCGGCGCCGACACCGCAGGACACGCATCCGTCGGTCAGCGACGTGCTCGGGCCGAGTCCGGAGCCAATCGCGCCTCCGTTAAACACATGCCGCTCGGTCGCGCTCCCATCGACGCAGGCGGAAAGCATCAGCATGCCTGCGGCAATGACCGGGAGGATCAGAACGCGTCGCATGTCTCGGCTCCTCTCTTCGTTTCGGGGGGAGGCACTTGCCTCGCTTGCAAAGAAAACGCGGGAGGCCGCAAATGGTTCCACCGAGGTTCGATTATTTTCGGCCCCGAACGCACAAACGGCCGCCTGAGGGATGGCGGCCGTTCACCCGGAGAATGTCAGGAGATTGGAGAACCGGTGCTCTCCGGAACCTCAATCTTTCCCCTTCTCCTCATTCTTGATCTTGTCGTGGATATAACCCGCACCGGCACCCACACCGGCGCCGATCGCGGCACCGCAGGAGACACAGCCGCCGGTCATCAGCGTACCGACAGCGCCGACGCCCGCGCCAATGGCGCCGCCCGAGAGCGTGCTCTGTTCCGTAGAGTTCATGCCGGTGCAACCGGAAACCAGGAGGCCGCCCGCAAGGACCGCCGGAAGGATCATGGTGCGTCGCATTTCGCGTCTCCTCGATGCAATTCAGAAAGAGGCTTGAGCCTCGTATGCAGAGAGAACGGTTCTGACGACAGATTGTTCCAAGACGGACGGCGCTGCGCATGCACGGCGCGGACGGATTATCCGACGTCCAGCTCCCGCACGGAACCCGCGACCTGTTCGATTTGGCGAGCCGTCGTGTCGGTGCCGGAAACCCTGATCACTGGGCAAGGCAGCCGCGCCATCCACGCCTCGTGCGCGCGGCGGCTGCGGGTTTCCAGTCCGGCAGTATCATAGGAAGCCGCCCACTCGATGAAGGCCATGTGGGCGTCATAATGCGCCCCGCCGGGTTGCAGCGCCTCGACGCCGTAGCGCTCCTCCTCCCGCGCGATGAGCCTGTCCATCCGCAGATCGAAGGGGGTGTAGACGAAGACAACGAGATCGAACCGCTCAACCAACGGCTCGCCCCAGGACACCAGCGAGCCGGTCAGGATCCAGCGCTCCGCCGCATCGATCGCCTCTGTCAGCAGGCGGAGCCTCTCCGGCACCGTGCGTTTCTCAAGGAACCGCGGTTCGGTCGGCAGCCAGTAGAAATCGTCCGTGTCGAGATGCAGATAGCCGAAACGCTCCGCCCAGGCCCGCCCAAAGGTCGAGGTGCCGGAGCCCGAGGCGCCGAGAACGTGGATGCCCTGTGGAAGCGACGCCGGATCCGTCACGGCCTCACGCGGATTTCGCCAGACGCGTCTCGACGAGACGGGACCAGTAGCTGGCGCCGAGCGTCAGCGCCTCGTCGTTGAAGTCGTATTCCGGATGATGCAGCCCCGCCGTATCTCCGTTGCCGCACCAGATATAGGCGCCCGGTTTTTCCTGCAGCATGTAGGAGAAATCCTCCGCGCCCATGCTCGGCGGCAAATCGCGATCGACCTTGCCGGTGCCGCCCGCGACCTCGGCGCAGATCCCGGCCGCGAAATCCGCTTCCTTTGCCGTGTTCACCGTCGCCGGATACCCTGTCATGTAATTCAATTCCGCCGTCGCGCCGTAGGTCGCGGCGATACCGTCCGCGACGCGCTTGATCCGTTCCGGCAGCGTCGCCTGGATCGCGGGATTCAACACCCGGCAGGTGCCGCGCAGCATGATCTCGTCCGGAATGACGTTGAAGGCATCGCCCGCATGAAACTGGGTGGCGCTGATCACCAGCGCCTCGGCCGGATCGGTGTTGCGGCTGGTTATGGTCTGCAGCGCCATGACGATGTTGGCGCCGACGACCACCGGATCAACGCCCTGGTGTGGCATCGCCGCATGCGCGCCGCGCCCCTTGATGGCGATTTCCCAGTTATCGCGGGCGGCCATGACCGGCCCTGCGGAGACGCCGAAGCAGCCGACCGGCATTTCCGGCCGGTTGTGCATGCCGTAGACCTCGTCGACCGGGAACAGCTTGAAGAGACCGTCCTCGATCATCTTCTTGCCGCCGCCCTTGCCTTCCTCGGCCGGCTGGAAAATCAGGTGCACGGTCCCGGCGAAATTGCGGGTCTCGGAGAGATATTTCGCGGCACCGAGCAGCATCGTTGTGTGCCCGTCGTGGCCGCAGGCATGCATCTTTCCGTCACTCTGCGAGCGGTGCTCCAGCGTACCCTTCTCCTGGATCGGCAGCGCGTCCATGTCGGCGCGCAGGCCGATCGCCGGACCATCGCCGCCATTACCCTTGATCGTCGCGACGACACCCGTACCGCCGAGCCCGCGATGGATCTCGAGGCCCATTTCGGTCAGCCGGGCGGCGACGAAATCCGAGGTCTCGAATTCCTCGAAACCGAGTTCCGGGTTTTGGTGGATATGGCGCCGCCAGCCCGTCAGCTCTGCATGGAAGTCGGCGATGCGATTGACGATAGGCATGGAAAGGCTCCTGGCGGGCGGGTGATTCGAAGGATTGGAAACGGGCCCACGATGGCGCGCTCCGCGTTCCTGTCAAGTGCCGAGCGGGCGCGATTGACTTGGCATGGGAGAACCAACCGGAAATGGCCAATTTCGAAGGCCATGGGCTATCCTCTCCGGCAAAAACGGGGAGGACTTCAATGACCGCCAAGACGCCGCTGCTCTTTCAGCCGATCCAGCTCCGGGGCATCACCCTGCCGAACCGCATCGTGATCCCGCCGATGTGCATGTATTCCGCCGAGGAAGGTTTCCCGACCGATTTCCATATGGCGCATCTCGGCAAGTTCGCCATCGGCGGTGCCGGGATGGTGATCCTGGAAGTGACGGCGGTGACCCGCGACGGACGGATCACCCACGGCGATCTCGGCATCTGGGACGACGAGCATGCGGCGAAGCTCGCACCGCTTGCCGCCTTCCTTAAATCCGAAGGCACGGTGCCGGCGATCCAGCTCGGCCATTCCGGCCGCAAAGGCAGCATGCAGCGTCCCTGGAAAGGCAACGGCCCCCTCACCCCGGAGGATATTGCGGGCGGCGATACCCCCTGGCAGCCGGAAGCCCCGAGCGCGGTGCCGCTTGCCGACGGCTGGCTTACGCCCCGGGAACTCGACCTCAGCGACATGAAGCGGCTCCGCCAGGCCTTCGCCGACGCGACCAAACGCTCGGTCGATGCCGGCTTCGAATCCGTCGAGATCCATTGCGCGCATGGTTATCTCCTGCAGACATTCCTCTCTCCGCTCGGCAACTTCCGCACCGACGCCTATGGCAGAGATCTGCAGGGACGCATGCGGCTGCCGCTGGAGATCGCCGAGGATGTCCGCGCCGCGCTGCCGGACAATCTGCCGCTCTTCGTCCGAATCTCCGCCGTGGACGCCATCGACGGCGGCTGGGAGATGGAGGACAGCCTCGTCTTCGCCAAGGAACTGAAAGACCGCGGCGTCGACGTAATCGACTGTTCCTCCGGCGGGCAGACGCCGAAGGGCGCGACCAACTTCAAGCTGAATCGTTCGCCCGGCTACCAGGTGCCCTATGCCGCAGAGATCCGCCGCGATGTCGGGATCATGACCCAGGCGGTCGGACTGATCACCGACCCGCACCATGCAGAGGAGATCCTTGAGGCGGGCGACGCCGACCTGATCGCGATCGGCCGCGAGGCGCTCTACAACCCGTTCTGGCCGCGCCATGCGGCGGACACTTTCAAGCTCGACGAGGATTTCGAGCACTGGCCGCCGCAATATGGCTGGTGGCTGCAGAAAAGGGCGCAGGGCCAGAGGGCGCAAACGCGCACAACCTAAACTGATTGCGGCGCCCCAGCACCGCATCAATCGTCAGATTTTCGAAAACGATAATTCTCCTTTAGGTTGTAAACGCAAGTTGATGCTTGTATTCTTCGTGTTACGGAAGAGTGTCTAAGGAAATAATTGAGGCAGGTGCCACATGATGGCAACGCCGTCGGACAGGCCGTCACTAAACCCGTCACAAAAAGAGAACGAGAGCCCACCTACGGGTCAGCGAGACCAAGTGTCTCAGCCCGGCGGATCTGGTTCTAGCGGTGACTGGCGCTTCATGGGTAAGAAGGTTACCGAGCTGGTTGCTGTCTCGGCCTTCGTTTTGGCCTTGATACCGAACGTTTTTCTTATCGTCGGTTACTTCGCGTCACCGGAAATCGTTGTCCTTTCTCCAACGGAAATCGAGCTCCGGTGCGAACCTGACGAAGACATTGGCGTGGATGTCTATGAATGGGTCTGCAAGGACGATGCCTATCTGACCGTTACTGTTTCGACGATCACCGTGATCAACCAGAGCAAAAACGACAAAGACGTCCTCATTCGGGAAATCTCGGGCCATTTCGATATGGCCGGTCATGAAGGCGATCTTCGATGGAAGTATTTCGCACATTACACTTCCGTCGACACAACGGAGAGCGTTGCGAGCCCGAAAACCGTGAAGGCCGGCACGTCGTTCAGCGAAGAGGTAAGGCTCTATCCAGTGTTTCTGCCTGACACGGAAAACCCGATCAGCAATCGACTTGCCTTCGATGAATACTTGAAAAAAGTGACCGCAGAGTTGGACAAACCGATGCCGGTAACGGTCACAATCAACGTTTCATTTCTCTCAGATGAACTCCCGGACGTTGTCGTCCCCTGTACGTCGGCGTTGCCCGGAATCCTCCGGAAAAGCTATGCGAGCCGACAAAAGAAAATGACCTCCGTCACGCTTCCCTGCCGCGAACAGACGCAATGGAGTTCATGATGCGCAAATTACCGAAATCGGTGTCATTCTTGCTCTTGCTCATCTTGTTTACTCTGCCTTTGCAGGCTGTAGCTCAGCAGCGTATCGCCGTCCTCGCGCCGGTTACAGGCAACGTTGCCCCCGACGCTCTAACCCTGCTCGCAGCGACGAGAGATCAGGCGATCCATCTCACTGGTCAGAACGGAAAGTCTATCTCTCTGGTCATTCAGGACTCGGGACCGCGTTCGAAGAATGCTGTGCAAGCGGCAAAGCAAGTAATCGAAAGAGACGGGATAACCGAGATTATTGCCATTCTTCCGTCAGACAGCCAGGCCACGGCCGTCGCTTCGGTCGCCCGAAGATTTCCTGAAGTAAGAATTGTAAGTCTGCTGCGTCCGATGGCAGGCGCGTCGGTGGTGAATATCGTCCCTGACTACGACGGGGCTTTGGACGACACATTTTGGGACCAGATCGGACCGCAGGATCAGCTCGTCACTATCGATGCTTTCGATAATACCCCTGGCAGCAAGCTGTTGGCAGAGCAGATCTGGGGAAGGATTTCTGAGATAGATGCACAGCAAGGAAAAAAGAAAAAGAAAGGCTGTAAATCGAAATGTTCGAAATCTTCGGCATGCAGCCAAATCTTCGATTCCGCTTCGGTAAGTTCTTCGAAGCCGAAATGTCCAAAATGCAACAAAATCAGTGCCTGCGACTCCACCCTCTCAACCACTCTGCGGCAGTCAGCAGAAGGATTGAGTAGCGAGGAGTTCGTGCTAACCTTCGAGGATCCAAGCTACAATTCACGCTTCGCAAGATTTTTCGGCCGAGACTTCACCCCGACACGACGCCTGTTGGCGATGCCCGAATTCGTTCGGCGAAATCACTCGGGTAAAATTGAAACGCCAGTCGATGGGACCTACAAGCGGATATCCTTGACCACCCATTTCGACGCCGACGCCTTTGCAGAGCAGGGACTGAAGATACTGATCGACGGCAACGGCGCAATTGGGGGGATCCAGACGATCCGCTCTAATAATGACGGTCAGACAATCAATTACATTATTGCAACCGGCGCCCTAAAACATCTCGGCAACTAGCCGTCAAGATGGGCGTGCCCTCAGCCGCCCTTGGCGGCCTGCGCGTTAATCATATCGTGGCGCTGCCGGATTTCCGGCGGCCAGGAGCTCTTGATGAAGGACAGTACGGCGAGGATTTCCCTGTCGCTGAGAACGCCTTCGTACCCCGGCATGTCGCTCTCGTAGCCGTTTCCGACGATCCGCGCCGGGCCGAACTTGGTAAGTGCGAAAAGCTGTTCGTCCGGATGGTGCCACGTATGGCCGTTCGGATCGTGCGGCGGCGCCGGCAGGCGGCCGTCCGGCTTGCGCTCGCGCCAGTTCGGCTGACCGGCGAGATTGAGCCCGTGACAGGCGGCGCATTCGGTCGCGTAGATCTTCTTGCCCTCCGCGACGAGCCCGGTATCGCCAGGGCGGAGACGCACCGCGGTCGATTTCTCCGCCTCGGCGGCGCCCGGCAACACACGGGACAACACCGACGGCCGGTCCGGGTCCTGTATCCGGGAATAGCCGGCCAGCGCGAAGAGCAGCAGGACGGCACCCCCGGAGAGCAGGATCTTCCAGTTCATTGCGAGCCGCCCGCGAGATCGTCGAGGATCGGGCAATCGGGTCGGTCATCGCCATGGCAGGCGCGAACAAGATGAGCGAGCGTGCCGCGCAGACTCTGCAGCTCGCGGATCTTGCGGTCGATCTCTTCCAGATGCGCCTCAGCGATGGCCCGGACGTCCGCACTCTCCCGCCCCTTCTCGTCGTAGAGAGACAGAAGGGCGCGACAGTCCTCTATGGAGAAGCCGAGTCCCCGTGCCCGCTGCAGAAAGCGGAGACGGTGAATATCCTCGTCCGAATAGTCGCGGTACCCGTTCTCCCGGCGTTCCGGATGCACGAGACCGATCTCCTCGTAATACCGGATCGTCTTGGCCGGCAGCCCGGCGCTTTCGGCGACATCCCTGATCTGCATGGCGCGTCTCCCCGTTAGAGCTTCACGGTCCGCAAGCGCAGCGCGTTGCTGATGACCGAAACGGAACTGAGGCTCATCGCCGCCGCCGCAAGCATCGGGCTCAGGGTCATCCCGAGGACGGGATAGAGCACGCCTGCCGCCACCGGCACGCCGAGCGCGTTGTAGATGAAGGCGAAGAAGAGGTTCTGGCGGATGTTGCGCATGGTCGCCCGGCTGAGATGCCGCGCTTTCACCAGCCCGCGGATATCGCCCTTCACCAGCGTCACCGCCGCGCTTTCCTTGGCGATGTCGGTGCCGGTGCCCATGGCGATGCCGATATCGGCAAGCGCCAGCGCCGGCGCGTCGTTGATACCGTCCCCGGCCATCGCCACGACGCACCCTTCCGCCTTTAGATCGGATATCAGGTCCGCCTTGTCCGCCGGCATCAGGCCACCGCGGACGTCCTTGATCCCGAGTTCCCGGCCGATCGCAACCGCCGCCTTCGGATTGTCGCCCGAGGCCATGACCACGCGGATGCCGTCCTTCTGCAAGTCGGTGACCGCCTCCTTGGCGCCCTCCTTAACTTTGTCGCGCACCGCGATCAGGCCGATCAGCGTGTCGCCGTTGGCGACATAGAGCAGCGTCGCACCAGAATTAGAGAAGCGGTCCGCCTGCTCCGCGAGTGCCACGATATCGACCCCGAGTGTTTCCATGAACCGGGCGGAACCGGCAGCAACGACCTCGCCATCGACCGTTCCCTTCAATCCCAGGCCGGTTTCGGCGGTCACACCGCTGGCCGGCTTGAAGGAGACCGAACGCTTTTCGGCAGCCCGCAGCACGGCGGCCGACAATGGATGCTCGCTGCCGCTTTCCACGGCAGCGGCGAGACGCAGGATCTCATCCGCCTCCGGGCCGACACTCGCCATGTCGACCATCTCCGGCCGTCCCTCGGTCAGCGTGCCGGTCTTGTCGACCACCAGTGTGTCGACCTTCTCGAAGCCTTCGATCGCTTCCGCATCGCGAATCAGGATGCCCGCGGCGGCTCCGCGTCCGGCCCCGACCATGATCGACATCGGGGTGGCCAGACCGAGCGCGCAGGGACAGGCGATGATGAGGACCGAAACTGCGGCGATCACGCCATGCGCCAGCGCGGGTTCGGGACCGATGAGCGCCCAGACGGCGAAGGCCGCGATCGCCGAGAGCACTACCGCCGGAACAAAATAGCCCGCCACCGCGTCCGCCACCTTCTGCACCGGCGCACGGCTGCGCTGTGCATCGGCGACCATCGCGACGATATGGGAAAGCATCGTATCGCGGCCGACCCGCTCCGCTTCCATCACCAGAGTCGCGTTGCCGTTCAGGGTCCCGCCGACGAGGGCATCGCCCGCGCCCTTCTCGACCGGAAGCGGCTCGCCGGTCAGCATGGATTCATCGACCGAACCGGTTCCCTCGAGCAGGTGCCCGTCGACAGGAACGCGCTCGCCCGGGCGGATCCGCAGCCGGTCGCCGACCTCGATCGCCTCGATCTCGATTTCCTCGTCGCTTCCGTCGGCCGTCAGACGCCTGGCCGTGAGCGGGGCGAGGCCGAGCAGGGCTTTCAGCGCATCCGACGTCTTCTCCCGCGCGCCGAGTTCGAGCACCTGACCGAGCGCGACCAGCGTGATGATCACGGCCGCGGATTCAAAATAAAGTCCGACCGCCCCGTCGGCACCGCGGAACCCCTCCGGGAACAGATCCGGCAGCAGCAGGGCCGCGACGCTGTAGAGCCAGGCCGCACCAGTGCCGAGGGCGATCAGCGTGAACATGTTGAAATGGCCGCTCTTCAGCGAATTCCATCCGCGCTCGAAGAACGGGAAGCCGACCCAGAGCACCACCGGCGTCGCCAGCAGGGCCTGCGCCCAAGGATTCCAGGCCCCGGCGATCAGCCGGTCGAGGCCCGGCACCATCTCTCCCATCGCCAGGATGAAGGCCGGAAGGGTGAGCAGCGCACCAACGGCGAAGCGCCGGCGCATGTCGATATATTCCGGATTGGGTGGCGTATCCCGCGTGATCATCTCCGGCTCGAGCGCCATGCCGCAGATCGGGCAATTGTCGGGCTCCGGGCTCCAGACGCTCGGACACATCGGGCAGATATAGCCCGGACCCGCGCCTTCGGGTTTCCCCGTGGTCACCGCCTTGCCCGAGCTCTTGCCTCCACCGCCATGGCCGCAGCAGGCATGCGCGGCGGGTTCGGCTTTCTCGTGACCGCAGCAGGCGCTCGCGGCGGGTGCCGGCTCGGCATGACCGCAGCAGGACGTCTCGACCGGCTTAGCCTCGCCGTGGCAACAGGAACTCTTGGTCTCGATTTTTTCGTGCGCGTGACTGGACATGCGCTGGCTCCATCGGAACGGGAAAACGACCGTATATCGGCCACTACGCCCCTTGATAAAGCCTCCAGTCACTAGAAGGTCAAGCGGCAAACCTGTCCCGTTTCCGGACTTATTCTCCGAGCAGATGCAGGACGATTTCCCGGCGATGCGGCGCCCGGCGGTGCTCGATCAGGTAGATCCCTTGCCAGGTCCCGAGCAGAGGGCGCCCACTGCCGACAGGGATCGAAAGCGATGTCTGCGTCAGCATGGTGCGGATATGCGCCGGCATGTCGTCCGGTCCTTCGATGCCGTGACGGTAACGAGCGGGATCCTCGGGAGCGATCTCCGCGAGATAATCGGCGAGATCCGCCCGGACGTCCGGGTCGGCATTCTCTTGGACCGTTAGCGAGGCCGAGGTATGACGCAGGAACAACGTCAGCAATCCGATCCCGATTCCGGTCCCGCCGACCCATTCAGC
The DNA here is from genome assembly GCF_014904705.1 of Nisaea sediminum. Lineage (NCBI taxonomy): Bacteria > Pseudomonadati > Pseudomonadota > Alphaproteobacteria > Rhodospirillales > Thalassobaculaceae > Nisaea > Nisaea sediminum. The sequence goes on from NZ_JACZCQ010000003.1 coordinate 404,682, forward strand.
GACCTCGCGGGTGACATCGTAGAATCCCCGGCCGCGGCTCTGCACCGGCAGGATCTCCTGTGCCTGTCTGGTCACGTTCATGCTCGCCCCTTATCAGTCCGCCTCGGGCAAACTAAGCTCGCCCGCCGGATATGGGAACAGCGGGACGCAGCAGATGAACGGCAGCATGGAGCACGACGACACCCTGACCTCGGCGGTCGCGGAACTGTCCGCTCGGGACCCGGATCTCCGCGCGGTCTACGAGCGCCTCGGCCCGCCGCCTTCGCGCCGGGAGTCGCCCGGTTTCGCTTCGCTGATCCGCATTCTGACCGCACAGCAGGTCTCGCTCGCCTCGGCGAGCGCGATCTGGACACGCCTGAACCAGGTCATCGAGGTCACTCCGCAGGCGATCGCAGGAGCGAGCGACGAGGATTTCCGGGCCGCCGGCTTCAGCCGTCCGAAAGTACGCTACGCGCGAGCGCTTGCAGACCATATTGTCTCCGGCCGGCTCGACCTCGGCATACTCCCGGACCTCCCTGACGATCAGGTCAGGGTCGCGCTCACGGCAGTGCCGGGGATCGGCCGCTGGACCGCTGACATCTATCTCCTGTTCTGCCTCGGGCGCCTCGACACCTGGCCCGGCGGAGATCTGGCGATCCAGGAAGCTCTGCGCGACGTCAAGCGGCTGGAAGCAAGACCGAACGAAAAGCAAACCCGGCTGCTGGCGGAAAACTGGCAGCCATACCGCGGCGCGGCGGCGCAGCTTCTGTGGCAGCATTACCGGCATCTGAAGTTCGGTAACAAATCGGGAGAAAATGCTGTCTTTCCCGTGACAGACGCAACATCGCCCTGATATCCTTTGAAAAATCGAAACGAAATCAGTGGCCAATGCTGTTCCGGTTGGGTCATCTCCACACCGATGACCGGCCGTATCACGAACGAGCATTATAGCGGGACGGAGAGCCGGATTGACATCAAAGAGCCCGACGAAGTCTCGCCGCAGTGGCCAGACCGGGCAGCGAAGCGACGCCACTGAAATGACCGCACTGGCCACCTTCCACAATGACCCCACTGAGCTGCTCAACGCACTCGAGCAGCTCGAAGTCGGGCTTTGCCATTACGACAGGAATGGCCGGCTGACCTCGTGGAACCAGCAGTTCCTGAACCTCTATCCCGAGCTGGATGCAAACGCGATTTCCGGCAAGACGCTGGAGGAAATTCTCTGCTCCGAAGCGGTCCTCGCCCGCTGGGTGACGGACCCCGAGACGGAATGCGCGGAGAAATGGATTGAACGGCGCCTTTCACGGCATCGCGATCCCGGTGCTCCGGTTCTGATCCACGACAGCCGCGACCGCTGGGTCGAGGTCACCGAATTCCGAACCTCCGGCGGCGGCCTGCTGAGTTTCCACCGCGACATCACAGAAGCGAAAGAGCATCGCAAGCACGCCGAGGACCAGACCCTGCTCCTGCGCGCCACGCTCGACAGCATGGACCAGGCGATCGCGGTGTTCGACATGCACATGACGCTGAGGGTCTGGAACGCCCAGCTGATCGAACTGTTCGACTTCCCGGAACATCTGATGCGGGTCGGGACTCCTGTGTCCGAGCTGGTCGACTTCATGCTGTCGCGCGGAGATTTCGCCGAGCGCAACCGGGACGCCATTCTGAACGAGGTGATCGAATATCTTCGTCTCGAACGCTCGATGATAAGCAATCACAGGCTCGCATCGGGCCGCATCCTCGAATACACCTTCACGCCGATGATGAACGGCGACGTGATCCTGGCGGCGACCGACGTAACCCTTACCGAGACCGCTCGCCAGGGGCTCGCGGAAAGCGAGGAACGCTACGCCCTCTCCGCGGCCGGATCTAACGACGGACTTTGGGACTGGGACCTCAGGCGGGAACGGATCTATCTCTCTCCGCGCTGGCGCGAAATGCTCGGCCTTGCCCATGAGGACGTCACCGACAACCCGGCCGAATGGTTCAGCCGCATCCATCCCGACGACGTCGCCCGCGTAACCAAGCAGATAGACGCCCATCTGTCCGGGACCCTGCCGCATTTCGAGTGCGAGTTTCGCGTCCGGCATGCCGACGGTACCTATCTCTGGATGCTGACCCGCGGCCTCGCGGTGCGTGGCGAGGACGGATCGGCGCACCGCTTCGCCGGGAGCCAGACCGACATCACCGGACGCAAACGGGCGGAACAGCAACTGGTGCACGACGCGCTGCACGACGCCCTGACCGGATTGCCCAACCGCACGCTTTTCCTCGACCTGGTGCGCAAGGCCCTGGCAAGACTACGGCGCGAGCCGGACACCCGCTTCGCCGTCGCCTTTCTCGATCTCGACCGTTTCAAGATCGTGAACGAAAGCCTGGGGCACGTGCATGGCGACGACCTCATCGTCGCAACCGCGCGGCGCTTCGAAAACGCACTCCGGGAAAGCGATACGGTCGCCCGGCTCGGCGGGGATGAATTCGCGATCCTGCTGGAGGAGATCGAGACGACGGAGGAGGCGACCCGGCTTTCCGAGAGCCTGCACCAGTCCCTCGCCTCTCCTTTCCGCCTCGGTGGCAAGGAGATCTTCGTGTCCGCGTCGCTCGGCGTGGCGCATTCGGATCAGGGTTACGAGCGCCCGGAGGATATTCTGCGGGATGCCGAACTGGCGATGTACCAGGCGAAGGAGCGCGGCAAGGCGCAAAGCATCGCATTCGAGAACGATATGCGTGTCTGGCCGGTGACGCCGCTCGATCTCGATTCCGATCTCCGGCGCGCGCTGGAACGCGACGAGATGCGCCTGCATTACCAGCCGATTATCGACATCCGCCGCGGCAAGCTCGCCGGTTTCGAGGCGCTGCTGCGCTGGTTCCATGCCGAGCGCGGGGAGATCTCACCGGTCGAATTCATCCCTGTCGCCGAAGAGACCGGCACCATTTTCGCGCTCAGCCAATGGGCCCTGCGCACCGCGGCACAGCAGATGGCCGAATGGAACGCAACCCGTCCATCCGGCGAGAGACTGGAGATCAGCGTTAATCTGTCGGGCCGCCAGTTCGCCCGGCCGGATGCCGTCTCCGGGATCATCGACTGCCTCGAGGGCGTCGGGCTGCCGGCCAGCCTGCTCAAGATCGAGATCACAGAGAGCACGCTGATGGCGGATGTCGACCGCTCGACGCAAATGCTCGACCGGCTGAAGGCCGCGGACATAAAGATCTGCGTCGACGATTTCGGGACCGGCTACTCGTCCCTCTCCTATCTGCACACTTTTCCGATCGACACGCTGAAGATCGACAAATCCTTCATTCAGGACATGACAAGCAACTACCAGAACCTCGAGATCGTCCGGACGATCACGATGCTGGGGCAGAATTTGCGGCTGGACGTCATCGCCGAAGGCGTCGAAACCCCGGAGCAGCTCGGACAGCTGCGCGCGCTTGACTGTCAGTATGCGCAGGGGTTCCTTTTCTCCAAACCCATGAGCGCGGCGGACGCGACCGCGTTTCTTGCGGAAGACAAGTCCTGGTAGGCTAGGTATCATCACCCCGTCATGAAGCGATACGCGCATTATTTCCTCCAGTCCCGCCCCGCCACCGCCCGCGGGGGACACTGGGAAACCCTCGAACAGGCCCGTGCCTATTCCGTCCTGAAATCGGGTCTCCTGCGCGAGATCGCGAACGATCGCGGCGCGGAGATTCGCCTGGTCGGCGCCTATCACGACGATGCGACCGGCGAATGGCAATACGCGCAGCTGTTCTACCTCGATCAGAGTTCGGTGGAGCTTCCCGGCGCCGATGACGACGACTATGACGCTGACGACCGGGACGAGGACAGGGGCGGGTTCGACGACGACGCTGTAGACGGCTTCGGTACCGGATCGTCCCATGAAGACGCGATCCAGGAAACGCAATACGAGCCGGAACCCGGCAGTGGGCCTGCGGAGACGGAGGCCGAAACCGAAACCGGGGATGCCGTGCCGTGGGCATCGCGCGGCCGCGACAGTTCCGAACCCGATCGGTACGACGAACTTCCGCCGGTATTTCATAAGCCTGTGCCAAAGCGGCGTTCGCCCGTAAAGGGCATCATTCTGCTGATCCTGGTCCTGGTCCTGATCGGCGGCCTCGCCGCTTCGGTGCTGCTCTATCTGCAGCATCCGGCGATCCTGTCCCTCGCGGACAGAGCCGGGCTCGGCGACTATGCACGGATGTTCCCGCACGCCTCCGCCCCCGGGGAAACCGATATGGCGGCTCCAGCGAACGAGCCGGTCGTGATGCCGCTCACCACCGGCAACGTGGTGACCTTCCGGGGCATTGCCCCGGCGCTGGTCGGACGCTGGTCGCCGGACAATTGCGCCGAGAACTACGTTGTCTTTACCGACGACGGTTATACCGTCACACGTGACGGCAAGACCTCGACGGAGACTGTCGAGGTCACGGAAACCCTGGAAGACGATTTCCAGTACTATCTGCGCAGAACTCCGTCGCTGGTCGAGCACCTTCAGAAGCTCGGACCAAACGATATCCAGATGGCCGGCTCGACGGGTACCGGCGGGTTCATGCCGAGCGGCAATTCGATCCAGATCCTGAACCGCTGCCCGCGGCAGTGAAGCGTCAGAAGAGTGAGCCCTGACGCGGCGCCGACATTTCCGTGGCAGGCTCCGCAGGTTCTTCCAGTTCTTCCACCGGCTGCAGCAGCGCGGCATCGTCGTTGCGGACATTTCCGACCCGGCTCGAGACCGGCGTGAAGACCAGATCCTCTCCGTCATAGGCTTTCAGCACGGAAACGCGCTCCGACACATCACCGTCGAGCCAAGCTGAGAACGCCGCCGCCTCGGCCAGCATCACAGGCATCCTGTGATGGATGTGGGCGATGCGCGAGTCCGCATCCGTGGTCAGAAGCGTGAAGGTCTCGACCGGCTCAGCGCCCTTGTTCCAGCACTCCCAGAGCCCGGCGAAGGCAAAGGGCCGGTTGCCCTCAAGCGAGACCCGGTAGGGCTGCTTCTCGCGGCCCAGCTTGCGCCATTCGTAGAACCCGTCCGCGGGCACGAGACAGCGGCGCTTCTGGTAGGCGTCGCGGAAGGCGGGCTTTTCCGCGACGGTCTCCGAGCGGGCATTGATCAGCGAGGCTGCGCGGCTTTCGTCCGGCGCCCAGGACGGCACGAGCCCCCAGCGCAGCATGTCCATGTGGCGCACACCGTCGCGTTCCCGGATCACCGGGGCCGACTGCATCGGCGCCATGTTGTAGCGTGGCTCCAGATTGATCATGTCCGAGACCGCGAAGAGACGCCGCATCGCCTCCGGCGCCGTTGTGATGCTGTAGCGTCCGCACATGCCTGTTCAAACCCGCCCGTTTCCAGTATTCAGGGGACCGCCCGTGCGCCGAGCCTACGACCCGGCGGCACTCGTCTTCAACACTCTCCCGGACCGGTCATGGACAAACAGTCGCTTCTGAACGAGATCATCCTGATTGCGCGTGAGGCCTCGACGCTGATCCTGAAATATTATGAAGGCGAGATCGCGGTCGACGATAAGGCGGACGGCTCGCCTGTCACTGCGGCTGACCGCGCTGCGGACAAGCTGATCGTCGCGGGGCTGAAGAAGCTGACACCGGAAATCCCGATCATTTCCGAGGAAGGCTTCGCCGCCGGCGCCAATCCGGACATCTCGGGCGGCACCTACTGGCTGGTCGATCCGCTCGACGGCACCAAGGAGTTCATCAAGCGCAACGGCGATTTCACCGTGAACATCGCGCTGCTCGAGGATTTCGAACCGGTTCTCGGCGTGGTTCTGACGCCCGTGACGGGGCTCGCCTCCGCCGGTGTCGTCGGCGATGGCGCCTTCGACGAGGAGGCGGACGGCTCTCGCCGTACCATCTCCGCGCGTCAGGCCGACCCGAAACAGATCACCGTGGTCGCCAGCCGCTCGCATCGCTCTCCGGAGCTGGAGGCATATCTCGCCGAGCTGAAGCCGGCAGAAGAGATCTCCCGCGGCTCCGCGCTGAAATTCTGTCTCGTCGCGCGCGGCGAAGCGGATCTCTATCCGCGCGTCGGCCCCACCAGTGAGTGGGATACCGCCGCCGGTCAGGCGGTTCTGATGGCCGCCGGCGGCAGCATGACGTCCTTCGACGGCACGCCGTTCCGTTATGGCAAGGCCGACGAGCGCTTTCTCAACGGCATGTTCATCGCAAAGGGACCGGGCGTCTGAGGAGGGGCTCTAGCCGGCCGCCTTCAGCGCCGCCTTTGCGAGGGCGTTGATCTCCTGCGCCGCGACACTGCGCCTCGCCGCCTCCACCACGCCAAGCCCGTCGGCCATGCTGCTGGCAAGCGCGACCCGGTTGCCGATCGTGACCTTGGCGAGCGGCACCTTCAGTTCGGCGATCGCGGCGCTCATCCGTTCGGTCAAATTGGCGCGCGGCGGTACCCGGTTCAGCACCAGCAGCACCGGCGTCTTTTCCGCTGCGGCGATTTCCAGCGTCGGCTTCGTTGCCCAGACATCCATCGGGCTCGGCTGCACCGGAAGCAGCGCGAGATGCGCATTGCGGATCGCGATCTTCGCCTCGGTCTCCGCATGCGGCGGGGAGTCGACGATGACGACGTCATACTCCTTCGCCTGCTTCTCGATCTCGGCCGCGGCGCGCCAACCGGTGATCTGGATGATCTCGAGTGCCCCTTTGCCCTTGTAGGCAATTTCACCGTTCAGGGAATTGCGCATCGCGAACCAAGTGGCGAGGCTCATCTGCGGATCGATATCGATCGCCGCGACCCGCTTGCCGGAATGGGCGAGCGCGACCGCGAGCTGGGCGGCGAGCGTCGTCTTGCCGGCCCCGCCCTTCTGCTGCGCGATGGTGATGATGGTTCCCGTCACGGCGGCACTCCCAGGCTGCATCACGACTGCGATTTCCCGTTCACGTTATCATCAATTTTGTGCGCCGCAACACGCGTCTGCTGCTTGACCTGCACCCAATCGACAGCCGATAAGCGGCAGCCATGATCGAGACCCGGGTATTGAAACCGTCCGACGACGCCATCCGCGAGGCCGCTGACGCCCTCTCGCGGGGAGAGCTCGTCGCCTTTCCGACGGAGACCGTCTACGGCCTCGGCGGCGACGCGACCGACGACCGGGCCGTCGCGAGAATCTTCGAGGCAAAGGCGCGGCCGAGCTTCAATCCGCTGATCTCGCACCTCCCGGATCCGGAATCCGCCTTTGATCACGGAATGTTCGACGACCGCGCCCGCATGATTGCGGAGGCTTTCTGGCCGGGCCCGTTGACCCTCGTGGTCCCGCGCCGGGGCGATTGCCGGATCTCGCTGCTCGCCAGCGCCGGGCTCGACACGGTCGCGCTCCGCGTTCCGTCGCACCCGCTCGCATCCGCCCTCCTCGCCGCCGCCGGACGGCCCATTGCGGCGCCGAGCGCAAATCCCTCCGGACGCGTCAGCCCGACGACGGCGGAACACGTTCTGGCCGGTCTCGACGGCCGGGTTTCCATCATTCTCGATGGTGGACCGTGCTCCGTCGGCCTCGAATCGACCGTGCTCGACCTCTCCGAGGAGGCACCGACCATCCTCCGTCCGGGCGCCGTCACCGCGGACATGCTGGAACCACTGATCGGTGCGGTCGGAGTTGCCGGACACGGGGCGAAGATCGCCGCGCCGGGCATGCTGGAAAGTCACTATGCGCCCGGCCTGCCGGTCCGCCTCGACGCGACGGCGCCCGGACCCGGCGAACTCTTCCTCGGTTTCGGTACAGTCACCGGCCCGGAAGGCTCGGAGACCCTCAGCGCGCAAGGCGACCTGACGGAAGCCGCCGCAAACCTTTTTGCCCTGCTACGAAGCCTCGACAGACCGGGCGCCACCGGGATCGCCGTCGCGCCGATCCCCGAAACCGGTCTCGGCATCGCCATCAACAACCGCCTGCGGCGGGCTGCTGCACCGCGCGCATAGGTGCCTTCGCTCATGAGCGGGTTGCCGTTCCGTCTTCCCTCACTAATATTGCCGCCTCGTTCGCTGCTATTGCCGATCTGGAGACCCCGCCCATGTCCGCCCCGCGCACAACGGCCCTTTCCGATGCGCCCTATGTTCCGAGCCCGGAGGAATCCGCTGCCATCGCGCGGATCAAGGAGCTGCTCGGCCCGAAAGGCTGGATCGACAATCCGGCCGACATGGAAGGGAACCTGATCGAGGATCGCGGGATCTATCACGGTCGCGCACTGCTGGTCGCGAAACCGGCAACGACCGAGGAGGTCTCAGGCGTCCTGAAGCTCTGCCACGAGGCCGGCATCCCGGTCGTGCCGCAGGGTGGGAATACCAGTCTCTGCGGCGCATCGGTTCCGTTCGAGACGGGAAACGAGATCGTCCTCTCGCTCGCCCGGATGAACCGTATCCGCTCGATCGACCCGCTGAACTACACGATGACGGTCGAGGCCGGCTGCGTGCTGCAGACCCTGCAGGAAGAGGCGTCGAAGGCCGATCGCTATTTCCCGCTCAGCCTCGCCGCCGAGGGGAGTTGCATGATCGGCGGCAATCTCGGGACCAATGCCGGCGGCACCAACGTGCTGCGCTACGGAAATGCGCGGGAGCTGACGCTCGGCATCGAGGTGGTTCTGCCGGACGGACGGATCTGGAACGGGCTCGGCAGCCTGCGCAAGGACAATACCGGCTACGACCTGAAGGATCTCTTCATCGGCTCCGAGGGCACGCTCGGCGTGATCACCGCCGCCGTCCTGAAGCTCTTCCCGAAACCGCGCGACATCCGCACCGCCTTCTGCGCGGTCCGGGACATCGACGCGGCGCTGGAACTGCTGAAACGGGCACGGACCGAGAGCGGTGACAGCGTCGAGACCTTCGAGCTGATCCCGCGGCTGGTGATCGACCTCGTGCTGAAGCACATGCCGGACTGCGAGGACCCGCTCGAGACCCGTTACGACATGTACACGCTGATCGAGCTGGTGACGACACGGGACAATGACGACGGGATCGAAGAGCGCTTCGAAAGCATCCTCGGCCAGGCCATGGAAGACGGCCTGATCCTCGACGCGGCGCTGGCCCAGAACGAGCATCAGCGGCAGGAAATCTGGAAACTGCGCGAAAACGCCTCGGAATCCCAGAAGATCGAGGGCGCCTCGATCAAGCACGACGTCTCGGTTCCGGTGGCAAGCGTTCCCGCTTTCTACAAGGCCGCCGCAGAGGCGGTCTACAAGGTGAACCCGGACGCCCGCATCGTCGCCTTCGGCCACATGGGCGACGGCAACCTGCACTACAACGTGCAGGAACCCGAAGGCGGCGACACCAAGGCCTTCCTCAAGAACTGGGACGCCTATAACCGCGCCGTCCACGACGTCGTGGTCTCCTTCGGCGGCTCGATCAGCGCCGAACACGGCATCGGGCGGCTGAAGCGCGAGGAACTTGCGCATTACAAGAATCCGGTCGCGCTCGACCTGATGCGGACGATCAAATCCGCGATCGATCCGAAGGGGATCATGAACCCGGGCAAGGTGATCTGAGCGGCTGAGATCCGGCGACTACTAGGACGCGCCCTCTTTCTCGTCCTCGCGAAGGTCGCCCTGTCGAAAATAATGGCTCGCCGACTGGTACCAGGCGATCGCGTCTGCGATCAGGTCGTCATCCGATTTTGACGGCCCGGCCCCCGCGGTGACCGGAAGACCTTCGGCGATCTCCGGCGGACGGTTGACGTCGAGAATGACCAAGCGCCCGTCGCTCAGATATCCAAGCTTCTGATAGGTGCTGATGAAGGCACGCTCGCGGCCTTCTTCCAGCGCGAAGATGTCATAGCCGAAAAAGCGGCTGGAATAGGACATCCCGAGCCATCCCATCAGGCTCGGTCCGACGTCGATCTGGCTCATCAGCCGGTCCATATGCGACGGCTCGATGACCTTGGGCGCGTACCAGATCATCGGGATGTGATAGCGATCGAGCGGCAGGTCGGTCTTGCCCGCCGCCTTCGACGTGTGATCGGCCGTGATGATGAACAGCGTATTGTCGAACCATGGCTTCGACGCGCTGCGGCGGATGAAGTCGCCGATCGCCCAGTCGGTATATTTGACAGCGCCCTCGCGCTTACCCTGCGGCAGGTCGATACGATCCTCCGGGAAGGTATAGGGACGGTGATTGGACGTCGTCATGACATGGGCGAAGAATCGCTGTCCCTCGGCATGCGCGCGGTCGAGCGTCGCAATGGTGAGGGAGAACAGATCCTCGTCGGCGATCCCCCAGATATTCTCCGCATGAGGCGTCAGCCCCGCCGCCTCAAGATCGGTCCGGTCGACGACCTTGTAGCCGTTGCTGCCGAAATAGGCGTTCATGTTGTCGAAGAAGCCGTAGCCGCCGTAGATCCAGTAAGGCGTCCATCCGTTTTCCCCGAGTTCCTCGCCGAGATTCTCGAGGCTGTTGTTGTTCGGCCTGCGGACGATACTCTGGCCCGGCGTCGGCGGCGTGCCGATTGAGAGCGCCTCAAGCCCGCGGACGGTCCGGGTCCCGGTGGCGTAGAGGCGGGTGAACTCGAGTCCCGCCGCGGCCAGCCGGTCGAGTTCGGGCGTAAGGTTCTGCCCATTCCCGAAACGTCCGAGGAATTCCGCCGAGAGGCTTTCGACGGAAATCAGGACGACATTCAGATCCTTGCCCGCCACGCGCGCGCTCACCTCGCGCTCAATGCCCGATTTCTGCTTGAACGAGGCGTTCGGCTGCGCGACGAGGCGGCGGATGCGGCTGTCCGCCTCGGCAAGCGGAAGTGACGGGTAATACTTGTCGTAGTCGAGTTGATTGTGACGATAGGCATGCCCGAGCGAATAAATGCCGTTGCTCGAAAGCTGCGCGACGAAAGCATTCGGAGCGGCGTCGGCCAGATCCGTATCCAGGAAGACGGCCCCGCCGCCGGCCGCGGCCGAGAGCGCCGCCACGATCCCGACACGCGCGCGCAAACCGGACCGGGTCGCCCGCGCCATCCGGGGCCAGCTGAACCAAGTCACGATCCCCGCCCCTCCGGCGATGATCGCGAACCACAGGGCCACGGGGTAGCTTTCGCGGATATTGCCGATCACCTCGTGGGTATAGATCAGGTAGTCGACCGCGATGAAATCGAACCGGCTCGCAAATTCCGCCCAGAAGGCGAATTCCGCGATCGCGGTCACGGCGAACAGACTGAGATAGAGACCGGCCCAGACCATGGCCCAGAGTGCTTCCCAGCGGGCAAGGCGACCGGATCTGGCAAGGTCCGGCATGATCGCTTCGTAAAGCGCCCAAGGCAGAAGCAACCAGGGCGCGACCGCCAGGTCGTAGATCGATCCGACCGAGATGATCCGTACCCACTGCCCGGCCTCGAAGGGCTGCCCGGAGAACAGTGCGAGGCCGATCCGCGTCGCCATTGACACAAGGAAGAAGGCTGCGCCGATCCAGATCAGGCGCCTCATACCTCTGGTCACGGTCATTGCTTCCTATTCAGGTTCGACGGTGGAACGGCAGGTTCCCAAGGGGCCGGAAGAATAGCCGAAAAGACCTTCCGGATGCGCTGCGGCAGCTTGACCCACCTCAATGCATAGAGGCCGGAGACTTCCTATATTCCGCTCATGAGTGTGCCAACGCCAGACTCAATGGAGGGAATCATGGGCGAAGTTACCGAGAAGAAAGTCACCGAACCCGCGCGCACCTATGCCGATCCCTTTACCGCCTTCCGGGCGGAGATGGACCGGATGTTCCACAATTTCCTGCAGACGCCGACTTTTTCTCTGCCTTTCGCGGGCAGCGGCAACGGCATGGTCGTGCCGAGCGCCGACATGAAGGAGGCCGACGGCGGATATACACTGACGGCCGAATTGCCCGGCATCGCCGAGGAAGACATCGACCTCTCCGTCGCAAACGGCATGATCACGATCAAGGGCGAGAAGAGCGAAGAAAAGACGGACGAGAAAGAAAGTTATCACCTGACCGAGCGCCGCTACGGCGCATTCCAGCGCTCCTTCCGTCTGCCCGACAATGTCGACGAAGCCAAGATTAAGGCAAGCTTCGACAAGGGCGTTCTGACCGTCTCGATGCCGAAGAGCAAGGACGGCAAGCACCAGGAACGCAAAATCAAGATCGGCGCCTGAACGCGCGCAGCAGACCTTGCCCGGCTTCCCCCTCGGGAGCCGGGCCTCGCATGCTCTTTTCCTGCCTCGACAAGGCCCTATTTGGATTGCAACACCGGCGCCACGGACTAGACTGCGCCGAACAATGAAACCGTCCGGGAACCGCAATCCGGGTGGTCAGTCGAGAGGAAACCCATGACCGTCTATTCCGCCCCCCTCGAGGATATGCGCTTCACGCTGCGCGACATCGTCGGTTTCGATAGGATCGCCGCCCTGCCCGGCTTCAGTGGATCCGACAACGAGATCATGGAACAGATCCTGGAAGAGGCCGGCAAGCTCGCGCGCGACGTGCTGGCGCCGCTGAACCCGGTTGGCGACCGTGAGAAGGCGCAGCTCGAGAACGGCGTCGTCCGCCCGGTCCAGGGCTTTGCCGATGCCTATCGGCAGTTCTGGCAGGGCGGCTGGAACGCCATGCCGTTCGAAGAGGAGTATGGCGGCCAGAATCTGCCGATCTCGCTGACCACCGCGGTCTGGGAGATGTGGAACGCCTCCAACCTCGCTTTCACCCTCTGTCCGCTTCTGACCCAGGCCGGCATCGAGGCGCTCTCGAAGCATGCGAGCGCGGAGCAGAAGGAAAAGTATCTGCACAAGCTGGTCTCCGGCGAATGGACCGGGACCATGAACCTGACCGAGCCGCAATCCGGCACCGATCTCGGCGCGATCCGCACCAGCTCCCGGCGCAACGGTGACCATTACCTGCTGAAGGGCCAGAAGATCTTCATCACCTGGGGCGACCACGACATGACGGACAATATCGTCCACATGGTGCTCGCCCGCTCGCCCGACGGACCTCCGGGCAGCAAGGGGCTGTCGCTCTTCATCGTGCCGAAATTTCTCGTCAATGACGACGGCTCGCTCGGTGCCCATAACGACGTTCGTCCGGTCTCGCTCGAGCACAAGCTCGGGATTCACGGCTCGCCGACCTGCGTCATGTCCTATGGCGACAACGAGGGCGCTATCGCCTATCTCGTCGGCGAGGAAAACCGCGGCATCGAGTACATGTTCGTGATGATGAACAACGCCCGCCTCGCGGTCGGCCTGCAGGGCCTCGCGATCGCGGAGCGCGCCTATCAGCAGGCCGTTGCCTTTTCCCGCGACCGCGTGCAGAGCCGCGCCATCCAGGGCAGCGACGGTCCGGTCGCGATCATCCAGCATCCGGACGTCCGGCGCATGCTGCTCGGCATGAAGAGCCAGATCGAGGGCATGCGGGCGCTCTGCTACTACACCGCCGCCGAGATCGACCGCGCGAACCGCGAAGCCGATCCCGACGAGGCCGCGAAGGCGCAGCGCCGGGTCGAGATCCTGATCCCGGTGGTGAAATCCTGGTGCACCGATACCGGCCTCGCCGTGACCTCGACCAACATCCAGATCCATGGCGGCATGGGCTTCATCGAGGAGACCGGCGCCGCCCAGCATTACCGCGACGCCCGCATCACCACGATCTACGAGGGCACCAACGGCGTCCAGGCGATGGACCTGATCGGCCGCAAGGTTGCCCGCGACGGCGGCGAAGCGGCGGCGGAACTTTTCGCCGACATCCGCGCCGATCTCGAGCCGTTGCGCGGCAGTGACGAACTCGCCGCCCGGGCGCTGGTGAAGCACATGGATGCGGGTCTCGCCGCCGCCGAGGAGGCGGTGCAATGGCTGGTCGCGACCTTCGCGAAGGATCCCGGCACCGCGGCCAGCGGCGGCGTGCCGTTCCAGAACCTGATGGGGTTGCTGTGCGCCGGCTGGCTGCTCGCCCGCGGGGTCAACGCCGCAGCGGCGCAGAAGGCAGGAGCCAATGGCGATGCCGCGTTCCTGGAGGCGAAACTGACCACGGCACGCTTCTTCGCCGATTATCACCTGAGCCAAGCGCCGTCGCTGCTCACCCAGATGACAGAAGCCGGTGAGAGCGTGATGGCGATGGCGCTGGATCGTTTCTGAGTCGGAGGTCCGGTTTGTGACGCATCCGACGGCGGAAAGGACGCTGGTACTCGTCTCGCATCAGACCGGCGATGGGCATCTTTGCGTCGATCTGATCCGCCGTCCCGACGGCAGTTTCGGTTTCGAGGAGTACCGGCGCGATCCGGACGACGGTCATGGTTGGTACCCGATCGGCGGAACCGGCGGACTTATCTTCCAAAGCCAGGAAGCGGCCTTGAGCGCGGCCCGCCGAACCGTAAGGTGGCTCGACGAACTATTGGGGACGGCCGACTAGGGCTTGTTGCTGCCAACGGTCGCCCGCGCGCGGATCGTCTCTGAGATGCCCGACCGCACCATCTGCGCGAAGTCCGGATCCTCTGCTCCGGAGACCTGCGGCCCGGTGGCAATTGAGCTGGCGAGCAACTCTTCACCGGCGCAGAAAGCCGTCAGGAGACGCGTCGCTTCCAGATGCCGTGCAACCCGGGCTGGGCCGGCGCCACAGAGATCCGCCTCGCGGACACCCGCGGCCGGATTGAAGGCGAGCACAAAGCGGTAGGCTAGCTGTCCCGCTTGAGCGGGATCGCCTGTGAATTTCACGTCCATGCCCTTGAGCGTGCCGTTCGCGATACCGGCTACACGATCCATGATGGCCGGTAGACCGGGATTGTCTCCCTTCAGCTCCAGCAGGACCGGACCTTTGCTCGCCGCATATTGCAGGAGCTCGCTCTTCGCCGCCCCCTCAACCGTTCCGTCGCCGCGAATGACGGTGACGCAACCTGCGAGCAGAAACGCCAGCCCGAGACCCAAGCTCAGCTTCAGTGCCGACACTCCAGATCCACTCGACGCATGTCCCATGGGACAACCCTCCAGAAATCGCCGCGCCCCGACAATCTTGAGATTGGCAGCGCGCAGACGAATTCAAGCGACCGGATCAGAACTTGAACATTCCGATCCGCAGTCCGTTGCCCTGCTCGTCCGGGTCGCGTTCCCGCTCGATCGGGAAGAGCTCCTGCATCGCGCCGCGCACTAGCGCGCGGAAGGCCTCGTCATCCACTCCGGCCGGAGCCGGGCCGCGCGCCGTGGAGGTGCTGAGAGCCTGGCCGCCGGTGCAGAAGCCCGCCGTCAGCCTGAAACCGTCTGCTCCCGCCGGGACCGGCGGCGGCAAGGGTTTGTCTTCGCAGACCGCCGTCGTCGGAACGGAGACCGGCAGGTTCACTGCCATGACGACATAATAGTCCGCATGTTTCGCCTCGGCAGGATCGGCCGTGAAGGCCGCCGTCGAGCCGAAGATCGAGCCCGTGGCATGGCTCGCCGCCGCGACCGAGGCCGCCGGGTCGCCGCCCGGCAGGGGCGAATTCACCACTTTCAGGTAAACTGGGGACTCCGCCGCCGCATAGGCGAGATATTCCCGTTTGCCTTCGTTATCGAGCTGCGAGTAACCGGTTTGCGTGGTCACGCATCCGGCAAGCAGGCCAGCCGTCATCAGCGCACTCAGGGCCGCGGCCCGCATTCCGAAATTCTTCTGCACGCTATCTCTCCTGATTTGGACGCCCCGGTGGGCGCCTCATTTTGGGAGATATGGGAAGCGCCTCTGGGTACGCAATTGCGACAAAATGGCAGGCTGCCGATGCCTCAGAATATGCCCTCGACCGGGTTCAGCTTGATCCGTGGTTCCGGCTCGAACGTAAGAATACCGAGGCTGCCGGTATCGCCGGCCGAAGCCTGGAACATCTGCCGGGCGCTCTGCCGCAGCATCTCCCGGAACTTCGGATCGCGGATCGAGGCAACCCGGTCGGCCTGGGTCCTCACCGCGGCGATCGGTACATCCTGCCGGCAGAACACCATGAAAAGGGTCTGCCGCGCCGGCCGCCGGTCGTAGCTGAGCGGTTTGGTCTCGCTCGCGGCGCAGATCGTCTCCGGGCCAGCCGAGGCCATGGGATCGAAAGCAAGGCGGATGCGGTATTGCGGCAGTCCGGCCTTCCGCGGATCGAGTGTGAAGCCTTTGGGCACCTCGCGGAACATCGGCGAGAGAATTTCGGCGGCGGCCGCCGCGGTCCCGCCGCGTCCCTCGGCAAAGTCGACATTGGAGACCTGCAGCAGCACCGGCCCCTGCGTGCCTGCGAAAGCCAGCACCCGCGCCTTGGCCTGCCCCGTGACCCCGGTCTGCTCCTGCACCACCGAGGTGCCGCAGGCCGCGAGCCCCGAAGCGAGGGCCAGAGCGACGATCAGTTTCGGAAGGGACCGGATCATGAAAACTCCTCTGCCGCGTCATTCCACGGCAACGTGACGGCTTCGCGTTTACGATACCCCGTGCCGGGGTATATCGTTCGCGCTCGTGATTTGGAACATGGGCGTGGCGATGCGGGATATCGAGCAGATATTGAGCTTCTGGTTCGAGGAATGCACGGACAAGGAGCGTTTCGGCAAGGATCCCGCCTTCGATGCGACTATCCGTCGCCGTTTCGGCGCCCTTGTCGAGGAGGCAACGCAGGGTCGACTGACCGAGTGGTGCGACTCGACCGAAGGCACCCTTGCCTACATCATCCTGCTCGACCAGTTTACCCGGAACATCTTCCGCGGCTCGCCAACAGCCTTCGCTGCCGACCATTTGGCGCGTGCCGCCGCGGTCCGGGCGATCGATGCCGGTGTGGATGCGAGACTGGAAAACGATCGCAAGACCTTCCTTTACCTGCCGCTCGAACATAGCGAGGATCTCGGAGATCAAGAGCGTTGCGTTGCGCTTTTCGAAGCAATGGGTGACGCCGAGAAAACAGATTACGCCGTTCGGCACCGCGATATTATCCAGCGTTTCGGTCGCTTCCCGCACCGGAACGAAACACTTGGCCGGAAAAGCACCGATGCCGAACTGGCCTTCCTGAAAGAACCGGGCTCGTCCTTCTGAGCTCCGGGCCAAGAAACGAGATCAAGAGGAGCTGAAGAGTGGCCGAGAAACCGCACGTCCTGATCCCCGCCCCATACTACAAACCCGCGATGGACCGGCTGGACGAGATTGCCACCACGCACCACCTCTACTCTGCATCCGATCCCAAAAAGATGATCGCCGACGTCGCCGAGAAATGCGTCGCCTTCGCCACCTTCATGAAATGCGAGCCGTCGCTCATGGATCAAGTGCCGAACGCCAAGCTGGTCGCCAATTTCGGCGTCGGTTATGATTCGATAGATATCGAGGAAGCGACCGCCCGCGGCGTCAAGGTAACCAACACCCCAGACGTGCTGAACGACTGTGTCGCGGATCTCGCGCTCGGCCTGTTGATCTCGGCACGCCGCCACATCGTCCATGCGGACAGCTTCGTGCGCGCCGGCGAATGGCCGGTGAAGAAGGTCTATGGCTTCGTCAACAAGGTGCATCATTCCAAGGTCGGGATCGTCGGCCTCGGCCGGATCGGCGAGGAGATCGCCCAACGCTGTGCTGGCTTCAAGATGGAGATCTCCTACCATAACCGCTCGATGAAGCCGGACGTTCCCTACCGCTACTATCCGGATCTCGTGGAGATGGCCCGCGACGTCGAGATCATGGTGGTGATCACGCCTGGCGGCGCCGCGACAAACAATCTGGTCGACGAGAAGGTAATGGAGGCGCTGGGGCCGAAAGGCCTGCTGGTGAACGTCGCCCGCGGCTCGGTCGTGGACATGGACGCGCTGATCGCCTGCCTGAAGGACGGCCGCCTCGGCTCCGCCGCGCTCGACGTCTTCCCGGACGAGCCGAACGTGCCGGAGGAGCTGTTCTCGATGCGCGAGAACGTCGTCCTGACACCGCATATCGCAAGCGCCAGCCACGATACCCGCATGGCCATGGGCATGCTGGTCTACGACAACCTGAAGGCCTTTTTCGAAGGCCGCGAGCTGCTGACGCCGGTGAACTGAGGCGTCGCCGGACCTAGTCCTGCACCACCGGACCGGCGAGCGCGACCAGACCCTCGCGCTGGCCGTCCGGAATGCGCATGGATTTGCGCTCCTGCATGTCGAAACAGACCCCGATCACCCGGGCGAGCCCTGCCAGTTCGCCGTCCTTGAAGACCCCCTGGCGGACGACGATGGAACTGTTGCCGAGTTTCTCGATTCTCGTGCCGACACGAACCGTTCCCGGATAGTGCATTTCCTTCAGGTAATCGACCTCGATACGGGCGACGACCCAGGATTGCCGCCCCTCCCGGCCGCCATACATCTTGCCGGCGGCATCGGCGAAGAGAGTGACCCGGGCACTTTCCAGATAGACGCCGATCGCGTTGTTGTTCACGTGGCCGACAGGATCGAGATCGGCGAAGCGGATCTTCTCCTCGATCCAGTAACGGTAACTGGCGGCATCGCGTTCGTTGAAATCCGCGCTCTCGGTCATCTCACCCTCATCTCCGGACACAGCTTGCGCCTGCCTCCATAAAGGACAGGCCGATCAGATTGAAGCTCTGATCGGCCTGCCGGCGGGAATATATGTCTTCGTGTCGCGTCAGGTCTTGCCGGTACTCGGCGCCGCTTCCGCCGCCTCGCTCCGCTTCTTCATCGCGAGATTGGTCGCAAAGACCAGAGCCACCATCCCGAAGCCCATGAGATCCGTCGTCAGGCCGGGCTTGATCAGCACCATGGCCGCGGCGACCAGCACTCCCCGCTGCCACCACTGGAGCGGCGCAACGAGGAAGCCGGCCAGTCCGGAGGAGAGACACACCACGCCGATGATCGCCGTCACCGCGGTGGTGACGATCGTGCCCGGCTCGCCGATCAGCAACAGCGACGGGCCGAAGACGAACATGAAGGGCACGATGTACCCGGTCGCACCAAGTTTCACGGCGGCCACGCCCGTTTCCCAGAGCTTCGCCCCCGAGAGGCCGTTCGCGGCATAGACCGCGAGAGCGACCGGCGGGGTGATGGCCGAGAGGATGGCGAAATAGAGCGCGAACATGTGCGCCGCTTCCAGCGCCACTCCGAGCTTCACCAGAGCCGGAACCAGCAGAGCCACCTGCACGACATAGGCAGGCGTGGTCGGCAGGCCCATGCCGAGGATGATGCCCGCGCACATGGTCATGATCAGGGCGAGGATCAGCGTGTCCTGCGAGACCTTCAGCACCAGGCTGGTGAACTCGATGCCGAGACCGGTCAGCGAGATCACGCCGATGACGATACCCGCACAACCGCAGGCCAGCGCCACCGTGACGGTATTGCGGGCACCCGCGATGAAGCCCTCGATCACGTTCTTCGGCGTCAGTTCGGAACGGGTGTTCTTGCGCAGCGCGGCGGAGATCAGCACAGAGGCAATGCCCGCCAGAGCCGAGTAAGGCGCGCTGTACCCCATGAAGAGGAAGACGCAGATGACGACGAGCGGCAGGAACATATGTCCCCGCTCCTTCAGCACCTGCCCAAGACGCGGAAGGTCGGCCTTCGGAAGTCCGCGCATGCCGAGACGCCTTGCCTCGAAATGCACGCACATGAAGACCGCGAGGAAATAGAGCACCGCCGGAATCAGCGCGTAGCCGATGACGGTGATGTAGCTGATGCCGAGGAAGTCGGCCATGACGAAGGCGACTGCGCCCATGATCGGCGGCATGATCTGGCCACCGGTGGAGGCAACGGCCTCGACCGCACCGGCGAAGGCCGGCGGGTAGCCGATGCGCTTCATCAGCGGAATGGTGAAAGTGCCGGTGGTCATCACGTTGGCGACGGCACTGCCGGAAATGGTCCCGAACATGCCGCTGGTGATGCAGGCCACCTTGGCGGGCCCGCCGGCGGTGTGGCCGGCGAGTGCCATGGCGAAGTCCATGAAGAGGCGCCCGGTGCCGGTACGCTCGACCATGGCGCCGAACAGGATGAAAAGCATCACGTAGGTCGCCGACACGCTCACCGGGATGCCGAAGATGCCTTCGGTGCCGAGATAGAGCTGCTCCATCAGCTGCGCCGGATCGGCATTGCCGATCGTCGCGGCATAGAGCAGGAAGACGCCCGCCGTGATCGGCAGAGCGAGACCGACCGCACGCCGGGTTGCCTCGAGCAGCAGGACAATCATCAGGGTACCCAGCACCCAGTCCTCGCCGCGCAGATCGTCGACCATGATCATGCGGTTATCGATGTACTCCTGGGCGAACAAGATATAGCCGCAGGCGACGATGCTGAGCGCAGCGCCAAGCAGGCCGGAGATATCCGGCTTGTCGATCTCCGTGCCCCGCGCCGGGAAGATGAGAAAAGCGAGAACGAGGGCGAAAGCGACATGCACTGCGCGGAAGGTCAGTGCGTCGGGTGCGCCGAACAATGCCGTGTAGATATGATAAGCGACCATCGCGAGAGCGACCGCCGACATCACCAACTTGGCGCCGCGCAACCAGTTCAACATGGTGGGCCTCCGGGGCCGGATATTTGCCGATTGTATAAAAGCGAGCGAGGGCGGCCGTGACCGCCCTCGCTCCGGAAACGGGGCCCTGGGTTAGAGGACGCCTTTTTCCTTGTAGAACTTCATCGCACCCTTGTGGAGCGGAACGCCGGTCTCGACGGCCATGCTCTTCGGGTCGGCCTTGCCGACGGCCTTGGCGACGTTGGCGAGATCCGGAACGCTGGCGGCGAGGTTCTTCAGCACGTCATAGACGAGCTGCTCGTCGAGGTCGCAACGGGCGATGATGTGCGTGGAATAGCCGATCGTCGGAACCGCGTCGGCCTGGCCCGGATAGCTTCCGGCCGGAACCATGATGCGCTGGTAACCCGGGTTGATCTCTTTCATTTTCGCCAGACCGTCGTCCGGAACCGGGACGATCGTGATGTCGCGGGCGGAGGCGAGGTCCATGATGGCACCGGCCGGGACCGTGGAACCGAGGGTGAACCAGTCGGAATTGCCGTCCTTAAGCTGGTTAACCGAGTCGGTGTAGGAACCGTAGCTGACACGGCTCATGTCATCGTAGCTCATGCCATAGGCCTGCAGCAGGTGGCCGGTGATCGCTTCACCGGTGTTGCCTTTCTTCTGCGTGGTCAGGGCCTTGCCCTTGGTGTCGGCCGGCGAGCCGATGCCGGAATCCTTCAGCGCCACGATCTGGAAGTACTGCGGATAGAGCGTCGCGACGTTGCAGACATTGACCGCCTTCTCGGTGAACGGCGGCTTGCCGTTGATCGCGTCCACGGTGGAGACCGAGTTGGCGAAGCCGAAGTCGGCCTTGCCGCCCTCGACAGCCTTCACGTTGGCGATGCCGGCGCCCGGCAGGACCTGGACGCTGGAGCCGGACACATTGCTCTCGACGATGTTCTTGATCGCGCCGCCGAGCGGATACCAGGAACCGCCCTGCGGACCGGTCATCAGCTTGATGTTTTCGGCATGTGCCGACGCGGCGAAACCGACGGCGAGCACGCCGGCGGCAAGGGTACGGATAACGGTCGAAGACATTATTGCTTCCTCCTGAGGATGAAAAATTCGTTCTTCTCTTGCGGAACGATTTTGAAAGGTCGGTCACGCCGGCAATGCGGCGCGATCTCGGCCCACATACTCACGAACAACGACCTGCGGTGCAAGTCCGCCACGCGCCGCAATTCCCTCGTTGTTGGAAAGACGGGCGGGGCATTTACGCATAAATCGGTCGGATCCGGGAAAATTCTGCGCGGTCGTTCCCGAGACCGTCTTCAGTGAATCTCCGGCTCCGGCGTCGGTTCCGTTCCTTCGAGCACGTCGAAGTCGCAGCCCTTGTCCGCCTGGGTGATATGACTGGCATAGATCGCGCCGAAACCGCGCTTGAATTTCGGCGTCGGAGCCACCCACGCCGCCTTGCGCGCGGCCATCTCCACCTCGTCGACATGCAGCTCAAGCTTGCGCCCCGGAATATCGAGCGTGATGAGGTCGCCGTCCTTGACCAGCGCAAGCGGACCGCCGACGAAGCTTTCCGGCGCCACGTGCAGCACGCAGGTGCCGTAGCTCGTGCCGCTCATGCGCGCGTCAGAGATCCGCACCATGTCGCGCACGCCTTCCTGCAGCAGCTTTTTCGGGATCGGCAGCATGCCCCATTCCGGCATTCCCGGACCACCCTGCGGGCCGGCATTCTGCAGGACAAGGACCGAATCCTTCGTGACGTTCAAGTCCGGATCGTCGATCCGCGCTGACATGTCGTTGTAGTCGCGGAACACCACGGCCGGACCGGTATGCTTGTGCAGCGACGGGTCGGCGGCGATGTGCTTGATGATCGCTCCGTCCGGCGCGAGATTGCCGCGCAGCACGGCGAGCCCGCCCTCGGCATTGAGCGCGTTGCCCCGGCGCCGGATGACATCCTCGTTGTAGATGTCCTTGCCCTGGATGTTCTCCCCGAGGGTCTTGCCGTTCACCGTCATGCAGTCGAGATGCAGGATGTCCTTCAACTCGTTCAGCAGGCCCGCGAGCCCGCCCGCATAGAAGAAATCCTCCATCAGGTACTTGCCCGACGGCCGGATGTTGGCAAGGAACGGAGTGCGCTTGGAGATCTCGTCAAAACGCTCCAGATCGAGCTCGACGCCGAGCCGTCCGGCCATTGCGACCAGATGCACCACGGCGTTGGTCGAGCCGCCCATCGCCATCACCGTGGTGATCGCGTTCTCGAACGCCTCGTTGGTGAAGATGTCCGACGGCTTCACGTCCTCCCAGACCATCTCCACGATGCGCCGCCCGGTGCGGGTCGCCATGCGGGAATGGTTGCTGTCGGCAGCCGGGATCGAGCCGGCGTCTGCGAGCGTCAGACCGAGCGCTTCGGCGGCGCACATCATGGTCGCGGCCGTGCCCATGGTCATGCAGGTGCCAGGTGTGCGAGCGATGCCGTCCTCGATCTCTTCCCAGTCATCCTCGGTGATGTTGCCGGCCCTGAGCTCGGCCCAGTATTTCCAGGTGTCGCTGCCGGAGCCGAGCGTCTTGCCGCGCCAGTTGCCGCGCAGCATCGGACCCGCCGGAACGAAAATCGACGGGATATTCATGCTCGCCGCGCCCATGAACAGCGCCGGCGTGGTCTTATCGCAGCCACCGAGCAGCACCGCGCCGTCGCAGGGATAGGAGCGCAGCAGCTCCTCGGTCTCCAGCGCCAGCAGGTTGCGGTACATCATCGTGGTCGGTTTCTGGAACGGCTCGGAGAGCGAGATCGCCGGCATCTCCACCGGGAAGCCGCCAGCCTGCCAGATGCCCCGCTTCACCTCTTCCGCACGGTCGCGGAAGTGAGTGTGACAGGGGTTGATGTCGGACCAGGTATTGATGATCGCGATCACCGGCTTGCCGGCCCAGTCTTCGCGGGCATAGCCCATCTGCTTTGCCCGCGAACGGTGGCCGAAGGACCTGAGGTCGTCGACCCCGTACCAGCGATAGCTTCGCAAGTCCTTATAGGATTTGCGCGTCATGACATTCTCCCCTGTGCCCGCCCGGTTTGCCGGCGGCTCTTGTCTACTAAGGTCAGCAATTCTTAAAGCGGTTTTTCGAGCACGATTTCCAGCGGATCAAAGCCGCAGCCACGGCAGGCTGCCAGCGCCGCTGCATTGCGTGCAAGAGAATGGATTCTGAGCCGTCGCGCGCCCTGGGCACGAAGGTGATTTTCGATCGCCCCGAGAAGCTGCTGCGCGATGTCCTTGCCGCGCCAGCGCGAGAGCACATAGATGTCGGAGATGTAGCCGTGCGAGGCCAGTTCCGGGAAATTCAGCGGATCCTGGTCGACCGCCATCCAGCCAGCCACGAAACCGGCGATATCGTCGCCGACCCAGGCGATGAAAATTGCGCCGCCGCCCTCTTCCGCCGAATGGATCAGGTAATCGACGTGATCGTCGGCGACACGTTCGCCCGGCTGCCGGGCCTGATGCAGGTAGCGCTCGTAATTCTTCAGCTCCCGGACCAGTTCGGTCAGTCCGTCCCGGTCACTCGCGCGGGCCGGCAAAATCTCCACTTCATCCATGACTTAGGCGAGCCCCCGGAATTGGCGCCGAACGCGAACCGCGCCCGGCACCGAAGTGAAACCGTGCAAGCTCAGCGAGTCAACAGATGCGCACATCCGGGTGAAGCGGCGCTAAACCGCCGGAGCCGCCAGAACGCTGCAGTCCGGCGCCAAGGTCAATTTCGGCTCGGTCAGTTCCTGCAGCGCTTCCAGCGTCATGCCTTCCACCATCTCGCGCACGACCAGCCCTTCCGGTGTGACATCGATCGCGGCCAGGTCAGTGAAGACCTTGGTGACGACTTTCTGCGCGGTCAGCGGGTAGCTGCATTTCTTGACCAGTTTAGGCTCGCCCTTGCGGGTGACGTGATCGGTCAGCACCCAGACCTGCTTCGCGCCGGCGGCGAGATCCATCGCGCCACCCACACCCGGCGGGAATTTCGGGTTTTCGGTGGTCCAGTTCGCCAGATCGCCGCTCTCCGACACCTCGAACGCGCCCAGCAGCGCGAGATCGATATGCCCGCCCCGGATCATCACGAAGGCGTCCGAATGAACGAAAAAGGAGCCGCCCGGAACCAGCGTGATCGGGTCCTTGGACGCATTGATCAGCTCCGGGTCTTCCTTGCCCTGCTCCGGCGCCGGACCGACGCCGAGGATCCCATTTTCACTATGCAAAACGATCTCGCGGTCCGCAGGCATGAAATTCGCGCAGGTGGTCGGCAAACCGATCCCGAGATTGACGAAACTTCCATCTGGAATCTCATTGGCCGCCCGCCAAGCAACTTGATTTCGCGTGAGTTTTTTGACCGCCTCGTCCCGGGCTTCAGCTTCCAATGCCATAACGGCGCTCCAGATTGGTTCGAATTTGGCGCCCATCATAACGGCAAATGCCTGATTTTGAAGTATTGCCGCTTTGCGCGGAGAAACTTATAACTCGGTCCGCACATCCCCGATAAGCGGGATTCTTCGCGGACCAACCCACGAAAATCGCGGATTGCGCCAGCCCCCGGACGAAGGACGTTTCGCCCGTGGAGTGGCGCGACAGAACTGGGAGTACCCTTATGTCTTACAGTGTTCATCGCGGCCGTCACCTCCTGAACACCCCGGGCCCGACCAATGTGCCCGAGCGCGTGCTGCGAGCTATGGTCCGCAATCCGATGGACCTGAGCGATCCGGTGCCCCTCGCGGTGATCGAGTCCTGCTTCCAGGACCTTAAGAAGATCTTCCAGACCGAGCACGAGATCTTCATGTACGCGGCCAACGGCCACGGTGCCTGGGAAGCCGCTCTGGTCAATACCATGTCGCCGGGCGACCTGTTACTCGTGCCCGAACTCGGCAATTTCTCGACCGGTTGGGGCGAGATGGCGGAAGCGCTGCAGATGCGCATAGAGACCATCAAGGGCGACTGGCGCCGGGCGATCGATCCGGAGAAGATCCGCGAGCGCCTCGCTGCCGACAAGAACCACGAGATCAAGGGCCTGCTCATCGTCCAGACCGACACGGCGACGAGCGTGACCTGCGACGTGCCGTCGATTCGCAAGGCGATCGACGATGCCGGCCATCCGGCCCTGCTGCTGGTCGACACGATCCCGACCCTGGCCGTGACCGACTTCCGCATGGACGAATGGGGCGTGGACGTCGCCGTCACCGCCTCGCAGAAGGGGCTCATGATGCCGCCGGGCCTCGGCTTCGTGGCCGCCTCACCGAAAGCCCTTGAAATTCACAAGAAGACGACGTCGCAGCGCCGCTACTGGGACTGGTCGCTGCGCCTCGCCTCCGAAAGCTACCGCACCTTCTGCGGCACCAGCCCGCAAAGCCAGCTTTACGGCCTCCGCGCCGCGCTCGACATGCTGCTCGAGGAAGGCCTGGAGAACGTCTTCGCCCGCCACAAGCGGCTCGCCGAAGCAACCCGGCGCTGCGTCGAGCATTGGGGCAAGGCCGGCGCGATGGAACTGAATGCGGTGGTCCCGGAAGAACGCGCGGACGGCGTGACCACGATCCTCCTGAAGGAAGGCATCGACGGGAACCTGATCCGCAATGTCTGCCGGGACGAGATGCAATGTGCTCTCGGCGGCGGTCTCCGGAACCTGAACGGCAAGGCGTTCCGGATCGGTCATATGGGCGACATGAACGAGCCTCTGCTCTACGGCGCCCTCGCCACGGTCGAGGCGACGCTGTCTTACCTGGATGTCCCGCACGAGCCGGGCGGCGTCACCAAGGCGATCGACTATCTGGTCGGTGAGCGGAAAAAGTCCCGGGACGCCTGATCCCGGTTCTTTTCCTCAGAGGAAACTCAGGCCGCGGAAGCGGCTTCCGCCGGGACGTGCAGCACGCGGTCGACGAAGATGCTCGGGGTGACGATGGTTTCCGGGTTCATCTGGCCGAGTTCGACGATATTGCGCGCCTCGACGATAGTGAGCTCCGCCGCCATCGCCATGACCGGACCGAAATTCCGTGCCGACTTGTTGTAGGTCAGATTGCCCCAGCGGTCGGCATATTCCGCCTCGACCAGCGCGACATCGCCCTTCAACGGATATTCGAGCACATATTCGCGCCCGTCGATTTCCCGGACTTCCTTGCCCTCGGCGAGCTTCGTGCCGACCCCGGTCGGCGTATAGAAAGCGCCAATCCCCGCTCCGGCCGCCCGCATGCGCTCGCTGAGCGTGCCTTGCGGCACCAGTTCGAGTTCGATCTTGCCGGCCGCGTAAAGTTCGTCGAACGCAATCGATCCCGCCGAACGCGGATAGGAGCAGATGATCCGGCGCACCCGGCCCTCGCGCAGCAATGCGGCGAGGCCCTTGTCCCCGGTTCCCGCGTTGTTCGATACCACTGTCAGGTCGCGCGATCCTTGGTCGAGCAAGGCATGGATGAGGTCCGTCGGAACGCCTGCGTTCCCGAACCCCGAAATCAGCACCGTGCTTCCGTCCCCGATCCCCTGCACGGCTTCCGCGCGGGACTGGACGATTTTGTTAATCGCCACGATCGACCCTTTCTTGGTGAATTCAACGAGTACAGGGCGTCTTTATGACGGCGGACCGGCGCTGCGTCCAGAGGGCTTTCCGAGCACCGTTCGGAGGGCGGAAAATCCGCAACCTTTAACCAAACATTAAACGTGCTCCCATATTGTATGCTCATGAGCACCCTTCACTACATCTCCAAAGAGGCGCTGGAGCATGTGTTGCACCAGCATTGTCTTTGGCTGGACGACCCTACCGCCGGTCGCCCGGCGGACCTTTCGGAAACCAATCTTTTCGGAAGCGATTTGCGGCGGCTGAAGCTGCAAAAAGCGCTGATGCGCGGCGCGAACCTCCAGGGCGCCAATCTTGAAGGCGCGGATCTTTCAGGAGCCGATCTCACAGGCGCCGATTTGATGTCTGCCAATCTCCGCGGCGCGAAGCTGGAGAAGACGAACTTCAGCCACGCGATCATCGCGTCGGTCGATTTTACCGATGCCGACATGCGCGGTGCCAATCTCACCCGCACGCGCGGCCGCGTCGCCGAGACCACCTGGTCCGGCGTCGAGACCGAAGTGACCCCGCTCAATCTCTCCCACGCCCGGCTGCATCACGCGAACATGGAACGTGCCGACCTTTCCGGCGCGATCCTGGAGGATGCGGACCTCTCCGGCGCCAATCTGGAGCGGACCAATCTTTCCCACGCACGGCTCTGTGGTGCGACCTTGCGCAATGCCAAGCTTGTCGGAGCCGCCCTCGACGCGGCGGATCTCAGCCGCTCGGTCGCGACTGGCGCGGACCTCTCCGGCGCGATCCTGAAAGGCGCTCTTCTGAAAGGCGCAAACATGATTGGCGCCCGGATCAAGAACACGGACCTCTCCGGCGTGGACATGTCCACGGTCCGGCTCCACGGGGCGATGGACCCGGTTTCCGTGGAACTCCACCGTCGCCTGATTGAGCATGATTTCTGGGTTACCACCGGAGGCGCGCGCGGCGCCCGGGCCGATCTCGACGGCGCCAATCTGGACAATGCGGATCTGCGGAACCTCAACCTGAGCGGCGCGCAGATGCGCGGCGTCAGCTTTCGCGGCGCGCAGTTCAACGGCTCGATGCTGATCCTCGCCGATCTTTCGAATTCGGACTTCGAAATGGCGAGCCTGAAAGGCTGCAATCTCTCCGGCGCCAGCCTCTGGGGCTGCAATCTGCGCGGCGCCGATCTGACCGATGCCGTGATCCAGCCGGCGCCGATCAGTGCCAGCGACGGCAGCAAAGCCGGACGTGTACGCAAGACCAACCTGCGCGCCACAAATCTCGAGAATGCGCTCCTCGCCCCCCTCGATCCGGAGCTCGTGCTCTTGGATGAGTCGCGCGCTGCGAGCTGATCGCTCAAGCAAAAAAACAGACCGCAGAGACTATTCAGGCGGGCGGGCGGACCGGACGCGGTGACGCAATTCAGAAAGGGTTACGTTCGCCACGCTCTTCAGAGGCAGCAATCCACCCAGCCCCATCCGGAGCGTATGCTCGATCTTGTCCTTCGAGTAGCGCACCACCGGATCGCTGATGGCGATCACGAGAGCCGCGGAAAGCGCCTGCTTGATCCGCGGCCGGTTGGCCAGGATCAGATCCGCGATCTCGTTCTCATAGACATGTATATAGACGCGACCGACACATTCGAACTTGTCGATCGAGGGATCTCCCGTGTTCGGCGAAGCCACGATTTCGTCCGGGAACGGAAGCGCCTGCGCGGCATTCGCGATGGCGACCATCCTCAGGCGCAGGACATGTGCGATCACGGACATGCCGGCAAACACGCCCGTGACACGCATGATCCCCATGTAGTTCGCAGAGGCGAAGACCGGCGTATCGAACGCGAGTTCGGAAGCGAAGTTCAGCACGTAAATCCCGAGCGCCAGAAGCATGCTCACGGAAGAGAGAATCGCTGTCGCAACAGTTGCCAGCCAGAGGAAATAGGTGAAGTCGACGCCTTCAACCTGCGGCGCGGACGCGACCGACTGGGCCGCACGCGACGACGCGCCGGAGGTCGCGGTTTTGGGAGCTTTGGCGCCCGGCGCGGCGGCCGGCTTCTTAGGTTCCTCGGACACCTCTAGGCTTCCTCAGCGCAAAGCGGACGGAACCGCATGCACAAATCAAGATCGAGAATTTCCATTCTTTTCCGGACAGCGACCAGCATCTAACGCGCTCTAGACCAGAATGGCCATATCCTGCTCGAGCTGTGCCGCATAAGGCCGGAATTCCGACAGACGCCGAGCCACGGCATCCGGTTCGAGCGGCCGATCGAACAGGTAACCTTGTGCCAGCCTGCAGCCGTATTCGCGGATTTCGGTCAACTGAGCATGGGTTTCGACACCCTCGGCGATCGAAACAGCTCCCATGGCCGCGGTCATCGCGGTGATGGCCTGAACGATCGCCTTGCTGCCTTTGCTCGTTTCCATGGTCTGCACGAAGGATTTGTCGATCTTGACCACGCTGACCGGAAGGTCGGTGATGTGGACGAGCGAGGAATAGCCGGTTCCGAAATCGTCCACCGCCGTCGTCAGCCCCATCGCCACCAGTTGTTCGAACAGGTTCCTGGCGGCACGCATGTCGGCAACGATGCTGGTCTCGGTCAGCTCGCATTCCAGCGCGCTCGGCGCCAGGTCCGCCATATGCAGCAGATTGCTCAGAAAACGCACCACGCGATTCTCGCGGACATCGTCGGCGCCTATATTGAACGCGACCGGAACGGTGTTAAGCCCGGCCGATTGCCACTTCTTGATCTGCCAGACCAGTTTTTCCAGAACGATGAAGGTGAGTTCGGACGCAATGCCGGCCTGCCGTGCGACCGGGAAGAAATCATTGGGCGCAACCATGCCCCGCTTCGGATGATTCCAGCGCAGCAGCGCCTCGAGCCCCACGATCTCGCCGGTATCGCAATCGACCTTCGGCTGATAGGCCAGCCAGAACTCGTCGGGCCGTTCGGAGATCGCACGCCTCAGATCGTGCTCGACGACCAGATCGTGAACGGCCTTGCGATGGGTTTCGTCGCGATAGATCTCGACACTGCCCATGGCTTTCTGCATGGCCGCATTCAGGGCGAACCGGGCCTTGCGGACGATATCCTCGGGATCGAGGTCTGGATCGTTGATACGGCTCACGCCGAAATGCGGGACAATCCGCGCGGCATTCTCGCTCGGCGAGTAGCTGACCTCGACGCAGGCCCGCAGTCCCTCGATGAGCTTGCCGAACTCGTCCGTCGCGCTTTTGACGGCCGCGACGACCCCGATCGTCGAGTCGTCCAGAAGCGCAACTTCGGAAACGGCATCGAGGCGGCGCAGCCGCTCGCCCGCCTCGCGCACGATCCGGGCCCGCGTCGCTTCACCGAGCGTCCCGGCAAAAAACCCGAGACGGCCGAGCGAAATCGCGATCACCATTTCCGTTCCGTCGGTGGCGAATTCTCCACCCTGGAGGCGTTGGCCGACGCGGCTGCAGAAGCCGAGGAGATTAGGAAGTTTCGTCGCGGGGTCGTTGAACGCGGCCCATACCAGTTTTTCTTCGAGGGCCACGCGGCTGCGTCGGTCGCGCAGGATGAGAAGAGACAAAGTCCTGTCACCACTCTGGACCTCGGACATCCGCCCCTCTACGAGCATCCCGGAACCGTCCGCGCGACGGCCGTTAATCTCCACGACGTCTCTGGTGCCGCTTTCGAGCAATTTTTCACAGTCGGGGAAATAGTCGCAGAACGGAGTCCCGATGGTCCGCATCGGGTCGCTCCCGATCATCTCGGTCCCGCTCTTGTTGACCGCGACGATGAGACCGTTGGAATCCAGTAGGAAGGCGCAGTCGTGAAGCGCATCAAAAGCGTCGAACTGGTCGGCGATATTCGTCTTCGTCATGAACGGATCCATCGGCCAGATCAAGTTCGGACACATCGACCCGGCAGCATCGGTCGGGCCACAGTTTCACGGTCGCAGGATAATATTTGGAAGGACCCTAAGATTCCGTAAACACAATGATTTAGAAATTCCAGGGCACCGGTTCCGGCCATCGCCATAGGCGGTGGCCGTTCTCGTGGAAGCGATCCGGCGAGGCAGGCCCTCCATACGCTCACGTCTATTTCCCAGCCTCCTCGAGCAGGGACGAAAGCTCATCCGGCATGTCCACCATGATGTCGTGTCCGCAGGGCATTTCGCTCACGCTCCAGCCAGGAGCACCTGTCAGCCTCTGGACGCAAGCATCGAATTGCGGCGCCTTGTAGCCCGCGGCACGTACATAATGCTTCGGCGAGATGGTATCCACCGCACCGGTCAGATGAACACGCTGGGTAAAGCAGGAAATGGGAAAATTCGTGCATTTCGCATCGACCCACGCCTGGTCGGCCTCATTGACGCGGAAGGATGCTGCAGGCGTCGGCGGCATCCACCATCCCTCTCCGACCGTGCGCACCTGTTCGTAGGCGAGCTTGACCCGGTCCGGCGGACGGGAATCCATCGCGCACTCCCCGTTCCCAGGGACGAAAGCGTCGATATAGACGAGCGTCTTGATGCGGCCGCGCTGCCGGTCGGCGGCGCCCGTGATGACCATCCCGCCATAGGAATGGCCGCAGAGCACCACCTCCTCCAGATCCTCCCATTCAAGAAGGTTCGCGACGTCCATGATGTGGGTCTGAAGGTTCACCGTCGGAGACAGCAGATGGGAGCGATCGGCAAGGCCCGTCAGGGTCGGGGTGTAGACTTCGTGCCCATCCGCGCGGAGGCTGTCCGCGACACGACGCCAGCACCATCCGCCATGCCATGCCCCATGAACAAGAACAAACGTCGTCATATGAATTGCGTCCCGGTTCCGCGCCCTGCCCCAAAGGGTCGGACAGTCTTGAAATCTGCTCGATTGAATGGTGGCACCGCGCTGTGTGCAGCACAAGGGCAGCCGAAGGCTTGGCTCAATCTTCCTCGAAACGGAATCCCACTGCGTCGGGAACATCGGCCCGAAGGCACCGAATCGCTTCGATCGGAGAGGTCTGCCGCCCGGCGGCTCAAACGAAACTGACCTCGACCCTTCCGAGTTCGCCGAGGTCCGCGACACATCTCGCCGGCGCGTCGAAATGCACCGTCTTCACGATGCTGCCGAGCAGCACGAACTCTCCCGCACGCAGCGGGCGCTCCTGCGCCTGCCGCAAATTCGCCAGCCAGGCCAGCGCTTCGAACGGATGCCCGAGAATATCGGCACCGACTCCGGTGCCTGCCTCCTCGCCATCGATGTATAGCGTTCCGGAAACGCCGCCGAGATCCAGATTGTCCCAGTTCAGCAACGGGGCTCCCAGGACGGCGCCGGAATTGAAGAAATTGTCCGCGATCAGCATCGGCACCGGAAGCGAGGGATAATCCACGTACCGGTCGTCCACCAGTTCGACCGCGGGAAGCACCGCTTCGACATATCCACCGACAGACCCGCGGTCGAAACGTTCCTCGCCGGCCAGATCGTGCGAGAGCAATGCACCGATCTCCACTTCGATCCCGATCCGGTGATAGAGATCGATCTGGACATCGGCCTGCTCGTGGAACTCCATGGTCGCGAAGATCTCTCCGGCGCAGGGCTGGTCGATCTTCATGTAGTCCTGCATCACCTGCGTCGTGCAGCCGATCTTGTGCCCGACGACCGGCCCGAAGCCGGCCTGGGTCAGATGCGCGTTCAGACGGTGCTGGAGGGCATAGCCCTCTTCGACCGTCCGCGGCATCAGCTCGTCCGGCATCCGCTCGGTCGGACCGCCGCCGAGACGCGAAGCGGCGAGCCACTCGACGGCGTGCCTGGTCAAATCGCTATCCGTCATCAACTGCTCTCCCGGCGTGCTTTCAGAATGGAGGCCGCCGCGTCCGCCAGAACCTGGCAGCCGGCAACGATGTCTGCCTCGTGACTGTCCTCGGCGAAATCGTGACTGATGCCTCCGATGGACGGGATGAAGAGCATGGCGCAGGGCAGCGCCTCGGTCAGCACCATCGGATCGTGCCCGGCGGCGCTCGGCATGCGGCGCCACTTGCCGGGCGAGGTCTTCTCCGCCGCGGCCGCGAGATGCTCCTGGAAGCCCTCATCCATGTCGGACGGGCGGACCGGGGTGCGGTTGCGCTCCGCCGTCGCCGTCACTTTCCCCTCGGCGTTGATCTCGGCGATGATGCCCTGGACGATCTCCTCGAATTTGTCGAGCAGCGCGTCCTCGCTGTCGCGGAACTGCAGGGTCAGCTCGGCATAGCCCGGCACGATGGAGGCCGCGCCGGGTTCGATGGCAACCCGGCCGATGGTCCAGACCGTGGTCGGCTTCGCATGTTTCGGGAATTCCTCGTGGATCCGGCTTGCCGCCCTGAAGAGCGCAGTCGCCGCATCCTTGCGCCGGGCCATCGTGGTGGTCCCGGCATGGTTCTGCTCGCCCTCGAAGCGCAGGGTCATCCCGCGGATGCCGACGATGCTGGTGACGACGCCGATCTGCTCGCCCGCGTCTTCCAGCCAGGCGCCCTGCTCTATATGCGCTTCGAGATAGCCGACATAGCGGCCCTCCTCCATGCGCGCGCGCGGCACGTCCGTCAGGCCCGCCGCCTCCAGCGCGTCGGTCAGCTTCACCCCGTCCCGGTCGGTCGCGTTCGCCTCGACCTCGGGGTCGGCGACGCCGATCCAGGAGCGCGAGCCGATACAGCCGTAGAACCGGCTTTCCTCGTCCTGCCAGGAGACGACGTCGACCGCGAGATCGGAGGTCTCCGGATCCTCCCCCAGCGCCCGCGCGACCTCGAGCCCGTAGATCACGCCGAGCGCGCCGTCGAGCCAGCCGCCGCGCGGCTGGGTGTCGGAATGGGAGCCGACGATCAGCGCCGGTCCGTTCCTGGTCGAGCGGCCGATCACGTTGGCGACGCCGTCGAGCACGGTGTCGAGACCGGCCTCCTCGAAGCGCTGCTTCAGCCAGCGCCGGGCCTCCAGATCCTTCTCGCTCAGCGCCGGCCGGACCACGCCGGTCTCCACGGCACCGATTGCGCGCAGGTCTTTCAAATCTTTCAGCAAGCGTTCGGCGTTGATCTTCGGCATGGGGGTCCCTCACTTCCGGATGAGCCCGCATCCTAATGATCTAAGGCGCCCGGCATAACCCCGATAACCCGAAAGGGACCCTTCATGGCCTGTCGGCGCCATGAAACAAGCGAACGTTTATCCCATCCCGGGCTTGGTGTAGCTTCGCCCGCGACAGACAGCGAAAGGGATAGCACGCGATGAGCGCACCGAGCCTGACGACAGTTTCCGAAGCCAAGGCCTTCGGCGGCAAGCAGTTCGTCTATTCGCATTCCTCGAAAGAGACCGGCACGGACATGCGCTTTGCCGCCTATCTGCCGCCGCAGGCCGACAGGGGCGACGTGCCGGTGCTGTGGTTTCTCTCCGGTCTGACCTGCACGGAAGAGAATTTCACCGTCAAGGCCGGCGCCCAGAGGGTCGCGGCGGAGCTCGGGATCGCGCTGATCGCGCCGGATACCAGCCCGCGCGGCGACGAGGTGCCGGACGATCCGGACGGAGCCTACGATTTCGGCAAGGGCGCGGGCTTCTATGTCGACGCCACCGAGGCGCCCTGGTCGGCGCACTACCGGATGCGCAGCTATATCGAGACCGAACTGCCGGCCCTCGCCGGTCAGGCGCTGCCGCTGGACATGACGCGCCAGGCGATCACCGGCCATTCCATGGGCGGACACGGCGCCCTCACCATCGCGCTCCGCAATCCGGACCGCTTCAGGAGCGTCTCCGCCTTCGCGCCGATCTGCTCTCCCCTGCACTGTCCCTGGGGCGACAAGGCGCTGACCGGCTATATCGGGCCGAACAGGGCGAAATGGCGGGAGTACGATGCCTGCGCCCTGATCGAGGACGGCGCGCGCGTTCCCGCAATTCTCGTCGACCAGGGTCTCGCCGACAACTTCCTCGCCGAACAGCTGAAGCCCGAACTGCTCGAAGCGGCCTGCGACAGCTCAGATATCAAGCTGACCCTCAGACGCCAGGAAGGCTACGATCACTCGTACTACTT
Source organism: Nisaea sediminum (assembly GCF_014904705.1). Lineage (NCBI taxonomy): Bacteria > Pseudomonadati > Pseudomonadota > Alphaproteobacteria > Rhodospirillales > Thalassobaculaceae > Nisaea > Nisaea sediminum. The sequence goes on from NZ_JACZCQ010000003.1 coordinate 439,539, forward strand.
CATCGCAACCTTCATCGAGGACCACATGCGCTGGCATGCCGAACGACTGGCAGTCTGAACGGTGCGGAAGTCTGATGTGACATAATGATCGCGAATGCCGCCATTGCCGTCGGCGGGATCGGCCTCTTCCTGATCGGGATGCTGATCCTGACCGACGGACTGAAGAGCCTGATCGGCAACAGCCAGCGCCGTCTGCTCGCGGACTTTACCAGCAGTCCGGTCAGCGGCGCGGCGACCGGCGCGCTCACCACCGCGATCGTCCAGTCCTCCAGCGCGACGACCGTCACCGCCGTCGGTTTCGTCGGGGCCGGGCTGCTGACGTTCCCGCAGGCCCTCGGCATCATCTACGGCGCCAATATCGGCACCACGATCACCGGCTGGATGGTGGCCCTGATCGGCTTCAAGCTGCATCTCGGCACGGTGCTTTTCCCCGTCCTCCTGCTCGCCGTCCTGATCAAGCTCTTCGGCCGCGCACGCACGGCGCAGGCGGGCTGGGCGCTCGCCGGGTTCTGCCTGATCTTCATCGGCCTCGACACGATGCAAAGCGGCATGGAGCTGTTCGAGGGGCTGGTCACGCCCGCCGATTTCCCGGCCGACAGCTTCTTCGGGCGCCTCTTACTCGTCGCCATTGGCATGGTGATCACACTGGTCACGCAATCCTCCAGCGCCGGCGTCGCGACGGCGATGGTCGCGCTCGGAAGCGGAGCGATCACCCTGCCCCAGGCCGCGGCGATGGTGATCGGCATGAATATCGGCACGACCTTCTCCGCCATGCTCGCGACCGTCGGCGGCTCGGCCGCGATGCGGCAGACAGGTCTCGCGCATGTCGTCTTCAACCTGATCGCCGGCGCGATGGCCTTCGCCCTGCTCACGCCCTTCGCGATACTGGCAGGTCCCCTCGTCGACACTTCGGTACCGGGCTCGGAGCAGCTCGCGCTGGTGATCTTCCACACCGCCTTCAATCTGCTCGGCGCGCTGATCTTCCTGCCCTTCACGCGGCAGTTCGCCCGCCTCATCCTGGCGGTCGTGCCGGAGGACAGCGCCAATCTCGCGCGGCATCTGGATAGCGGTCTTCTCAAGACTCCCGCTGCGGCGACCGACGCGCTGGCGGGCACGCTCAGCGACTGCTGCTTCAAGCTCCTGGAGCTGATGCATGCGGCTCTTGCGGGAGTTCGGGAGCGCCGTGCGGCCTATGAGCTTGGCATGGTCGGCGAGGCGATCGGCAAGGCGGAACATTACGCGGCCGACCTGCAGCTCCATCTCGACCCGGCCTCGGACCAGTCGCGCTTCGTCGCCGCGATGCACGCGCTGGACCATCTCCGGCGCTTGCACCGGCGCATCGGGCAGACCCAGCGGATCCAGGACATCATCGAGGACGAGGAACTGCAGGACGAACGGCACGAATTCCTTGCCGGTCTCGCCATTTTCACCCGGGACAGGGACACGCAGAAGGCCGAGGCGGATTTCGATGCGCTGCGCCGGAAACTCCGGGCGGAGCGCCGAAAACTGCAGAAATCGGGAGCCCTGGACGCGGCGCTCCGGCACCTCACGGTGGAAGACGCCATCGCCCGGATCGACGGGACCAGATGGCTGCATCGCTGCGCCTATCACGTCTGGCGCATCGCCCATCTCATCGGTGCCACCGTGACGACCGCGCCGCCTGCTGCGGACGCCGAAAGCCTACAGAAATCCGCCATGCTGGACGCCGACCTCGACTAGACGGGTCCTGGAGCACCGTCAGCCCGGCACGCGGTAGCGGTAGATGTTGGCGTGCATCGCTTCCGACACGATTTCCATCTCCTCCGCCTCCCATCCCGGCAGCGCGAAGGCGTTGGCGATCACCACCGCGCCAGGCCGGAGATCGGCACTCAGCTTGCGCTCCAGCGACCGCATCGGCGCGACCATCAGGTAGCAGAGCAGCAGGTCCGCGTCCGCGAGATCCGTCTTCAGGAAATCCGCCCGGCGGATCTCGAGATTGCGCCGGGGCTGGAGCAGCCGGCGGATATGGCAGACGAGCCAAGGCAGCGGCGAAAGCTCGATCGCGACCACCCGCGCGTCGGGAAACCGGGCGGCGAGCGCGAAGGCGATGCCGCCCCAGCCTGAGCCGAGCTCGTAGATCGTCTCCGGCCGCGCGTCTTTCGGGATCAGCCGGAACATCGCCCGCCGCGCGAAGGGGTTGGACGGCAGCGGCGGCACGCCGGTGCGGACCGTGTACCAGAGGATCGAGAGCGCGGCGGCGAGCAGCAGGGCGAAAAGGACGGCCTCGAAGGCGCCGTGCTGCAGCAGCTCCTGCAGAAGCAGGCCGAGCGACGGCGCCGCCGTGCCGGTTTCAGCGGCCATGCTCAGCGTCCGCGCGCAGATCGTCGAGATAGATCCGGACCGCGCTCTGCACATGGCGGAAGCGGTCGCCGCCGAGATGCTTGCCGCCGAACCAGCGCGTCACTACGACGACATGGTCCCTGAGCCCTTCCCGCTCCAGCATGCGCAGGATCACCATCCCCGCCCCCGCCTCGCCGTCGTCGTTCTTCGTCGCGCCGCCGTCCGTCAGCAGCGCCCACGTGTTATGCGTCGCCCTGGCGAATTTCTTCTTGCCGCAGAGCGTCCGGATAAAGGCTTTCGCCTCCTCCTCGGACGCACACGGCCCGCCCGAGACCGCATATTTCGATCCGCGGTCGCTGATGATGTTGTCGAGAATGCGCATGGCAGAGGCTTAGTGCCATCCGGCGATGCGGGCAAGGTGCCCAAGCGCATCGACCTCGGATTTGGTTCGCCGGTGCATTGGAAGAGAGCGGAGGCGCGCCCGCAATGTTATGAGGAGCCTTTAAGGGGGGGAACACATGTCCGAACTCGATGACCTGGTGGCCACGGCGCTGGCCCTCGCAGACATGGCGTCCGCCCTCTCCGCCGACGCCTGGAGCGGCGACCTCGCCGTCAGCTACAAGCCGGACGGCTCCTCATTGACCCCGGCCGACCTCGCCATCGAGGAGAGATGGCGGGAGGAGATCCGGCGGCACTTCCCGACCCACGGCATTCTCGGCGAGGAGTTCGGCGCCGACGCAGGCAGCAGCGCCTTCACCTGGGTGCTCGACCCGATCGACGGCACGCGCCAGTTCGGCGCCGGGCTGCTGAACTTCACCTCCCTGATCGCTCTCTGCCGCGACGGCCGGCCGGTTCTGGGGATCATCGACCTGCCGGTCCCGGGAGCACGCTACGTCGCCGCCGAGGGCCGGGGCACGCGCTTCGCCGGACGTGCCGTCAGAACCAGCGGAGAGGCGGATCTCGCCAGATCGGTCGTCAGCCTCGCCAACCCGGACAGTTTCCGCAAGGAGGAGAGCCTCGCCGGATACAGCAGCCTGCGCTCGGCGGGCCGCGTCAGGCTGTTCGACGGCGGCTCACCCGCCTACGGCGCGCTCGCCCGCGGCCGGATCGACATCTGCATCAACGGGGACGATCTCGACCCCTACGATATCTGCGCCCTCTGTCCGGTGGTGGAGGAAGCGGGCGGCACGATCTCCGACTGGACGGGCCGCCCCCTCTCCCTCGCCTCCAGCGGGACCATCCTCGCCTCCGCCTCCCCGGACCTCCATGCAGCGGCGTTGGAGAGGCTGGCGGCAAAGCCCTGACCAGCGCGCGCCGGGCGCGCCCCGGATCGCTCCCCCCGCTAACTCACTTCACCGCGCCGTCGATATAGACCCAGCCCGCGCCGTCGCGGCGGAACCGGCTGGTCTCGCTCATCCGGCCCGTCTGCGCGCCCATCCGCCAGGTCGCGGTGAAACGGACAATCGCGCTCGCGGGCCCGGTCGCCTCGTGCCGCTCGATTTTCAGCCCGGTCCAGACCTGCGCGGGATCGAGCGTCAGCGTCAACGGCCGCGTCTCCGCCGCCCAGCTCTTCTGCAGGTAGGCCGTGTTTCCGCGCGCGTAGGCCGCATAGCGCGCGCATCAGCTCCTCGGCATCCCGCGTCCGGCTGATTCTGAGAGAGGTCGGGTGATCCTCGTTTCGGCCGGAACGCTGGTCTGGCTGTGCGTTGGAGCGATAGCGATGGGAAGACTGTTGCTCGAGACCGCCATCAGGTATGCCGCTCTGCATGTTCTCATGCAGAACTAAGTAGACCTTCTTGTCTCTGAATAATCGGAGTTGGTTCCCGCGACAGAATTCAAACCTGTGACCAGCCAACTAAGACCATCGTTGCGGTACCGACGATGGATTCATCGCCTGAACGTCTCAATTGCTCCGGCACACCGTGCATGTCGGATCTGTTGGACTGCACATTCCAGGCAAGCACTGTGGGCCATTATATCCGGTCGGGGGATTGGTGACACATTGGACGTCCGTCGTACTGACAGTGATGCTGCACACGCCGTCGGCGCTACAGGTCGGAACAGTCGTCGTCGTTTCGAACTGCCACATTTGCATGCTGACGTTCTGTCCCGATTCAGTCGGGCCACAGGTTTCCGTTTGCGACCTCGTCACCGATTGGTTAAGCGCACTGGTGTAGCCTTCGGACTGGGTATAGGTAACGGCATCCTGGAGCGTACCTGTCACCCCTCCGATGCCTTTTTTTGTGATGCTGACAGTCACCGTATTCGCTATCGAAGACTGCTCCATGTGTGTGTTGGTCGATGACCACCCGACTTGGAGTTCCTCCGAGACCGTGCACGGAGCCAGAGACGATCCTTCACAACTCGACACGAGCGTCCAGTCCCCGCTGGTCCTCGCTGTAGATGTGCTTAGCGCGTACTCGCCGCAAGTCTTGGCCTTCCCAGGGGCCGGATCGAAGTTAAAGCCATTTCCGGCGTCGGAACAGGCGAATGCCGGCGCATTGATGATTCTGTATATCCACTGGGTATCGGCCCCGAACCGCACGATATAGAGCCCTTCGGCCTGTTGGGTGCAGGATTGCCCTTCCGTCGCGCAGGGCGGATCGTAACTGGCACCGGAATAACCAACCATGGTCAGTTTACATTGCTTCCTTTCGCCGGGAGCAGGGTCGAAGTTACCTCCAATGCCATCATTGATCGAACATCGAATGGATTGTGGATTGCCATGGGCCAAAGCAAAAAACCATTTTTGCCCGATACCAAACGCCACCCATCGGGTCGCACCGCTGAACGACTGATTGCTGGCCTCGCCCTCCCAGATCGTGGCGCCGGTCGTAAGTTGTTGGTAATTCATATCCGGAAACAACGAATCGGTCGTATAGCTACAGGATTTGGCCTGTCCGGGATAGGGGTCCCCGAATAATCCGCGCTCGCAATTAATTGATCCCACCGCTCCCGTCATGACAAGAAAGACATAGTGATTTGCCTGCCCAAATCTAACGGTAACGATATCGGTCGGACTATCAACGGTATCGAAGGTGCAGGACTGACCTTCGTTCGCACAAGGGACCCAACGGACTTGCTGAGCCTCGACCTTCCGGTGCGGCAAAGCCGTGACGATTACGGCCAGACAAATCAATAACGCTAGCCACCCGAACCTGACCCGCATGAAAGGAACTCCAAAATGTTCCATGTCGACGAACCGACCATACACAACTCATAATCGATAATTAAATACATTCTTTTTTGTATAAATTGAAAAATATGCTGTGTTGCCGCGCCATGCGGAGCCGCCAGTTCTCGGCTCGCAACTCGCCTCTGGAATCCGGGCCACTGCTCTACACCGCCAGCCGGCGATGACCGTCCGGCGCACGTTTGCGGCTCCCCTCACGGCCCCCCTCCCCGGAATCCGCAACTCTCATCACCGCGGCCGTCACCGGACGCAGACGGCCCCTCCGCGACCGCATAATTCGACCCTCGGTCGCCGATGATGTTGTCGAGAAGACGCATGATGCATGCTTGGGACCATCCAATGCTGGCCAGCAAGGTGCCCGCGGCGTATCGGCCAGTAAGGCCGACAGAGCCTCTGAAATCACTCCACCGCGCCGTCGATATAGACCCAGCCCGCGCCGTCGCGGCGGAACCGGCTGGTCTCGGTCATCCGGCCCGTCTGCGCTCCCATCCGCCAGGTCGCGGTGAAGCGGACAATGGCGGTGTCGGGCCCGGTCGCCTCGTGCCGCTCGATTTTCAGCCCGGTCCAGACCTGCGCGGGGTCGAGCGTCAGGGTCAGCGGCCGCGTCTCCACCGCCCAGCTCTTCTGCAGGTAGGCCGTTTTGCCCCGCGCGTAGGCCGCATAGCGCGAACGCATCAGCTCCTCGGCATCCCGCGCCGGCGTGCCGGAATGCAACCGGCCGCAGCAGCCGAGATAGGTTTTGCCGCTGCCGCAGTTACAGGGTTCGAACAAGGATCTCTCCGAAGGGCTCGTGGACGCGAGGTTGCTGACCGCTCCTTGTAGCGATCTATAGGTCAGCAGGCCACCAAATGCCGAGACCGGGATACTGGACCCAAACCGCCGATCTGGTCGGTTTTGAGCTGCATTACAAATGACCGCTCCCGGCCCGAAGCGAACATCTCGACGGCCAATTCGCCCGACGCCGAGTGGAGCGGCGTCCGCCGCAGTGATTGCCCGGCCGCGAGATGACCGCGCCTCTCAGAGCTCGGATTGGCGCGGAGCGCGCTCCATTCCGATCAGCAAGCGGACAACCTTGCCGTCACGCATGAGGGGCAGCCCGATGCGCCACCATGCAGACAGAAAGAACTGCATCGCCGGCGTATACCGCAACAAAAGCGGATCTGGTCGCAGGATCTGCGCGCGATAGGTCACGATCAGGAACGCCATGAACGGCACGGTCATCTCGCCGACCTTCAGGCCCGTCATGTCCATGCCCAGAGTGGCGGCGATATCGGAGCCGTGCAGGCGGAGTTGAAAATCCTGTCCGCCGTCCAGAACGTCGAGCAGCGAGATCGAGCCCAGCGCCGGGCGCAGCAACAGGGGATCGACCATCCCCGGGGGCGGCGGTCCGCCGGTCTCGGCGGCCGCCTGCTGCCACCAACGGGCGACATGACGAAGCGCCGCGGAATCCAGATCGTCCGGATCGGGGTTCCAGGTGATCAGCGGCGGCGGGCTGCCCAGCCTGGCCATCAAGGGGTCGCAGCACTCGACCTCGCCGTCAGCGAGTCTCCCGGCAAGCGCCCAGGACTCGTCGGCACTCAGGGGAGCGATCGACCGCTGGTAGCGCTCCTCCCGCGAATAGTCTGCCGAGGCCATCGCTGAACTCCCGCCAACCTGGGATCACCCGGAAACTCATACCATGTAGAGTATTCAGCCGGACCGATGATACACGGGTTTACTCAAACTCTGCCCATGTAATTTCCCCGGCCTGTCCTCGACGGGCGGACGCCCCGGCAAGTCGCGCCCGTTCCTGCGGGCCTGCGTCCTTCCAGCAACGCGTCTCCCGGCGAGCCAAGGAAGGCTGCGAAGTCCGCTCCCCTTGGTTCACCCCTGGTGACGTGATCCACCGTTATGTTTTGGAAAACCGGGGATCGGCGATGGCAGGGAAGCGATCCACGCCGGAGGATTTCCATGGCCACCGGCCGCGTCTCCGCCGCCCGGCTCTTCTGCAGGCAGGCCGTATTCCCGCGCGCGAAGGCGGAGTAGCGCGCGCATCGGCTCCCCGGCATCCCGCGCCGGAGCACCGGAATGCAACCGGCCGCAGCAGCCGAGATAGGTTTTGCCGCTGCCGCAGGGACATGGTTCGAACAAGGGTGTCTCCGGGGTTCATGGGGGTGATGGGGGGAGAGTGATGGTTGCAGCTGCATTTACCCCTTGCGTGTAGGCAAGTAGCTTTCGCTTCTAACCGCACGTTTGAAACCATTACTAATTTTTTGTCTCGCGCAAAAATGGACGACTCTGCAGCATGGACAAACGAAAAGCTGTTGTATCTACTTGTCCGGGAGGCAGATCGAATTGCAGAGTGAGGGCCGCAAACATTAGATCAAAAAGCAGCCACCATGAGATTCGCGATAGCCAAATTGATTTAGCTCCAGCGGAGCCAACCAAGCAATACCGGTAAGCCATAAAAAGTAATATGTGTTTGGCAGAAGCATGTACGATCCGACCTTTGGTCCAACATCACTCGAACGACATCTGAGCAAAGCGGATTTTAAGCGTTACCCTGCGCTTGCAACAACTGCCGGACGTGACGCAGCAATTCATTCAGCGGTAAGCATGGCCAAAGATGGGATGGCCGGAATGATACTAGCAAAAAATGACCTTGCCGGCCGCACGATCTTCCAAGTGAATGACCTGCCAACCGAGTTGGTGCTGCGCAAGGCCAATCAAAACCTCAGGCGCATCGCAAACGCTAAACAAAGCAATCGAATGGACATCGTGCAACGCCTTGGACTCCTTTGTGAAGAAGGAATGCCGTTTTGCATCGCCAGGTTCGACATTGCGAACTTTTATCAATCAGTAGACCAAACGGCTCTTAAAGAGCTGGTATTACGGCGTATCTCGACTTCCCCAAGCACACAATTCGTGTTGCTGACATTCATCGATCGATGCGCCGCACTCGGTATAAAAGGGCTACCGCCCGGCCTAGCTATCAGTGCATCTCTCAGCGAATTCTATATGCAGGATTTCGACCGTTTTATCCGAACGAACATTCGCGCTCATATGTACGCTAGATACGTGGATGATATTGTTGTTGTTCTACCGCCCTCACCTGACACGCGGACGCTTCGACGTGATATCACGCGGGCACTCCCTTGCGGGCTGCATTTCAACACGGAAAAATCTCACGTTTACAGCTTTGGCGATGAAAAAAAAGCTTCACCCAAAATTGAGAAAACATTCGAATACTTAGGATTCAGCTTCTCCGTTTATGAACAAAGCAAGAAATCACCGAAAATCAGACAAGTTATTATAGATATTGCGAAATCTAAAGTTAAAAAAAGAAAAACTCGTATGATAAAATCTGTCATTCAGTTTCTGGCGGATGGCAACTTTGACGACCTAAAAGATCGATTTCGCCTCATATGTTGCAATTATCAATTCTATGATTACCAAAAATCAAAACACCGGCTTGCTGGTACACGCCACACTTATAGCCTGATACACCTTCCATCTTCTGCGCTATCTGAACTGGATGCGTTTCAGCGTAAAATTATACTACAGAAAACAGGAAAAATTTCGGCGCCTTTGAACTCTGTCCTTACCAACTCACAACGCAAAGAACTTCTAAGACTCGGATTCAAAAAAGGATTTGAGAACAAGACCTACTTTCACTTTCCGCCTAGCCGGCTGAAACATCTGATGGAATGCTGGAAATATGCGTAAACGCGCCAAAACTAAAGTCCGCCTCCATCGCTCTGATCTTTGGCGAACGGTATTAACGGACACGTCGCCGTTTGAGTTGCCAATCATCTTTAGCAACGACGGTTTCTATAAAAATTTGAGCCAGTATGAAACGAAGACGCCAAAACTGCAAAACTTCATTTACGCGTTGGTGCTTTCTGACGACTTCCAGTACACAGTCCCGCACAAATACAGTATTGTTAAAGAAACTGACAGCTTACGGACGCTTAGCCTAGTTCATCCACAAGGACAATCTCAGATCGCTAAATTTTATCAAAAATACGATCAATTGATATGTGAGTACGGAAACCGTAGCCCTTTTTCAATCCGCAAACCGGCAAAAATAGGAACAACTTACTTTTACAAAACCAATATATCAGATCGAAACAAGTACAAAACAACTTCTGTCGACACAGAGGAAATAGATAAAATTGTTCGAAACCCAGCCAGTTACTTTAGTTATTCTGGATTTGATCGATTATACCGCTTCTTTTTGTCAGAGGATCACATCAGATTAGAGAAAAAATACAAATACCAATTTTCCCTCGACATCAGCAAGTGCTTTGACAGCATCTACACTCATTCTATTGCGTGGGCCGTTAAGTCCAAGGTGCTGGCGAAGGAAAACACACGCTCTATTTCTTTTGGAAATGAATTCGACCGTCTCATGCAGCGGCTCAATCACAATGAAACAAGCGGTATCTGCATCGGACCCGAGACAAGCCGTATCTTCGCAGAGATAATTCTTGCAGAGATCGATCAAAACGTCGCAAGCAAGCTTAGAAGCCGGTCCCTTTACGAACGCGAGCAGTATGAATGCCGTAGATATGTTGACAATTATTACGTATTTGCAAACTCAGAGAGCATATTAGACGCGGTGAAGCATGAGCTGTCGCTCGCTCTGCGCGAGTACAAACTTCACCTAAACGAGACAAAGAGCGAGACACTTAAGCGCCCCTTCTATACGAGCAAATCCCTTGTCATTGATCGCATCGACACAAGCATACTGAGTCTTTGGGAGCGGACGCTTGAAATTGAGTATGATGATTCCCGCAAACGCTACGAGATACCCCGCAGAATATTTCGCTATAGGGCTCTCTTTGGTCGATTCACCAGAGAGATCAAAGCTGCATGTTATGCGTCGAACATGGGGTACGACGCTGTTGCCAATTACATTATTGGCGCCATTCGACGGAAGGTAGTCGACCTTGCTGATAATTTTTCTGACGCATCCAAACTGACCAACAGTAATTTTAAATCGACCTATTATCGTAACTTGTTCATTTTACTTTTAGATATAGGATTTTATTTTTTTACCCTTCATCCGACGGTAGCTTCTTCGCTCCGATTATCTTTGGCAATTGTTCGGGTCGCACATCACATGTCTAAGTATGATGCTGAGGGGTTTGAGATCGCAAAAGAAGCAACACTTCGTTGGACGTCTCTATTGGCTAGATCGCCTTCTTTCTCAAGCCTTTACGAGAAAAGAGCAGTAAGCCCAATCGAGTTCTTGAACGTGCTCCTTAGCCTACAAGAATTCAGCGGAGATGGTTCTTTGGAGGCAGACCTGCTTGAGAAAGCCGGGTTGGAGGAGAGCGACAACAGCTACTTCCACCTTATCGTAAGGATCTTCATTTTTGGCAATAAGCCGGGCTTCAAACATCGAAGTGACACGGCCTTTGACGAGGCAAAGAAGAGAATTCTTTCCTCAAAGCAGTTCTATAAGGAATCCGAACTCGTGCATCTTCTGCTTGATATTCTTGCTTGTCCGCACATTGATCGCACGAAACGCGCTAGGCTGGTCAGAGATACGTGGCCGACGCTAAAGGTCCACCATTCAGCTGTCGGAAACATCTCCGTGTCCGAATCTCTTGATTTGGTGGATGAGATACAAACTCAGCACTGGTTTGTTCGCTGGGAGGATATCAATCTTCTCAACATGATTGAGAAGAAAGAGTTGAGCGCAGTCTACGCTTGAAGTACAAATTTAGCTGAGTTGCGGAAGCGCCTGATGCTTTTCTTTCAGGGGAGTATAGACTTCATCTTCACACTGGTAAGATCGATCAATCTTGCTAAGCGGAGTTGTTGAGCGAGCAATCGCACACACTTTTGGCGCATCCCCAACTCGCCGCGCATTTGCAACTTCCGGGCGGCGCATCACAACGCAAGCGCACACTATCGTACGGGTCACAATCGGCTTCTAGCAAACGTTCGATATCAGCCAGTTCTCCCCACCCGCATCAAATATTTCCTCCCCCGCTCCCCGGCTCCCACGATATCCTGCCCCCTCACTCGGCCCCTACACCTCAGGAACCCCCATGTCCCTTTCCGAGCGCCTGACCGGCGTCACCCTCAGGGAGAACATTCCGATCACGCTGGTCGGGCTCGGCCATGGCGCGATCCACTGGACGGCCGCGACCTTCTACCTGCTGCTGCCACCGCTCTCGATGGCGCTCGGGCTCAGCTACACGGAGACCGGCGCGCTGGTCAGCGTGTTCCATGTCAGCTCCTTCGCCGCCAATTTCTTCAGCGGGCCGCTGATCGACATTTCCGGGCGCAAGGTGTTGTTCCAGATCCTCTCCGTCGCAATCGGCGCGCTGGCGCTCGCCGGGATCGGCATGGCCGCGAGTTTCCTCGCCATCGCGGGGCTGGTCGCGGTGATCGGCGTCACCGCCAATCTCTGGCACCCGCCGGCGATCTCCTTCCTCTCCGGGCGCTATCCGAAGAACCGCGGCTACGCGCTCTCGATCCACGGGCTCGGCGCCAGCACGGGCGACACGATCGCCCCGCTCGCGGCGGGCGCGCTGATCGCGGCGCTCGGCTGGCAGCAGGCTGCGGAAGTGTCGGCGCTCCCGGTGCTCGCAGTCGCGGCGATCCTCGCGGTCGGGCTGCTGCGCTACGAGACCGTGCGGCCGAAGACCGGGGCGGCGCACGGGGTCGGGCTCGGCGAATATCTCTCCGGGCTGAAGCGCGTCGTCGCCGACCGCGCAATCCTCGGGCTCTGCCTGATGAGCGGCTTCCGCTCGATGACCCAGCAGGGCCTGCTCGCCTTCCTGCCGCTCTATCTCGCGCATGACATGGGATCGGGCCCGGTGATGATCGGCCTCGCCATGGCGGCGATGCAGGTCGGCGGGGTGATCGCGACGCCGGTCGCCGGGATCTGGTCGGACCGCGCGGGACGGCGCACCGTGGTGCTGGCCGGGCTCGGCGCCTCGACGCTGATCATCGCCAGCCTCACCTTCCTCGGCAGCGAGACCGCCTTCATCGCCGGCATCTCCATGCTCGGCTTCGTGCTCTTCGCGGTCCGGCCGGTCGTCCACAGCTGGATGATGGACCTGACCCCGCCCCATCTCGGCGGCTCGGCGACGAGCCTGATGTTCGGCACGCAGAGCGGCTTCGCGATGATCATGCCGCTCGCCGGCGGCATGCTCGCGGACGCCTACGGGCTGGTCTCGGTGTTCTACATGCTGGCGGGCTCGATCCTGATGACCAACCTGATCACGCTCCGCCTGCCGAAGGACCGGGCGTCGGCCGAGGCCTGAGGGCGGGCGGTCAGGTCAGTTCCTTCACCCCCGTCGGCGTCTCGATCTGCGCCCGATAGCGGATCTTCGGCCCGGGGACGACCGACGGCGGACGGTCGACGGCGAGTTCGCGATACAGCGTCTTTATGATCGAGGTATCCGGATGCTCCAGGGTGAACGACAGGAGCCGCGCGCCCAGATCCGGAATCTGCTTCATCGCTTCGGGCGCGCCCCTGCGGTCGATGATCGACGGCGCAGCGCCGTCGAGAGGGAGCGAGCCGTCCTCCGGGATGGAGAAGGCGAAGGACGGATTCCCGGGCGGAAGCGCAACCTCGTCGCCGAAGATCGCGCGACGGCTCGGGCTCGACACGACGGACCTAATATCCTCCGTGCTGGCGACCCAGCCGCGCAGGCGCCGCCCCTCGGTCCAGTCCTCCCTGATCTTTTCCGGATCGTCGAGACCGAACCAGCGCGGACGCTCCGGCTTGACCCCGCCCGGGTCGACCGCGACGATCTCGAGATAGACCCCGTCTCCGAGCTGGAGCCGGTGATTGTAGGTGCCCATATACTCGTGGCGGGCGCCGAACGGGACGTCGACATCGAGACAGTCGCGGACGTGCGAGACCCCTTCGACCAGGGTCGGCGCGATGACGGTGAGGTGGTCAAGCTTCAGCATTTGGGCAGGCCTCCAATGCGGCCCCTGATGGCAGGGACCGGCCAGAACCCGTCTTCCGGGTCATTTACTCAGTCTACGAGTCTTACCGCAGATCCAGATTGCGCCGGATCGCGCCGGTCGCGTCGTCGATCAGCTCGTGCGCCTGGTCGACCATGCGGGTCAGATTGATGAAGGCGTGGCAGACGCCGGGATAGAGCTTGTATTCGACCGGCACGCCGGCCGCCTCCATGCGCGCCTTCATGTGGACGGAGTCGTCTCTGAGCGGGTCGAGGCCTGCGGGATAGAGCTGGGTCGGCGGCAGGCCCGCAAGATCGGCTTTCAGAGGGCAGGCATAGGGGTTCGTCGCGTCCGCATCGTCCTTCAGGTAATGGTTCCAGTACCAGCGCATCGAGGCGGTGGAGAGGCCGAAAGAGCCGTCGCCGAAAAGCGTGTGGGACTCGTCCTCAAGGTCCCGGTCGAAGCAGCCATAGAACAGGGTGAGAGAGCGGATCGGGCTGTCGCCCCGGTCGCGTAGCGAGAGCGCCGCGCCGAGCGCGAGATTGGCCCCCGCGCTGTCGCCGCCGACCGCGAGCTTTTCCGGATCGAGGCCCCAGCCGGCACCGTGCGCGCGCACATGATCGATGGCGGCAACGCAATCCTCCAGCGGCACCGGGAACTTGTGCTCCGGCGCGAGGCGGTAATCGACCGCGGCGACGGCGCAGCCGCTCTTCAGCGCGAGATAGCGCATCGCCCGGTGATGGGTCTCGAGCGAGCCGACGACCCAGCCGCCGCCGTGAAAATAAACTAGAACCGGCGCCGGGCGCGGGACGTCGGGATAGAGCAGCCGTACCCGGATCGGCCCGTGCGGTCCCGCGATCGTCTCTTCGCGGACCTCGGCCATCTCGGGCAGTTCCTGGTTCCACCAGGCGCGTTCGGCCTCCATCCGGACGCGGGCTTCCCGCGGGGTCGGGTCGAGCGGGACGGGACCGAGATTTTCCTCGGCAGCGATTTCGACCATGCGCTCGATGGCCTTCGCCATCTGCGGGTCGATGGAATAATTGTCGGTCTCGCTCATGATTCCCCCGGAATGCCACGCTGTTTTTCGCGGCAGCTTATCAGCGCACCGGGAGCCCGGCCAAGATATCCCGCGGAACCGCTTCAGTAGCGATCCGCGAAGGATCGTTCGACCGGCCCGTTCGCCGTGATCTCGGTCCCGGTCAGCGTCCGCTCGCTATTGGCCTGGCGCCAGGAGAGCATCGCGCGCGCGGCGGCCAGTTCCTCCGCCGCGTAATCCGGGTTGCCGGAGAGATTGACCAGCTCCGCCGGATCCGCCTCGAGATCGAAGAAGAGCGGCGGCAGGGCGGCGAAATGGACGTATTTGAACCGTTCGCCGCGGTGCACCGCGAGTTGGCACTGGTCGAGCTTGAGGCCGAGCGCCGCCTCCGGTTTGCCGCTGACGACCTCGCGGAAATCGAACTCCCAGTGCGCCGCGTCTCGCCAGCCGGCAGGCTCCTCGCCCCGGAGAAACGGCAGCAGCGAGCGGCCGTCATATTGCAGCGGAATGTCGATGCCGCTCCATTCGGCGAGCGTCGGCGCGATGTCGATGGATTCCGTGAACTTCCGCACCCGGCTGCCGCGCGGCCCGCCCGGCGCCCGGACGATCAGCGGAATGTGGTAGCTGCCCTCGAAATAGCCGAGTTTCCCGAAGAGATGGTGCTCGCCCATCATCTCGCCATGGTCGCTGGTCAGCACGATCAGCGTGTTCTCATAGGCGCCCGCGGCCTTCAGCCCGGCGATCATCCTTCCGAGCTGGGCGTCGACCTCGGCGATCATGCCGTAATAGACCGCGCGCACCGCGCGGATCTCGTCGTCGCTCCAGTCCGTCACCGGCCGGTCGCCGCCGCCGGGCACGAAGGATTTGGATTTCACCTCGCCGAGGACGTAGCGCACGAAGGGATGCAGCGCGCCCTCCTCTTCCGGCGAGCCGGCACGGACCGGCAGCTCGACCGCCTCGTCCGGCACCATCGAATTGTAGGGCTCCGGCACCGAGAAGGGCGGATGCGGGCGGATGAAGGAGAGATGCGCGAACCAGGGCGCCCCGCTTTCCTGCCGGTCCACGAAATCGAGGAAGCGTTCGGTGATGTAGCCGGTTTCCGTATGCTCCGCCTGGAAGCGCGGGATCAGGTCCGATCGCTTGAAGGGGGTCGGGACCTTGCCGTAGACCCCGCCGAGCCCGTCCGAGACGTCCTCGCCCTTGCCTCCCAGCCATTGCAGCCAGTCCGCCGCCTGCTCGTCGAAGCGGGCGATCCGCTCGAAGCCCGGCAGGACCTCTTCGTAGGTCTTCAGGCGCGGATCGTCCGGCGCCAGGGCGCGCGGATCGAAACTCTGGTCTGTATAGCCGAACAGCGCCGGTCCGTAGCCGGCGCGCCGGCCCTCGAGCGCGATGTTGGTGAACCGCGCATCCAGCGGCGTGCCGTTGCGGCAGACCCGGTGGTTCATCTGGTAGAGCCCGGTATAGAGCGAGGCCCGTGCCGGCGAGCAGGGCGCGGCCTGGCAGTAATGCCGCTCGAAGAGCACGCCGTCGGCCGCGAGCGCGTCGATGTTCGGCGTTTTCACGGCGGGATGGCCGAGGGCGGAGAGACAGTCGGCGCGCCACTGGTCGGCGGTGATGACGAGGATATTTCCGGGAAGGGACATGACGGTCCGGGCTCCGCACGCAACAGGGAAGGAAAGGGCCGGCGAACGGTCCCACCTTGTTCCGATCCGCTCAACAGAAAATTCCGTTACGGAAGTGGTGGTTGCCTCCGATCTCCTGCTACTCTCCGCCGCGATTGAATCCCGCCCCGTTTCCCGGACCCGACCTGATGAGCATCCTCGAATTCCTCGATCACGCCTTTTCGAAGGACTATGCCGAAGCCCGCGCCCGTTTCCTCGCCGCCGCCGAGCGCGAGGGCGCCGACATCACCACCTATCTGAACCCGAACAAGGGCCCGAACGGCGAGGAACTCGCCTGCGACGCCGCCTGGGTCGGGCCGAAGGATGCGAAGAAGGTTCTGGTGACGATCTCGGCGACGCATGGGGTCGAGGGCTTCTGCGGCTCCGGCGCGCAGATCGACTGGTTCCTCTCCGGCGCCCGTCAGGGCCTCGGCCCGGACATGGCGGCGCTGCATATCCACGCGCTGAACCCGTACGGCTTCGCCTGGCTCCGCCGCGTCACCGAGGAAGGCTGCGACCTCAACCGCAACTATGTCGACTTCACGAAGCCGGTGCCAGAGAACCCCGGGCATGACGAACTGGTCGATGCCCTCGTCCCGGCCGCGCTCGACGAGGCCACGCTGAAGAAGGCGTCGGAAAAGATCGCCGCATTCCGCGCGGCGCATGGCGAACAGGCTTTCCAGACCGCGCGCAAGGCCGGTCAGTACCGCCACGCCCACAGCATGTTCTTCGGCGGTTTCGGTCCGACCTGGTCACGCCAGACGCTGGAAAAGATCATCGAGGATTTCAAGCTGGACGACCGCTCCCTCGTCGCGGTGATCGACTATCACACCGGCCTCGGCCCGTTCGGCTATGGCGAGCCGATCTGCGCCCACCTGCCGGGGAGCCAGGGCATGCAGCGGGTGGTGGAGATGTACGGCGATTCCGTCGGCGTGCCGGAACTCGGCACCTCCTCCTCCATCCCGCTGCACGGAACCTCGCGCGAGCTCTGGAACGCCAAGCTCGGCGATGACTACACCTATGTCGCGCTGGAATACGGTACCTATAGCGGCGACCGCGGCCTGATCGCGCTCCGCCAGGACCATTGGCTGCACAACAGGGGCGAGGTCGACTGGAGCGATCCGGAGACCCAGCGCATCAAGAACCAGATCCGCAACCACTACTCGCCGCAGATGGACGACTGGTACGAGATGGTTCTCTGGCGCTCCCGCCAGATCATCCGCCAGACCATGATGGGGCTGGAGAAATTCGGATGAGCGACCTTGCCGATCATTTCCGCACCATGGCGCGGTACAATCGGCGGGCCAACGAAGTGCTCTACGACGCCTGCGCCAGACTTTCCGAGACGGAGTTGAAGAAAATCCGTCCAGCCTTTTTCAACAGCATTCATGGCACGCTGAACCATGTGCTGCTCGGCGACCGGATCTGGATCACCCGGTTCGAGGGCAGGGTACATCCTTCGACCGACCTCGACACGATCCTGCACGAGGATTTCGCCGATTTGCGCATCGCGCGAACCGAAATGGACACGAGAATCGAGGCCTTCTTCGACGGCATAACGGAGAGCAATCTCGACGGCACCTATCGCTACATCAACAACCAGGGCCTCGATGTCACCGACCGCGCTCGCATCGCATTTCCCCACTTCTTCAACCACCAGACCCACCACCGCGGCCAGGTCCACGCCCTGCTCTCGCAGACCGATGTGCCGCCGCCGTCACTCGATCTGCACCGGCTGATCAATCCGGTTTGAGAGGCGCGGCGGCGCCTTGCCGGCAAAAGAAAAGGCCGCCCGAGGGCGGCCTTTCCGTTGGAAGTTGGGTCAACCGCTTAGCGGATGATCTCGATCTTCACGCGGCGGTTTTCGGCGTTCTTCACACCGTCCTCGGTCGGGACGAGGTTTTCCGTCTCGCCATAGACCTTGAACTCGGTGAGCCCCGTGATCTTCTTGGTCGAACGGATATCGAGAGCGCTCAGAACCGATTTGTTGCGCCGTTCGGCGAGCTTCAGGTTGTAGCTCACAGAACCGGCCCGGTCGGTGTAACCGGAGAGGATCACGGTGCGTGCCTTCATCTCGTCGATCGCCATGCCGGCTTCGGCAATGATCGCGCTCGCCGCGGCAGTGATGCCGTCGGAGTCGAAGTCGAAATTCACCGTGTAGGTCGCCGCCATACGCTCGGGCGCCTTCGGAGCCGGTGCCGGAGCCGGAGCCGCAGCGGCCGGAGCCGGTTTCATGGCGAGCCTGATCGCCTTCATCGCCGCATCATAGTCGGCGCGGCAGGCAGCGATGTCCTCGGGCTGGAAGTTTTCTTCCTGCTCCTGCATCCAGCAGTCGAACGCAGCCTGGGCCATGGCCGCAAAGACCGGAGCCTTCTGCGTCGCCGACGCATCCAGCGCCTCTACGAGTTCGCGGCGGGCCGTGGCGAGTTCACCCTTGTGCGCGGCCGGCAGGTTGCGTGCCGCAAGTTCTTCCGGGGCCGTCGGCTGGTTGTTGGCCGCGGCGATCGCGCGAAGCGCGAAAGCGTCGGAGTCCGCGTAGTCGGCCTCAAGGAATTCAAGTTCCGACAGACGCATGTATTCCTTGTAGAGCGCGTTGGTGAAGTCGGTTCCCTTTGGCTCAACCTCGCGTGCATTTTCGAGCTGCATTCCGGCACAACCGGACAGCAGGACCGCGCCGAACACAGCGGCGGCAATCTTAAGTTTCGGGTAATGAAGGCGTTTCATGCTTCTCCCCTCCTCGGTGGCATTTTGCATGGCTGTGAAGAGTCCCTATAGACTCATAGCGCAATGGCAGGCGCGGGCAATGTTTTTCCGCACATTGGAGTTTCAGCGAAATATTCGGCAGAAATCCGCAAAAAATAAGTCTGATTTGTGAGACCTCAGAATCTGTCGGCTTCGAAAGGAGCAAGGTCAATGTCACTGGGCCGTCCAGCGATACTGTCGGCCAGAAGGTCGGCTGTCCGGGCGGCAAGCGTCAGGCCGATATGGCCATGACCGAAGCCGAGAAAAACATTCTCCAATCCGGGTGCCGAACCAATCACCGGTTTACTATCCGGCGTTGAGGGACGATGCCCGAGCCATTCCCGAGTAACGTTTACAGAAAGTCCCGGAAGTGCCTTTTGGGCCAGTGGCAGCATTCTCTTTATGCGCGTAAAATCTTCCGGAGCATCCACTCCCGCGAACTCTACACCACTTGTGAGCCGAATACCATCCTGCATCGGTGCCAGCACGAAGCCGTGATCGCCGATCACCACCGGCCGGGTCAGTGTCGGCCCGTACTCCGGCTGCACGAGATTGAGGTGATAGCCGCGCTCGGTATCGAGCGGAATGCGGATGCCGAGCCGCTCGCAGACCCTCCCCGACCAGGCGCCGGCGCAGATCACCACATGCTCCGCTTCGTGAATGCCGAGATCGGTGACGACGCGGCTGACCCGGTTGCCGTCCCGCTCGAAACGCACCGCCTTCTCGGCGAGGATGCTGCCGCCCAGCCTCGTGAAGGCCTCCGCATAGGCCTCGGCAAGCTTCACCGGGCTGGTGACGAAGAGATTGTCCGGCTGGAACGCACCGTGGGTGAAACTCGGCGCGAGGCCCGGCTCGAGCTGTCGGAGCTCGTCCTGGTTCAGCAGCTGCAGATTGACGCCGAGCTTCTGCATCACCAGGCGTTCCTCCAGCGTGCTGCGGAAGGAGGCCTCGCCGGTATAGACCTTGAGCCAGCCAAGCGGCTTCACGATGCCCTCGATCCTGTGCGCCTTCATCAGCGCCTTGTGCGCCTCGCCAGCCGGCGCCACGAGGGCGCTCAGCTCCCGCGAGATCTGCTCAACCCTGGCGGGCGTGCTCGCGGCGAAGAAGCGCCAGAGCCAGGGCGCCAGCCACGGCAGGTAGGACCAGCGGATGGAGACCGGACCGCTGCGGTTGAAGAGCATTTTCGGCAGCTGCTTGAAATTGCCGGGCGAGCCCGTCGGATAGACTGCCCCGACGGCGATCGAGCCCGCATTGCCGAAGGAGGTCGCACGCCCCGGCGCTTTCGGATCAATCACGGTGACCTTGCGGCCGTCCATCTGCAGGCGCAGCGCCGTCGCGATGCCGACGATGCCGGCGCCGACAACGATGGTCGATTTCGAACCCTTGGACACGGGTGGCCCTATCCTTTCGCCTGCAGCATCTTCAGGAGCGCGATCAGCTTGCCGTCGCGCTCGGCTTCGAGATCGTCGATGGAACGGCCCGCCGCCTCTTCCTCAACCCCCGCAATCAGCGCTGCGCGGAGCGAGGCGTCGAGCTTCGGCGTCTCCTGCATGGTCTCCCACCAGGCCTCCATCGCCGGGCCGATATGGTCGTAGAAATGCGCCATGCCGCCCTTGCCGCCGGCGAGGTTGAAAATCATGTGCGGCCCCATCAGGGCGAGCCGGAGACCCGGCCCCTGCGACATCGCGGCGTCGATATCCTCGATCGAGGCGATATCCTCCTTCACAGCCAGCAGGGCCTCGCGCCAGAGCGCCGCCTGCAGGCGGTTCGCGAGATGGCCCTTCAGTTCCTTCTTCAGCCGGATCGGGTGCTTGCCGACATGGCGGTAGAACGCCATCGCCCAGTCGGCAGCAGCGGGATCTGTCTCCTTGCCGGCGACGACCTCGACCAGCGGGATCAGATGCGGCGGGTTGAAGGGATGGCCGATCACCATGCGCGGCGCGCTCTTCAACCCCTGCTGCATCTCGCTCATGACGAGACCGGAGGTGCTGGAGGCGAAAATCGCGCTCGGCCCGAGCGCTCCGTCGATCTTCTGGTAGAGCTCGCGCTTGACGTCGAGCCGCTCCGGCGCGCTTTCCTGGATGAAGTCGGCGCCCGCGACCGCCTCTTCCGGCGTCGCGACGAAGGAGAGCCGCTTGCGGTCGGCGCCGGCGCTGAGCCCGAGTTCGGTCAGTTGCGGCCAGGCATTGTCGACGAAGGCGCGGAGCTTGGCCTCGGCACCCGGTCCCGGATCCCAAGCGGTCACGTCGTAGCCGCGGGCCAGAAAATAGGCCGACCAGCTCGCGCCGATCGTGCCGCCCCCGAGAATGCCGATCCTGCCGACCCTGTCCACCGCCGTATAACCCGTCATGCCGTGCTTCCCCGCTTCGCTTCGTGTTTTCTTTCCGCCACTTAACACCAGCCTGCGCGCGCGGAAAAGCGATCAGTCGGAAGCGCTATCGTCGCGGCAGAGAACGCCGAAGCAAAGGATGGTGAAGCCGATGATGCCGAGCCAGGTTTCCTGCCAGATCCCGTAGGAGACCGAGGCGATCACGAGCCCTCCGGCAAGCGCGGAGAGTCCCGCGGCACGGGCCGGCTGCGGTTTCCCGCCGATCGCCAGGACCAGCCGCCAGAGGAGCGCCAGCGCGGCGACGATTCCGAACAGCCCGAACTCGAGCCAGATCTGCACCGCCGCATTATGCGGATGGGTGGTCGGCGTCTTGAAGAGCGCGTAGCTCTCCCGAAGCGCTTCGGGCACCTCGAGCACGCGCATCGCCCCCACCCCCTGCCCGAGCAACGGCTGCTCCAGCACCGCGCGCGAGGCCGCGTTCCAGATCTCCAGCCGCTCGGCGAAGGACGGCGGCAGCAGGGAGAGATAATCCGGCACGCGGGTCAGGATATCCGCGAAGATCCAGGGCGCCGCGAGCATCAGCAGAGTAGAGAGGGCAAGGATCGCTGCCCCGGCGAAGCGCGGCAGCAGCAGGGCCAGCGGCAGGACGAGCAGCGCGACGATGGCCGCGAGCGCCGCCGACGCGGACTCGCCCGAGAGCGCCGCCGCGAGGCCGATCAGCAGGATCACGACAGGAAAGATCCGCCGCCCGCCGAGCCAGAGCGCGGCGGCGGCCGGCCAGGTCAGCAGCACCAGCGCCGTGCTGCCCCGGTTGAAGCGCGACGGCGCGACTTCCACCGCGTCCCCCTTGCCGGAGAAGAAACGGTAGAGCGGCGCATCGAAATGGATCTCCACAGCGAGGATCAACGCGCCGAGGCAGAGCGAGAGCGCAAGCAGGTAAGCGAGCTTGCGGGTCGCCACCCCTGCGGCGATCTCAGGCGCAGCAGAGACGGTCACCAGCAGCAGGGCCAGCAGCCCGAGCTTCGGCATGGTCCGGACAAGATCGAGTGGAAAGCCGCCCGCAAGCGGTCCGACGAGGGACAGCAGCAGCACCACGCCGAAGGCGACCAGCACCGGCCGCCCGGGCAGCGGCAGGCGCCGTCGCTCCAGCCAGACCGCGCCGAGCAGCAGGATCGCGACGGCGATGAAGAGCGTCGCCATCGCCTGCTTGGCGAGAATACCGACCGGTACGAAAACCAGGAGCGAGAGCGCCAGGACCCAGAAGCGGACCCGCGCAAAGCGCCGGTCTCCGGCATGGCTCCGGATTGTGTCCGGGTTCATCGCGATCTCACGCGCCGGCCGTTCCGGGGGCGAGATAGTCCTTGTAGGACTTCTCCTCCACCAGAGCGGAACCGAGCAGGAGATTGATCTCCTTCTTGATCGCCGCGCGCCGGTCGTTGGTGCGGTAGACGGCGCGGGCGAGTTCGATGAATGTCGGCCCGAAATCGCCGCCGCGCTCGCAGTCGCGGATATCGTCCTCGATCACCCAGAGCTCCTCGTTGATCGCCTTGAGGCGCGCCGTCGCGTCGGTCAGTTCCGCGCTCGCAGGCAGCTTCTCCCGCCGCACGGCATCGAGCGCGTCGAACTCGATGCGGACATTGGCCAGTTTCGCCGCGTCCTCCATCCGTTCCAGCTTGATCTCGAGGATAGTGATCTTGTCCAGCAGCTCGCCCGGCGCGATGGGAACGAGGATGGTGTCGCTCATGGGGTCCGTCCAGCGAATGTCAGGTTGTGCGTTGGCTAGCACGTGTGGTTTCGGAAGCAAAGATCGGTCATAGTGCGCCCGCCTTCCAACCGCCGATTTGCCGCCATGACGCAACGCCCCGAAACGGTCCTGATCTATTCCTGCGGCGAGACCATCGGCGACGGCCTGTTCAAGCTGCCCTTCCTGGTCGATCTCCGGGCCCGCTTTCCGGAGGCGAAGATCACCTGGCTCGCCGGGCTCGGTCCGTCGATGTACGCGACGGTGCTGGCGCCGGTCGTGAAGGACCTGCTCGACGAGGTGATCGAACACGCCGGGATCGGCGACGATCTCGCCGCCCTCCTCCCCTGGGCCCCGCGCCCGCTGGAGGGCCGCCGCTTCGATCTCGTGATCGACACCCAGATGACGCTCCGCCGCTCCCTCAACGCCCGCCGCATCCGCCACGGCCGCTTCATCAGCCCGGCGGCGGGGTTCCTCCTCTCCGACGCCAAGCCGAAAGGCGGCGCCAAGCCGGACCGCCACTTGCTGAAGGCCCTCACCTTCCTGGCCGACCTCGCGGCGCCTCGGCCGGAGACCATGCCGGCATTCGATCCGGTAGCGCCTGAGTACAAGGTGCTCGCCACAGAGCTGCTGCCCGACGGCCCAACCTATATCGGCATCGCCCCCGGCGCCGGCGACACGGTCAAGGTCTGGCCGGAAGCGAACTTCCTCGCCGTCGCGAAGGAACAGGTGAAACAGGGCCGCATCCCGGTCTTCTTCGCGGGACCGGAAGAAGCGGCAAAGGTCCCCGCCTGGCGCGAAGCCGTGCCGGAAGCCCTCTTCCCCGAATGGGACCGCAAAGACAGCCGCCCGGACCTGAAGGGCCCGGTCCTCGTCATGGCCCTCGCCGGCCGGCTTTCGGCCGCGCTCGCCAACGACAGCGGCAGCGGCCACATGCTGGCCGCCGGCGGCGCGCCGCTGGTCTCGCTCTTCAGCAAGCACGACCCGGCGAAATACGCGCCGAGCGCCAGGCGGCTGACGATTGTGGATTCGAAAGATTACGGCGGGAAGGATCCGGAACTTATCCCGGTGGGGGATGTGATGGCTGCGGTTGAGGAATTAAATGTGGCCTAGAGCGCCTTAAGTTGCGCAGCATCAGACCGGCAACGGATTTAAAATCTTAGCCAAGAAGTCCATAAAACAGATCCCATAGAAAAGACTCTCGCGATTTCACTGACATCAAACACTCGGTCGATGGCAGGCTTGACGGCGTCTCAGGTGCACAAAGCCCGGTAATCATCGCGTAATTCTGCCGTTCTAGATCCGCGATCCTAACGCCCATCCAAACGACGATGGTTATCAGTATCAAAACCACCGCATTTTTCATGATTAAACCTCTAGCAATCAAGGGGACACAACACTGAGTCCAGCAGATACTCTCCCTCAATACACCCCCGGAACCAACCGGTACCGCACGCGGCGCGCATAGTCCCGATACCCCGGCAGTTCCTCCAGCAAGGTCCGGTCCTCGAGCGCCGTTCTGATCACCGAAACGACCAGCGCCACCGCCACGGGGATCAGTGTCCAGAGCGAGTCCAGGGCGAGAACGATCCCGAACAGGGCGTATATGTTTCCGGCATAGCCCGGATGCCGCACATACCGGTAGGGCCCGGTATCGCAGACGACGTGCCCGCGGTCCGTCCGGACGACGACCACGCTGAAGAAGAAGCGGTTCTCCGCTAGGGCCCAGACGGCGAAACCGTATCCGAAGGTAATCAGCAGGAAGCCGGCGGCGTTGAGCCAGAGCGGAAACTCCGGGGAGCCGTGAAAGCGGTGGTCCAGCCCCGCCGCGATCACCAGAGGATAGCCGATGCTCACCGCCATCAGCGGCGCCAGCACCTTGTCCCAGGATTTGGCCTTCCGGAAATTCCCGACATCCTGCCGTTCGGCCATCAGCCCCGGATGCCGCCATTCGGCCCAGATACGTCCGCCGAGACCGGCGACGATGACCAGACCGGAATAGAGCCACGCCTGCCACCAGCCTAGCTCCCCGCCGCACAGCAGCAGGATCGCCGGGATCAGGAGATAGACCGCGGCCAGTCTGATCCAGTGGAGGGGCGATGCGGGTCGTCCCGTCCCCTCGTCGTCCCTTATCTCTGACATGTCATTCCCCATCCGGCATATCGGCTGACGTCGCCTCGCGTAAGGCTACCTGCATGCGATAGCTGAACCGAAACAGTTTCTCCCACGCACTCGGCGCTCCCTGAAGCCGGGGCTCCGGTCCGCATACCCATCGAGATCCGTCACCCCTGGGGCCGAGAGATCGTGGGGCGCGTGCCGCGTTCCCCAGGGTTCCGGCCTTCGCCGGAATGACGAGCGGGATTGCGGGTACAATCGGATTTTCCAGACATCCCGCGCAGATTTTTGCGTAAGATTACTTTCCCTGCGAATAAGGGAATGGAGAGCAATGCCCATTCATATCCTGGTGGAAGAAGACGATCTGGTCGTGTTTCGGGTCGCCGGGATCATCAAGGCCGAGCAGGCTGTCGATGCGATCAGAAGCCATTACTCGCGGATCCCGTCTAAATTCTGCATCTGGGATCTGAGCGCGGCGAGCCTCTCCGAGATTGCCTATGACAGGTTCAAGATGATCATCGACGCTGTCGCCGAGTTCGCTCCGGCCCGCGGCCCGGGCGCACGGACGGCGCTGGTCGCGACGGGCGACCTGAACCCGATCCTCGCCAAGGCCCTGGCCGCGCAGGTTCAGGTCAGCAAGCTGAGCGTCGAGACGAGGGTGTTCGGAAACATAGGCGCCGCGAGAGGCTGGCTGCGGGACGGGAGCTGAGGGCCCGGAGACACCGGCCGGCGGGACAGCGCCGCTAGCGGTTCACCCACTCGCTGCAGCCGAGGAGATGCGTGACCATCGTCCCGTTCGCGTCGAACAGCGGCAGGATGACGCCGCAGCAGGCGCGCCGGCAGCCGCGGTCGTTCACATAATCGATCCGGTACCAGGTCGGTTCCCGCGTTTCCGTGGCGTGCCGGAAAATCAGCTCGACCTCTCCCGTCGCGGGATTGTGTTTCTTCAGCTCGTTCAGATGCATGCCGGTAAGGTTGATGCCGTATTCGTCGGTATGGGCGCCCCCGAAGAGCCGCCAGCGGAAGTCGTCTCCCTCTCCGATGACGTCCAGCAGAACGATATGCGGCAGCACCGGCGCACCGAGCGCGAGAGGGTCGATGGTCGTGCGCTGCGCACGATGCTGTGCACGGAGATTCGTCCAGAAATCCGCAAGGTAGAGCGATTTGCCGAACCCGTCGATCTTCTCGGCCGCGAGCCTGTCGCACAGGACATGGGGATGTCCGTCGATCAACGCCCGCAGCTGAGGGGACAAGGTTTCCAAGATTCTTTCCGAACGGGTTCGTTCATCACGCGAACTAACCCAGTCGATTACCAATATTTGCCTAATAAATCATTAGCGCTCGGCCGGCGCGCGCGAGGAGGTACCGGGCTGCAGGCCTTGCCATATCCCTTCGTCGATCATATTATTCAAGAAATCACTTGATAATAAGGAAACACCCATGATTGTCCCCATCAAGGGCCTTTACGAGGCTCACCTGACCGTCCGCGACCTCGACCGCTCGATCGCCTTTTACCGGGACGTGCTCGGCCTGCCGCTGGCCCACGTGGTGAAGGACCGCAACGTCGCCTTCTTCTGGGTGCCGGAGGCGGAGAAGGCGATGCTCGGGCTCTGGGGCGTCGGCTCGGCGCCGATGGGGATGAAGCTGCACATCGCCTTCCAGGTCGCGCTGGAGGATGTGGAGCGCTCGGTCGCGCGGCTGAAGGCGGCGGGGCTGACGCCGACGAAGAACGGCCAGGACCCGATAGACGAGCCGGTGGTGCTGAGCTGGATGCCGGCGGCGAGCGTCTATTTCGACGATCCGGACGGCCATTCTCTGGAGTTCATCTCGCTGCTCCCGGAAGCGCCGCGGAAGATCCCGAGCTTCCTGCCGCTCTCCGAATGGCGCGCGGGGGCTGGGTTATAGCTCGCTCACTTCCCTTCCAAAAAGTCGCCATTCCCGCGAACGCGGGGACCCAGGGATCATGGAGCTCAGACCGTCATCCCTGGGTCCCCACTTGCGTGGGGATGACGACCATGAATAGAGGGAAGAGAGGGTAAAGCCAAAACTACTTCCCCTTGAACTCCGCCTTGCGCTTCTCGTTGAAGGCCCGCACCCCTTCCAGCCTATCCTCGGTCGGGACCATGCGATTGTAGGCCTCGATCTCGAAGGCGTAGCCGTTATGGAGGTCGAGCTGGGTCGAGACGTCGATCGCCTTCTTCACCTGGCGGGTGGAGATCGGCGCGTTGGAGGCGATCTTCTCCGCCGTCGCGAGCGCATCCTCGACCACCTTGCCGGCCTCGCAGAGCTTGTTCGCGAGCCCCCATTCCATCGCCTGCTCGGCGTTGAACGGCGTGCCGGTCAGGATGATCTCCTTCGCCCGGCGGACGCCGACCGCGCGCGGCAAGTTCTGGGTGCCGCCCGCGCCCGGCATGATGCCGAGGGTGACCTCGGTCAGCGCGAAACGGGCGTTCGGGGCGATATAGATGAAGTCGCAGCAGAGCGCGATCTCGAGGCCGCCGGCGAAGGCCGCACCGTTGATCGCGCCGATCATCGGGATCGGGCAGTCGCGCATCGCGCGGACCGCCTGCTCGAAGAGCGCGTGCTGGGTCTGCCAGGTCTCGTCGCTCATGTTGTTGCGCTCCTTCAGATCCCCGCCGGCGCAGAAGATCTTCTCGCCGCGCCCGGTGACGACGATGCAGCGGATGCCGCGCTGGTCGCGGTAGAGCTCGGTGAAGAGATCGCGGAGGTCGAAGCCCATCTGGGTGTTCAGCGCGTTGCCGCGGTCGGGCCGGTCGAGGGTCAGCAGCAGGACATGCTCGGACGGCTGCTCCAGGGTCAGGGTTTCGAACGGGCCGGGCAGCGGGGCGGTCATCGGATTTCCTCCATCAACGACTTTGCGCGGCAGTCTCCCGGAGCCGGCGGCCGGGAGCAAGACCACAGCGTGAAACTCACTCTCTCCGGAGCGGAGCGAAACAGCTCAACGTCCCACTTCAAGGTCGTGATTCCCGCGAACGCGGGGCCCCAGGGATCTTAGAGCGCCGCCCGTCTTCCCTGGGTCCCCACTTGCGTGAGGATGACGAACTTAGGACTGGCTTTGAAAGAGAATGACTACCGCAATCCGTCCGGCACGCTCTTCAGCAGCAGCTCGGTCGAGACGGCGAAATTGACCCCGATATTCGCGTCCGAATCCTTCGTGAAGATAGCGGACAGCAATCCGACCAGCCGGCCCTCGAGATCGACCAGCGCGCCGCCGGAGGAACCCGGATTGAGCGCCGCGTCGGTCTGCAGGAAATCCTCGACCCGGTTGAAGCCGATGCCGGAGCGCCGGTTCGCCGAGACCACGCCGCATGTGATACCGATCCCGAGCCCGAAGGCGTTCGAGAGCGCGCAGACCGGCGCACCGGTGTCCGGGCGGATCTCGGACAGCGCGATCGGAGTTGTCGCGGCGTCGATCCCGAGGAAAGCAATATCGGTGCGCTGATCGAGGCCCAGGACCTTCGCCTCCAGCCGCGTGCCGTCGGGCGCGACGACATGCACCTCGGTCGCCTTCAGCACCACATGCGCGGCGGTCGCGATCAGACCGGAGCGCAGGATCGCGACACCGGTGCCTTCCGGAGCGGTCCCGGCAGGCGCCCCGAAGCCGGGGCGCTCGTAGCCGGGCCAGGTCGGCTCGACCTCGAAGACGGACGGCGCCGCCACCGCCCAGGCCTTGCGCGCGTCGGTCTGCGCATTCGCCATTGGAGCCACGGCGAAAAACAGGCAGAAAAGAAGCAACAGCGGCCCGGTCCGAGCTCGCGCCATCGATGTCTCCTCCCGGTCGCTCCGTCTCATGCGGATTGAGGATGATGCGGTTCGACAAGGTGACACAGCCCCTCCTCCGGCGCCATATCGCAGCGGCGCTGCTGCTCGCTTTCCTGTTCTCCGGTTCCGCGGAAGCCCAGGAGGAGTGCCGCCAGCCGGAGCCGGTCTGTGCCGCACGCGGATCGGTCTTCGCCATCTCGGGGCCAGGCGGCATCGGCAGCGCGACCCGACTCTCCGCCACCGAGCTGGTCACGACCCGTCACCTCATCGCCGACGTGACGGAGGTCGAGCTCTTCCTGGAGAGCGGCGAGCGCATCAAGGCAAGCGTGGTGGCTTCGGCTTATGAAGCCGACCTGATCCTGCTCTCCGCCCCCGGCCTGCCGGCGGGACCGGCGCTCGATCCGGCGGACGGTCCCGTCCGCGCTCCGCTCTTCACCGTCGGCGCCGACGTCTCCTTCGGGCGGATCCGCGCCTATGATCCGGGTGACATACTGCTGGCTCCTGCCGACGGTCATCCCTTCGCCCGCCTGCATCACACCGCCTACGGCCAGCCCGCCCATAGCGGCGGCGCCCTGGTCGGGGCGGACGGACGGTTGGCCGGGATCGTCGCGGCAGGTGGCGACGGACGTTTCGAGGCGATCCCGGCGGCGGCGATCGCCGAGCTGCGCCAGAAGAGCGGCGCGGACTTCTCGGCAGCCAGCGACGAGATCGGCGGCGCGATCCGGATCTGCATGCTCAATCTCGACCGGCACAGGGCCGACCAGACACCGCTGAGCGATCAGGAGGCAAGCGCGCTCGCCACCTCCTGCAGCCGCAGCCGCAACCGGCAGAACATGGATCTCGCGGCGCAGGTGCTCGGCATGAAGGGCCGGTTCGACGAGTCCATTGCGCTCTTCGAGGCGGCGCTGGAGGAAGACCCGAACGCGCTCAATGCGCGGATGGGCCTTGCCGTCAGCTATCACCTCGCGGCGCGCTACGAGGAGGAAATCCCGCATCTCGCCTTCCTGATGCAGCATCTGCCCGACGACCATCAGGTGCTCCGCCTGGCCCTGCAGGCCGGTATCTGGGGTGGCGACCGGGCGCTGGCCGAGCGGGCCTACGAGCGGATCGAGACGGTCAATCCGCAGATGCTGCCGGTGGCGAAACGCTTTCTGGAAAACCCGCCGCCGCGCCCGAAGCGGCGCTGATCCGGCCCTAGCGCCCATCGTCCGCCGGGTTCGGGATCCAGCCCCACGCAACGTCTGCGGGCGCACTCCTATACCCCCGCGCGGTGCGGATGCGGATCGCCTCTATCAGCTTTTCTGTGCTCCAGTCCGGGTTCCGCGCCAGCAGGCGCGCGGCGAGTGCGGCGACGCGCGGCACGGCGAAGCTGCTCCCCGAGGCGGGCGCGACGGCACCGCGATGATCGATGGTCTCGATCCCCTCGCCCGGCACCATCAGGTCGACCGAGTGCCGCCCCCAGTTCGAGCCCGGCGCAAGCCGCCCGAAGGCGTCGGCGGAGGTGACGGTGATCATGTTGGCGAGCGGGAAGGCTGCCGGATAGACCGGCGCCGTGTCGATGTTCCGTCCGTCGTTCCCGGCGGAGACGATGAACAGCATGTCGGAACGGGCCTCCGCCGCCTGCCGGAAAGCGTCCCACTCCCGCGCGTCGTTGCTGCCGAGCGGCATCAGGACGATGCGCGCGCCCGCTGCATCAGCCGCCGCGATCAGTTCCGCCATCCGCTCCATGTTGCCCCGGGGATAACGATAGGGCAGCAGCCGGACCTCCGGCGCCTCGGCGATCAGGATACTGGCGACGGCAGTGCCGTGCCTGAGCGGGAAATATGGCGAGCGGGAGGTGTCGAGATCGAACGGGCGCGGGTCCATGTCCCAGTAATCGTAGCCGAGCGACCGCCCGGAGGCGTCGCGCGCCAGCCGGGCGGCGAGATGCGGCAGCAGGTAATTCACCCCGCTGTCGATCTGCGCCACCGTCACCCCGCCGGGATCGGCACCCGGCGGCACCGGAGGGTCGAGCTCCTCGACAAATGATACCGTGGCAAGGTCGGGCTGCAGATGCTCAAGCCGGACCGGCACATCGCGCCGCTCGCCGTATACCAGCCGGCGGGCCAAGGCCGGCATGCAGTCCGGGCCGTACTGCACCATCGCCTCCGGGCGCAGTTCACCGGACGCCGGCGCGCTGAGCTCCATGCGCAGACGGCGCAGGGCGCCGCCCTGGAGGAGCATGTCGACGACCGCCTCGCCGCCCTCGCCCATGTCCAGCGTGAGCAACCGACGTCCGGAATTGTCCGCATTGAGGGCGCCGCTCCGACGGGCCAGCGAAATGTCGTCCGGCAGCAGCCCCTCAGGATTTGCGAGCGGCGCGGTACAGATCGCCCGCGTCGCCGCGTCCGCCCGCATCAGCCCTTCCGCGCCCCGCGCCGCCGCGTTCGGCACAGACCAGAGAAGCAAGGAGGCAATTGCGAGGCTCAGCAGGCGTTGCGGCATTGGATGCCTTGTCCCGGTTCATGCTATTCTGACGTTGTATCAGCTTTCGCAATCCGGAGAAGGCCATGGACGATACCCCGATGCCCCTCATTCTCGATCTCGTCGAATGGGTCGCCGAGAAACCCCGGCCCTATGGCGAGGTGATGGAGGCCTGGCGCACCTCCTGTCCGCGTCTCACCGTCTGGGAGGAAGCGGTCGACCGCGGTTTCGTCGTCCGCCGCCATGTCGACGGCACCGGCGCGATCGTGGAAGCGACGCATAGCGGACGCGAAACCCTCGCCGCACACGGCCGCGCCTGAGGAGCGATTCGGCGCTTGCCCGGCTTCCCCGGCGCGATGCCGCGCCGGCGATAATACTTCATGATTTCAGGCATATGACGCCCTGAAACAAAGCTGAAACACGAATCCCGTATGAGCTTCCCCAAGCATGGACCGGTCCGGCGGCATCCGCCCGGCACCGCGCCATCCGGGAGAGTTCGCACCCATGTCCGCCAACCCCCTGCTCCAGAACGCCGTCACCGCCGGCGGCGGCCACAAGCTGACCAAACGCGGCATTCTCGACCGCATGTTCACCATGGCCTTCAAGGGTTTCGTCTATCCGCAGATCTGGGAAGATCCCGAGGTCGACCTCGAGGCGCTGCAACTCACGCCGGAGAGCCGGGTCTTCACCATCGCGTCCGGCGGCTGCAATATCCTGAACTATCTGACCGAGCGTCCGGCCAGCATCCAGGCCGTCGATCTCAATCCGGCCCATGTCGCGCTCACCCGCTTGAAACTGACGGCGCTGAAGCAGCTGCCCGACCACGAGACCTTCTTCCGCTTCTTCGGCCACGCCGACGAACGCGAGAACAAGCGGGTCTATTTCCGTGACCTGGCGCCGCATCTCGATGCCGAGACCCGGGCCTACTGGAGCAAGCGCGGGCTGCGCGGCCGGCGCATCGACATGTTCACCCGCAATGTCTACGAGTTCGGTCTGCTCGGCCGCTTCATCGGCCTGCTGCACCTGATTGCCCGCCTCCACGGCAAGAACCCGCGCCACATCCTGGAAGCGGAAACCCTGCAGGAGCAGCGTGCCCTTTTCGACTCCATCATCGGCCCGATCTTCGACAGCCGGATGGTGCGCGCGCTCTGCCGTCTGCCGGTCTCGTTCTACGGTCTCGGCATCCCGCCGGCACAGTTCGAGGCGCTCTCCGCCTCGGCCGGCGGCGACATGGCCGGACTCATGCGCTCGCGTCTCGAGCGGCTCGCCTGCGACTTCTCGATCGACGACAACTACTTCGCGTGGCAGGCCTTCGGGCGCGGCTACGACCGGACGAAGCGCCAGGCCATTCCACGATACCTGCACGCCGGCAACTACGAGACGCTGCGAGAGACCGCACCGAAGGTCGATGTGGTGCAGGCGTCGATGACCGACTTCCTCGGTGCGCGCGAGGCCGCAAGCCTCGACCGATACATTCTGCTCGACGCGCAGGACTGGATGAACGCGGAGCAGCTCTCCGCGCTCTGGACAGAGATTCTGCGCACCTCGGCACCCGGCGCGCGGGTGATCTTCCGCACGGCCGGCGAGGAGAGCCCGCTACCGGGGCGCGTGCCGGACGAGATCCTCGATCGCTGGGAGTACCGGGCGGAGGAGTCGGAAGATCTCTGCCGGCGCGACCGCTCATCGATCTATGGAGGCTTCCATCTCTACATCCGCCGGGACTAACCCCATATCGGAGGATGCCGGGGAGAAGATGGACCGGATCTACCGGGTCCAGCGGCACTTCTACGACCTCACGCGGAAATATTACCTGCTGGGCCGCGACCGGCTGATCCGGGACCTGAACGCGGTGCCCGGAGAGTCGATCTGCGAGATCGGCTGCGGTACGGCGCGCAATCTCGCGAAGCTGGCGCGGCGCTATCCAGACTGCCGCTATTTCGGGATCGACGCTTCAGCCGAGATGCTGGAAACCGCGGAAGCCTCCTTGCGCCGGATGGAACTAGAGGACCGGATCCGGCTCGGCCTCGCCTATGCCGAGCGGTTCGACCCCGGGGAGACGTTCGATGAGCCGGAGGGTTTCGATCATATCGTCTTCTCCTATTCGCTCTCGATGATTCCGCCGTGGCGCGCCGCACTCGACCGCGCGGTAGCCCTGCTCCGTCCGGGCGGCACATTGCATATCGTCGATTTCGGGGATCAACGCGGCATGCCCGCCTGGTTCCGCCGCCTGCTCTTTACCTGGCTCGCCTGGTTCCATGTCGAGCATCGGCCCGGCATACGGATCTGGGTCGAAGAGAAGGACGCCGCGGGAGATATGGAGGTCTCGGTAAGCGCTCTCGCCGGTCATTATGCCGAACTGTTCAGACTGGCGCGCACCGACCGGCCGTCCCTCTGAAAGGGAAATGGGGCGTTACGGAAACATCCGCGCGATCATCTCAATTAGCGCGGGAAGTTCGACCGGCTTCCGGATCGCTTCGTGAGCGCCGATCATGCGGGCATATTCCAGGATCTGAGCGTTGCCAAGAGAACCCCCGGTTGACATGGCAATGACCCGAACGTCGGGGTGAAGCGACCGGATTTCCCGGATCGTCTCGATGCCCTCCTTGCCCGGCATGATGATGTCGGAAATCACCAGGTCGAACGTCGCCTCTTCCATCAAAGCGAGCGCGGAATTTCCTTCCTCGGCGGTCTGCACCTCGTGGCCCTGCTCGCGCAGAATTCCCGCCAGGAGATCGCGCAGAGACTTGTCATCGTCAACGACCAGAATTGAAGTCATTCAGAGAATGCTCCTGTCTTGAGATGCCCATCCCAGATCGCCCAGGATGCGGACCGCCAGACTACCAACGAGCGGGATGAAGGTTAACGTCAAAGAACCTCGAACGGGGCTCGATCTAGACGGGAAGAGTCTCTTCAATAACCGCTCCCGTCTCAAGCGTAATATAGGTATGCTTCTGATATTCCGGCAAAAATCGCTCCCCGCTCGGCTCCAGACGGGGGATTTCCGCAGTCGCGCCGATAACGCTCTGGACAGTTCGTCCATCATTGGAGAGCGGCAGCAGGAGCCGCTCCCCGTGAATCGGATTGGCGGTCTCGGCGTAGAGCCGACCGTAGATGTAAAGCACGGCCGGAAGATCGACGACATTTCGGTAATAGCGATGCACCCTCGGGTAATAGTCCGGGTCGGTATTGTCATCAAGATAATGCTTTGAAAGCTTGTGCCCGAACCTTTTGGCGACTTTCTCACCGGTCAACCGGTAGCGGAACCTGTTGCTCTCAGGTTCGTAGTCGCAAAGCCAGATCCGCGGCAGAATGGACCCGAATTCCACCGGATCGATCTGCCGGCGGCTTGGCATCAGAAGCGGGCCCTTGATCGTCCGCCAGTGATGTAGCAGGACTTGCAGGGTCTGCGTCCGCATACGTCCGGAGATCGCATCGAGTTCAGTTCCAACCTGCGAACCCGAGTCACCGTAAGTCATCGAACGGCAGCGCTCCTCTGGGACATAACCGTCGCCGACCGGCAATCGGCGAGACGGCAGTCCGGTCAAACCAACCGTTCTGGTCCTAACACGGACTGCGTCCTGCCACCAGAAGACGCTTCAGAAATAAACGCTGAATTTACCCGCGCCCAGGGAAACCGCGCCCTGAAACGTCATCGACTAGCGGTTGAAATGGATCGAACACCAATCTTCCCAGAGCTTCGCCAAGGCGGCGTAATCCTGGCTGCCCATCCCTTTCGCCTCCGCGATCTCGTAAGGCGTGTGAGACGCCAGTGTGGCGAACAGAGGCACACCGAGCTGCTGCGCCGTCTCGAGCGCGAGCACAGAATCCTTGCGTGCGTTGGTGACGGACATCCCGCTCTGATAGTTCCCGTCCCGCATCCGCTCGCCGACCCGATGGACAAGCGGGCGTAACAGTCCCTCTTCGCGATTGAGGATCTGGACAAGCGTTTCCGAGGGCACATCGAGCTTCCGCGCCATCGCGAAAGCCTCGATCAGAACCACCATGACGGCATGCATGACGCCATTATTGACCACCTTGGTTCCCATTCCCGCGCCAACCGGCCCGAGATCGAAGATTTGCGCCGCGATCGACTGCAGCAAAGGCCGCGCCGACGCCTTGCTCTCTTCGCTGCCACCGAGGAAGAACGTGATCTCACCTGCAGCCATGCTCGCGACACCACCGGCGATAGCCGCGTCCACAAAGGCGATCCCGGCATCTGCGCAAAGCGCGGCACACCGTTTCGCTGTATCGGGAGTGACGGTACTGGTCTCGACAATCAGCGACGGTTTGTCCGTCCAGCTGCAAATCGCCTCAACGACCTCCAGAGAGGCTTCGGGTTTCGGCAGCGACAGTACGATTTGCGAGGGCGTCGGAGTAGAGAGCCCGGAAAGCTGCTCCACGACCTCCACACCTTCCTTCGCCGCGAGTTGCCTGCGTTCGGGCGAGCGGTCGAAACCCGCAACCGGCCCGTGCCGCAACAATGCCGTCGCGACCGCGAGCCCGGCATTTCCAAGCCCCACCAGACCAATCTTCTCTGCCATCGTTTCCCCCTTCGTTCGATGTTTCGGGG
Organism: Nisaea sediminum; assembly: GCF_014904705.1. Classification (NCBI taxonomy): domain Bacteria; kingdom Pseudomonadati; phylum Pseudomonadota; class Alphaproteobacteria; order Rhodospirillales; family Thalassobaculaceae; genus Nisaea; species Nisaea sediminum. The sequence continues at coordinate 475,408 of NZ_JACZCQ010000003.1, forward strand.
AGGGTAGCGGAGCTATCGGTCTGAGGCGAGCCGCGGAGACTTGCCGATCCGGCACTTCACTCAAGCACGCGCGGCCAGTTCCGGTCTCCGGCCTGAATGTTTTCCGGGATGCTCTGCTCCCAGCGCTTCTGGATGTCGGAATTGTAGTTCAGGTAGAGCTTCCCCTTCACGATCCTCCAATTCTCGGGATCGCCTTTCGCCGTACTTCCCTGCGCCACGGCCCAGGCACAATAGCCGCCATATTGCGGGGCGTATCTTTCGGGATCCTGCCGGAACAGGTCCCGATTCCCGGCTGTGGCGAAGTGCCACTCCGCGCCTTTGTAGGAAAAGGTGTACTCGGCCGAGCCTTTTACCGGCCCCCCGGGGGAAAAATAGCTGACCGGGTCGTAACCATCCACTGCGACATTCGAAAGAAAGCCGGTATAGACCGGATCCTCCGCCGCGGCGGCGGGCACCGGCCCCAGTTGAAATCCACCGGCAAGCAGGCAGGCAGCAAGGAAAGCGTGACGCAATCCGGGAAGGCGCGACATGTCCGTCCTCCAATCTCGCAGTGATTGAACCCCGTTCGATAGGAGGGAATTTGCGTCAGGGGCCGCTCAACACCAAGTCACATTGCCGCGACAGCATTATTGGCACATTCCCACAACGTGAATACATCGCGGCGCGGATGGATCGAAATATCGCTCAGATTGAATCACAATAGTGTTCTGATGTTGTTTACGGCACAAACACACTGAAGCAGGACACGCCGAGGGGAAATGACGGGACAAGAACAAATCAATGATTTCTTCTCCGGAGATTTGAGCAGCGACGCTCAGAGGGCGATGTATGAGTACTGGCTGAAGGTGCGGGGGAAAGGCCAGGTCCCCCCCAAGACCGCACTCGATCCGGTTGAATTTCCACGCAAGGCGCTTCCCCTCCTGACCGTCGTCGAGCCCGCGGGAGAGGACGATTTCAAGATCCGGATCACGGGGACCGGAATACGCGCAGCCACGGGACGCGATCTCACCGGGCTGAAGATCAGCGAGATCGAGGGCGCCGGACCTATTCTCGACAGGTTGCTTCAATGCCGCAACAGCGCCGTGACCGATTACGCCGCAGGCTCGGCGGACTGGGCTAGGAAGCCAGGGAAATACTTTACCGCGCTGGTACTGCCGTTCGGGACACCGCAGAGCGTCGAGCGTGTCATGCTGGTGTTCAGCTTCACGAACCGCGCGCCGGAGGGGTAACGCCTACCCCCTCCCTGCGGTCCCGTCCGACCGAGAACCCACCGCCGGTCCCCCGACGGCGGGTTCTTTAGGTTGGCTCCGAGCCCCCTCTAACAGCCAGAGACGCACTTTCCGGCACCGTCAAACTCGAGGGTCTTTCCGCTCAACGGCAGATAGGACGGCGCTTTCAGAGCTTTCATGAAGGCGTCGGTCTTGCTTCCCGCAATGACCTTGCCGCCTTTGGTTCCGATCTCGTTCGCATGCGACGGGATCACTGAAGCCGGCTTGATAAGCTCGTTCACGACGAAAGCCGCCTCGGTAGGTCCGGTCGTGAAAGTGTCGCCGATATTCATCACCACCAGCTCGGCACCATATTGTTCGCCGACGACCGTGCGCTGTTCGGCGGTCACGCCGGTGTCACCGGAGAGATAGGCGACCAGACCGTTGCTGAACGTCAGCACATAGCCCGTCGGCGGTCCGGCATAGGCGGTCAGGCCGGCGGACGACAACAGCTTGCCGAGTTCGCCCTCGATAAAGGCGCCGTTGACACCGTTCGAATGCGCGGCGGGAACGGTCGTGACGGTCACGCCGCCGACCTTCCGCGACGCACCGAAACGGACCAGCGCCGACTTCTTCGGATCCCCGCCCAGCGCCTTCAGCTTGCTGGCGAAGAAGCTCGGCATCTCGCTCCCGGTGACGATGAGCGCCGATTTCTCAAGCGCGATATTCACGGTGTTGGTATTCGGCGCGGCGACCGTCCCCATCATCGGCGCGCCGCATTCGCCCGCATTGACCGCATCGATATGCCGGTCGCCGACATGGTCGCCGTGCATGTGGCTGACCAGCAGCGCATCGACCTTGCCGAGACGCGGATCGCCGGCCCCAGCCACGGTGCGGCCCGCATCATAGAGAATACGCGTGCCGTCGGGATCCTCGAACATCATAGCCCTGTCGAAGCGGCAGAATTCTCCGTCATGGCTGCCGAGCGGAGTCACTTTCACTTCCTGAGCAGCGGCCGAGCCCGCGGCCACACCCAGCAGGCCCAGTACAGCGCCCGCGAAACGCAGTGATTTGAGAACCATTGCTCCCTCCTCGAAACATGCATGGATAGACGTGAAGCCCCATCCGGACAGGTACGGATTTTCCTCACACTGCCACTGGAACAGCTCACGGCAGTGATGGATACGGCCCTTTCCACTGTCTGAAATTCAAAGGCGATTTTGGCCCGGGCCAATTCAGCCAGACATGGCAATGAGGTGATGCGGATAGGGGTGAGGTCTGAAATGCAGATGCACTGCCCCCAACTCGCTTGCCCGGGCACCGCCCGGACCTAATTGCTTTAGGCTGCAGGTCGAAAGGCAGCGCGCGGAGCGCATTGCATGGAAGCGATCGAGAACGCCGCCATTATTTCCGTCGGACGGGCGAGCGGGTTTGCCGCGCTCGCGATCGTCTGCATCGTCATGAGCCTAAGCTACGAGCCGGCGGTCGCAGCGCGAGCCGGATGTATCCTTTGCCTGCTCGTTGCAGCCGTCCTATTCCACTATGCCCGCAGGGCACCAACCCGGCCCTACCGCAAGACCGAGCTCTGGATCATTCTGGCGAAGGAAGACCGCCCACCGAAAAAGATCGCCCAGCGGATCATCGGCGCAGTCCTCTCGCAGACCTACCGAAGGTTTGCCGAGTATTCGATGATCTCCGCCCTGATCTTCCTCATCATGGCGATCATGTTCGGGTTCTTCCCGGACCTTCGCCTCGGGGGCTGAGCCCGAGGCGAGACCCGTTGCACCGACCTAGCGGTTCGCTACGGTCTTCGGCACACCGAATTCCTCACGGCAGACCTCGGCGAGCGCCGCCACGCCCTTGCGGATGGTCTCGATCGGCGGATTGGCATAGCAGATCCTGAGCGCGCGCTTCGCATCCGGTCCCTCAATGGACCATTCGGCGCCGGGATTGATCTCGATCCCGTGCTTCGCGGCTTCCTTGGCCAGCCTGGAGGTATCGACCTCCGCCGGAAGCTTCACCCAGAGGAAAATCCCGCCCGGCGGCCGCTCGAACTCGGCTGCCGTTCCGAAGCTGGCCTCGACCGTCTCGACCAGAGCATCGCATTTCGCTTTGAGGGTCTTGTTGAGGGCCGCCACGTGTTTTTCGAAATGCTCCTGACAATACTCGGCGAGCACCATCTGCTCAAGTGCACCCGAACCGGCATCGGTTTTCAGCGGCAGCATCCGCGCCATGAACGCCCAGGGTGCGACCACGAAACCGACCCGCAGGGCCGGCGCGATGGATTTCGAAAAGGAGCCGACGAAGATCACCCGACCGCTCTCGTCGAGCGCATGCATGGCGGGCGGGCGCTCGCCACTCCAGATCAGATCCGAGTAGCACTCGTCCTCGACCACCGGCACATCGTACTCGGTCGCGAGGCGCAGGAGTTCCTGCCGCCGCTCCAGCGGCATGATCGAGGCAGTCGGGTTCTGCACCGTCGGGATTGTGTAAATGAACTTCGGCTTCCGGCCCTCGGCGGTGAGCGTCTTCAACGCCGATGCCAGTTCGTCCATCCGCATGCCGTGCTCGTCGAGGCCGATGCCGACCGCCGTCACGCCGAGACGCTGGAACCGGGTCAGGGTCCCGCCATAGGTCGCGGCCTCGATCAGAACCGTGTCGCCCGGGGCGAGCAGCACTGCGTTGATCAGGTCGAGTCCCTGCAGTGATCCGGAGGTGATGAGAACGTCGTCCGCACTGCAGGTCATCCCGGCGTCGCGGGCGAGCTTTTCCGCAACGAACTCGCGAAGCGGCTTGTAACCCTGCGGGCCGCTTTCCAGATTGTAGGTCGCCAGCGTGCTGCCTTCGCGTTGCAGAACCCGCGTCACAGCCGCGATCAGATCCTCCGTCGGAATGTTTTCCGGCGCGTTGTGTCCGCCGACAAAATTGAACTTCGGAAAACCGTTCCACCGCCCGGCGGCCGGCGCAGGAAGATCCTGTCGCACCACTTTCCCGAAATCGAACTGAGGCGATGTCATCGCTCTCCCCCCCCCTTCCTTTGATTTGATTCGCAGGCAAGCGTGACCGCGATCCCGCGCCCTCACAAGCGCCCGTCCGGCACGGCAATGTTGATCAGGCGATCTGAAGTTTCTGCAGGTAGGTCTGTCCGAGCCGCTCGCCGACCATGGCGTCCCGCACCAGCAGCGCGCGCAGGGCGAGATCGAAAGAGCTGAAGACGTCGTGCAGGATCAGCGCGAGCTTCAGAAGCTTCCCGGGCGCGAGCTCTCCGAAACGGGTGAAATCGCGCACGAAGACTGCATCCGCCCACATCAGCTGGCTGAGCCCCGCATAAGGATCGTTGTTGACGATGAGCGGCTTGATGGTCCGGCTGGTCGGCTCCACGAACCGGTGCAGTACGAAGCCGCGCTCGCGCAGAAACAGATCCACGTCGGTGAAAAGCGGCTGGCCTTCATACATCTCGAGGAACTCGACCTCGGACTGGATCACGAGACAGTCGGCCAGTTTCCGCGTTCCGTTACGGAAGACCTCGAGCTCGCCGCCCTGGATGTCGATCTTCAGGAAATCGAGATCGGAGATTTCGGCGACGTCATCCAGCCGGACGGTCTCGATCTGTTCCCGGGCGATGACCTTGCCCCATTGATCGAACCCGTGAAAAGCCCCCAGGACCGCCATGTTGGGTTCCAGCAAGGAGGTCATGCCGGGTGCCTGGCACAGCCTCAGGGTCTGGACGCTGCCGTCATAGACGGCATGCGGAAGATAAGTCTCATTTGGCCCTTTCTGAGACTGCAGGACCGCAAGCGCCTCAGGGTTCGGCTCGAAGCCGACCAAGTGGACTTTGCCGCGCTTCAGCAGAGCGTCATAAGGAGGCAGCCCGCTGCCCGCATGGGGATTGGCGCCGACATCGACGATATTGATTGTCGTGTCGATGCCGAGCATCTCGGTCAGCGACATTCTTTCCTGGCTCATTCCCAACCTCATAGCGAACGCCCTGCACGCAGAGGAAGGAAGCTCGCATCTGAAGAGTGGTGGAGCAACAGGAAGCTGAACGGCCGGTACGCGCGATGCGATACCGGCCGCTTCAGTTCGGGTTGCGCGGGGGGACTTAGCCTGCGCGCGGCAGTTCCGCCTCGACCAGCGCCGCCCAGAGGCTGGCCCCGGTCGTCAGGGTCTCGTCGTTGAAGTCGTATTCCGGGTGGTGGACCGAGTGGGTATGGGTCTCGTCCCCGCCGCCGAGGAAGATGTAGGCACCGGGACGCTCTTCCAGCATGTAGGAGAAATCCTCGCTGCCCATCAGGGCATCCGTATCGGTATCGACGGCATCCGCGCCGACAACGCTCGCCGCCGCGGCGACGATCCGCTCGACCTCCGCGTCATGGTTCGAGGTCACCGGATAGCCCTCCCGGTAGACGCAATCGATCTCGATGCCATTGGCGAGTGCCAGTCCCTCGCAGAGCTTCTGGAACTTGTCCTTGATCAGCGCCTGCGTCGCCTTCGTCATGGTCCGCACGGACGCATTCAGGATCGCTTCGCCCGGAATGACGTTGTTCGCGGTACCGGCATGGAACTGGGTGATGGAAACCACAGCGTTCTCGAACGGATCGATGGCGCGCGACACAAAGGTCTGGGCCGCCTGGTAGATCTGCGTGCCGATGGCGATCGGATCGATGGCCATATGCGGCATCGCTGCGTGTCCGCCACGGCCCTTGATGGTGATGGTCACGCTATCGGCGCCGGCCATCAGCGGCCCCTTGCGGATCGCGAACCTGTTCTTCGGGATCTGCGGCATGTTGTGCAGACCGTAGACCGCATCGCAGGGAAAGCGCTCGAACAGGCCGTCCTCGATCATCGCCTTGGCGCCGGCGCCGCCTTCTTCGGCGGGCTGGAAGAACAGGTGCACCGTGCCGTCGAAATTCCTGGTCTCGGCGAGATACTTGGCCGCGCCGAGCAGGACCGAGGTATGTCCGTCATGGCCGCAGGCATGCATCTTGCCCGGCACCTTCGACTTGTATTCCGGGCTGGAAACCTCCTGCATCGGAAGCGCGTCCATATCGGCACGGATGCCGATGGCGCCTGAGCCCGACCCGTTTCCGCGGATCACACCGACGACGCCAGTCTTGCCGATTCCTTCATGGGTCTCGATGCCCCAGGAGCGCAGTTTCTCCGCGACGATCCCGGCGGTCCGGGTTTCCTCGTAACAGATCTCCGGATACATGTGGAAATCGTGCCGCCACTCGCGCATCTCGGCATCGAACTCGGCAATACGGTTCTTGATCGGCATTGTTTGCGGTTCCTTTTGATAGTCGGTCCTGCGAAATCCCGCGACCGGCGAAAGAAGATCGATCAGGCTCCCCGCCCCACCATGCCTTTAACCTGTTGTGCGGAAGCCGGACCTTTACGTCAGCGAAGGCCACTCAGTCTTAGCGCATTCGCGAGCCTGGCCGAAAGCGCGAACCCCTTTCCGGCACGGAAATGGATTGATGCACGACACCTCACCCGTTACGCCCCCGAAGATTTGACCGAGGTCAATGCCCGCACGCGCGATTGGTCGGATAGTGAGATGAAACCCAATCGTGACGCGTTCGACGGAGGAGCGAAAATGGTTGAAAAAGTCTCACAATCCAATGCGGCGCCAGACTGGTTGTCCCAGCTCTATGCGCCGGTCCGCCAGTTCGGCGAGCGTATCGCCGAGTTCCTGGCACCGGCATCCGAAGCCTCGGTCAAACCGGAGTATTACGAGATCGCGATCGAACTGCCCGGCGTAAAGGAAGACGACATTTCGGTCGAACTGCACGACAGCACCCTGACAGTGCTCGGCGAGAAACGATCGACGCGCGAGGAAAAGGATCGCAATTACTTCTTCTCGGAACGTCAGTATGGAAGTTACCGGCGCGTTTTCAGGCTCCCGCCTGATGCCGATGCGAACAAGGTCACCGCGCATCACGAAAACGGTGTGCTGACGGTCATGATCGCGAAATTGTCTCCCGAGACATCGAACCCGAAGCGCATCAAGGTTCAGCGTCGATAAATACGAACCATGAGGTTTGTTCGGCACCGGCACTTCGTCCGGGGCCGAACAAGCGCCTTTCTCCTGTGCGCTCCATCAAGCAATTCCGGGAAAGCCAATCTATTGGCGGCCGACTGCTTCGTGTCGATCGCCTCCGGCACCACCTCTCCTGAGGTCTCAAATTTCCCGCAATACAGGCATATGCATTCATCACGTCGCAGGCGCCTGATACAGGCGATTGTCACAGGTGGCGCTGTCTCTGCCGATTTATCCAAGGTCTCCGCACATGCCTCGAGCCTGAATAAGAGAACTCGTCGCATCACACGATCGGATAGAACCTCGCCCGCCCCGCCAAGGTGTTGCTGACGCGCCGGGGCACCGCATCGCCCCCGTCACCTCCCAATCCCCCAAACCTTGTACTTATATTATAATTTTCCATATTTTTCTTATATTTATAAATTAAATAAAAACTTTGCAATATAACGGGAAATAAATCAGCAACATTTTGATTCACATTTCGCCCGACAACATTCTCCTTATTTCAATTACTTGTTAATCATTTCGCTACACAATTTACTAGGAATTTTCATTTTTGCGGAAAATCAAGTTTTCAGCTTGAGAAGGCAGAAAACCCGTGCGATTTTGAATTAACCAAGAGTCACAAATAGTCCGAGATCACATCGCAATAATTGCGCATCCAGAAGGTAGATTGGTTATGTTCTCGTCCCTCCCGATCAAGACCAAGATCATCAGCGTCTGCCTGGTGACCCTGCCCCTTCCACTGATTGCACTGGCCTACGCGGTGCTCTCGATGAACTGGATCGGCATTGAATTGAAGGAGATCGCCGAGGAAGACATGCCGCTCACGCGTGAAGTCACCGAAGTGACCATCCTACAACTAGAACAGGCGATCCATTTCGAGAAAGCGATGCGATTTGCCGGCATTCGCGCACAGGAGGGAGACAATGACGCGGCCTATTCGGAAGAAGTCGGAAAGTTCGGAACGCAGAGCAAGAAAGCCGACGAGACATTCAACCTGATCACCGAGAAGCTCGCTCACGCGATCCAAAGCACGAAACAACTCGGCCACGCGGACGCCTCCAGCGAATTTCGTATGCTCTCCGAACAGGTGAACATCGCAAAGCAGCACCACCTGGAATACGAGAGGCTGGCAGAGCAGGTCTTCGCGGCACAGACTGCGGGCGATCTCGCCAAGGCGACGGAACTCGCCGGGCAAGCCGAAATCCTGGAAACCAAGCTCGATCAGGAGCTCGAGGCGATCCAGCTGGAGATCGGGAAATATACCGCACAGTCCCTGATCACCGCTGAGCAGCACGAACGCACCGCGTTTCAGGTCATCCTCGGACTCTCACTCCTCGGGCTTCTCGGTGGCCTGCTTGCCGGGATCGGAGTCGGTACCGTCATCGCAAGACCGATCATTCAGCTCACCTCGGCGATGGCGAAGCTGTCGACGGGAGATTACAGCGTCAATGTGCCTTCCCTCGGACGCCGGGACGAGATCGGCGGCATGGCAGAAGCTGTTTCCGTCTTCAAGGAAGCCAGCATCGAGCTGGAGCAGATGACCGAGTCCCGTCACAAGGAGCAGGAGGAACAGCAGCGCCGCCTGCAAGAGGCGATGCTGAGCCTCAGCGACCAGCTGGAGCAGGAACTGCAGACCGCGGTCGCCGCCATCACCAAGGAAATGGATCAGATGCGCGATCGCTCCGCCTCCATGACATCATCGGCGGAGAGCGTGAAAAACGAGAGCCTCGCCGTTTCGGCCGCCTCCGAGGAAGCGACCGTCAATGTGAACACCGTCGCCGCCGCCTCCGAAGAGATGGCCCAGTCGATCCAGGAAATCGGTCGGCAGATCGAGGAATCCACCCGCATTGCCCGTGAAGCGGCGGGCGAGATCGAGCGCACGAATGTCACGGTGGAAGGCCTCGCGAACGCGGCGGAAAAGATCGGCCAGGTGGTTGGCCTGATCACCGATATCGCGGAGCAGACCAATCTTCTCGCGCTGAACGCGACAATCGAGGCCGCGCGCGCCGGAGAGGCCGGCAAGGGTTTCGCCGTCGTCGCAAGCGAGGTCAAGTCGCTGGCCAACCAGACGGGCGGCGCCACCGAGGACATCTCCGAGCAGGTTCGCAGCATCCAGTCGATCGCCACCGAGGCCGTCTCGGCGATGCGCGGCATCGAAGAGACCGTGCAGAAGATCAACGATATCTCCGAGCAGATCACCGGTGCGATGGGCCAGCAAACCCAGGCCACGGACGAGATCGCCCGCAATATCCAGGAAGCCGCCGCGGGTACGAAAGAGGTATCGACGAAGATTTCTTTCGTTGCCGATGCCGCGGACGAGAATGGCGCGATGTCCCGTGAAGTCAGCACCTCGGCATCCGCCATCGCCGAGAAGATGCAGGAACTGCAGAACCGCCTCACCGTCATCGTGCGCGAGTCCGCGGCCGGGAACCGCCGGGAAGCGGAACGCAGAACCGTAATGGCAAGCTCGCGGATCCAGGTCGGCGGGACATGGCATATGTGCGAAATCAGCGATATTTCCGAGACCGGCGTCGAGATCGGGACCGATCACCAGCTGCCGGCAGGCACCGAAGTGAATATCGACCTGATGGGACTAGGGACCGTAAAGGCCAAGGTCATTCGCCAGCGCAAGAGAGTGAAGGGCTTCGGGGCCGAGTTCGTCGAACTTCCCGAAGATATCCGGCAAGCCATCCGGGGCTGGAACGCGACTGCGGAAGCTGCCTGACGAGCAGCGCCCGGCCGCGCTTTACTCGGCAGGACCGACCGGCGGCAAGGCCTTGATGTATCGGGCAATCGCCAGACGGTCGGCGTCGCTGAGCAGAGCGGTGTTGGTCACGACATCGGCCATGGAACCACCCGCCGTATCGAAGTCCGGCGTAAAACCGGACTTCAGATATTCGGCGATATCGGCTTCGGACCATGACGATATCGTCTTCCCTGCCGGGGTCAGGTTCGGGATTGTCCCCTCACCGTCCGGATTAGGACCGCCGCCGAGCCATCGCGCGAGGTCCGGGCCGCCGATCGCCGTGCGCGGCGTATGACATTCTCCGCAATGCCCCGGCCCCTCGACGAGATAGCGCCCACGCTCGAGCTCCGCATCGACCGGAATGACCGGACCGGAATCGAGATAGAGCAGTTTCCAGAAGCCGACAGCGCGGCGAACCGAGAACGGAAAACCGATCTCATGCGGTTCGTTCGCACGGCCGCTCGCCGGCAGAATCCTCAGATAGGCCCAGAGGTCGAGCAGATCCTCGTCCCTCATCCTCGCATAGGACGTATAGGGAAAGGCGGGATAGAAATGGCTTCCGTCCGGCGCCGTGCCGAATTTCATCGCATTGACGAAATCGACCGCCTCCCAGCGCCCGATACCGGCCTCCGGATCGGGCGAGATGTTCGGTGCACGGAAGGTTCCGAAATCGGTCCTGAAGGCCCGGCCGCCCGCAAGCACAAGCCGATCCGCACCCTTGGCACCTTCGAGCGCATGACACGAGACGCACCCGCCGACCGCAAACAAGGCCGCACCCCTCTCCGGATCTCCGGCCTGTGCCGGCAGGTCGTCCGCATCGATCCGAGCCGGCGCGGAGATAAACCAGGCCGCCGCAACTCCGAGTACACCAAGGGCGGCGGCTCCAAGCAGCGCTCCACGCATTCGACCGGCCAATAGACGAGCTCCTCAATTCCGGCGGAGCCGGATCTCCGGCTCCGGAGACATCCGGACGCGCTTACTTCGGCATACGGAACTGCTTGTGGCAATCGCCGCAGGCCTTGCCGACATCGCCGACACCGCCCTTGAGGGCGTCCAGTCCATTGCCGGCGACCTCTGCCAGTTTCGCGGCGGCGTCCTTGAGGGCCGCGCCCTTCTCGGAAATCGCCGGATAGGTCGTCCAGATCTCCGGCATCGCCCGGGTCTTGCCTTCCATCGCGAAACTGTCGGAACCTTCCGGCCACATGCCCTGCGAGCTCATCGCAGAGAGGGCCGCGAGATTCGACGCCGCGGCACTGGCCTTCGCCGCATCGTACTCGACCGTACCTTTGGCCATGCCGCCAAGCATGCCGAGGTTCCACGAATAGAGCTTCATCTGAGCATTGCGCGCCTCGATGGCCTTCTCGAGATGGCCGTCCGCGAAGGCCGACGTGCCGGCAAGCGTCGCGACGACGGCCGCTCCGGCCAACGCGATAGAGACTTTCCGCATGATCACTCTCCCGTTTCAGACATTTATGATTGATTGTTCTTATAGGCTATCGCCGCGCAAATTTCTGTACATTCCCTAAAACTTCACCGAAAAGTGTGCGATGATGCACAATATCCGTTGGGACGATCTTCAATTTGTTCTCGCGGTGGCGGAGCGCGGATCGCTCTCCGCCGCCGCCCGCGCGCTCGGCGTCAATCACGCGACCGTCCTGCGCCGCATCACCTCGTTCGAGAAGGATATCGGTCTCACCCTGTTCGAACGCCCGCCCGGCGGTTACCGGGTAAAAACAGAAATGCGGGAAATGCTCGCTGCCATCGAAAGCATGGGGCGTACGGCCCGGCGCATCGAACGGGTCATCCCGACTCTCGGCAAAGGGCTGGAAGGCACCGTCAGGCTAACCACGACCGACTCCGTCGCCGACCTGATCCTGCCTCGGATCCTCGGCGACCTCGCCCGGCTGCATCCGAAGCTCAGCGTCGATCTGGTGGTCTCGAACCGCCATGTCGACATGGCGCGTCCGGAGGCGGAAATCACCCTGCGCCCGACATCGGCCCAGCCGGAGGGGCTCACAGGACGGCGGATCTGCTCCATGGGGCTCGCCGTCTACGCGCATCCCGACTATCTCGCCAGCCACCCCAGCGCAGAGCCGCAGGATCACCGCTGGCTCGCCATCAGCTTACCGCGCACCGTCGTAAGGGACTGGCAGGACAGGCGCATCGGGGACGCCGTCCATCTGTCGGCGGACAGTTTCCTTACACTCGCCCGGCTGGCGGAGGCCGGCCTTGGTATCGCCATGCTGCCATCCTTCGTCGCCCGCAACAGCTCCAGCCTGGTTCCGGCGCCGCACTTCCCGGACCGGATCGAGTTCGATCTATGGGTCGCGACCCATCCCGACCTGATGAAGACCGAGCGCGTCGCCGCGATGATGAATTTCCTCGCCGACGCGATCGCAGCCGAGGCAGGGATGTTGGCCTGAGTCGCTAGAGAATCTGGCTCAGGAACTCTTTCGTGCGCGGGTCCTTCGCCTCGGAGAAGAATGTCGAGGGCGGGCCATGCTCGACTATGATCCCCCGGTCGGTGAAATAGATGTGGTTCGCCACCTCGCGGGCAAATCCCATCTCATGCGTGACGAGGATACAGGTCATGCCCTCCTCCGCCAGTTCGCGGATCGTAACCAGCACCTCTTTCACTGTCTCCGGGTCGAGCGCCGCGGTGACCTCGTCAAACAACATCACATCAGGATACATGGCAAGCGATCGGGCAATGGCGACACGCTGCTGCTGGCCGCCAGAAAGTTCTCCCGGATAGCTATTTTCCTTGCCTTCGAGCCGCACCTTTCGGATCAACTCCCGGGCCAGCGCTTCAACCTTGTCCTTGTCCTGTTTCAGAACCAGAACAGGCGCCATCATAATGTTTTCGAGGGCGGTCTTGTGCGGGAACAGGTTGTACTGCTGGAACACCATTCCGACCTTCTTGCGCAGCTCCAGCTTGTCCAGGTAGGGATCGTTGACCTCCTGCCCCTCGACCGTGATCGAACCTTTCTGGATATCGTTGAGTGCATTGATACATCGGATGAACGTCGATTTCCCGGAACCGGAGGGGCCGATGATGCAGACGCATTCGCCTTTCATGACGTCCATGGAGATGCCTTTCAGCACCTCAACGTCGCCGAAGGACTTGTACACATCCTTCGCGCTGACCATCGGCTGGTCGGGGGTCCACGTCGCCGTCGTCATGAGATCGGCCTCCTTCAAAGCTTGACCGCGAACCGCCGCTCGAGGCGGACCGTAAGACGGGCGATCGGATAGCAGTAGGCAAAGAAAATGAGCAGCGCGAAGCCATAGAACGGCACCAGAAGTTCCGGCTGGTTGCCGGCGGACTCCATGGCCTGCCGGCTCAGAGTGAGCAACTCCTCGACGCCAAGCAGAGAGCAGAGCGGGGTCGCCATAGTCAGGATTGCGTACCAGTTCATCCAGGGCGGGATCATCCGCTTGAAGCATTGCGGCAGGATGATGCGCCAGAGCGTCTGCGTGCGGGTGAAAGCAAGAGACTCTGAGGCCTCCCACTGCGCCGTCGGAACCGACTGCACGGCGCCCCGAACGATCTCGGAAATGTTCGCCATGACCGGCAGACTGAGGCCGATCACAGCCTTCATCCAGTCCGGCACCGGAATAATCATGTCGCCAATCACGATTTCAAACGGAAAGGCGAGCAGAACGATGTAGAGCAGGACGAGCCAAGGCGAATTGCGAAACGCCTGAGTGATGAACTTCGCCGCAATCCGAACCGCCGGATTGAGCGAGATCTGCGCCAACCCCAGCACCGCCCCGAGCGCTGTCCCGATCGCCATTGCGAAGAAGGAGATCAGCACGTTGAAAAGAAAACCCTTAGACGTCAGGAACCAGAGCCAGCGGAACAGGGTTTGAAACGCATCGGTGGTATTGAACGCGGCCTCTGCGGCAAGCGGCCAGAGGCCGCTCACGAATGCGAGCAGCACCGGGACCCATAGCGGAATACCGGCGAGCCACCGGGTCAGCAAATAGGGGTCCGGACCACGGGCTTTCGCCCGATCGAGCGGGAGAAGCACCGGCAGATCGGTCGTGGCCGGAGCGGCAACGCCTGGGATCCGGCGCGCGTTCACAGCCCGTACCCGGGAATGCGCATCGCCTTTTCCCAACGGTGCATGGAAAAGACCAGGATGCCGACGAGGCCGATATAAATCAGAAACACCATGGTCAGCGACGGATACATCGCCGAGGGATAATCGTTCCAGATCCCGACGAACTGGTAGAGCAGCTCCGGAACGGCAATCGCGAGAGCCTGCGTCGTGGTCTTCACCAAGTTGACCAGGTTGTTATTCAAGGCCGGCAGGCTGACCCGGAAAGCGAGCGGAAAAACGATGTATATGTAGGTTTGCAACCGATTGAAGCCGAGTGCTTCCGCCGCTTCCTTGGTCGAGTCCGGAACCGCCTCGATCCCTGAGCGGAAGATCTCCACGTTAAAGGCACCCGCAAAAAAGCTGAGAGAAATGATCGCCCAGCCGACATTGGTGATGACCGGAACCTCAAGCCAGCCATCCGGCGAATAGGTCGGCGTGAACTGCCCGAGCGCGAAATAGAAGAACAGCAACTGCACGAAAGGCGGGGTGTTCCGGAAAAACTGGATATAGCCTTGGACCACGGCGCGCAGGACTCGGTTTGGAGATCCCTGCGCCCAGGCTCCGACGATGCCTATCAGCACACTGAAAATGACGCAGGCGACCGAGAGCTCGAGCGTCACCCAAAATCCCTCCACGACCCGTTCCCATTGAACCGGATCGTGAAAGAAAATGAAGTTCCAGCGCGGCGCCACCTCGTAGAGATCGAGGAAAAACTGGCGAATGAAGTCGATCATCCGATCCGGTCCAATAGCTGACGGAGGCGCCAACGCGGTGACGCCTCCGAAAGGAAGATCAGAATCTTACTATTCGATCCAGTCCTTGAATCGCTCCTTCTTATCCGCGAGGAAGGAGGTCGGCTTGATGCCCCACTTCTTCTCCCACTCGATCAGCTGGCCATTCTGCAGCCAGTTGTAGCTGAGACCGGACATGAAGTTGCCAAAGATGCAATCCTTCTCGGCCAGCGGCACAGCGAGTCCCCATGGATTGTCGTCTTCGGAGCTCAACGGCATCTCGAAATCGTCCCAGTTGCCGGACGCCAGGTCGGAGCCGATGGAGGAATCGTCGTAGACCCAGGCGATGCATTTCTTGTCGCGCAGAGCCTGCTTGGCCTCGGCGTTGCCGGTGAAGGCAATGACCTTGGCACCGTACCGCTCCGTCACAATCTTGTTGTAGAAGGCACCCTGCTTCCCGCAGATCGGCTTGCCGCGCAGGTCTTCCCACTTGGTCAGACCGAGCGCCTTCGGCGCCATGATATTGGTGCCGGACGTATAATAGTTCGGCTGCACGATACCGACGATCTTACGCCGATCGGGCCGGTCGGACATGGTTGCGATCATCAGATCGATCTTGCCCTGCTCAAGGAACTGCATCCGGTTCGACGACTGCACCGGAACCAGCTCGACATCGACGCCCATCGCTTCCGCGGCGGCTTTCGCCATGTCGATTTCCATCCCGACGAGATTGCCTGACTCGTCCCTGAAGCCCCACGGCTTGTAGTCGGCCTTGACGCCCACCACCATCTTGCCGCGGCTCATGACCTTGTTCCAGGTGTCGTTCGTGCATTGCGCGGCAGTGGCAATGCCAGCGGATGCCATCAACACCGCAGCCGAAAGCATGAAAACTTTCTTCATCTGAGAATCTCCTGTTGTCGCTTAGCCTCACTGAACCGGACGCGATCCGGCCCCTGCCATTTGGCATGATGTTTTTCTTGTCGCCGCCAGCCCAGAACAGCCCACGCGGCGTTGCGAAAACGGTACGAAACAAATGTTTCGATTGTCAATCTTAACGGCTCCCCATCAAATGCCGGGTATAGGGCGATTTTCCTCTATACTTGTAACGGTGATCTCATATTTTGTTCCAAACGTTACACATCGCGAGGCCGCGGGATGGACGATCTGATCAATGAGATTGCAGAAGCCCTGGCGGGATTGAGTCCGACCCTCCAGCGGGCGGCGGCAGCCGTGATGGAAAATCCGGGCGCGGTCGCGGTCAGTTCAATGCGACGCTTCGCGGATCGGGCAAAGGTCTCGCCGCCAACCATGCTCCGTCTGGCACGCCGCATGGGATACGAAAGCTATGAAGACTTCCGCGATGTATTCCGGGAAACCCTGACGGGCGGCCGGTACAGGGATCGTGCGACCGACCTGCGGCAGCAGACACGAGAGGGCGGCATTGCCCGCCTGGTCGGGGCCACGGCCACGGCCGGTATCGCGGCACTCGAACAGTTCAGCGAGCCACGTTTCGTGCGCGGCGTTGAAAAAGTGGCAACCCTGATCGCCGCGGCACCGAAGACCTACATAATTGCCACCGGAGCCACTTTCGGTACCGCAGCGACCTTTCATTATGTCTGCCGAATGGCGCAGCCCGCGCTCGAACTCGTCAATATCGCCGGACAGACGGCAACCGACGGAATTGCGACTATCGCCCCCGGAGAGGCAGTTTTTGCAATCAGCTCGGCGCCCTACGCTGGCCCGACGATCGAGGCAGCGGATTATGCCAAGCGAAACGGTGCCAAGGTCGCGATCCTGACGGACCGCCCCTCGTCGCCTCTCACGCGAATCGCCGATGCCGCGATCTTCGTCGGCACGAGGAATCCGCATTACTTTCCCTCCAAGACCAGCCTCAACGCCGCCCTCGAAGCCGTCAGCGCGGCTGTCGCGGTAAAGCGCGGCGATGCGGCCATCGCGTCGATCGAACGTTTCGAGACGGCCCTCAAGAACACGAGCTTTTACTGGAGCGCAGCCGACTAGCGCGAATGTTGCGCCGGGCCGGAGCCGCTCTATATCGATTGCATGTTTCTTCGCGCGTTCTTCAAGGCAGTATTGCTACTGCCCCCGTCGACGGTGCTTGCCGATCTCGCGGTCAGCTTCACGGAATCCTCACCAGTGGACCTGATCGTCGTGGAGAACCGGAGCGACTGCGACCTTCACGATTTCGGCCTGCAGATCGATCTGCGAAGCTCCGCCGGCGGCCTTGTCTTCGACATCTCCGAGGGCGGCGCCGGCGCGAGTGTCTACCAGCCGTTCGAGATCCTCGAGGGTCGGGAGGCGGTGCGTGGTTTTTCACCCGTCCGAGACGGAGACCGGACCGCTTCGATCCAGTTCGGTACGCTGGAGGCGCGCCGCCGGGTAATCTTCATGGTCGATGTCGACGATACGCTGACGGACGGTGCCTGGAGCCAGACGGTGATTGACGGACTGGAGATCGCCGGCACGGGCCTGATCCTTACAATGGTCGGAGAAGCGCCCTCGACGGTCGTCTTCCTGCCGGACGGACAGGCGACGCTGCAAATCAGGGGATGCGGCCCGGTTTCATGAGTGCGGCCCGTGCGGGCCCGGCTCCCGCGGCCGGAAAAACCTCAAACCGAAACAGGAAATATTCGTCCGCTATCAATGTTAGATTGACGTATTCTGCGCAGTACAATCAGACATGGCGCCAACGCATGATCGCCTCTGAGAAGCGGCTGGAAGACGTAAGATCTCCCCTCGTGCGCGAGGCTTACAGGCTGTGGGAGGGCAAACGGGGCGACCGGCGCATGCCGGCCCGTGCGGATTTCGATCCGGTCGAGATGCCGAAACTGCTCTCCTCCATGATCCTTGTCGATGTCGAGCGACCGGAAATCCGGCTGAAAGTCCGGCTCGCAGGCACCAAGATCGTGGATATGTTCGGCAGCGACTATACCGGCATGTACATGGACGAGATCGATTTCGGCGACGTCAGAAGCAAGGTGCTCGGCGAGTACATGCTCTGCGCCACCGAGAAGCGTCCCCTCTTTTCCGATCATTCCTTCCGGAAGATAAACGACTACTACCACTCCATCGAGCGCGTGCTCCTGCCGCTGTCGAACGACGGCGATACCGTCAACATGCTGATGGCGGTACTCGATTTCGAGCGGACGCGCGAGCCCCCGCCGGAAGACGGGTAGCCCCAGGTGGCGTCGCGCGCCGGACCGGCTTTACCCGGTCCGGCGCACAAAGATACGAACCGGATTACTCCGACGCGACCATGCCGCGCGCGATCACCAGCAGATCGTCTGCATATTGAAACTCGCCGGACTGACAACGCTGGGCGGCCAGATCCATAATACCGTCAAAAGCCTTTGCCGCTTTCGGGCCGAGCACGGGATTTCCGGCCCGGGCCTCCTGCGTATCCTTGATCGCGGTTTCGCAGGCTTGCTGACTGGTGATTTTCGTCGGGTTCTTTCCGGCGGCGAATGCCGAACCGGCCTGGGCGAGGACGACGACCGCCGCGACGCCGGTCAGCCTCTTGAGTGCGAACATTTCAGGTCTCTCTCCGCGTCCGTGACATTTTCGGATGCACGTGACGTGGAAGAGAAATGGTCAACTCGAGACCGATTCAACAGGGGCAGCAAAAAAATTTTCGTCACGCGAATACGGACAAAGTGGCCCGTACCCTGACAGCTTCACAAACTATGACGGCCGGCGTCGACGGGCCTTAGACGCTTCAGTTTTCAGCGTCGGTGACGCCTTCCTGCTCCGCGATGATCAGGAACTCGCCATCCTCGAGCGGCCGGTGGCGCGCGGCACCGGCGCGCTGGCTCCGGGTCAGAATGCGGCCGACCTGCTCGGGCGTCGCCTTGAGCCCGTATTCCGCCAGCTTCTGGACGACGGCACCGGAATCGCTCCACTTGCCGATGACCAGCTCCGCGGTGCGGCCGACGACTTCCGGCTCGAACGGGAACGCGAAACGGCGTTCGTTTGCATTCGTGAATTCGGTGATGGCGCGCCATTGCTCGTAGCGGAACGCGCCTCGGCCGACGATCGGCTTGTAATAGTCGATCGGCAGGCCGCTGATGCTCTCGACGAGCTGGCAGACTTCCGGCAACCGGTCCAGCTGGAGCCCCGTCTCGGCGCCGTAGATCATCTTGAGTGCCGCCGCGACAGTCTCCATGGAGGCGTTGCCGGCGCGATAGCCGATCCCGTTGATCGAGACCTGGAGCACGTCGGCGCCGCCCTCATATCCGCCGAGCACATTGGCGACCGCGAGACCGAAATCGTTGTGGCAATGAACCTCGACCTTGAGGCCCGTCTGTTGCTTGAGATGGCTGACCAGAAAGCGGATCGCGGCGGGCCGGGCTATCCCCTGGCTGTCGACGACGGTGATATATTCGGCGCCTTCCGCCTCCGCCGCCTTGGCGGCCATCGTGATGTGCTCGAGATCGGCGCGGGTCGTTTCCGGCATGAAGAGGTTCACGATACAGCCCGCCGCACGCGCCGCGCGAACCTCCTGCACCATCTTTTCGAACTGCGCCTCGCGGCTGGTCTTGAAGACATGCCGCTGCATCTCGTCGCCGATATGGTACCAGACCATGACATGGCGCACGCCGAGCTCGAGCGCCTTCTCGACCCGTCCCGGCTGCCACGTGACCCAGAAATCCATGCCGAGATCCCGGCGCATGATCTCGCGGATGACCTCCTGCCAGCCTGGCACCGTCAGGAAGATCTCGGTGCGCCTGATCCCAAGGCGGGCCAGAGCCTCCGCGATCCTCACCTTGTCAGCCGTGGTGAACGCGAGATCTGCGGATTCCTCGCCGTCGCGCAGCGTCAGGTCGTGCAGC
The DNA here is from genome assembly GCF_014904705.1 of Nisaea sediminum. Classification (NCBI taxonomy): domain Bacteria; kingdom Pseudomonadati; phylum Pseudomonadota; class Alphaproteobacteria; order Rhodospirillales; family Thalassobaculaceae; genus Nisaea; species Nisaea sediminum. Next base: position 495,092 of record NZ_JACZCQ010000003.1, read on the forward strand.
TCGACCGGGCGGGGCGGAACCGCGATGGCCGGATCGAAATTATGCCTGCTGGTGGCCCAGCGGGGGCCGTTCCAGGGTTGATTTTCCTGGGTTTCGCGCGTGTTCGACATGGAAGTCCCTCCTCTTCGCCCTCGGGTCTTGCTGGCCCGTTCCGGCAGCATTCAGGGCACGCACCCGATCGCGTTGGAATTCGAGGTACTTGGTTGCCCGGCGAGAAGGATAAGCTCCTAAGCACTTCTTCAACAACTTCAAGACGCTTGAGCGCTGTACCCGTCGCAGCCGACAGCCGACTAGGGATGCTGGCAATAAGCGTCGCGCGCTGAGAACAGACAGCGCACGTTTGTCGGAGTGAGATTGTGAAAGCTTGCCGGAGCGCCCTGTCGAGCTTACCGCGCGGAGCGGAAAAACGCTTCAATATCAAGGCGGAAAGTGGTGGGCGCACAAGGACTCGAACCTTGGACCCGCTGATTAAGAGTCAGCTGCTCTACCAACTGAGCTATGCGCCCGCCCGTCGAAGGAGCGGATTGATACCGGAGCCCGTTCCGGATTGCAAGCCTTCGGTGACTGTTTTTCGACAGGTTTCCGGAATGCGGCGAAACGGGTGCGTCGGCGCCTATTCTCCGTTGGTCACCTTGATGTGGAACACCGCCCAGACCAGACCCGCGTCATCCTCGACGGCCTTGCCGCCGTCGAGTGCGCCCGGCTCGAAGACGAGCCAGAGCGGGCCGCGGCCGCCGAGCGGGATCGGTTTGCCGTCCGCCTCCAGCGCGAGCACCATTCCGGCCTTTCGCACGGCGGCCCGCTCGAAGCCGGGGGCGTAGCCGTCGAGCGCCTGCACCAGCACGCTGCTTCCCCCCGCGCCGGCGCTCTCGAGCACGGCCTCCAGCGCCGGGCCGCGAAAGCGGACCGCGCGCGGCCAATTCGGATAGCGGAGTTCCAGCTCTACCTGTGGGAGGGCCTCCAGCTCGCCCCAGGTGAAGCTGCGCGCCTTTTCGAAACGCTCCTCGAGGGCGTTCAGGAAGGCATCGCCGAACGGTTCCGAGGGACCCCGGTTCGGCTTCGAGACCAGACCGCTCACGGTCAGGACCACCAGGTCGGTGGAGTCGGACCGCGCGTTTTGGGAGGCAAGGCTCAGTGAGAGGCAGAGTGCAAACGCCGTCAACAGGCGGATTGGGAAGATCATGGCCGTTCCCCTGCATGAGTTGCAGGACGACTCTATCGAACCCCCGGTGCGGGCCAAAGCGACAAATCGGTGAAGGCGGTTGTTTCGGCTATTCGCCGGACGGAAGCGAGCGGCGCCAAGTGTGGCCCTGATCGGGGCCGAGCATCTGCTCTCGCAGCTCCTGCAGCGGATCCTTCTTCTTCTTCGGCATCAGCGGATCGTCCGGCAAGGCCTGCCAGTTCCAGTTTCCGGACTCATCGTCCGGCAGCGGCGCCTGTTTGGTCGGCTCGGTTTTCTTTCGCTCGCGGTATTTCGCTTCGGTCTGCGGCAATTTCTTCGCCGGGGCCTCAGTCTTTCCCAGAAGCCAGTCCATGCTGACCTCTTGTGGCTCGTCGCGCTTCGGTGCTGCCTTGGTCGCGGCTTTCGCGCGCTTGAGTTCGATTTTCACCGTCTCGGCCTGCACGACGGCGCCGGCGCCGATCGTGCGCTTCTGTTCCGCCGGCAGGGCCTCGAAAGAGTCCTTAGCGCGATCGTAATGTTCGCGGTTGCCCGTCTCGGCGGCGGCCTCGAGATTGCGCGTCAGATCGCTCTCGCCATGGCTTTCCCGCGTCGAGTCGGCGAGGATCTTCAAACTCTTGCGTTCAATCTGGTCCACTTGCAGCACTCACCCGGTTTGCCGGACCGCGCGATTCGGCGGGAGAAAGCCGCGCGCAGAACTCGAACACGCGAAGTTTACTTCAAAAATCGTCTAAAAGTCTATCGGAACGACTTTCGAAAAGCCTCAGCCACGCTTCAGCGGTGGTGATCGTCCAGCCCCTGACGGCCGATTTCGACATCCTTGTGAACGTAGCAGTTGATAATCAGCCCGAAACCGATCATCGCCGTCAGCATCGCGGTGCCGCCGTAGGAGATCAGCGGCAGCGGAACGCCCACCACCGGGATCAGCCCCATGACCATCGCGATATTGATGAAGACGTAGAGGAACAGCGTCGTCGTGGTTCCGAGCGCCAGCAGGCGGCCGAACTGGCTCGAGCTGCGCAGCGCAATGGCAAAACCGTAGCCGAGCGCCAGCACATAGAGCAGCAGCAGGAACATCGCCCCCGCCAGTCCCATCTCCTCGGCCAGCATGGTGAAGATGAAGTCGGTCTGTTTCTCCGGCAGGAAGTTCAGATGGCTCTGCGAGCCCTGCAGAAAGCCCTTGCCGAACAGCCCGCCGGAACCGAGGGCGATCTTCGACTGCAGGATGTGATAGCCGGCGCCGAGCGGATCGTTCTCGGGGTTGATGAAGGTGAGGATCCGGTTCTTCTGGTAATTGTGCAGGAACTGCCAGCCGACCGGGATCGCGGAGAGCCCGAGCACCAGCACAGTGATGAATTTCCACATCCGCACGCCGGCCAGGAAGAAGATCGCGCCGCCGCCGAGGATGATCATGCCCGCGGTGCCGAGATCGGGCTGGCGCAGCACCAGGATGGCCGGCGCGAACACCAGGAAAAGCGGCGCGAACAGGCTGCGGATGCGCCCGACCTCCTCGAAGGTCAGGTGATGGAAGTAGCGCGCCAGGGCCAGCACCAGAGCCAGCTTCATCAGTTCCGAGGGCTGCAGGCGGAAGAACCCGACATCGATCCAGCGCTGCGCGCCCATGCCGATCTCGCCCGCGATCTCGACCACGCCGAGCAGGCCGAGAGTGATGAAGTAGAACAGGTAGGCCCAGCGCAGCAGAAAGCGGATGTCGATCAGCGCGATGCCGAGTGTGATGACCAGACCGATGCCGAAACGGATCGCCTGGCGCACGGCCCAGGGCGTCCAGCTGCCGTTGGCGGCGGAATAGAGCATCGCGAAGCCGACCGAAGAGATCAGGACCAGAAGCAGGATCAGCCCCCAGTTGATCTGCTGCAGCTTGGTACCGAGCGTAAGCTCGGGCGGATTGAGGGAACTCGACGGCATTCCGATCGACATGGCTTACCCCCGCTCCGTCTGTTCGCCATCCGGCAGAATGCTCACCGGATCGGCCTCGGAGGATTTCAGTCCGTCCCGCTCCATCGCCTTGGCGAGGATGTCGCGGGCGACCGGAACCGCATATTTGCTCCCCCCGCCATGTTCCAGCACGACGGCGACCGCGTAGCGCGGCGCCGCCACGGGCGCATAGCCGACGAAAAGACCGTGGTCGCGCCGGTGCCAGGGAAGATCCTCGTTGTCGATCACGCCTGCGGCGCGCTCCGCCTTGGTGATCCGGCGCACCTGGGACGTGCCGGTCTTGCCGCCAACCTCGAAATCCGCGCCCGGAACCTTTGCGGTCCGCGCCGTACCGCGCTGGCCGTTGACGACGCGACGCATGCCTTCGAGCACAAGAGACAGATGCGTGCGCGACACATTCACCTTCGGCGGTTCCTGGATCGCCCCGTCCGGCTTGCGCACCAGCGACGGCGTCACGGCATAGCCGCCATTGACCATGCGCGCCGTCATGACGGCGAGTTGCAGCGGTGTTGTCAGCACGAAGCCCTGGCCGATGCCGGTAACCAGGGTTTCACCTTTCTGCCAGCGCTCGCCCATCACCGCGAGCTTCCATTCGCGGGTCGGGATCAGACCGCCGCGCTCGCCCGGCAGCTCGATGGCGAGGCTTTCCCCGAGCCCGAACCGGCGTGCCATTTCCGCGATCCGGTCGATGCCGACGCGCTTCGCCACCTCGTAGAAATAGACGTCGCAGCTCTGCTCCAGAGCCGTGATGACGTCCATGTGGCCGTGTCCCCAGCGCTTCCAGCAATGGAAACGGGCATTGCCGAGATCCATATGACCGTTGCAGAAGACCCGGGTTTCCGGACCCGCGACCCCGGCCTCGAGCGCCGCCAGCGCCACGATCATCTTGAAGGTCGAGCCGGGCGGGTAGGTGCCTGCGATCGCCTTGTTGGTCAGCGGATGGCGCGGATTGGAGAGCAGGTCCTCCCAGTCGCGCGCGCTCAGCCCCTTGTTGAAATTGTTCGGATCGAAACCCGGCGTCGAAGCGAGCGCATGGATCTCGCCGGTATGGACGTCCATCACCACCGCACCGCCGCTCTCGCCCGGCACGATGTTGCCGTCCTTGTCGAGGAAGACCGTACCGTCCTCGTTCTCCAGATAACGTTTCGGCACGCCGGAGCGGGCAAGCGCTTCCTGCACCCTGATATCCGCGATCGGGACCCGCTCGGAGGTGCCGATCTCGAGCCTTCCATGCGCGTAGGTCTGCAGGTCCATGTCCAGGGTGAGCTGGATATTCTGTCCCGGCTGGCCATCGTCGCCCGGCAGCTTGCGGATGATCCGGCCAAGCGCGTTGACCTCGACCTGGCGGCGACCGGCCGCGCCGCGCATCCGCTCGTCGAAGAGTTTCTCGATCCCGCTCTTGCCGATCCGGAAATCCGGGAGCTCCAGCACCGGGTCCCCGGTAAGCTCGCTGTCGGAGACCGCGGCGACATAGCCGGTCACATTCACCGCCTTGGAGCCGAACGGGTAATGGCGCGAGCGCCCCTCCTCGATCCTCACGCCCGGAAGATAGGGCGCGTTGACCGCGACGCGGCTGATATCCTCGCGCGTCAGGTTTTCGACCACGGTCACGGGCACGAAGCTGCGCTTGCGCGAGACTTCTTTCAACACGCGCTTGATGTTCCATTCGTCGACATGAACGATCTGGCGCAGCGCCTCGATCGTGGCGCGGACGTCGTTGGTCTGCTCCGGGACAAGGTCGACGCGGAAATTATCCTCGTTGGAGGCGATTTCGATCCCGTTACGGTCCAGGATCAGCCCGCGGGTCGGAGGCAGCAGCTCGAGGTTGAACTGGTTCTCCTCCGACAGCGTCCGGTAGCGGTCCGCCTCGACGACCTGGAGATAATAGAGGCGCGCGCCGAGGGCCCCGACAAGGCCGAGTTGACCGGCCCCGAGGATCAGAGAGCGGCGCGTAAAGGCCCGCTTTGTATCCTGATCTTTGGGATTCTTCATCGGCTCATCATCGCACCAGATAGCGGTGAACGCGAACGAAGATCCAGGCCGCCGCCGGGAACAGCGCCGCGGTCAGGGCGAAACGGAACATCACCGTGTCCGGGAAGATCCAGGCGAGGGAGAAGACCGACATCAGGATCCAGCCGAGCGCGAACGCCCCGAAGGAGATCAGCACGAAACCGCCCCAGACGATGAAGAACGGCTTGCCGACGAAGGTTTGACGCTGGGTGCCGGTAACCCCGTAAACGGCGAGGAAGACGATGGCGGTGAGGCCGAGCGGATATCCGTTCACCAGATCCTCCGCGAGCCCGGTCACGAAGACCAGCGCCGCCGGCATCAGGTCCGGGCGATAGACGACCCAGTAGAAGACCGACATGAGCGTGAGAGAGGGTGCGACCTGCGCATAGCCAGGGATGCCCAAGGGAACAGCGCTCAGAAGCACCAGGAACAGCGTCAGCGCCGCCGGCATCAGGTGGCGCGCCCAAAGATCCATTCTTTGGACGAAGGCGGTCTTCATCGCTCGGTCTTTCCGCGCGTCACCCCGAGACGTTCGACAAGGCTCGGCTCCGGATCGGGCGCCAGAACCGTGAAGGGCGGCGGGTCCATCGGGCCTGGGATCACCCCCTGCATGCGATAATCGACGACCCGCACGAACTCGAGATGCGTCCAGTCCACCACCGGCTTGATCCGGATGCCTGACTCCGTGACAGCGGATACAGTTCCGACCGGAAGCCCGGCCGGCATCATGCCGCCATGTCCCGACGTGATCACCAGATCGCCGGGCGAAACCACACTGTTCTGCGGCAGGTACAGCACCCGCGCGAGATTCGTATTGTCGCCGACCATGATCCCCGGATCGCGCGCGGCGCCGAGCAGCACCGGGATCTGCGCGTTCAGATCGGTGACGAGCAGCATGCGGGCATGCAGTTCCCCAACCTCGACGATGGTGCCGGCCAGACCGTCCTCGGAAATTACCGCCTGTCCGCGCCGGACGCCGTTGCGCCGGCCGACATTGAGCAGGGCGCTGCGGACGAAGGCACCGCCGGCTTCGGCGATGACCCGCGCGGAGATGAAGCTCGCCGGTGGCGGGCCGACATGCTTCGTCAGACGCTTCAGCGCCTTGTTCTCGCTTTCCAGCAGATTGGCGACATGCTGCCACTGCTTCAGCCGCCCGTTCTCCTCGCGCAGCCGCTCGTTCTCGGCATGCAGGTCACGCAGCGAGACGACGGTGGAGACACCCTTGGAGATCGCGGCGGCCGGATGGGACAGAGCTTCGAGGATTGGCGCCATCGCATCGACGGCGGCCACCTGCAGGCGCTTCACCATGACGATATCGGCCTTGCCGAGCAGCATCAGGCCGAAGGCGGCGAGTACGAGCGCTGTGAAGGCGAAGCGCTGCCAGAGGGTCCGCACAGGCTGGGCGACGCGGGAGAAAGATGCCGGTCTGCGCCCCATTTTCCTGCCTGGCCTTTCCTAAGTGAATGCCCCTACCGCAACCCTCGCCGGCTCAGTAGGCGCCGATGAGAACGTTGCGGAGGACCTTCATTTCCTCAAGGCAGCGGCCGGTGCCGAGCGCGACACAGGACAGCGGATCGTCGGCGATCGAGACCGGCAGGCCGGTCGAGTGCCGGAGCACGTAGTCGAGGTTGCCGAGCAGCGCGCCGCCGCCGGTCAGCACGATGCCCTTGTCGACGATGTCGGCCGCGAGTTCCGGCGGGGTCTGCTCGAGCGCGACCTTGACCGCCTCGATGATCTGGCTGACCGGCTCGGCCAGGCTCTCGGCAACCTGGCTCTGGTCGATCACCAGTTCCTTCGGCACGCCGTTCATCAGGTCGCGACCCTTGATCTCCAACGTCTTGCCGACGCCGTCTTCCGGCGGAAAGGCGGAGCCGATTTCCTTCTTGATCCGCTCGGCACTGCCCTCACCCACCAGGAGGTTATGGTTGCGGCGGATATAGGCGATGATCGCCTCGTCCATCTTGTCACCGCCGACGCGCACGGAGCGGGAATAGACGATACCGCCGAGCGAGAGCACGGCGACCTCGGTGGTGCCGCCGCCGATATCGACGACCATGGAGCCGGTCGGCTCCGTCACCGGCAGGTTGGCGCCGATCGCAGCGGCCATCGGCTCCTCGATCAGGAACACCCGCCGGGCGCCGGCGCTTTCCGCGCTTTCCTGGATCGCGCGGCGCTCGACGGCGGTGGAGCCGGAGGGCACGCAGACGATAACCTGCGGACTGGCGAAGCTGCGCCGGTTATGCACCTTGCGGATGAAGTGCTTGATCATCTCCTCGGCGACTTCGAAGTCGGCGATGACACCGTCGCGCAAAGGCCGGATCGCCTGGATGTTTCCGGGCGTACGCCCGAGCATCTGCTTCGCCTCGTCGCCGACGGCGAGCACCTGCTTCTTTCCGCGAACCGTTGCGATGGCGACGACCGAGGGTTCGTTCAGGACGATACCGCGTCCCTTCACGTAGACCAGCGTGTTCGCGGTCCCGAGGTCGATCGCCATGTCGGCGGAGAGCATGCCAAGAAGATTTGCAAAAAACATCTGATGAGGCCCGGTCGCGCGCTTTCAAATCGGTTCAACTGCGGTGGCAGTCGCCGGAATAGACCAAAGTTCGGAACAGCCGCGCAACGGAAAAACATATCCCGCAGTGCAATCGGTCCGCCGTCCATCCGCGATTGCCGACGTCACAACCGAATCATATCAAAGAATCAGGAGATTATGAACTTTAATTGTCTCGGCGCTTTAGCTGTCGGCGCAGAGTACGGAATAAGCGGTGTGCGGCGGCGCGTTTCCGGCCGCCGCACACCCGATTCTTAGTTCTTCGCCTTGTCGACGAGGGCGTTCTGCGAGATCCACGGCATCATCGCGCGGAGCTTCTCGCCGACCACTTCGATCTCGTGCTCGGCGGCACGGCGGCGCATGGTCTTGAAGCTGGCCTGCTTGACCTGGTTCTCCAGCATCCAGCGGCGCGCGAAATCGCCGGACTGGATGTCGTTGAGCACCTTCTTCATCTCCGCCTTCACCGCATCGGTGATGATGCGCGGGCCGGTGACATATTCGCCGTACTCGGCCGTGTTGGAGATCGAGTAGTTCATGTTCGCGATGCCGCCTTCATAGATCAGGTCGACGATCAGCTTCACTTCGTGCAGGCATTCGAAATAGGCCATTTCCGGCGCGTAGCCGGCTTCGACCAGGGTCTCGTAGCCGGCCTTGATCATCTCGCAGAGACCGCCGCAGAGGACGGCCTGCTCGCCGAACAGGTCGGTTTCGCACTCTTCCTTGAAGGTGGTCTCGATGGTGCCGGCCCGGCCGCCGCCGACGGCGGAGGAGTAGGACAGCGCGATCTCGAGCGCGTTGCCGGAGGCGTCCTGGTGGACGGCCACGAGGCAGGGCACGCCGCCGCCGCGGACATATTCGGAACGCACGGTGTGGCCCGGGCCCTTCGGGGCGATCATGAAGACGTCGATGTCCGGACGCGGATCGATGAAGTTGAAGTGGACGTTGAAGCCGTGGGCGAAAGCGATCGCCGCGCCTTCACGCAGGTTGTCCTTCAGGTCGGCGTAATAGATGTCGGCCTGGCCCTCGTCCGGGGTCAGCATCATGACGACGTCGGCCCACTTTGCGGCTTCGGCGGCGGTCATGCATTTCAGACCGGCGGCTTCCGCCTTCTTGCGGGAGGAAGAATCCTCGCGCAGCGCGACGACGATTTCCTTCACGCCGCTGTCTTTCAGGTTGTTGGCGTGGGCATGGCCCTGGCTGCCGTAACCGACAATCGCAACCTTCTTGTTCTTGATCAGATTGACGTCGGCATCCCGATCGTAATAGACGCGCATTTCTAGGACCTCTCGTATCGTTTCCTGTCACTCGGACACTTGGGGCGGAGCCCCCGCATTCCCGCCCGGCAGGACCGGACAGAACAGTTCAGGCAGCGGGCCGGGGCTCCATCAAGTCCCGCCGCCTTCGGCCGCTCAGGCCTTTTTCGATGCCTTCTTCTTCTCGGGCGATTTCTTTTCCCGGTTCTTTTCCAGCGTGCTGAAGACCGGCATGTCGAGATTGCTGCCGCGCGCGATGGCGACGACGCCGGTGCGCGAAACCTCGATGGCTCCCAGCGCGCTCATCAGTTCGACGAAAGCGGTGATCTTGGACGGTCCGCCGGTAAGCTCGAAGACAAAGCTCTCAAGCGTGCTGTCGATGGCCCGGGCGCGGAACATGTCCGCGATGCGGAGCGCCTCGATACGGTGCTCGCCGACATTGCGGATCTTGATCAGCGCCAGTTCCCGCTCCAGGTGCGGGCCTTCGAGCGTCAGGTCATGCACCGCATGAACCGGAACCAGACGGCCGAGCTGGGCCTTGATCTGGGCGATGATCTGCGGCGTACCGGTGGTCACGATGGTGATGCGGGAGAGATGCTTGGCGGTGTCGACGGAGGACACGGTCAGGCTCTCGATATTGTAGCCGCGGCCGGAGAACAGGCCGATGACCCGCGCCAGCACGCCCGGCTCGTCATCCACCAGCACGGCGAGGGTATGGGTCGCTTCTGCGATCGGAGTGGCTGCGTTCACGAATGGGCTCCAGTAACTGGGCGGCCCGAAGGCCGCCGAAACCTTATAGGATGATGGGATGGACGGCGCCCGCACCAATTTCCGGGCGGGCGCCGAAAGCTCCTTCGGGTGTTTCTAGACCAGAACCATCCCGTCTTCCGACGTTTCCAGCTCCGCCTTGTCGTCCGGACCGAGCAGCATCTCGTAATGCGCAGCGCCCGACGGGATCATCGGGAAACAGTTCTCATCCTTCTTGACCAGGATGTCGGCGAGCACGAAGCGGTCGGTCTCCAGCATCTCCATGATGACGTCGTCGAGCTGGTCGACATTCTCCGCGCGCAGGCCGACACCGCCGAAAGCGTCCGCGACCTTGATGAAGTCGGGCAGGCTTTCCGAATAGCTCTCGGAATAGCGCCCGCCGTGATTCAGCTCCTGCCACTGGCGGACCATGCCCATCCACTGGTTGTTGACGATGAAGGACTTCACCGGCAGGCGGTACTGGGCCAGGGTCGAGAGCTCCTGGATGTTCATCAGGTAGGAGGCCTCGCCGGCGATATCGATCACGGTAGCGTCCGGATGCGCGATCTGCACGCCCATCGCCGCCGGCAGGCCGTAGCCCATGGTGCCGAGGCCGCCGGAGGTCATCCAGCGGTTCGGCTCCTCGAAACCGAAATACTGCGCCGCCCACATCTGGTGCTGGCCGACTTCGGTGGTGATGTAGATGTCACGGTCACGGGTCAGCTCGTAGAGCCGCTTGATGGCGTGCTGCGGCTTGATGATCTTCGGATCTTCCTCGAACTTCAGGCATTCGCGCTTGCGCCAGCCCTCGATCTGAGCCCACCACTTCTCCAGCGGCTTGGCATTGGCCTTGTAGTTCTTGGCCTTCCAGACCTTGATCATCTGTTCGAGCACTTCGGCGGCATCGCCGATGATCGGCAGGTCGACGACCACGTTCTTGTTGATCGAGCTCGGATCGATATCGACGTGGACCTTGGTCGAGTCCGGCGAGAAGTCGGAGATCCGTCCCGTCACCCGGTCATCGAAGCGGGCGCCGATATTCATCATCACGTCGCAATTATACATCGCGAGGTTGGCTTCGTAGGTGCCGTGCATGCCGAGCATGCCGAGGAACTGGCGATCCAGCGACGGATAGGCGCCGAGCCCCATCAGCGTCAGGGTCGCCGGCGCCTGGGTCAGGCGGACGAGCTCGGTGAACAGTTTCGAGGCCTTCGGGCCGGCATTGATCAGCCCGCCGCCGCCATAGAAGATCGGCCGTTTCGCCTTGGCGAGCAGATCGACGGCGCGCTCGATCGCATCGGGCTCGCCCTTCACCTGCGGCTTGTAGCTCGCATGCTCGTGGCCATTCGGCGCGTAATACGGCCCCTCGGCGAACAGCACGTCCTTCGGCAGATCGACCACCACCGGGCCCGGACGGCCGGTCTTGGCGACATAGACCGCCTCATGGATGATGTCGGCGAGCTTGGTGACGTCCTTCACCAGGTAATTGTGCTTGGTGCAGGGCCGGGTGATGCCGGTCGTGTCCGCTTCCTGGAAGGCGTCGTTGCCGATCAGATGCGTCGGCACCTGGCCGGTCAGGCAGACGATCGGAATGCTGTCCATCAGCGCGTCGGTCAGGCCGGTCACGGCATTGGTCGCGCCAGGGCCGGAGGTCACCAGCACGCAGCCCACCTTGCCGGTGGAGCGGGCATAACCCTCCGCCGCATGGACAGCGGCCTGTTCGTGGCGCACGAGAATGTGGCGGATCCGGTTGGACTTGAAGATCTCGTCATAGATCGGCAATACCGCCCCGCCGGGATAGCCGAATACGACCTCTACGCCCTGATCCTGCAACGCCTTGAGAATGATTGCCGCCCCGTTCATCTGGGCGTCGGGTTTTCGGGCATGCGGCGTGCGCGGGGTAGCCATTTTACCGTTCCTTTCTCAATTCACATTCGCAGTTGCGGCAAGAGCCGCGCCCGCACATTTGCGGGCAGGATCAGAAAAACCCAGTCAAATCAGTACGATTCAATGGATCAAAGACGAATATCGCGACACCGAAGGCGTCGCGACGGGGCGGAACCTAGACCGTCAGTTATGCCCGGTCAACAGAAACTGACGAATATTCTTAAAGATTTTTGCGTCCGATCTTTCCGAATATTGCTTTTCGACCATCAAATTTGCATGGACCTGATTGCGGAACCACGTCATCTGGCGCTTCGCATAGCGCCGCGTGTCCCGCTGCGCAAGCCGGACGCATTCCTCGCGCGAAATTTTTTCTTTAAGAAAATCAATAATTTGCGGAATACCCAGCGCCTTCATGGACGGAAGCGCCGGATCGAGATTGAGCGCCATCAGGGCGCGAACCTCGTCCAGCCCCCCCTCTTCCAGCATTCTTTCGAAGCGCAGATCGCATCTGCGATACAAGGCCGCACGCTCCGGCAGAACGGTCACGGTGAAGAACGCCATCCCCTCCGGCACCCGCGCGGGCTGCTCCTGCCACTCGGACAAGGGCCGGCCGGTTTCCTGAAGGACCTCCCAGGCGCGGATCAGGCGCTGGCTGTCGCCGTCATGCAGTCTGGCGGCGAGGATCGGGTCGCCCTCGGCGAGACGCCTGCGGAGCTCGGCACCGCCGATCCGTGTATGCAGCGCCCGCGCCTCTGCTCGCACTTCGGGCGGGACCTCCGGCATCTCGGAAAGCCCGTGCGTCAGCGCCCGGAGATAGAGACCAGTCCCGCCGCACAGGATCGGCACCCTGCCCTCCGCCGCCGCGGCATGAATCTCCGCCAGAGCGCGTTCGCGCCAGAGTGCGGCGGAACAGACCTCCGCCGCGCCGAGAAAGCCGTAGAGCCGGTGTGGAGCACGTGCGAGATCCTCCGCCCCCGGCCGTGCCGTGACGATCGCGAGCTCGCGATAGACCTGCATGGAATCCGCATTGATGACGGTGCCGCCCAGGTCTTCGGCGAGATCGACGGCAAGCGCGGATTTCCCGCTCGCGGTCGGGCCGCCAATGACGACAACGCGGATCGGCTCCGCTGAGGAAACTTCACTGGACATGAATATGGCGCTTACGCGATAAGCCGGGGCCATGCAACACGTGCTTACCCTCACATCGAACCCGGCAAGCCCAGCTCTTGACGCCTCCGTGGTCGAGCGTGCCGAGGATGTCCTCCGCACCGCCGGACTGACGGTCGGCGCCGCCGACTGGCTCGATCCGGATACCGCGCTCGACTTGCCATTCGACGGCACTGTTTCGGAGAGCCTGTCTGTGGCACTGCATGAGGCGCTCGCGGGCCTCGCTGTCGACATCAATATCCAGGCAGCCGAAGGGCGCCGGAAGCGGTTGCTGATCGCCGACATGGATTCCACCGTCATCACGTCGGAATCCCTCGACGATCTCGCGGCCTATGCCGGCATCGGCGACAAGATCGCGCCGATCACAGCCCGCGCCATGCGTGGCGAGATAGACTTCGAAGGCGCGCTGAAGGCACGCGTGGCGATGCTGGCCGGCCATCCGGCGAGCCTGCTCGACCGCCTGCTCAAGGAAGTCGAGATCACACCCGGCGCCCGAACCCTCGTCGCGACAATGAAACGCGACGGCGCATACACAGCTCTGGTTTCCGGCGGTTTCACCTCGCTGACCGGGCCTGTGCGCGAGCGCCTCGGTTTTCATACCGACCGTGCGAACACGCTGAACGTCACCGGCGGCGCGTTTACCGGGACTGTCGGAGAGCCGATCCTCGGACGTGACGCGAAGCTGGTGGCGCTGAACGAGTTTTGCGCCGAACTCGGGATCGGGCCGGGGGATGCCGTGACGGTCGGCGACGGGGCCAACGACCTTGCCATGCTGCAAGCCGCCGGAACCGGTGTCGCCTTCCGCGGCAAACCGGCGGTGCGCGAAGCCGCGCGGTTCCGTATCGATCACGGCGATCTGAGTGCCCTGCTTCATCTTCAGGGTTACAGGCGCGCCGATTTCGCTCCCTGAGTGAACGCATAAAACAACGGCGCCGGCCTTTCGACCGGCGCCGCGCGTCGCACCCGCTAGGGCTGCCTGGGGGGGCGGGGGGAGATTAGCCCTCAGTAATGCGGAGTGCGACAAACCTCATCTCGCCGCCGCGATTCACGGTGAGGAGCACCGATTTCTTGCCGGCGCTTCTGGCGTCCGAAATGCCCTTCTGCACGCCGTCCGGAGACGAAACCGCGTTCTGCTGAACCTCGACGATCACGTCGCCGGCCCGGAGATCACGAGCGGCCGGACCATCCGGATCGACTTCCGTCACGACGACCCCGGACGCGTCGCTATCGAGCGAATACTTGGACTTCATTTCGTCGCTGATCGCCGACAATTCAAGGCCAAGCGACTCGACCCTATCCGGCTCTGACGGAGCCGGCTGCGGGCCACCGCTGGTCAGCAGAGCCTGCTTCTCGGCTTCCTCGAGCTCTCCGATATTCGCCGTCACGCGAACCTTCTTGCCGCCGCGCCAGAGCTCGACCGGAACGTCCCTCCCGATCGGGGTCTGCGCGACGATCTTCGGCAGTTCCCGCATGGTATCCACGTCGCGGTTGTTGAATTTCAGGATCACGTCGCCTGCCCTGATTCCGGCCGTCTTCGCCGGGCCCTGGTCATTGACGTGAGCCACGAGCGCGCCGCGCGCACCGTCGAGAGACAGGCTTTCGGCGACCTCGGGGGTCACTTCCTGGATCCGCACACCGAGCCAGCCGCGGCGGGTGCGGCCGAATTCCTTGAGCTGCTTCACCACAGGATCGGCCAGTGCGGAGGAAACCGCGAAACCGATGCCGACCGAACCGCCGGACTGCGAGAAGATCACGGTGTTCACACCGATGACCTCGCCGTCGATATTGAACAGCGGGCCGCCGGAATTGCCCTTGTTGATCGCCGCGTCGGTCTGGATGAAATCGTCATACGGACCCTGCCCGATGTCGCGGCCGCGGGCCGAGACAATACCGGCCGTAACCGTTCCACCGAGGCCGAACGGATTGCCGATCGCGACAACCCAGTCGCCGACCCGCATCTTGTCGGAATCGCCAAACTTGACCGCCGGAAGGTCGACCCCTTTCGGATCGAACTTGAGTACGGCGATGTCAGTCTTCGGATCGGTGCCGACCAGCTCGGCAGCGAATTCCGTGTCGTCCTGCATGCGAATCAGGATCTCGTCGGCGTCCTTGATCACGTGGTTGTTGGTGACGACGTAGCCGGCCTTGTCGATGATGAAGCCTGACCCGAGCGACTGGGCGCGACGCGAGCGGCGCTCGTTATCGGGTCGCATCCGGTCTTCGAATTCCTTGAAGAACTCCTCGAAGGGAGTGCCCGGCGGCAAGGTGCGTCCATTGTCGGATGCGGTGATGGTTTGTGTCGTGGAAATGTTCACGACCGCGGGCAGCAGTTTCTCCGCCAGGTCGGCGAAGCTCTCCGGAGCGGCCCGGGCGAACGCCGGAGCGGCCGGCGTAAACGCCGGTACGGCCACGGCAACCGCCAGGAACCCGGCCATAAGACCGTTTCTGAGGCCTTTCAAGACCATGACAGAGACCTCTGTGGTGACGCCTTTCATGTTTCCATAGCTCCTTAGCCAAGCTTTTCTGTTCGTTCGGAACAGGGAACCCGCATCGCACCGGCGACCAGGCCGCGCACGGCAGTCCGAGTGCCATTCGTCCCTAAGAAACACGTCAACAAGGTGGGGACGATCAGGCGACTGTCAACGCCATCCCTTCCATAATGTCAGATATAGCCGCAGGGTGTGGCGGCATTATGGTGAGAATTGCACAACTATGTCCGAAAAGGGGCATGTCCCGGCAGGGCAGCACACGCGATTGTGCTTACGCGGCCCGGATCAGCCATGCCAGCCCGAAGCCGATCGCCATCGCGATCAGACCCGCGCGGCGCAGGCTCGCCGGATCCATTTCGAGGGCCAGCCGCATCATGTGCTGCATGCGCCCCGGCATCAGCGCATAGAGACAGCCCTCGATAAAAAAAACGAGGGCAAGCGCCGTCAGAAAATCTGTCACGGCCCCTGCCCCCGCCTGTTCCCGGGTTGCGCGGCGTCCCTACTTGGACGCCGGCGCTCCCTGGATGTCCTTGAAGTACTTGAAGAAGTCGCTATCCGGCGAAAGCACCATCGTGGTGTCCCCCGACTTCATCGCGTTCCGATAGGCCTGCATCGAACGGTAGAATGCGAAGAACTCCGGATCCTGGCCGAAAGCATCGGCGTAGATCTTGATCGCCTCCGCATCGCCCTGACCGCGCAGGATCTCGGACTGCTTCTTGGCTTCCGCCACGATGACCACGCGCTGTTTGTCGGCATCGGCGCGGATCTTCTGCGCCTCTTCCTGACCCTGCGCCCGGAATTCCTTGGCCTCGCGTTCACGCTCGGACTTCATCCGATTGTAAATATTGAGGCTGGTTTCTTCCGGATAATCCGCTCGGCGGATCCGCACCTCGACCAGTTCCATGCCAAGCGGGCGGGCGCCGTCATTGGCCTGGGCCCGGATGCTGGCCATGATCTGGATACGCTGATCCGACAGGATGCTCAGCAGCGTCTCGTTACCGAGAACGCGGCGCAGCGCCGAATTGATGATCGGGCTGAGACGCGAGCGCGCGCCGAGTTCGTCGCGAACCGTTTGATAGAACAGCAGCGGATCGACGATCTTGAAACGCGCGTAGCTGTCCACGTCGAGACGCTTCTGGTCGGAGAGGATGACCTGCTGTTTCGGCGGATCGAGATCGAGCACGCGCTTGTCGTAGTAGATCACGTTCTGCCAGGGCATCTTCACTTTGAGGCCCGGATCCTTGACGGCCGCCTTCGGTTCACCGAACTGGAGCACGATCGCCTGCTGAACCTGAGAGACGACGAAAAGGGAAGTGAAGGCGACGATCCCCGCGATCAGGACCAGTACGCCGATAATGGCGAGTCCGCGGTTCATTGCGTGCCTCCCGTCGAGGAGCGGTTCTGCTGGATCTGCTTCTGCACTTCGGGCAGAGGCAGATATGGAACCACTCCGCCTTCGCCGCTAGCGCCGTTGTCGATGATGACCTTGTTCACGTTGCCGAGAACCTCTTCCAGTGTCTCGAGATAGATCCGCTTCTGGGTCACGTCCTTGGCCGCCGAATAAGCCGTGTAGACGGACCGGAAGCGGTCGGCGTCACCGGTTGCGCGGTTGATGACTTCCTGACGGTAGGCGTCCGCCTCCTCGATGATCTGCGCCGCCTCGCCCCGGGCCCGCGGGACAACGTCGTTGCGGAACGTCTCGGCTTCGTTTTTCAGCCGGTCCTTGTCCTGACGGGCACGCTGGACCTCGTTGAAAGCGTCGATCACCTGCTTCGGCGGATCGACCGCGAGCAGCTGGACCTGACGCACATCGACGCCGGCCACGTATTCATTCATCAGATTCTGCAGATCTTCCTGCACCGTGCTTTCGATCAGCTGACGGCCTTCGGTCAGCGCGACCTGAATCGGCCGTTTGCCGATGGCGTCGCGCATCGCGGACTCTGCCGCCATTTTCACGGTCTCTTCCGGATCCTGGAGATTGAAGAGAAAGTGGCCGGCATCGGCGATACGCCAGAACACGACGAAATCGATATCGACGATATTCTCGTCGCCGGTGATCATCTGGCTTTCTTCGGGCACGTCACGCTGCACGGAGCTGCGGCTGGAGCCGTCGCCGGAGCTGCGGTAGCCCACCTCGATGCGGTTTTCGCGCGTCACGTCCGGCCGGATGACGGATCCGATCGGCGACGGAAAATTCCAGTGCAGGCCCGGGTCGGTCGGCACGCCGGTATAACGGCCGAAAACAAGCTCAATGCCCTGCTGGTTCGGCTGCACACGGTAGAGGCCGGAGAAAAGCCAGAGTGCGAGAAGACCGACGACGACAAGAGTGATCCCGGTCGGACCTCCGAGGCCCTTCGGCAACATGCCCCTCAACCGCGCCTGGCCCTGGCGGATCACCTCGTCGATGTCCGGCGGCTGCTGGCCGCCCCCACCACCGCCGAAACCTCCCGGTCCGCGGCCGCCCCAGGGAGACTTGCCGCCTCCACCGCCGCCTGACCCGTTACCACCGCCGCCGCCCCAAGGACCGCCGCCACCACCTTGATTACTCCAAGGCATATATGTTTCCCCTCATTTCCAAGCGCATCGTCGCTCTTAGCAGATGCCCCCCCGGTTGCAAAGAAATAGGGGAAGCGTATATCTGCTTGCGCACCACAGAGTGCTGCATCCGCATATTGGCCAAAAGCCGGAGAAATCAAGCATGGCACGGGTAACGGAAGAACAGGTCCTGGCGGCGCTGAAGGCCGTCGAAGACCCCGACAAGGGGCAGGACATCGTCAGCCTCGGCATGGTGAGCGGCCTTGTCGTCAAGGACGGCAATGTCGGTTTCGCGATCGAGGTCGACCCCCAGCGCGGCCCACAGCTCGAGCCGCTGCGCCAGGCAGCGGAGAAGGCCGTCGACGGCCTCGCCGGCGTGCTCTCCGTCACCGCCGTGCTGACGGCCCACCGCCCGTCCGGACAAGGTCAGCCGCCGCAGCAGGGCGCGCCGAGGCAGGCGCCGCAAGCCGGCCCCGGAACGCAGGCGCGCCCGGCGCAGAACACTCAGAAGACGCTGGTCCCTGGCATCAAGTCGATCATCGCCATCGCCTCGGGCAAGGGTGGTGTCGGCAAATCCACCACCGCGATCAACCTCGCGCTCGCGCTGAAGGCGTCCGGCCTCACCGTCGGCATCCTCGACGCCGATATCTACGGCCCCTCCCTGCCCCGCATGATGGGCATTTCCGGCCGCCCGACCACGGAGGACGGCAAGACCCTAAAGCCGCTGGAGCGGTTCGGGATCAAATGCATGTCCATCGGCTTCCTGGTGCCGGAGGACAGCCCGACGATCTGGCGCGGGCCTATGGTGATGAGCGCGCTGGAACAGATGCTGCGCGACGTGCTCTGGGGCGAGCTCGACGTGCTCGTGGTCGACATGCCGCCGGGCACCGGCGACGCCCAGCTCACCATGTCGCAGCGCGTGCCGCTCGCCGGCGCCGTGATCGTCTCGACGCCGCAGGACATCGCCCTGCTGGACGCCCGCAAGGGCCTCAACATGTTCCGCAAGGTCGATGTGCCGGTGCTCGGCATCATCGAGAACATGAGCTATTTCCTCTGCCCGAGCTGCGGCGAGCGCTCCGACATCTTCGGCCATGGCGGCGCCCGCGACGAGGCCGAGCGGATCGGCGTCGATTTCCTCGGCGAAGTTCCGCTGCATATGGACATCCGCGAGACGTCGGATGCCGGTAACCCGATCGTCGTTTCCGCTCCGGAGAGCGCGCATGCGGTTGCCTACAAGGGCATCGCGGAGAAGGTCTGGGCGAAGATCGGCAGCGGCGACAGCGGGCGCCGGGCGGCGCCCAAGATCGTCTTCAACTAGACGCCGACAGTGGCGCTCCGCCGTTCCATGATCACGGTGTCGCGCCACTGCCCTTCCATCGGGCCGTAGGTCATCTTGGCGATCCGCTCGCGGCGCCCGAGAACGCGGAAGCCGTAAGCCTCATGCAAACGGATGCTGGCCTCGTTCTCGGGGAAAATGCTGGTCTGCAAGGTCCAGAACCCGGCACGCTCGGAGGCCGACACCAGCGCTTCGAGCAGCTTCCGTCCGACACCCTGTCCGCGTGCGTTTGCCGAGATATAGATGCTGTGCTCGGCGACGCCGCGATAGACCGCGCGCTTGGAGACCGGCGTCAGGGCGACCCAGCCGACGACTTCGCGGCCGATCGCCGCCACGAGCCGGCATTCCGGCAGATATTTCTCGTCGAAGGCCGGCCAGTCGGGCGCAACGGACTCGAAGGTCGCGTGACCGGTCTCGATCCCGGCCTGATAGATCGCCAGCACCCGGCTCGCATCCTCCGGAACCATCGCCCGGATTTCGATCGCGCTTGCGGTCATGGCCTCAGCTCCGCTCCAGCGTGACGAAACTGTGCGCCGGGCTGCCGTCCTTCTCCGGATGGTCCGTCCGCTCCGTCTCTCTCCAGTCCGCGCGGTCGAAATCCGGGAAACGGGTCTTGCCCTCGACCTCGAGATGGATCTCGGTGACGTGCATGCGCTGCACCTTGTCCATCGCCTGACGGTAGATCTCCGCTCCTCCGAAGACAACGATCTCGTCGACACCGTCATTCAGCGCAATGCGGCGCGCCAGATCCAGCGCCTCGGTAACATCGTGAGCGACCTGCACGCCGTCCGCCTTGAAGCCGCGGTCGCGGGTGACGACGATGTTGGTGCGCCCCGGCAGCGGCCGTCCGATCGACTGGAAGGTCTTGCGCCCCATCACCAGGGGCTTGCCCATGGTGATCCGTTTCACCCGCCTCAGGTCGTCCGGAAGATGCCAGGGCATCTTCTCCCCGTCACCGATCACGCCATTGTCGGAGACGGCGACGACGATCGCCGGCACCGGAAACTTCACCACTTTGTCGCTCATGAAAGGTCCTAGACCGCGACCGGCGCGGCGATGTGCGGAGCGGCCTCGTAATCGAGCAGCTCGAAATCCTCGAAACGGAAGGCGAAGAGGTCGGTCACCTCCGGATTGATCCGCATGGTCGGCAAACGTCCCGGAATGCGCTGCAACTGCTCGCGGGCCTGATCGAAATGGTTCTTGTAGAGATGCGCATCGCCGAAGGAGTGAATGAACTCGCCCGGCTTCAGTCCTGTCACCTGGGCCACCATCATGGTGAGCAGCGCATAGGAGGCGATATTGAACGGGACGCCGAGGAAGATGTCCGCGCTGCGCTGGTAGAGCTGGCAGGAGAGCTCGCCGTCGGCGACATAGAACTGGAAGAGGCAATGGCACGGCGGCAGCGCCATCTTCGGCACGTCCGCCGGGTTCCAAGCAGTGACGATCAGCCGCCGGGAATCCGGCCGGTCGCGGATATCGTCGAGCAGGTTCCGGATCTGGTCGATCGTGCCGCCGTCGCGGTCCGGCCAGGAGCGCCACTGATGACCGTAGACCGGACCGAGATCGCCGTTCTCGTCCGCCCACTCGTTCCAGATCCGGACCCCGTTCTGCTGCAGATAGGCGATGTTCGTGTCGCCCGCCAGGAACCAGAGAAGTTCGTGGATGATGGATTTCAGATGCAGCTTCTTGGTCGTCAGAACCGGAAATCCCGCCGAAAGGTCGAACCGCATCTGGTGGCCGAAGATGGAGCGCGTGCCGGTCCCGGTTCGGTCCGTCTTGTCCGTTCCTTCCTCCAGGACCTTTGCCATGAGATCGAGATATTGCCGCATGCGGGAGTCGCCCAGTCGAGTTCCGAGTAATAGGATATATATTGTGAAGCCGTGCCCGGCCAACGCAAGCGATTGCGGTTCGCCAGCGATTGCAGATTGACACCCGTCTGAATCCGCTCGCACTTTTGCCCCGATCATTCCTGCCGACGGGACCGGACCGAAAGGGCCACGATGCCGGATAGCCGCGACTCATTGCTGGCCGACAGCCGCCGCCTGATGACCGAAGGCAGATGGAACGAGGCCTGCGCGCGCCTGGAACAAGGCCTCGCCGCGGCGCCCAGCGACATACTGATCGCCTTTACCCTCGCGACGGCCTACCGGCTCTCCGGTTCCACCGAGCGCGCCGCCGACCTGTTCGATCGCCTGCACAATGCGCTACCGGACATGGCCGAGGCCGCGGTCGGTCTGGCCCAGTGCCGGTCTGATCTCGGCGCACCGGACGAGGCAAGAACGGCACTGCGCCGCTTCGCCATCCGCAACCCGGAGGCGTCCCAGGTTTATTCGGCGCTCGGCGAGATCAGCTTGAAAACCGGGTGCAATGACGATGTCGTTGCGGCATTTTCCCGCTCGGTCGCGCTCGCCCCGACGGCGGCACATCACGGCAACCTCGCCGAGGCCCTCAGCCTGCGAAACATGTTCGAAAGCGCCGAGCGCCACTACAAGGCCGCCCTAAAACTCGCGCCGGACAGTCCGGCATCGCGACGGAATTACGCCATTCACCTTCTGGTCCAGGGCAAGGTCGAGGAAGGGTGGCGCGCCTTCGAAGCACGGCTCGATCCGCGTCTGCCCGACGCGCCCGCACGCACCCTGACACTGCCCCGCTGGGACGGAAGCGACATTCGTGAGCGGCACCTGCTTGTGGTCAGCGAACAGGGCCTCGGCGACGAGATTCGCCTCGCGGCTTTGCTGCCAGAACTTGCCGGGAAAGCTCGGCAATTGACGGTCGAATGCGACCCGCGCCTTGTTTCGCTGTTCGAACGGTCACTTCCCGGCATCCGGATCCATGCCTTCTCCCGCATCAAACGGGGCGGTCGCGGCCACTATTCCTATGGCTGGCTGCCGCCGGAAGATGGCCCGGACTGTTACATCGAACTTGGCAGCGTCGCTTTCAGGCTCGCCCGCCCGCTGACCTTGCCGAATAACGATCACGGTTTCCTCAAACCTGACCCGGACATTTCGGCGCCGCTTCGGGACCGGCTGCGCGATCAGCCGGGGCCCGCGCGCTGGGTCGGCCTTTCCTGGGCCAGCGGAGCGCAGCATTTCGGCCGCGCCACGAACTATCCGCCCCTCGAAGCCTGGCGCGATCTCCTGTCGCTGCCGGACGTTTCCTTCCTGTGCCTGCAATACGATCCGACGGCCGAGGATATCGAGCGGCTTTCGGAGTTCTCGGGACAGAATATCCTGCAGCTCGAAGGACTGGATCTGCGCAACGACATCGAAAGCCTCGCCGCCCTTTCCGGCTGCCTCGATCTCGTACTCTCCGTCGGTAACGCGACAGCCGCGCTCGCTGGTGCCGTCGGGACACCGACCATCGAATTGCTGTCAACGCCCGGCTGGGTCCCGCTGATCGAGGGACAGGACAGTTTTCTCGCCGCGAACCACCGCTGCACGCAATCCGTTCCCGGAGACTGGAGCGCGCCGATGAAACGTGCGAGAGAACTCGCACTCCTGCGTCTCGCGCAATCCTGAATCTCTCGATCTGCGGCCAACTCTCCTCTTTTTCCCGAGGGCACAAGCGCCTATATTCAGCCTGTCGGGCAACCGACTATGGCGATAAACGGCCTATGGAATAAGCATTGCGGACCCGGGGGCGGTACCCGGCGCCTCCACCAAAGATATCTGGCCTCACGGCTGGCTCCTTGGGGGCGAAATAGGATCGACGCGTGTGGTAAAGATAGTCTTTTCGCTCGGCATGGTTCCGCCGTTATCGGGCCATTATAGTAGTTGCAAACGACAACTATGCGGAAGCTCGCCTCGCTGCGTAAGCAGTCAGGTGCTTCAATTAAGTCCTAAGGGTTCGCACTTTTAGGCGGGGTTTGGGGCGCACCTGGCAACAGAAGCGTCCCGCTTAAATTTGAGAGTGCCGAACGACGCGTACCCGGGGGAAATTTTGGAAGAGCCTTTCCAATACGACATGATGGTGGACGAGGCGCTGCGCGGAGTTGTCCGGCGCGCGCTCCGACAGGTCGCGCAGCATGGCCTCCCCGGCAATCACCACTTCTATATCACCTTCAAGACCCGGGCCGATGGCGTCTCCATTCCGCCCTACCTGCTTGAGAAATATGCCGACGAGATGACCATCGTGCTCCAGTTCCAGTTCTGGGACCTGGAAATCGAGGAAGAGCTCTTCACCGTCTCGCTCAGCTTCAACGACGTGCGCGAGCGGCTCGTCATTCCGTTCGCGGCAATCACCGGGTTTGCGGATCCGTCCGTCAAGTTCGGGCTCCAGTTCCAGACCCTCGACGAGAGCGAGCTGGAAGACATGGACCTGCCCGAAATGTCCGACGACGAGGCCGCGGAAGAGCTGCCGGAAAACGACGGCAATACAGAGGCCATGGGCCAGGTCGTCTCGCTCGATAATTTCCGCAAGAAGAAGTAAGGTCCGGCGCGCCTGCGCCTCGGGCCGGCCATAACGGGACGCGACCAACGCGACCGAAGTGCTGAGCTATGCTGGAGAGAGACTGATGGAAGAGATGAACTTCACCGAGATGTTTCCGCTCGCGGAAGACAAGACCGAATACCGCAAGCTGAGCGGCGACCATGTCGGCGTCGAGAAATTCCGCGGTCAGGACATGCTCGTGATCGAGCCGGAAGCCTTCACGCTGCTGACCGAGCAGGCCTTCCGCGACATCTCCCACCTGCTGCGCCCGGCGCATCTGCAGCAACTGAAGAACATCCTCGAGGACAGCGAGGCGACGAACAACGACAAGTTCGTCGCCTACGAGCTTCTGAAGAACGCGGCCATTTCCGCCGGCGGCGTGCTGCCGATGTGCCAGGACACCGGCACCGCCATCGTGATGGGCAAGAAGGGCCAGAACGTCTTCACCGGCTTCAACGAGGAACGCGACATCGCGCGCGGCGTCTTCAACATCTACACCAAGCACAATCTGCGCTACAGCCAGATGGCGCCGCTCGACATGTTTACGGAGAAGAACACGGCCTCGAACCTGCCGGCGCAGATCGAGCTCTATGCGACCGAGGGCGACGCCTACAAGTTCATGTTCTGCCAGAAGGGCGGCGGCTCGGCGAACAAGTCGTTCCTATATCAGGAAACCAAGGCGATCCTGAACCCGTCCGCCCTGATGAAGTTCCTCGACACCAAGATCCGCACGCTCGGCACCGCGGCCTGCCCGCCCTATCACCTCGCGATCGTGATCGGCGGCACCTCGGCCGAATTCAACATGAAGACGGTGAAACTGGCCTCGACGAAGTATCTCGACGGCCTGCCGACCAAGGGCAGCGAGTCCGGCCACGCCTTCCGCGACGTGGAGATGGAGCAGCAGGTGCTGAAGATGACCCAGGAAATGGGCATCGGCGCGCAGTTCGGCGGCAAGTATTACTGCCACGACGTCCGCGTCATCCGCCTGCCGCGCCACGGCGCCTCCCTTCCGGTCGGCATCGGCGTTTCCTGCTCCGCCGACCGCCAGTGCTTTGCCAAGATCACGAAGGACGGGATCTTCGTCGAGAGGCTCGAGACCGATCCGGCGAAATACATGCCGGACATCGATCCGAGCGAGTTCGAGGGTGACGTGGTGAAGATCGATCTCAACAAGCCGATGGAAGAGATCCGCAAGACCCTCAGCCAGTATCCGATCAAGACCCCGGTCTCGCTGAGCGGCCCGATCATCGTCGCGCGCGACATCGCCCACGCGAAGCTGAAGGAGCGCCTCGACAGCGGCCAGGGACTGCCGGACTACATCAAGAACCACCCGGTCTATTATGCAGGCCCGGCCAAAACCCCGGAAGGCTACGCTTCCGGCTCGTTCGGTCCGACCACCGCCGGTCGCATGGACTCTTACGTCGATCCCTTCATGGAAGCGGGCGGCAGCTTCGTCATGCTGGCCAAGGGCAACCGCTCGCCGCAGGTTCGCGAAGCCTGCAAGAAGTACGGCGGCTTCTATCTCGGCTCCGTCGGCGGCGCGGCCGCGAAGCTGGCGCTGGACAGCATCAAGAAGGTCGAGGTGCAGGAATATCCGGAGCTCGGCATGGAAGCGGTCTGGCGTATCGAGGTCGAGGACTTCCCGGCCTTCATCGTCACCGACGACAAGGGCAACGACTTCTTCTCCAACATCTGATCCCTGCCCGGTGCCGGCATCAGACTTCCTCGAGAACGGCCCCGAGAATGCGCCTGCGACCCTGATCCTGGCGCACGGGGCCGGTGCGCCGATGGATACGCCCTTCATGAACCGGGTCGCGGAGGGCATCGCCGAAGCCGGGTACCGTGTCCTGCGGTTTGAATTCCCCTATATGGCAGCCCGCCGGACCGAAGGTGGCCGAAGACCGCCTGACCGGCAACCCGTGTTGCTCGAAACCTGGCGCGAGACAATTGCAGCGGCTTCGGGGACTGGGCCGCTCTTCATAGGCGGCAAGTCCATGGGCGGGCGCATGGCAACGCTTGTCGCGGAGGAATCCGGCGTCGCCGGCACGCTCTGTTTCGGCTACCCGTTCCACCCGCCCGGCAACCCCGAGAAACTCCGCACCGCGCATCTCGAGACCATGACCTGCCCAACTCTGATCCTGCAGGGCGAGCGCGATCCGTTCGGGGGCCGGGAAGAAGTTGAAGGCTACAAGCTGTCCGGCAATGTCGAACTTTATTGGGCGGCGGACGGAAATCACGATCTCGCCCCGCGCAAGGCGTCCGGTCATACGGTCAACGACAACCTCGCGGGCGCAATCGATGCCGCTCTGAAATTCATGAAGAAGGTGAGCCGGTCAGGACCGTCCTAGTGCTTCGCGGACCGCGTATTGGCCGAAGACTGGATCAGTTCGGTGGGCGACGGGATTTTCTTTTCAAGGGCCGGGAGCTGCAGTTCGTCTGAGTTCGTTCGGTAGACGATATAGGCGCTGGCCATCCATCCACCAGCGACCACCGGACCGACGACAAGGGTAACAAGGCAGACCATGCCAACGAAACGTGCGACGGAGCGAAGCAACGCTTCGGAAAAGCTTTCTTCGGCCTGTTCCCAAACAGCCACTATTCAACCCCACCAAGTCTTCGCGAGCCGACTTTCCGAACGCCCGACGCTCTGCTCACCCCAAAATACAGCGCAACAATAGCAGAAAGGATTCGGACTCTCAATGCTATGTCGCAACAAGATGCTACAAGTCTCACAAATTACTGGATTTTCTCTAGCCAGAGTTACCCGGAAGGTGGGCCGCTCCACGAAGCCAATCGCAGTCAAGACCTTCACAATTGAAACTTCTTGCAGAAAATTATTAAAAAAAGATAACTGAATATGCTCGTTCTCTATGCATATCTTAAGCGAGGCCACAGCCACCCAAACGACCAAAAGGGTGGCAATTTGTCACGTCAGAAGAACGCTGGGCCTACTCATATTCACGCCAAGTTATCTTCTTGACGCGAGCAGCTTCATCCCCGAGCCGAAAAAAAGTCCGCACCGGACTCGGGATCTTCAGGCGCCACGAGCAGATCCGGACCGGGTCGAACTCGACGAAGGTCGCAATCCCCTCGAAATCGCATTTAAATTACAGAAAATACAACGCGATAGATGAAGCCTGTAACTTACAAAACAGCCGTTTGATGCTATATTTAAAAATAAGAGCATATAATCGGCAGGTGCTCGATTGCTCTGCTGCATTGTCAAAATGGAACTGAGGCCATGGCCATCAACAACTCCATCAACACGAATGCCGGCGCGTTTACCGCGCTCCGGAATCTGAATTCCGCGCGCTCCTTTCAGGATCAGACACAGAACCGGATCTCGACCGGACAGCGTGTATCGGGCGCCCTCGATCAGGCCGCGATCTTCGCTATTGCACAGAGCATCCGCGGCGAGCTCAGCGCGAATGCCGCTGTCCAGCAGGGGCTCAATCAGACGGCGGGCGCCGTAAGCGTTGCGACCGCCGGCGCGACCGGAATTTCCAACCTGACCCAGGATATTCAGGGCAAGCTTGTCGAACTGTCGAACCCCGCGCTTACCGCCGAACAGCGCGGCATCGTCCAGAACGACGTGAACGCGCTTCTGGAACAGGCGCAGGGTTTCGTCGACAACGCCAGCTTCAACGGAACGAACCTGCTGCAATCCGGCGCAGGCGACCTGAACACGCTGCAGAACGAGAACGGCGACACCCTGACCGTTTCCGGTCAGGGCAGCGTGGGAGACAGTCTCACGGCGCTTGCCGCGGCGGATTTCAGCGATCCGGCTTCCGTCCTGTCGAACGAGTTTGCGGCCTTCCAGACCGCCCTCAACAATTCGCTCGGAGAGCTGGGGGCAAGTTCCCGGCGCATCGTCGCGCAGAACGACCAGCTCCAGGGTATCTCGGATGCAACGGAAGAAGGTCTCGGCAATCTCGTCGACGCCAATCTCGGACGCGAAGCCGCCCGGCTCGCAGCCGATCAGGCACGCGGCCAACTCAGCCAGCTCTCCCTTGGCATCGCCAACCGCAGCCCGGAAGTCGTGCTCGGTCTGTTCCGCTCCTGACCCTCGCCTGAACCAGCCAATCAGGCCGGTCTTTACGGCAGCAAGGACAGAGTCACATCCAGCCCCGCTCCCTGAAATAGCGCACCGCGCCGTTATGGACCGGCGCGGAACGGCCGCTGGTTATCATTTCGGATTCTTTGAGATGCGAAAAGGCCGGATGGAGGTTCTTGAAAACCTCCAAGTTTGCGAAGACCGCCTTCGTAATTTCGTAGATGACGTCATCGGATAACGCGGCGGAAGTGATCAGGGTCGCGGCGACACCGATGCTGTGTACGTCGTTCGAATTACCTGCATACATGCCCCCCGGAATCATGACCTTGCGGTAATAGGGATGCTCCTCGACCAGCTTGTCGATTTCCCGACCTGTGACATTGACCAGCACGGCATCGCAGGAAGCGACCGATTCCTTGGTCAGCGCCGACGGATGACCGACCAGCCAGAAATAGGCATCGATCTTGTTGTCACAAAGCGCCTGTCCGGTTTCAGCGGATGTGAGCTCAGCGGCGAATTTCAGGTCGCTACGCGTCCAGCCGAGGGCTTTCTCGACGATCTGATAGGTATCTCGGCTGCCGGAACCCGGATTTCCGATATTGACCCGGTGCCCCTTCAGATCGGTCACATTTTTGATGCCTGCGTCTGCGCGGGCAACGACCGTGATAGGTTCGGAATGCAATGAGAATACAGAGCGCAGATCGGCGAAGGCGCCGGCGTCCTCGAACGACCCCTCTCCCTTATAGGCACTGTAGAGGACGTCCGCCTGGGCAACGCCCATGTCCAGTTCGCCATCGCGGATCGTGTTGATGTTATAGATCGAGCCGCCGGTCGATTCGACGGAGCAACGGATGCCGTGCTTCTTGCGGTCTTTGTTCACAAGGCGGCAGATCGCGCCGCCGGTCGGGTAGTAAACGCCGGTCACTCCACCGGTGCCGATTGTGATGAGCCTTTGCTCGACGGCATTGGCATCCCGGGTTGAGCCCAAGAAAGCCGCGCCGGAAACCAGTGCCGTCGCGATGCCAAGTGCGAACGCCTTTTTCATGAAGCCTCCTCGAATGAACGTGTTGGCCTGAATTGCAGCAGGGTAAAAGCCGAGTTCCCGAAAATCGAGCGTCCGACCCGATATCCGCGTGTTCCGAAGCACACCGTAAATCCGGGTAATGGGCCGCGGAACGTCAGGCATCAGCCAACCGCGGCGTCGATCGCCTCGCCGAGCTTCGTGACGATTTCCTCGACATGGCTGTCGTCGATGATGAACGGCGGCGCCAGCAGCACATGATCGCCGACCCGGCCGTCGATCGTGCCGCCCATCGGATAGCACATCAGACCGAGTTCCATCGCCTTTGCCTTCACCTTCGCATTCACCTTGCGCGCGGGATCGAAGCACTTTTTCGTCGCCCGGTCCTCGACCAGTTCAAGACCGATGAACAGCCCGCGGCCGCGGATGTCTCCGACATGGTGATGATTCCCGAATCGCTCCTCGAGCGCGGTGCGCAGCTTCGCGCCCATGGTCCGGACATTCTCCAGCAGATTGTCCTCCTCGATCACCTTCTGTACCGCCAGAGCGCCGGCGCAGGCCGCCGGGTGCCCCATATAGGTATGGCCGTGCTGGAAGAAGCCGCTGCCGTCATGGATCGCCTTGAAGATCTTCGCGGAGACCAGCGTGGCACCGATAGGCTGGTACCCCGCACCGAGACCCTTGGCGATGGTCAGGAGATCCGGCGCGACACCGTCCTCCTCGCAGGCGAAGAGGTAGCCCGTGCGCCCCATGCCGCACATGACCTCGTCGAAAATCAGCAGCACGCCATGCTTGTCGCAGATCTCGCGGATCCGCTTCAGGTATCCGGGCACCGCCGGCACCGCGCCGAGTGTCGCTCCGACGACCGGCTCGCAGACGAAGGCCGCGACCGTCTCCGGGCCATGTTCCAGGATCGCCGTCTCAAGTTCGTTGGCGACGCGCTGGCCGTAGGCTTTCTCGCTCTCGTCGTCGCGCCGGTCGCGATAGGCGAAGCAGGGCGAGACGTGGGAGGTGTCGATCAGAAGCGGCTTGAACTGCTCGCGCCGCCACTCGTTGCCGCCGACGGCGAGCGCGCCCAGCGTGTTGCCGTGATAGCTCTGCCGGCGGGCGATGATCTTGTGCCGCTCCGGCTGGCCGGTCTCCATGAAATACTGCCGCGCCATCTTCAGCGCCGCCTCGATCGCCTCCGACCCACCGGAAACGAAATAGACCCGGTCGAGATCGCCCGGAGCCCGCGCGATCAGGTGATCCGCCAGTTGCTCCATCGGATCGTTCGAGAAGAATCCGGTATGGGCGAACGGGATCTTGTCGAGCTGCTGCTTGATCGCTTCGGTCACGCGGCGCTCGCTATGGCCGAGACAGGACACCGCCGCGCCGCCGCTGGCATCGAGATAACGCTTGCCCTCCGTGTCGACGATGTAGACGCCCTCGCCTCTCTCAGCGGTCGGATAGGCGGCTTTGGCATTGCGATGGAAGACGTGGTTCATGGCCGGGTCTCTCTTGGTGCTTGCAGGCGTCGCTGACGCGTCCGGAAACACTGCGCGTCCGGTCCCGGCGGGTCAACCCGGCGTCACCCGGCGGTCAGTTCAACCGCGCTCTTCAGCGTCCAGCCGACGATTTTCCTCATCACCTTGCCGAGCGCAAGATCGAAGCTCTTCACGATGCTCTCGATGCGGTTGTCCGGCGCTTCCACAAGGGCTTCGAAAGGCTGCGACGCAAGAATGATGCGCTGCGGTTTCTTGATGAGCTTGCAATTGATACGTACGCGAATGGTCGGCACGGACGCGCCCTCCACATATTCCGCCTGGAATTCGCGGAGTTCTGTCCTGAGCTCGAAATCGTTCCGGAGGCTGGCACCGCTCCGCCCGACGCCGACGATCTTCTTCGAGTTTTCGAACGACTCGATCAGCAGTCGGTAGACCATGGAGGGAGCGGTATCGATCCATTTGGCTCCCGAATAGTAATCCATGGTCAGCGCACCGCGGATGACCGCGATCCGTGCGGAATTCAGACCCGAGGGCGCGATCGGCGGCTCCAGCCCGAGTTGCCAGTCGACCGTCGGAATATCGGCGTCGAAGGTGCTTTTCGGCGAGAGTCGGTAGAGCTGCTCCGGCGGTTTCGGCGTCGGCAGGATGCTGCACCCCGCCAGCGCGACAGGCAGAAGGGTTCCGGTGCCGGCGAGAAGTCTGCGGCGGCTGATCTCCGAACGTTTCTGGCTCATCGGTCGGTCTCCACACCTTGCTGCCTGTTGCCGAAGAGTATGCGCGACGGATCCGACTCCACCTGTCGGACCAGGCGGCTCATGTCCGCCATGAGCGACCGGCCCTCGGCGAGGAACTCCGTCAGTTCGTAGAGGCCCGTCGTGGCGAAATCGTTCACCGCGTCGCGATTGTCTTTTATCAGAAGGGCGGCTCCGCCCGACGCGTCACTGACATTTTTCAGCGCGACCTGCAATTCGTCCGACACCGCCGCGATCTCGGCATCGAGGGCGGTGACGGTCCCGCGTGTCGTCGCCATGGTCAGCGCGATCTCCTCGCTCATCACCGCGACATCGCCCCGGATATCGCGCACGGTTTCGTCCATGGTCGCCATGGTGACTTGCAGATCGTCTATGATCGCCTCCATCGCGCCCGACCGGCTTGCGAGCACGCCTGAGAACCGCTCGAGATTTTCCAGGGTGCCCCGGAGTGCCGCCTGGTTTTCCGGGCTCAGGATCTGGTTCGCACGGTTCACCAGAACCACCAGCTGCGCGGCGATCTCGGGCGCCGCCGCCGCGACATCCTGCAGGACCGAGTTTCTCGACGGCAGCACCGGCACCTCGTCGCCGGGCCGCGCCGTCAGCGGCGGCGCGTCATTGGATCCGCCCGCAAGCTGGATATAACCGACACCGGTCAGGCCCTGGCTCTCGAGCACGGCGTAGACGTCGCTCTTGATCGGAACCTTGCTGTCGATCTCGATGCGCACGTCGATGATCTCGACATTGTCGGGGTTGATGCCGATGGTCAGCACCTGCCCGACCGGAATGCCCCGGTAACGCACCGGGCTGCCGACCGAAAGGCCGGTGACCTGCTGCTCGAAAGCGACGTCGTAGAGCGCGACCTCGCGGTCCAGTTCGACCTTGCCGAGCCAGATGACGAAGCCCATCGCGGAGGCGAACATCGCGAAGACGAACAGACCGACGATGACGTAACTCGCACGTGTTTCCATCTAGGGTGCGCCTCCTTCTGCGTGGCGGTCTCCAAGGCCCGGAGTGTCGAACGCGGCCCGCGCCCGCGGCCCGTGAAAATATTCCTGGATCCACGGATGCGGGTTGGCCACGAGCTCCGCCATGGTACCCACCGTGATCTTCTTGTCGATGAGGACGGCGATGCGGTCGCAGATCGCGACCAGGCTGTCGAGATCGTGCGTCACCATGACCACCGTGAGATTGAGGCTGCGCTGCAGGTCGCGGATCAGCAGGTCGAAATTCGAGGCGCCGATCGGATCGAGCCCCGCCGTCGGCTCGTCGAGGAAGACGACCTGCGGATCGAGCGCGAGCGCGCGGGCGAGGCTGGCGCGCTTGCGCATGCCGCCGGAAAGCTGCGAGGGAAACTTGTCCGCCGCGTTCGGCGGCAGGCCGACGAGATTGATCTTCAGCAGCGCCAGTTCATGCATCAGCGCTTTCGGAATGCCGCCCTTCT
This sequence comes from Nisaea sediminum, assembly GCF_014904705.1. Classification (NCBI taxonomy): domain Bacteria; kingdom Pseudomonadati; phylum Pseudomonadota; class Alphaproteobacteria; order Rhodospirillales; family Thalassobaculaceae; genus Nisaea; species Nisaea sediminum. The sequence continues at coordinate 527,386 of NZ_JACZCQ010000003.1, forward strand.
CGCGCATCGGCGCCATGATGTTCTGCGCCACGGTGAGCGAGCTGAACAGCGCGCCGTCCTGGAACATCATGCCAAAGCGGCCCTGCAGCTTGCGGGTCGCCATCTCCCCCCGCCCGGCCTCGATTTTCTCGCCGAGCAGCTCGATCTCGCCCGCCGCCGGGATCTGCAGACCGATGATCGTCCGCAGCAGAACCGACTTGCCGCTCCCCGAGCCGCCCACGACGCCCAGAACTTCGCCGCGCCGGACATCGAGATCCAACCCGTCATGCACGACCTGCGTGCCGAACTGGTTGCGCACCCCGCGCAGCCGGATCGCCATCTCCCCGCCCGGATCCGCGTCCATGCTTTCCTCGTTCATCGCCGCCATGGCTCAGATCCCCACTTCGGCGAAGAAGACGGCGAAGAGCGCATCGAGCACGATCACGATGAAGATCGACTCCACCACCGATTTTGTGGTCCGGAACCCGACGCTCTCGGCGCTCCCGGAGACCTGCAGGCCCTGGTGGCAGCCGACCACGGCGATGACATAGGCGAAGACCGGCGCCTTCATCATCCCGGTCCAGAAATCCCAGAGATCGACCGCGCTCTTCAGCTGCGTCAGGAACTGCTGGATCGTGAGGTCAAGCGTCAGGACAGCGATCATCGCGCCCCCCGCGAGCCCCGCGATATTACCGATGAAAACCAGCACCGGCAGGGCGATGAAAAGCGCGATCAGACGCGGGATCACCAGCACGTCGACCGGCGAGAGGCCGAGCGTCTCCAGCGCATCCACCTCCTGATTCACTTTCATGGTGCCGATCTGTGCGGTGAAGGCGCTCCCCGAACGGCCGGCGACGATGATCGCGGTCAGCAGAACGCCGATTTCGCGGAGGACCGAGACGCCGACGAGGTTGACCGTCAGGATCGCGGCGCCGAAGCGCTCGAGCTGCAGCGAGCCCATATAGGCGAGCACCACGCCGACGAGGAAACAGAGCAGCGAGACGATGCCCACCGCGTTCAGGCCGACATATTCGAGCTGGCTGACGAGAGCGACGAAACGCAGCCTGGTGCGCCCCGTGAAAAGCGACAGCAGCGAGACGATGGTAAGGCCGAAAAAGCCGAACAGATCGCGGCCGACGCGGGCCATTTCGAACATCGCCTCGCCGGCGCGCGCCGTCATCGCGATCAGAGGATTGGGGCCGTTCTCGCCGTCCGGCACCTCCGGTTCGGGCACGAAGGCCTTCTCGACCAGGGCCGCGTAACGCGCCTGTAGCCCATCCAGCCGAACATCGATCCCGCGGCCGCTGAACGCGTCCGAGGTCCGGCGCAGCACCCAGGCCCCGGCGCTGTCGAGCGCGGTGATGCCGGTGGCATCGATGACCACCTGGCGCGGGGTCGCGGAGAGCGCGTCGCGGAACTGCCGGTCGAGCCGCCCGACCGCTTCCACGGTCAAAGGCCCGGCGATCCCGACGCGCAATTCGCCTCCGGTCTCCGAGATGGATAGCGAGGTCTCCGCTCCAGCCACGTGATCGTCCCCCCGGACAACGGTACCGGCCAATCCCGGCACGCAAATGGACCGCCTTCAGGACTCCCCCACGGGCCTGAAAAGCTTTGCATTTCATAAGATACTGGAATTTATCGCAACTCTCACCTATCAAGGCCGCTGCTCAACCCGAGGCTCGAGGACATGTCGATGGACCTGAAACAGCACATCCGCGAAGTGCCGGATTTCCCGAAGCCGGGGATCCTGTTCTACGACATCTCGACGCTGCTCGCGCACCCCGAAGCCTGGAAGGCGACGGTCGATCGCCTGAAGGACGTGGTCTCGGCCTACAAGCCGGACGTGCTGGCCGGCATCGAATCGCGCGGCTTCCTCGTCGCCGCCCCGCTCGCGCTAGAGCTCGGCCTCGGCTTCCACATGGTGCGCAAGAAGGGCAAGCTGCCGGGCAAGACCATTCCCTATACCTACGACCTCGAATACGGCACAGACACCATCGAGGTGCAGGAGGGCGCGATTCTGCCGGGCCAGCGCGTGGTCATCCTCGACGACCTGCTCGCCACCGGCGGCACGCTCGCCGCGGCGGTCGAACTGGTGCGCAAGGTCGGCGGCGAGGTCACCGGTGCGGCCAGCATCATGGAACTGACCTTCCTCAAGGGCCGTGAACGGCTGGATATTCCCTTCAGCTCGCTGATCGCCTACGACGACTGACCTAAATGGAAACCAATATTATATGTCCCCATCAATCAGCCTAATCTGAATAAAAACCCACGACCCCTTCGATTGAGACTGATGCCGCGACAGATCTGTTTGCAGATGCGTAAAGAAAAACCTCTCTCGCAAAAGTAGTAAAGCAACTATCGACAGCAATGTCTGCCGGAAAGATCTCGCGATTAAGTCTGGTTGATACTCTAGTCGCCCTCATGAGCTTACCATCTACGATCGGCGAAATTAATACACCGTCAACATCTGTCAAACCGCGACAAACTCTCACCAATGTATTTTCTTCCAACCCCAAGACACCAGTAGATTGCGCTGATGACATCCCGGTTCGAAATATTGTTTTGATATTCCAACGCGAGAGTACTAGCTCGCCCGCATCTCCCGGATCAGATCCACCTAAATCTAACGGCTCAAAAGTTCCAAAAAACGTTTCGTTTCCCGATTGAAGATCCAGAATCATCGCAATTCTAGAACCAGTAACAACAACACAGCCACCTGCGCTTAAATGGCCATAAACTGGATCAATTTCTCGCTCCCCTGGATTATGAGTATTTTCAAGTGGATACCCCCAAACATCACCATCCACTTCAAGCCAAAGCGTACTTGCCAACTCAATACTATTTATGTCACGGCAAATCCTGTATTGCACAGGATAGGGCGTGTCAGAAATTACTGTAGATTTTGTTCGAGTGTCGAGATTCCAATGCCCACATTTCTTTGGGTCCCATATAATAGGAACGCCACTTGCATTCGCTTCACACTTCATGGAGCGATCTAAAGGGCTTTTTACATCCCCTTGCTCTTTTTCCGCAGAAACTGCAGCCCCAATCAGAACCAGAAAACAAAACAAAACAGAAAACGCTTTTAAAATTTTTTTCACGGCTCACCCCACAACATCATTCTTCTTGAAACCACCCATAAATTTCTCAACTCAGAGATGAAAATATATGTTAAAAATATAATTTATGTAATCATATAAAAATCAAAATTGATACTTCATAATTTTCTTTGGCCAATCGATCTAAGTCCACCGGCATTACGCGGCTAAGAATTCAGCCAGACCAAGACTCTCCGCTCGCCCCCCCCCCCTGACAAAAAAGAAAACCGAAGTGACACCGCACTTTACTCCACGCGCACCTATGCCTGTAACTTCCCGCCGGCCCCTATTTTTCAAGCAGACTGCAGATCCCGCGCCTCCTCCAGCAACCACTCCCGGAATGCCGCGATCTTCGGAACCTCCACGCGATCCTCCGCGCATAGCAAATAATAGGAAAACGCGAGCGGCGTGCTGAAGCTTGGATCGAACGGGCGCACGAGGCGTCCGGCGGCGAGATGGTCGGCGACCAGCACGTCCCCGACCAGCGCGACCCCGTAGCCGTCGAGGGCGGACTGTACCGCCATGCTCTCCATGCTGAACCAGGGGCCGCTCGCCGGATCGATGTCGTGTAGGCCGGCCGCCGTCAGCCACATGCGCCAGCTCGGTTCCGCCTCGGTCCAGTCGATATGCAGCAACGTGTGATGACGGAGATCCTCCGGTTTGCGCAAGGGATGCTCGCCCTCAAGCAGCGCCGGACTGCAGACCGGCGTGTTGATTTGGTGGAAGAGCCAGTCGATCCGCACCCCGTCATACACGCCGGGGCCATAGCGTATCGCAATGTCGGCTTCGCCGCGGGCGAAATCGGCCAGCCGGTCGGTGCCGTCGATGCGGATCTCGATCTCAGGATGCCGGCGGCGGAAGCGCTCCAGCCGGGGCACCAGCCACATGCCGCCGAAGGACGGACTGACGCTGATGGTCAGAACCCCGCTCTCGGAATGCGCGCGCATGGCCTCGACGCCCTGGGCCAGCCTGTCGAAGCCCTGTCCCAGCAGCGGCAGGGCCGCCTGGCCGGCATCCGTCAGCGTCAGCGCCCGGGTCAGACGGCGGAACAGGGGCACACCGAGCAGGTCTTCGAGTGCCTTCACCTGATGGCTGACGGCGGCCGGCGTGACGTTCAGTTCTGCCGCCGCCCTGGTGAAGCTGAGATGCCGGCCGGCGGCCTCGAAGGCGCGGAGGGCGTTCAGCGGGGGAAGCGGTCGAGCCATCGTCTATCTTCAAATTTTTCTAAGCTATAAAGCGAGATCTTCTCGTTTGTTCCTCCAACCACATAGCCTCATCTTCTCGGTAAATCAACGGACCTTGGACCCACCACTCCTCGCCCCGATCTCCCTCGATTCAAATAAAAATATTCTATTTGAACAGGAGCTCCGGAGCGATCAACCGACGGAGATCATCCATGTCGCTCTGCTGCGCCTCGCCGAAACCCGACATCATTCCTTCGCCGACCAATGCGGCGTCCCGGCTGCTCAAAGCCGTAAAGACGGCACTTCTTCACGGCATTGCCGAAATCCGCCGCGCACTACGGCGCAGAGCGAACATCCGGACTTTGGACGCAATGAGCGACCGCCAGTTGCTGGATATTGGCATCGACCGCTCCGAAATCCCGGGGGCGGTCGATCGCGCGCTCGATACGAGGAAACTGCCTATGTGACGGTCAGGAAGACGCGCCTGCGAGCGGCTTGCTCATGATCACACTGCGGTAGTTCGTGTGATCCCATTGCATGTATTCGACGAACCGGTATCCGATCCGGCCGTACCATTCGACGAGGTGGGCCGCCGGCTCGGCCGTGTCGAGCGCGATTTCCGCCGCCCCGGAGGCCGCCGCGCGCTTCTCCGCCTCGTCCATCAGACGCCGTCCGAGACCTTTCGCTTGCAGGTCCGGCTCGACCGCGAACTGTCCGATGGATGCGATCCCCGGCCGGTCGTACCAGGCGCAGCCTTTGGTCTGGGTTGCGTCCTTGACGATGATGGTTCCGACGATCTTGCCGTCCGAGAGGGCGACGAGGCACGTTCCCTCGGCCGCGCGCTGCCGGGTGACGTCTTCGCCCTGATGGGTGGCCATGTAGCGCAACCCCATGCGGGCGAGCTGGCCATAGGCCCGGTGCAGCAGGGATGTCAGGTCCGAAATGGAGTCCGTCTCCGCCAGCGGGCGGATGACGATGGCATCGGGTTTCATGGTGTCGGCAGTCGGCATGTCGGCTCTCGCGTGTTATTCGCTCATCATTTTCCAGACAGATGCGCAAGAGACAAACGAGATTGTTTCTCCATTCCGTGAGATAATCTCACACATGCACAGACGACTCCCGCCCCTCAATGCGGTGAAGGCCTTCGAGGCCGCCGCCCGGCTCGAGAGCTTTTCCGCCGCCGCCGACGAGCTCGGCGTGACCCACGGCGCCGTCAGCCGGCAGGTCCGTGCGCTCGAGGACTGGTTCGGCTTTCCGCTCTTCGCCCGCGCGAACCGCAAGGTCACGCTGACCCGGGAAGGACGGGAATACAGGGACCAGGCGAGTGCGGTCCTCGACCGGCTGTCTGTTGCGACCGAACGGCTGGCCGGCCCGCGGGGCATCCATGTGCTGCAGATCTGCGCGCCGGAGACATTTTCCGTGCGCTGGCTGATCCCCCGCCTCTCGGCCTTCGCACGAGCCTATCCGAACATCGAGGTCCGCATCCGCCCGATGATCTCGGTGGAGGACCACCTCAAGGACACATTCGATCTGGTCATCGCCCGGCGGCGGATGGACCGGCCCGGTTACACGAGCACGCCGTTCCTCGGCGAGACCTGTGTCCCGGTGATCAGTCCCCGCCTGCTTGAGCAGACACCGCTCGCCTCGCCCAGAGCGCTCCGGAACCATACCCTGCTCCATGCGGAATCGGTGGAGCATCTATGGCCTGACTGGCTGAATGCGGCCGGGATCGGGGATCTGCAGCCGGCGCGCCAGCTGCGTTTCCAGAGCCTCAATTACGTGCTTCAGGCCGCGGTGGAAGGAGTGGGCGTGGCGATGGGGCCGTCGGCCCTCGTCGCCGACGACCTGATATCTGGCCGGCTCGTCGCCCCGTTGCCGGAGCCCGTCCTCACACTCGGAGATTTTCACGTGATGGCGCCGGCGGACATCAGACCGCACGATCCCGCCGCGATCTTCCGCCGCTGGTTGATCGAGGAGCAGAAATAGCTCGTCATCCCGGCCGGAGAGCCGGGACCCAGATGATGGAAGGGACGGACCCTCCTTCCCCTGGGTCCCCGCTTTCGCGAGGATGACGACCTATGGGTTTGAAGCGGGGCTTTTGAACTCCGCCCGCGCCGCTGTCACCTCGTTCCGCACGACGCAGTCCTCCGTATGATCGTTGATCAGCCCCATCGCCTGCATGAAGGCAAAGACCGTGGTCGGGCCGACGAATTTCCAGCCGCGCTTCTTCAGCTCCTTCGAGATCGCCTTGGAGACCTCGGAGACCGACTGGCTCTGGGGCGTGCCGAGCGTCGCCGGATCGGGCTCGTAGGACCAGAAGAAGGCCGCGAGCGAACCCTCCCGCTCGACCATCTCCAGTGCTCTTGCCGCGTTGTTGATCACCGCCTCGATCTTGCCGCGGTGGCGGACGATGCCGGGATCCTGTAGCAGGCGCTCGATATCGGCGGCGCCGAAGCGCGCCACCCTAGAGAAGTCGAAATTCTCGAAGGCCGTGCGGAAATTCTCCCGTTTCACGAGGATGGTCCGCCAGCTGAGGCCGGACTGGAAACCCTCGAGACACAGCTTCTCGAACAGACGCCTGTCGTCCGAGACGGGGAAGCCCCATTCGCGGTCGTGATAGTCGAGGAATTCCGGCGCCGCGCCGCACCAGCGGCACCGCGGCTTCCCGTCCGGGGCAATGAAGGGTTCGCTCATGGCTCAGGCCGCGAGGAAGGAAAGCCGCGCGTCGCTCATGGACGGCGACCAGTCGAGGATCTCGGCACTCACGACCTTTTCGGCGACGAACGGGTCCTCGGCGACAACGGCTTCCACCGCCTGCCGGGAAGCACCGCCCGCAAGGATCGCCCCGCCCTGCCCCTCTCCGAGCGTCCCTGCAAGCAGGAAAGCGCCCTCGTCGAAGCCGCGCTTCAGCCACGCCTTGTGCCCCTCGACAAACGTCCCGGCATTGGCGCGGTTCTCGGCAAATCTGAGCAGGATGATGAACATTCTTGGTCTCCGGAGAAGGTTGGTCTCTGTTGTGATACGTCAGGCTGCGCAGTCGCGGACGCGCGCGCTCAGCCAGTCGGTGATTTCCTCGACCTCGCGCCGGACGAATTCCTCGTCACGGTAGGCATTCGCGAGGGTCGCGACGCCCTGGCTCCAGGCGAGCACGCGCATCGCGTTCCGGTCGGACTCCGGGCCGCAGCCGAGCCGCTCGAACTGCAGCCGGAGCCAGTCGCGGAACAGGGTGAAGATCCCGTTCGCGGCGCCCTGCGCCTGATGGTTCAGCTTGGCGAGCTCCGAGGTCAGCGTCCCGACCGGACAGCCATGCGCCATGATTTCGTTCCGGTGGTCGAGCAGGATGCGGATATAGCAGCGGATGCGGGTTTCAGGATCCTCCGTCTCCGCCTCCCAGGCCGCGATCATCGCGCGGGTGTCGGCGAGACGGGCCTCGATGACGGCGCCGAGGATCTCGTCCTTGCTCTTGAAATGATAATAGAAATTGCCGCGCGAGATACCGACCTCGGACGCGATGTCAGCGAAGGAGGTGTTCTCGAAACCCTGGCGGTAGAAGAGATCGTCCGCGGACGCGACGATCTGCTCGAAGGTCTTTCCGTCGCTCATTTCCGCCTCCTTGATTGGCCAATCGAATTAGGACGCTCGTCCTAATTCGATTGTTTAGGACAAGCGTCCTAGAGAGTCAAGCAGGCTGCGCGGCGGGTTTCGTCCGCCTTTCCCGGAACATCATGTAAAGCGAGGAGGTGAAGATGACGGCCGCGCCGGCAAGCGTGTAGACGCTCGGCAGTTCGGCGAAGAACAGGTAGCCAAAGCCGGCGGCATAGATCAGCTTGGTATATTCCACCGGCCCCACGACGCTGGCCTCGCCGAGGCGGAGCGCCTTGACCGCGATCCATTGTCCGGCGACGGCGAGCAGGCCGATGGCGGCGAGGATCGCCCCGTCGCCCGGATCCGGCGTCTTCCAGAGCCACAGCATCGGAAAACCGGACAGCAGACCGATAAAGATTGCCTGGTAGGCGAGGATCGTCCCGGTGCTCTCGGTCTGGGCGAGACGGCGTACCGAGACCTGGGCCACCGCCGCGCCGAGCGCTCCCGCCACCGGGATGAGGACATAGAGATCAAACAGCCCCTCGGCACCCGGCCGCATCACGACGAGCACACCGAAGAACCCCGCGACAACCGCGACAATCCGGTGCGGCCCGACCCGTTCTCTCAGAAAAAACGCCGCCAGCAGCGCGACGAAGAACACCTTCGCGAAGGCGAGTGTCACCGCCATGGTGAGCGGCAGCACGGCGATCGCCCAGATGGCCGTCGAGAGCGCCGTGAAGGCCCCGGTCAGCCGCAAGATGTGAAGACCGGGGCGCTCCGTCTTCAGGCTTCCCGGGAAACCACGGGCGAGCGCCGGCAGCACTGACAGAAGGACGCAAAGCTGGCGGACGAAAAGAATCTCCAGCACGTGATAGTCGGCAACGACACTCTTCATCAGGGCCGATTGCCCGGCGAACAGACCGGCGGCAAGCAGCGCCCAGAGGAGTCCCTGAAGGTTCCCCGGCATGGTATGACTTTCTTGTGAGAAATTTATTTTGGTACATTGGTACCAAATTATGGAGGAGTCAATCCGCGCCGCTCCGGCGCGGGGAAAGCGGCCGGTCATGGCAATGATAAAGCAGGTCGAGCGGGTGCAGACCGGGGTGCGGATCGAGAAACGGATCCTTAAGGTCCTGAAGGCGCTGGCGGCGCATCACGAGATCAGCCTCGGCGATCTGATCGAGGGGATGGTACTGCACAATTTCGAGGGTAAGGCGCCGTTCGGTCCGGAGACGCTGGCCTTCATCGAGACGATGCGATCCGCCTACAAGCTGGATCTGACGGCGGCAGATGCGCACAGGCTGTCGGAGGATTGAGGGGCACCCCCCATCATCCAAGTCGTCATCCTGGCCGGAGAACCGGGATGACGTTCCTTTAATTGCGAGGCTCAGAAAGTCAGGGCATCGCCACTGGCAACGTTCGACCCCATCCGCGTGAACGCTATGAAACGTGCCCTTTCCATTCACAGGAAACGCTTTTTTTGAAATCCAAAAACGTCACTCCCGCTCACCTGATCGGCCTGATTGATTACACGCATAAAGCGTATTAATAATTTATTGCTCGCCCGTTAAATAAAAGTCAGCAAATCGCAAAGCATCCAGCTTTTCGAGCGCACTGGATCTGGCGAACCTCAAGAGGAGCCTGGAATGACAAATATGACAATCGTTGCCGAAGCAACAGATGATCAAACAATTATTGACATGAAGCCCAATGGCTTAGGCGGAGCAGCTCTCCGGCTATTCCATGGCGGCGATACTCAACGCTGGGAATTCCGTAACATCAACAAGGTCTGGGATTTGCTTTACGTCGACGACACCGGCCAGCTTTTTCAGGTCCTGGTATCAAACGGAAACGGCAGCCTGATCTTTCCCGAGGCACCGCAAATTCCGAACGCGACCGACATGGTGATCGATGGGAACGGAAACATCGGCAAACAAAGCTCTTCGGCGCGCTACAAGGAGAACATCAAGCCCCTGAGCGAAGACTTCGCGAAAGTGATGGCGCTGAAGCCGGTCTCGTTTTCCTACAAGGGAACCTCAGCCGAACAGATCGGCTATCTCGCGGAAGACGTCGATGCGGCCGGGCTGTCGAACCTCGTGCAATGCGATAACGAGGGACAGCCCGATGCGGTCAATTACAAACATCTCGGCATCTACGCGATCGAACTGCTGAAACAACAGAGCCAGGTCATCGAACAGCTCCAGGAGAAACTCCAGGCGCTTGAGACCAAGCTGGTCAATTAGCCACCGCCTCTGTGGGCGTCGATGTGATACCCCCAGCCGCCTCGCCGGAACCCGGCGGTGACGACACGATCAATGTCGCTCGACCGGGTTCCGCCATCATTCCGGCCGGAGAGCCGGGACCCAGGCGATCGAAGGGCCGCGCCCTCCCTCCCCCGGGTCCCCGCGTTCGCGAGGATGACGACCTTTAGAGGTGTTACTGCCGAACCTCAGAACTTCAGCGCATCGACCCGGGCGACGTTCGGCAGGCTCTTCACCCTTGCCAGCAGATCGTCGCTCACCGCGCTGTCGACCTCGACCAGCGCGACGGCCTCGCCGCCCTCTTCCCGGCGGCCGAGATGGAAGGTCGCGATATTGACCCCCGCATCGCCGAGCGCGGAGCCGAGCGCGCCGATAAAGCCCGGCTTGTCGTAGTTGCGGACATAGAGCATGTGCGCGCCGAACTCGGCCTCGATGGCGATGCCCTGGACGTCGACCAGACGCGGCAGGGTGCCGGCGAAGAGCGTTCCGGCCATCGAGCGGGTGCGCTCGCCGGTCTCGACCGTGACCCGGAGCATGGTCTGGTAGTCGCAGGGCCGGTCATGCCTGACCGTGGTGACCGCGATGCCGCGGGCTTGTGCCTCGGCAGGCGCGCTGACCATGTTGACCGAGGCGAGCGCCGGCTTCAGCAGCCCCGCGAGCGCCGCCGCGACCACCGGCGCCGGATTGATCTCTGCCGCCTGCCCCTCGAACTCGATTGCCACCGACTTGATCGCGCTGCCGATCACCTGCCCGGTAAAAGCTCCGAGATTCTCGGCGAGCTTCATGTAGGGCTTCAGCAGCGGCGCCTCCTCGGCGGTCACCGAGGGCATGTTCACCGCGTTCGTGACGGCGCCGGTCAGCAGGTAGTCGGACATCTGCTCCGCCACCTGCAATGCCACTTTCTCCTGCGCTTCCGTGGTGGAGGCGCCGAGATGCGGCGTGGCGACGAAATTCGGCGCACCGAACAGCACGTTCTCCTTCGCCGGTTCCTCGACGAAAACGTCGAAGGCCGCGCCCGCTACGTGTCCGGTCTCGAGCGCACCCCGCAGCGCCACCTCGTCCACCAGACCGCCGCGGGCGCAGTTGATGATGCGCACGCCCGGCTTCATCTTCTGGATCGCCGCCGCATCGATGATATTGCGGGTCGCGTCGGTCAACGGCGTGTGCAGGCTGATGATGTCCGCCTCGGCGAAGAGCTCGTCCAGCTCCAGCTTGGTCACGCCGAGTTGCGCCGCGCGGTCGTCGCTGAGATAGGGATCGTAAGCGGCGACCTTCATCTTCAGGCCCCGCGCCCGTTCGGCGACGATGGCGCCGATATTGCCGCAGCCGATCAGGCCAAGACGCTTGCCGGTGAGCTCGACGCCCATGAACTTTGATTTCTCCCACTTGCCGTCCTGGGTGGAACGGTCCGCGGCGGGAATCTGGCGGGCGAGCGCGAACATCATGGCGATCGCGTGTTCCGCCGTGGTGATGGCGTTTCCGAAGGGCGTGTTCATGACGACCACGCCGGCAGAGGTCGCGGCGGCGGTGTCGACATTGTCCACGCCGATCCCTGCCCTCCCGACGACTTTCAGGTTTGTCGCCTTCGCCAGCACCTCCGCCGTCACCTTGGTGGCGGACCGGATGGCGAGACCGTCGTAATCGGCAATGATCGCGAGCAGTTCTTCGGCCGAAAGGCCGGGTTTGAAATCGGTTTCGAGGCCGCGGGCGCGGAAGATCTCCACGGCGGCAGGGCTCAGCTTGTCTGAGATAAGGACTTTGGGCACGGCTTGCTCCTCGTGCTCGGAATTCTGCATGTCTGGGAAAGACGCCCCCGGCGGCCTCGCCGGGAGCCATCCGTCAGGTCAGGCGGCCCGCGAGTTGGACTGCTTCACCTCGCCATAGGCCCAGTCGAGCCATGGCAGGAGCGCTTCCATGTCGGAGGCCTCGACCGTCGCCCCGCCCCAGAGCCTGAGCCCGGCCGGCGCGTCGCGGTAGCCGTTGATGTCAAAAGCGACACCTTCGGCCTCCAGCAGGCTGTCGATCTGCTTGGTCGCGGCCCGCTGGTCCACCTCTGAAAGCCCGTCGAACCAGGGATCGGAGATCGAGACGCAGATCGAGGTGCAGGAGCGCACTGCCGGATCCTTTGCAAGGAAGCCGGCCCAGTCGCTCGTCGCGACCCATTTCTCGACCGCGGCGAGATTGGCCTCGGAGCGGGCGATCAGGCCCTTCAGGCCGCCGACGCCTTCCGCCCATTTCAGCGCGTCGAGCACGTCCTCGACCGCCAGCATGGAGGGCGTGTTGATGGTCTCGCCCTTGAAGATGCCCTCGATGAGCTTGCCGCCCTTGGTCATGCGGAAGAGCTTTGGCAGCGGCCAGGCCGGGACATAGGTCTCCAGCCGTTCGACGGCGCGCGGGCTGAGGATCAGCATGCCGTGCGCCCCCTCGCCGCCCAGCACCTTCTGCCAGGAGAAGGTGGTGACGTCGAGCTTGTCCCAGGGCAGATCCATGGCGAAGACGGCCGAGGTCGCATCGCAGATCGTCAGCCCCTCGCGGTCATCGGCTATCCAGTCGCCGTTCGGGACGCGAACGCCTGAGGTGGTGCCGTTCCAGGTGAAGACCACGTCGCGCTTCGGATCCACTTTGGCCAGGTCGGCGATCTCGCCGTAGCCAGCCTCGATCACGCGGACATCCTTCAGCTTCAGCTGCTTGACCGCGTCGGTGACCCAGCCGGAGCCAAAGCTTTCCCAGGCCAGCAGGTCGACGCCGCGGGCACCGAGCATGGTCCACATGGCCATCTCGACGGCACCGGTGTCGGAGCCGGGCACGATGCCGATCCGGTAATCGTCCGGCACGCCGAGCACGGCGCGGGTGCGGTCGATCACTTCCTTGAGTTTTGATTTTCCGATTTTCGAGCGGTGAGACCGCCCGAGAGCGGCGTCAGAGAGTGCAGCGGGGCCCCATCCGGGTCGCTTAGCGCAAGGTCCGGATGAGAACTGGGGAGCGCGCGGGGTTGCCGTCGGCTTCATCGTATCATCCTTCAATGTGACCACTCGTTGGGGAGTGGCGGCCCGCCGCTGACGCTATGGATTTCCGCGGCGCTGTCAACCGGTGAATTCGGCCGAAAATGCTGCGGCGCACCAATTTCCGTGCGATCTCACCCTTATGTGGCGGCCCGTCAAACCGTTCGCCCCATTGTTGCAATGGGCTCAATTACATCGATAATTGGCTTAAATCTTTTGCAATAGTTGCAAATTCCACACATTCCCCGATGGAAAGCGGCTCGTGCGCATTCGAAATCAATTTGCTTGGAGGAATGGGTTGCACCGCGAAAAAATGCGACATATATTGTGCACTGCAATACGGACTGCCCAGCCGTATTGTTTACTTCTTGGGCGTTTCCTCCCTTAACTCGGGCCGCTGAAAAGCGGCCCTTTTTTCTTGCCTACCGGCCGGATCTGACCGGCAAGTTCCGCCCCCCCAAGGGCGGCAGAAATCTCCTGCCCGATCACGCAGGATGATATTTTATTATTTATTTTCAACATATTATCCATCTTCAACGCACTTGGCCCCGGAATTGCTCCGTTGCTTCCGACAACGAACACAGCATCCGAGACCTGGAGCAATTAAATGGCTGATATCGATTTCCGAACCTGGCCCGCACACTCTTCCGACAGCGCCCACGGGCGCCAGGAATGGATGGTTCCCGCGGGTCGCTTCAATCGCGGCCACGGTAGGGCAAGCCTCGGAAACAGCGTTTCCGATGCCGCGAACCAGAATTTCGGGGCACCCGAGTTTTCCCTGCTCGACCAGCTTCCGGAAGTCATCGTCGATGCCGTTGGAGAATGGGCTCTGCACCTTCAGGGACAGTCCTGGCGCCTGCGCCGACGCGCCCTGAACCGTTTCGCCGAAGCCTTCGCGGACCAGTTTCTCGCTCTCAACCCGTCCCTCACGGACGAGGAATACGAGAGCCTGACCGATATTGGATATACCTGCCTGCTTGAGCTTCTCGACGAAGGCCAGCCACTGTTCGACCTCGACCAGGCCCATTGCTTCAAGCGTAGCGTCCATGACGCCCATAGGGACGCAGCGGAACTCTATCTGGCATTGAACGGCCCGTCTCCCGCGACGGTTCACTGATTTTCCCCGCGCCGCCCGGCGCCCCCCCCCACTAGGGCCGCAGATGCGGCCCTATTTTTTGTCTGCCGGCGAAAAGCTGAGCCGGCTCAGTTACCCTGCTCGCAGCCGCGAAACTGCCGGGTCTCCGGGACGGCTTTTCCGCCGACCCATGCGGCAGCCGGATCGTAGCGCCGGAAGATGCGGCGATCATGGTCAGGAGATGTCGGCGAGATCTCGAGCATTTCCTTGTAGAGCTTCATGATCAACTCATCGGCTTCGCTTGCGACAAGGAAGACAACCCTCCGCGCCTCCGGGGCGAGGGATGCCGCATCCTGCTCCGACAGGCGCGAGGTTGATTCTTTCAGCGATTGCATGAAATTCAGATCGAGCGAAGAGAGCTCGGCCTGCCGCAAATCGAACAGAAGATGCATTCCCTGCTGGTAATGCTCATCCTCGATGAGGCGTCCGATACGGTCCTGGGAGCTCGCGATGCTGAGTGGCCCTGCGATCCGAATTTCGATAAACGGCCGCTCGAATCCGCGACGCACCTCAAAGTCCATGTCACCCAGCTCGAATAACGTTCAAGGCAGATATTCTAATGTCGCGGCTGCGGAAAGACCACCACGCGGTCGGAACCTGCGTTACCCCGGACCGCTCAGCCATCGGTGCGCGTCTTCGCGATCGGTGAAAAGCTTCGTCGTCTGGCCGTAACGCCGGTTCGAGACCACCTGCCATAACTTCAGGAGCAGGAGATCCGCCGCTCCCGCAACCAGAATGGCGATCTGTACATCCTTTCGCCGCGGCGTCTGTTCCATGTATGCGAGCACGGCCTTCATATCATCGGCCGCGAAACCGGAAAGATCAGCCTCCCGGAAATCCCAGAGAGCGTTCAGACCGTCGACATAACCTTCGACCCTGCGCAGGTCGGCGATCGCCTCCATCAGGCCCTTGCGATCGACAAAGCCCCTGCACACGGCTTCGACATATTTGTCGTCCGTGTGTTCCCTGATCTCCAGGCGCATGCGCCCCCCTTGCGCACAGATTATCCGCTGCGCCGGTTGCAAGTCTTCCGGTGGTCAGCAAATTGGCCTAATTAATTTAGGCAAATAATCCAGACTTGCCGAGATGATTCGGTTTTTTTCGAAACTTACCGCTTCTTCATACCGGTCACGCTGATGTCGCCGGCTTCAATGGCATCGCGCATCGCTTCGAAACCCTGGGTCATTTCCTCGTACATCTCGCGATAGAAGCGGAGCTCGGCGATCTCGGCCTCCTGCAGGAAACCGTGGCGCGGGGCACCGGCATCGAGCAGCCTGGCAAAATAGCGTCCCCGAGCCTTCGCGGCCATCTGGGCCACGCCTTCCAGCTCGCCAGCACCGACCTCCATAACCGTTTCCTGCGTCAGCTGGCGGTTCTGCTCGGTCATGTAGCGGTCGAGTTCGCGTGCATATTGCTGCGGATTGACCCGCAGCCCCGCCGCCTTGCCCTGAAGCCACGGGGCGCCGGACTCCCGACGCGCGCGCGGCGCTTTGGGTGCCGGAGCGGACGGCTCTTCGCTGTTCGCGTTGGCAGGGCGCGGCGTTTTCGCGACCGGCGCCATTGCGTTCTGGCGATCCGCCCGCAGCGGCTGGACCGCGCCGGTCTTCGCGGCAGCCTTGGACGGGACCTTGGCCTCGGCCTCAGCCTTGCCGCGCGCTTCCTCGGGGTAAGGATCCCAGTCCGCACCGGCACCGGTTCCGGAAAGATCCTTCAGGCGCGCGCCAAGACCTGCTTTCAATGCCGACGACAAGGACATGTTCTGCTCCTCCGAGATAAGCACCGGCCCTTCGCCGGCTTTGTCGGAGATATCAAAGCAAGGACCGTGCCGGTTTCCCGTCAGGCCGCCAGCAAAAGATGCCGGTCATGCGGCCTGTCGAAATCCAGCTCCGGCCCTTTCGGCACGATCCCCTTCGGATTCAGGCTCTCGTGGCTCCGGAAGTAATGCTCCTTGATATGCCGGACATTCACCGTATCAACCACACCGGGCACCTGATAGAGCTCACGCAAATAATTGGAAAGATTATGATAATCCTCGATCCGCTTCCGGTTGCACATGAAGTGGGTCAGATAGACGGCATCGAACCGGATCAGCGTGACGAAGAACCGCCAGTCCGCCTCGGTAATGCGGTCTCCGACCAGGTATCTGTTGCGGCCGAGCCGCTCTTCCATTTCGTCGAGACGGGAAAAAACTGCATCGAAGGCCTCCTCGTAGGCCTCCTGCGTGCCGGCAAATCCGGACCGGTAGACGCCGTTGTTGATGTCCCGGTAAATGCGCTCGTTCACCGCGTCGATCTCCTGACGGAGCGGTTCCGGATAAAGATCCAGAGAGGCATCGACGCCCTCGAGGCCGTTGAAGGCCGCGTTGAACATGCGGAGAATTTCCGACGACTCGTTGGAGACGATTGTGCCTTCGCGCTTGTCCCAGAGCACCGGCACCGTGACCTTGCCGGTGAACCGGGGGTCGGCAGCGGTATAGACCTCGCGCAGAAAGCGGGCGCCGTTGATCGGGTCATCCGTTGCGTCCGGATCGTCGCCAAACGCCCAGCCGTCATCCCCCATCAGCGGATCGACGACGGAGAAACCTATGTGCGGTTCAAGTCCCTTTAGTTTGCGCGCGATGAGCGTCCGGTGCGCCCACGGACAGGCATAGGAAACATAGAGGTGGTAGCGGCCGGACTCCGGCGCGAAGCGTGCGCCCGGACGGTCCTCGACAAAATCGCGGAAGGTGGAATCCTTACGCTCGAATTTCCCGTTACGGCCACTCGAGCCGACCTGTCCAATTTCCCATTTTCCGTCTACCAAGGCACCCATCTGCCGCTTTCCTCTCTTCTGTTTCGCTTGCCTGAAAGGTGGCGGCAAATCGCCCGACATCAAGGCTCGCAATCGGAAACGGTCCTGTTACCATGGCGGCCAATTTCGTGACTTTCCGGGGGACGGGACCATGGTGGCGGTTATCCGCGAGCTACTGAACAAGGATCAGGTCAAGGCGATTGCGGCGAAGCTGTTCTCGGCCCAGTTCGTGGACGGAAGCTCCAGCGGCGGTCCGCTCGGCAAGGACATCAAGAAGAACACGCAGGTTCCACCGAACAGCCCGCATTACCGCGAGATGTCTGAAATGGTGCTCGGCGCGATCCGGGCGAACGAAACGGTCGCCATCAAGGGCATGCCGCGCCGCATCCTCTCGCCGATCTTCGCCTCCTACATGACCGGCAACCAGTATGGCGAACATATCGACGCCGCCCTGATGGGCCCCTACCCCGGCATGCGCACCGACCTCTCGATGACGATCTTCCTGAACAAACCGGACGCCTACGAGGGCGGGGATCTCGTGCTCAGCACCGATTTCGGCGAGATGGTCTACAAGGAGAATCCGGGCGATGCGGTGCTCTATCCGACCCATTACCTGCACCGGGTAAACCCGGTTACCAAAGGGCGCCGCCTCGCCATCGTCACCTGGATGGAAAGCATGATCCCCGACCCGATGAAGCGCGAGATCATCGGCGACCTGGCGGAGACACAGGCCATCCTGACCAGCTCGAATGTGGACAAGAAGGCCGTCCTGATGCTGGAGAAGGGTCGCCTCAACCTGATGCGGATGTGGGCCCAGACCTGACGGGGACCTTCAGATAAAGTGCCGCGCGAGATCTGCCGGTAACGCCCCGCGCCGCGCCAGAAGATCCGCCTTCAGAAGCATGGTCTGCGAGAAGGCGTCGACGATCTCGCCGCTCATCGCCATCTCGACCGCCTCGCGTACCGGAACGCGCCTGACCTCAAGCCGCTCGCAGTCCTCCGGTGCGGCCGCGCCTTGCTCAAGATCCCAAGCAAGGAATCCTATGGCCTGCTCGTCGGTGATCGCGTTCGAAAGATCCATGCGCAACAGTTCCTGCCAGTTGCGCGCCTTGAGGCCGGTCTCCTCGATCAGCTCGCGCTCGGCGGAGCCCTCGGGATCGTCGAATGTCCCGCCGCCTTCCGGCAGCTCCCAGCTGTAATAGTCCCTCGGGAAACGCTGTTGCCCGACAAGCCAGGTCATGCCTTCGGCATCGACCGGCAGAATGCCGACCGCCAGACCGCGAACGCGGACAACGCCGTAGAGTCCTGGGTTGCCGTTCGGATCTAGAACGTCATGCTCGGTCACGCCGATCCACGGGTTCTCGTAAATCTCCCGGGTTTCCAGCACCTGCCAGACCGCCCGCTCCCGCTGCTCCGTCATCATCCGACCGCCATTGCCTCAGACCGGCAGCACCCTAGTCGAGTGCGAGCGAGGGGAAAAGACGGAGCCGCGTCTCTCAGGCGGTTTCCGGATCGGCCAGAGGACGGAGTTCGGTGACCGGCGGAATGACAGCCAGAGTCACCGTGTTCGCGAGATCCGTCGGCTCCGCGACGCGACGAAGCGTTTCGGGGACTTCGAGCTCCTCCGGAATGGCGCAAAGGCCGGTCCGGAGCATGATCCGTCCCAATCCCGGCAGCGCGCTGACGGTTGCGACCGGCACGGCGAGCAGCAGCCCGGCGATGACCGGCGTGGCCCATGGCAGAACCTGAGGCGCCACTGTCCAGAGCGTTGCGAGAAAGATCGCTCCGAGAAGGGTCTGCGGCCAGAGCCCGCTCATCGCCTCGACCAGAGTGACGCGTCGATCGTCACGTTCCTGTGCATCCCAGCGGATCCGCTTTCCGAAGAACAGCCCGCCGATGAAGATCGTCTGCGCGAGCGCGGCAACCGGTGAGACCAGCATCGAGAAAACGAGTTCGACCAGCGTGCCGGCGAGGATTTTCGCCATGCCGCCATAGCTCCGCCGTGCGCTCCGTCGCAGAGCGACGTCCAGCACGCCCAGAATCTTCGGCGCGAAGGTCATCACCATCACCGCGACGAAAAGCGCGAAACCAAAACCGGGAACACCCGGCGGGAAGTGGGCTTCCGGCACACTGATAGGAGCGAACGGTCCGAAAACGAGGTCGACGAGACCAAGCCCCATGAAGGCGTACCAGAGCGGCGCGCCGGTATACATCATGATCGCGAGCAGAAGCTGGATCCGTCCCATCGGCCGCACGCCGCGGATCAGCGACGGATGCAGGAAGAGCTTCACATACTGCATGTTACCCTGGCACCAGCGCAGGTCCCGTGTCAGGAAATCCGGCAGGTTGGTCGGATTCTCCTCGTAACTGCCGTCTTCCAGCGGCAGCACGCGGACCTCGTATCCGGCGCGGCGCATGAACACCGCCTCGACCTGGTCGTGGCTCAGGATCTCCCCGCCGAGCGGCCGTTCACCGGGCAGCGCCGGCAGGCGGCATTGGGTACGGAAGACCGGGAGGCGCAGGATCGCGTTATGGCCCCAGTAAGGTCCGTCCGGTCCCTGCCACCAGGCGCTGCCGGTGGTGTAGGAGCGCATGCCGTGCCGCATGCCGAACTGGAACATCCGGGCGAAGGCGCTGCTCGCAGGCATGCCGGTGACGAGCGTCTGCAGAATGCCGACATTCGGGTTCTGCTGCATCAGGCGAACCATACGGAGGATGGCCTCGCCGGACATCACGCTGTCCGCGTCGAGCACGATCATGTACTCGAAACCGTCGCCCCAGCGCTCACAGAAATCCTCGATATTGCCGACCTTCTGGCGCGTGTTTTCCTCGCGTCGCCGGTAGTGTAGCCGGTCCGGCCGCGCATTACCGTTGCGCCAGCTCTCGAACAGGGCCTGCTCTTCGGCTGCGATCTCGAGCTTGTTGGTGTCGCTCAGCAGGAACAGGTCGAAATTGTCTGCCTGTTTGGTCGCGTCCAGCCCGTCAGTCACCGCCCGCAGATTGCGGATGACCAGGGACGGGTCCTCGTTGAAGACCGGCATCACGATGGCGACGCGCGCCGTGATCGGCGACTGAACGTCCTCGAGACCAGCCAGCCCTGTGACCTTGCGGAGCCAGTCGCGGCGGAAATGCAGCAGGCCGAACCCGATGATCGCGTTCCAGAACCCGATCACCATCCACGGCGTATTGAGGGTGAAGACCGCAATCATCGCGATCTCTATCCAGGTGAGCCCATTGCGGGAGAAAATATAGGTAAGAGCCGCGACGAGGGCACAGATCGTACCGGTCACCAGACCGGCGAAAATCAGGCGCCGCGCGCGCAGGGGCGAGCCCCGGTGCGCCGTGTTGCGTTCGTCAGAAACCATCAGGTGAGCTGCGTCCATTGTCCCCAAGCCCCGAGTTCGACGGGCCGGGAATTTACTCTTCGGCCCGGGAATATCAATTGATATCGGCAGGGCGGGATTTCGATCCCTCCACCGTGCTCCTCGATAGAAAATTGAGCGCAGACCGGGCGCTGTCAGCAAAACAAGCTTCACAAAGGCGCGATAGCGAATTGACTGGATGCGGGCGCGCTTGCGGCGCTATCTCGCCCTATATATTACAGCGGCGAGTGTGAGGACGGTCCCCGGGACCGGATACGAAGACCATGGCAGAACAAGCAGCAAAGAAGCTGAAGCAGCGCGATCCGAGGCTGGATTTCTTCCGCGGGATCGCAATGCTGATCATCTTCATCGCCCATGTCCCAGGAAACCATTGGTCGAACTTTATTCCGGCCCGCTTCGGCTTCTCGGACGCCGCGGAAATGTTCGTCTTCTGCTCAGGTTTCGCCGCCGCTATCGCCTTCGGCGGCACCTTCATCCGCGCAGGTTTCTGGCACGGTACGGGGCGTGTGCTCTACCGGATCTGGCAACTCTACACGTCGCACATCCTGATCTTCTTCCTGATCGTCGGACTGATGCTTGCCGGCAATGCGCTGTTCGCCGAACCGGATTACATCAACCGCCTGAACCTCGAGTTCTTCTTCGAGGAAACGCCAAAGGCGCTGCTCGGCCTGCTGACCCTCACCTACGTGCCCAACTATTTCGACATCATGCCGATGTATATGGGCGCGCTGCTGATGATCCCGGTCTTCATGGCGCTGGCGCATATCCATCCCTGGCTTGCGATGGGTTTCTCGGTCACGGTCTATTGTGCGAACTGGATCTTCGACGGCGGACTCCCGGCGCATCCGAATTACGATCACATCGAGTGGTTCTTCAATCCGTTCGGCTGGCAGCTCGTCTTCTTCACCGGCTATTCGATCTCGCGCGGCTGGCTGAAAGTGCCCGGCTTCAACCGCTATCTGATGGCGGCCTGCGTCGTCTTCGTCGTGGCCGCCGCGCCGATCTCGCACTGGTGGTTCTTCGTCGGCTATCAGGACAGCCTGCCCTTCCTTGCCGAGTGGCGCGAGGCGACCCTGCCGTGGCAGGCAAAGACGGATTACGGGATTCTGCGCTTCATCCATTTCCTCGCGCTGGCCTATATCGTGGTCAACCTCGTGCGCGGCCGGGAAGAGTTGTTGCTGCACAAGGCCTGCAACCCGATCTTGACCGTCGGCCAGCAGGCCCTGCCCGTCTTCCTGCTCAATATGTGGCTGGCGCAGCTCGGCGGAATGGTGCTCGACCAACTCGGCCGCAGCCAGCTGACCTGGGCCCTGGTCAATATCGCCGGGCTCTCAATCGTCGTGCTGTTCGCCTATCTCGTGACAGCCATCAAGACCGAGTGGTGGCGCAAGGCGATCAACGAACGCTCGTGGGTCGCCGCGGCACCCGGCCGCACGGAGCACCCGCGCCCGGTGGCGACTTCGGCTCTTTCGCCGGCAGAATGACGCTCCGTACTCTCCTCGCGACCGGCGCCGTCTATCTGTCGCTCATGGCGGCCGCGGCAGCGGATCTGCAGGAAAGCCTTTCCCTGGAAAGCCCAGCGCTCGGCCGGGAGATGAAATATTCGCTCTATCTGCCGGAGCAGCGATCCGGAGTTCTGCCCGCGTTATACTTGCTGCACGGTCTCGGCGGGAACGAGCGGGACTGGCAGACCCTCGGCGAGATCCGGCAAACGGCGGACCGGCTCATCGCCGAAAAGGCCATCCCGCCTCTTGCCATCGTCATGCCCGATGCCGGGAATAGCTGGTATATCAATTCGCCGGCGCACGGTGCTTACGAGGATGCGATCCTCAAGGATCTGATCCCCCAGGTGGAAGTCCGGCATAGTATCGGTGGGACGGCCGCGGACCGGGCCATCGCCGGTCTTTCGATGGGCGGCTATGGCGCCTTGCGGCTGGCATTTCGCAATCCCGGAACGTTCGCCATGACCGGCGCGTTGAGCGCGGCGATCTTTCCAGATCTCGCGCGCCGGGAGGACGTCACCGAGCAGCAGATCGGTTTCTTCAAGGGAGCCTTCGGCACGCCGTTCGACATCGCCGCCTTCAACCGGGAAAACTTTTTCGCCGACATCCCGTCGCTCGCGGCAGCCAAAGCGCGGCCCGCGATCTTCGTCACGGTCGGCGACGATGACGGTTTCGGCCTCTACGAGGGCAATGTCGCGCTCTATCTGGCGCTGAAACGCGCCGGGGTGCCGGTCGAGTTCCGGATGACCGACGGAAACCACACATGGAAGCTCTGGCGCGAGGAGATCGAGGATGTCCTGCGCTATTACGGCGAGGTGCTGCGCGCCAGAGCCGGATAGGCCGGGTTCAATTGACCAGAACCATGTCCAGTTCGAGCACGTCGTCCTCTTCCAGCGACCAGTCGTCGCCGAGAAGCTCAAGCATTTCGCTGCTGTCATTGTACAGGAACGACGCGTCGAACGCCTCGTCCAGGCCGGTCACACCGTAATCGTCTGCATGTTTCGGAATGTAACGCATTATAGCCTCCTCAAAGAGCTGATCCGTTCAGCGTTTCACTCACTCCCGAACTCACATTTCAGTCACAGCAAATGCCGTGCCAATTCGCCGCTCCCGGCGCCTGCGCCGCCGGAGCTACTGGTCAGCACGACTTTCCTGCTGGTAGCATCCGGCAAAAGACTGCATTCGAGGGTAGGGGAACGCGGATGAACCAAGCCGCGATACTGGCGCAAGTCGCGCGCATTCACGGGGATCGGCCGGCCATCTCCGAGGGCAAGCAGGTGCGCCGGACCTATCGCGAGCTCGGCGAGCGGGTCGCCCGCCTCGCGGGCGCGCTCCGCAACGAGCTCGATCTGCTCCCCGGCGACCGCGTCGCGCTGGCGATGAAGAACCACCCGCTCTTTCTCGAGATCCTCTACGCGATCTGGCACGCCGGCCTCGCGGCGGTGCCGATCAACGCCAAGCTGCACCCGAAGGAATTCGCCTACATCCTCTACAACAGCGGCGCGCGCGCCTGTTTCGCGACGCCGGATCTTGCCGGCACGCTGGCGGACGCGAAACGCGAGGCGCCGGACCTCGAACATCTGATCGCCATCAGCGATCCGGATTTCGAAGCTCTCTTCCGCGCCGCACCGATCCCGGCGGCGAGCGTCGATCCGGAAGGACTTTGCTGGCTCTTCTACACTTCCGGCACCACCGGACGGCCGAAAGGCGCGATGATCACCCACCGCAGCCTGATGTTCGCCACCACGAACTATCTCGCCGACGTCGACGCCATCGCGCCGGCCGACTGCATGATCCACGCCGCCCCGCTGAGCCACGGTTCCGGCCTCTACGCGATGCCGCATGTCGCCAGGGGTGCCAACAACATCGTGCCGGAAAGCGGCGGCTACGATGTCGAGGAGACGCTGGAGCTGATCGCCCACTGGCCGGGCGCGAGCTTCTTCTTCGCCCCGACCATGGTCAGCCGCCTGATTAACCATCCGGGGCTCGAAGACGCGGACCTCTCGAACCTGAAGACCATCGTCTATGGCGGCGGACCGATGTATCTGGAGGACGTGGTGAAGGCGCTCGACCGGCTCGGTCCGAAGCTGACGCAGATCTACGGTCTCGGCGAGGCGCCCATGACCATCACCGGGTTGCCGAAATCCGCCTATCTCGACACGGAGCATCCGCGCTATCTCGCCCGCCTCGCCTCCGCCGGCTTTGCCCGCACAGGCGTGGAGGTCCGCATCGTCGATGCTGACGGAAAGGACGTACCGTTCGGCGAGACCGGGGAGATCATCTGCCGCGGCGACATCGTCATGGGCGGCTACTGGCTCAACCCGGACGCGACCGCCTCGGCGATCCGCAACGGCTGGCTCTGGACCGGCGATCTCGGCGCCATGGATGAAGACGGCTACGTCACCCTGAAGGACCGCTCGAAAGACATGATCATCTCCGGCGGCACAAACATCTATCCGCGCGAGATCGAGGAAGTGCTGCTGCGCCATCCCTATGTCTACGAGTGCGCCGTGGTCGGCCGCCCGCATGCCGACTGGGGCGAGGAAGTCGTCGCCTTCGTCGTTCCGCATCCGGAAAAGGAAATCGACACGGCGGAGCTCGACCGGCTCTGTCTCGACAACATCGCCCGCTTCAAGCGGCCGAAGGCCTACCGGGTGGTCACGGCGCTGACCAAGAACAATTACGGAAAGATCCTGAAGACGGAGCTGCGCGACTTGCTGGCGAAGGAGGCGGAAGGCTAAGCTGCCCGGCCTTACCTGACCACTCGCTCCGGATCGTCCTCATGTCTTCTGGCTCGAATGCCTTCGCCGTCGGCTCCGAATACGGCGTCTTGCGCGACGTCTATCTTTGCCGTCCCGACAATTTCCAGTGGTCCGACATCGCCAAGGAGGACACGACCGCGAATGCCGTGGTCCGCGCCACCCTGCGCGACGGAGTGCCGTTCGACCGAAAGACGGCGGAAACCGGCTACCGCGAGTTTATTGACGCCTACGAGGGCGCCGGCGTCACCTGCCATTTCGTCGAGACGGACCCGGCACTGAGCTACCAGATCTATACCCGCGATCCGTCGGTCATGACCCCCTGGGGCGTCTTCCTCTGCCAGATGTACCGCCAGCAGCGCCGCGGCGAGATCGCCCCGACCTACCGCTTCTACGAGAAGCTCGGCATTCCGGTCTGGAACTGGGCGACGGCGGGGCCGATCGAGGGCGGCGATATCCATCTGATCAAGCCGGGCGTCGCGGTCGTCGGCTATACCGGTCAGCGCACCACCGAGGTCGCGGCAAAGCAGCTCCAGTCCTGGCTCGAAGCCGAGGGCTGGGAATGCCGCCTGCAGCGCTTTGCCGAGCATTTCCTCCATCTCGACCTGCTCTACGCCACGGTGAACGAGCGCCTCGCCCTGATGTGCCTCGACGTGCTGCCGGATGATTTCGTCGCCTGGGTGAAGGGCCACGGCATCCAGCCCGTCGCGGTCACCTACAAGGAGGCGATGCAGCTGCAGTGCAACTGCATGTCGCTCGGGGACGACCGGGTGATTTCCTCGAAGGGCGCGAAGCGCGTGAACGAGGCGCTGCGGGCCGAGGGCATCACGGTGCTCGACCCGGACCTCTCCATGTTCACCCAGGCCGGCGGCGGCCCGCGCTGCCTCTCGATGGCGCTGAAACGGGAAACGGTCTAACGCGGGAAGGTCACCGCCTCGA
The DNA here is from genome assembly GCF_014904705.1 of Nisaea sediminum. Taxonomy (NCBI): domain Bacteria; kingdom Pseudomonadati; phylum Pseudomonadota; class Alphaproteobacteria; order Rhodospirillales; family Thalassobaculaceae; genus Nisaea; species Nisaea sediminum. The sequence continues at coordinate 553,003 of NZ_JACZCQ010000003.1, forward strand.
TCTTGTTGCCGTCCGGATCACGGATGAAGGCGCCGTAATAGACCGTGACCGTTGCCTGCCGATCGCCCGGCGCGCCATCACTGCGGCCGCCGCCCTCGAGCGCGGCAGCGTGGAACGCGTCGACAGCGTCTTTCGACGGCGCGCGGAGGCAGATATGGATGCCGGTCCCCTCCTCCACCGGTGCCATGCCCTCGCGCAGGTTCATCCAGAACTCCGGATATTTCTTGCCGAAGCCGATCGTCCGCTCCCTCTCGGTAAGCCGAACGAGGCCAAGCGGCGCCAGCACCCGGTCATAAAACGCAGCGCTGCGAGCGAGGCTGGAGACGGCGATGGAGACATGGTCGATCATCTCGCCAGTCTAGGCAGGTCCGGTCAGCCGAGGAACCACGGATTGTTCCCCGCCCAGGCGGCGGAAAGCGTTCCCATGCGGTGGGCGTAGGCATAGACGTCGTTGCCCTGGAAACGGGCGATCTCGTTGTCGGCGATCCGCTCCTGGTAGGTCCGGCTCATTTCGACGAAACGGTCGTTGGCCGCACTTTCCTCCGACGCACCCTCCGCGACGCGGGCATGCATTTCCTGAACCGCTGCAAGCAGATCCTCGGACGAACAGTCCTTCGCCCTCAACTGATGCGCTTGATACCAGTCGATATCCGGCAGCGGTCCGGAGATAAGCCTGTTCGGAAGCATGAACTCGAGCTGCTCGGCATAGGACAGCGGCTCCGTGCTGTCGCCGCGATAGAGCCGCTTGAAGAGGAAGATATCGCTGTCGAGATGGTGGCTCATCACAGTCGGCAACAGGTTGCTGTTGACGCTCGGCCGGCCGAATGCCCGCGCCAGCGCTTCCGGTCCGGACTGACAGTTCAGCGAGAAACTGCAGGTCGCCATCAGATAGATGTCGAGAAAGTCCTCCGCCCTCGGATCGTGCGCAAGATCGATCATGCGAGGCGACGGGTGATCGAAGGGAGGCGCGCCGGCGGCGCCAAGCCGGATGACCGCATAGCCGGCCTCCAGAAGCCAGTCGACCGCTGGACGGAACCCCGCGGGATCGACCGCCCTCAGCTTTCCATAAGGTGCGCTGCTGGAATCATGAGAATAGCCCTCGTCGCGCATATGGAGTGTCACGAACGGCGTTCCGGGCTCAATATCGACGTCCCGCAACCAGCGATCTCCTGCACTCCGCATCTCCTCGCTCAGTTCGAGGAACCGCATAGGCTTCCGGGCCGCGCGATGCAACGTGTAGGCACGGTAGAACTTGTGCGTGTGCACCAGGAACAGCTCGAACGGCCCCATCCGCACGATCCCGCGATCCAGATCGCGGAGCAGGAGGAGAGGCGCATGCTGGGTTTCCGCCATGCCGAAATCGCGCGCCAGAAGGTCGTAGAGCGGACGTTTCATCTTCGGCACGGCGCGCGGCGGCGTCAGAAGCACGATCCGGTCGTATTCGTCGCCATAAAGCGAGGCCAGGTAGTGCGGCTCCGGCGCCAGATGCCCGATCGCGTCGGCATAGGGCATCGAGTAAACCAGCGTCCGTCCGCCTTCGCGCAGATGCGGCTGCAGAGTCTGTCCGAGGATCTCCAGGGTCTCGGGCTTGCGCAGTTCTGCGACGAGCGACTCGATATCCATCGCGTTAAGCGGCCTTCGACGCGAGTCCGTCGAGATAACGCATGAGCGCATCTTGGAATGGCGGCAGGCTTTTGTAGCGCTGCATGCCTTCCGGCATCTCCGCCAGAGCGGATCGCAGAGCCGCAGCGAGGTCCGGGCGCGTCTCCAGGCAGGAAAGCGGATCGACGAAGGTGCGGATGGTGAAGAGAATATCGCCGGATTTCGGCAGACGCCTCAGGGTCTGGCGTTCGATCCGGATCCAGAGCCGGTCGCCCGCATTCTCCCGCGTAATCACGGCCTCCGCCTCCGTACGGAACTTGCCGCCGGTCTGGAACAGGGCAGGATCGTCCATGATCGACCAGTTGAGCCGCTGGACCGGCTTGTCGGACCTCAGATGCTCGAAGAACCGGTCGACCGGGCGTCCCAGCTTTTCGGCATAGCCCGAAACGCGTTCATGGATCCGCATCATCGGCTGGCCGAGCTTCTCGGCGAGCAGCCAGCGTGCCGGAAAACAGAGCGAGGCGGCGATAAGGACATAGCCTTCCTCGCCCGGCCGCATCAGGCAGAGATCCTCCTGTACCAGCCGGCCCGCAAGATCGAGCGCCTGGTCGGCGAAATCCGCCATCCGGTAACTCTTTCCGGTCTCGCGAACGGTGACGGTACCGTCTTCGAAGCCGATCAGCCCCGGATGGTATTTTTCCAGATGCTCCAGCAGGAGCACGAGCACCTCGCGCTGGGCCTCCTCGCAGCCCGGAAGGGCGTCGAACACCGCCTTGCGGTTCGCTGCGAGCAGGCGTTCCTTCTCCAGGAGTTCCGCCGCGCGATTGTCATCCGCGTCGATCCAGTCCTTGGGATCGAGCGCAACCAGCCCCATCGCCAATGCGAACTTGCCGTTGGCATAGGGTGCGTAGCGCGGGCCCGCAATTCCTGATGCTGTCACCGGAATATCCTACTTCTCGACCGGATTGCCGTCCTTGGTCCAGCCGACAATTCCGGTTTCGTGATTGTAAACCCGCGCGTAACCGGCCTGGTCGGCCATCGCTCGGGCGAGCGCGAGGGAGCGGTTGCCCGTGCGGCAGATCAGGACGACTTCCTGATCTCGGGCGACCAGCTTGTCGACCGCTTCCGGGAAACTCGGCACGAACTGGCCGCGCCCGTCGAAAGCGGTCAGCTTCTTCGCTCCCGGCACGGTTCCGGTCTCCGCCCACTCGTCCGGACGCCGGATGTCAATGACGGTGACCCCGCGATCGATCAACGCCTTCAGGTCCGCATTGCCGATCGTCTTGAATTTCGGCGCCGCGACGGAGATCAGCTCGACCTCGAACTTGAGCGTCGCATTCGGCGGAATGAGCCCCGCACCCGCGCCTTTCTCGCCATAGGCCATGTCGGCCGGAATGATCAGCTCGCGCTTGCCTCCGGCCTTCATACCTTCCACGCCTTCATCCCAGCCGGGGATCACCTGTCCGGCGCCGAGCGTGAAGGTGAAGGGCGTATTGCGATCGAGGCTGGAGTCGAACTTGGTCCCGTCCATCAGCCAGCCGGTATAATGGACCGTCACCGAAGCGTTCTCGGAGGCTACGGCACCGGAACCAACGGCCAGGTCCTTGACGGTCAGATGACCAGGCTCGTGATAGGCTTCGCCAGCGCCCGGGAAAAGGGCAAGAGTGAGCGCAGCCGCAGCGGCGCGCAGAATATTCGGCATTTCCCTGATCCTTGCGATGGGATGTCCCGCTCAGGGTAATGGGTGGCGCCGGGAAGTCCAATCAATCTGCGACACGTGACAATCCGCCCTACTCAGGAAGGGTCATACGCCAGGCATCCGCCCGCTTGGCTGCTTCCGCCTGGTCCTTGTCTTCCATTGCCGCGCGCACCGTGCTCATTGCCTGATGGACGCCGTCGGCGCCGGCCCTCTCCGCCAGAATCAGCCATTTCAGGGCTTCGATCAGGTCGCGGTCGACACCTTCGCCGCGGGCATAAAGAATACCGAGCGGTAGGAAAGCCTGCCGCACACCCTTTCCGGCCGAAATCTCGTAGAGACGGGCCGCTTCCTTCGGATCCCGCGATCCGCCGGTCCCGGTCTCGAGCATAATCGCGTAATTGAACTCCGCCTCGCGCAGACCGACATCCGAGGCGGCGCCAAACCACTTACGGGCTTCGGCGAGATCCTTCGGGACGCCTTGACCGATCTGGTAGAGCACCCCGAGCCTGTATTGGGCGAGCGCGTACCCGCCTTCTGCGGCCTTCTTGTAGAGCTCGACCGCCCGCGCCCTGTCTGCTTCGCCCTGGCTACCTTGCGCGCCGCGCTCCAGTGCCAGACCGTAATAGAACTGCGCCTTCGCATCGCCGGCTTCGGCCTGTGCACGGTACCAGTCCATGGCCTCTCCATAGGTCTGCCGCTGGCTATCCGCGGCGACGGCGGGACCGGAAAGCAGAAGGGCGAAGGCTGCGAAGAGTGGCGGGAGTACCCGTTTCAAGGAAAATTCCGTCAAATCAATGAACTGAAAGCCCCGTCAGGGCGAGAGAGGACCGGTGCCGGCGTTCGGTCTGGGGGATGGGCCCTCATAGCCGACAAGCCGGTTGGCTTCCTTGCCGTCGAGAGGCTGGGAGTAGCAATTGACCTTGCCGAGGGTCTTGTAGCAATAGCGCGGCTCGGGCGGCCGGGGCGGCTCTGCCTCGGCTTTCTGCCCGAACTGCAGGGGCAGCTCGGCACAAGCGGCTGTCAGAAGGCACACCAGCAGGATCAGGGTTCGGACCGCCAAGGATGGCTCCAGTTTTTGTCCAAGTCGTTCGGAATGTGACGTTATTACCCGTAATTGGCAATTGAAAAGCGGACCGTGAGAAGAACCGCCGCATCCTCTCCCGGGCGGAAGATCGGCTCGTCCAGCCCGCTCTCACTCAGCTTTCAGGTGGCGGTCGAAGAAGGCCGGAACCCGTCGGAAAGCGTCTTGCCGTGCCACGTGGTCGGTCCCCTGAAGCGGCGCCTCGCCCGCGGCGGTGAGCGGTCCCGGCCGCTTCCGCAGCTTCATGTTCGGGGCGTCGAAGGAATGCACGGCACCTTCGTAAATCACCATCTCGACCGGCTCACCCCGGCTCCGGGCGAGATCGATGAAGGTCTTGCAGGGCGCGGGCCGGGTCCAGTTGTCGGCGCCGCCATGCAGGACCAGAAGCGGCGCGACCGTCGACCAGCTTCCCGGTGCCACGTCGGTAAAGGGCTGCGATTGCTGCCGTTCGCTGCACGAGCCCGGATAGAGCGCGACCGCCGCCCTGAAATCGTGCGCGGGCGGTGGCACCGGACGTCCTATGCTCCTGCGCGACAGGGTCAGCAGCGCGATGCCCCCGCCCTGGGACCAGCCGATCAGGCCGATCCGGTCCGCCTTGATGTCGCTGCGCGCCTGCAGAAAACGCAGCCCCGCATAGGCGTCTCCCGGACGCGCCCGGAGCATGGTCCTGCGTTCCGACACGTTGCCGCAGGTCGCGCCCATGCCGCGCGAGCCCGCGCTGTCGATCATCAGCACGGCATAGCCCTGCGCGGTCATGTGGTTGGACCATGCGCGATAGGTCGAGGAGACGCCCCCATTCCTGCCAAGGCCGCTGCAACCATGGAGGAACACCAGAGCGGGCCAGGGCGCCGGGAAAAGGTAGGGACTGTCCGGAAGCTCGAGGCGGGCGTTCAAGGAAATCCCGCCCTCGGCGGGGACCTGCACCTGCTCGGCGCGCGGCCCGGAAACCGCCGCCAGAAGGATCAGTATCCCAATGCACAGGACTCTCGCCATGTCGCCGACTCTCCAAGCCAAGCACGCCGGACGATATCCGATCCTGTCACAACCGGCCACATCCCCCGCAGCGCCGCACTCGCATGGTCCGACATGCGCCGAATGCGATAGCCTTGCCCGGTTTTTCCCTTTCCTTTTTGCCCGCCCCTGAAAAAATGCATGCGGCGGAGGTACCCCGCCTTTCAGTTTACAGGGGATTTCGAGAATGACCTGGGTCATGCCGCCGGAAACAGCTCCCCAGGACCGGATCTGGATGGCGTTTCCGCGTGAAGGCGCAACGCTCGGCTCCAGCGCCTCCGAACAGGAAGCCGGTTATGCCGCCTGGGCCGAGGTTGCCAACACCATCGCGGCTTTCGAACCCGTGTCGATCCTCGTCGATCCGTCCGAGATGGCGCGGGCACGCCGCATGCTGTCGAGCGAGATCGAGATCATCGAGCGTGTCATCGACGATTTCTGGATGCGCGATCCGGGACCGACCTTCGTGCATGCCGAAGACGGATCGCTTGCCGCAATCGACTGGATTTTCAATGGCTGGGGCGGCGGCGACTGGACATCCGCCCGGAACGATCGCGGCATCGCCCGTTTCATCGCCGGACTTACCGGCGTGCCGGTTGTCTCCTCGCTGCTCGTCAACGAGGGCGGCGGCCTGCATGTGGACGGCGAAGGAACAATCCTCCTCACCGAGACGGTGCAGCTCGATCCCGACCGCAACCCGCATGCCGACAAGGAGCGCGTCGAGGCGGAAATGGCCCGCACCCTCGGCGCCACGAAAACGATCTGGCTGCCGCGCGGCCTGACGCGGGATTACGAGCGCTTCGGCACCCGCGGTCATGTCGATATCGTCGCGACCTTCCCCTCGCCCGGCACCGTGCTGCTGCACGACCAGTGTCATCCGGACCACCCCGACCATGCGGTGACGAAGGAGATCCGCGCGCTCCTGTCCGAAGCGACGGACGCGCGGGGTCGCCGTCTCGAGATCCTCGACCTGCCAGCGCCCGACACCCTGACCGACGCCCATGGGCCGGTCGACTGGAGCTACGTCAACCATCTCGTCGTCAATGATGGTGTGATCGCCTGCGGTTTCGGGGAAGCGGGGGCGGATGCACGGGCCCGGGATATCCTCGCCGCTGCCTATCCCGGCCGCCGCGTGGTGACGGTCGATGCCCGCGAGCTCTTCGCACGCGGCGGCGGCATTCATTGCATTACGCAGCAACAGCCGAAACCGAAGACATGAGGCTGGTCGATGCCTCCATCGCCGAGCTTCGCGCCGCGCTCGAAACCGGCCGCACCAGCTCGGTTGCCCTCGTCGCGGGCTACCTCAACCGCATCGCGTTCTATGACCGTCATGGAGCGCGACTGAATTCCGTAACCGCGCTGAACCCGGCCATGTTCGAGGAAGCGCTCGCCTCCGACCGGCGCCGCGCGCGCGGCGAAGTGCTCGGACCGCTGGACGGTATCCCCTATACGGCGAAGGACAGCTACATGGTGAAGGGGCTTCCGGTTTCCGCCGGTTCGCCCGCCTTTGCCGATCTCATCGCCGCCGACGACGCCTTCGCCATCGCCAGGTTGCGCGCCGCCGGCGCAATCTTCATCGGCCATACGAACATGCCACCGATGGCGAATGGCGGCATGCAGCGCGGCCTCCATGGCCGTGCGGAATCGCCTTACAATGCCGATTGGCTGACGGCCGCTTTCGCTTCCGGCTCCTCCAACGGGTCCGGCACCGCGACGGCGGCGAGCTTCGCCGCGTTCGGGCTCGGGGAGGAAACCTGGTCGTCCGGCCGCGCCCCCGCCTCCAACAATGCTCTTTGCGCCTATACGCCGAGCCGGGGCGTCATCTCGGTGCGCGGCAACTGGCCGCTGGTCCCGACCATGGACGTGGTGGTGCCGCATACGCGCACAATGGCCGACCTGCTGGAGCTGCTTGACGTGATCGTCGCCGACGATCCCGAGACACGCGGCGACTTCTGGCGCATGCAGCCCTGGGTCAAGATCCCGAAAGCCTCCGGCATCCGCCCCGCTTCCTATGCCGCTCTTGCCGAGGACGCATCGCTCAAGGGCAAGCGCATCGGCGTGCCGGCGATGTACATCAATGCCGACCCGAAGGCGGGCACGGCCGCGCATCCCGGCATCGGCGGGCCGACCGGGCAGCGCATCGACACACGGCCGTCGATCATCGCGCTCTGGGAGGCGGCACGGCAGGCGATGGAAGCCGCCGGCGCCGAAGTGGTCCTCGTCGATTTTCCGGCTGTCTCGAACTACGAGGGCGACCGTCCGGGCTGCCCCACGATCAAAAGCCGCGAGCTTGTCGGCGCCGAATATCTCCAGCGCGAGATCGTCGACCTCTCGGTCTGGTCCTGGGAGGAGTTCCTTTCGGCGAACGGTCGGCGGCTCGCCAATGTCGATGGCGGGAAAATCTTCCCCGTGCCGAAGGGCAGCCTGCCGGACCGCTATACCGGCTTCGACGACACGATCAGTCTCTATCCGGATTATGCGCGTAGCCTCGACCTCACCGATTTCAGGGCCATTCCGCATATTGCCGAGGGTGTGAAAAGGCTCGAGGAAACCCGCCGGATCGATCTCGAGGACTGGATGGACAATCTCGGTCTCGACGCGATTGTCTTTCCCGCCGTCGCCGATGTCGGCCCGGCCGACGCGGACACCGACCCGGCCTCCGCCGATGTGGCCTGGCGCAACGGCGTCTGGGTCGCCAACGGCAATCTCGCGATCCGTCATCTCGGCATCCCGACAGTCACCGTGCCCATGGGGACAATGGCCGATATCGGCATGCCGGCCGGCCTCACCTTTGCCGGGCGGGCCTATCAAGACACTTTTCTGCTGCAACTCGCAGCGGCTTTCGAGGCCACGGGCGCGAGGAGGGTTCCACCGCCGCGCACTCCGGAACTCGGCACTCCTTTCGAAGCTCAGGGAGCGGCATCGGAGGGCGTGGCCGCGCCGGATTTTTCGACCTCGGCAGAGTTGCTCGATACGCGCCGGGTGCGGATCACGGCAGAGTTCGGCGCCGACGCGATACCCGTCACCGTCACCGTCGACGGCGAACCCGTCCGCTGCACCAAGACGGCTGCCGGTTACCGCATCGAGCATATCGTTCCCCGCAACGACCATCGCCACAGCGAATGGTTGGAGCCCTGGGGGCATCTGCTCATTGTCCTCTTCGACAACGGCACAGCCGGTTTTCGCGAGCTGTCGCCCTAAACGATCCTGCTTGTGGGATCAGCCGGAATGGACTGCAATGCGCGCACGCATTCTCTTCCAGTCCGCCGGGATCAAATCATGTCAGCGCACGGTTACGAAACGGGCCGCCTCAACCTGCCCTTCGTCGGGATTTCGACCTTCGGCAAGTACCCCTATCAGCCGGACTGGGACGCCATCGAGGCGGATGTCGCGGTGCTCGGCGCGCCGTTCGATTTCGGCACCCAGTTCCGTGCGGGCGCCCGCTTCGGTCCGCGCGGGATCCGGGAGGCCTCCACCCTTTTCTCCTTCGGCCATGGCGGCGCCTACGACCACGAGGACGACATCACCTACCTGCCGGCGGAGACAACGCGGATCGTCGATCTCGGCGACGCGGACATCATTCATACCGACACCCAGCAGAGCCACGCCAATATCGAGTACGGGGTGCGCAAGATCCTGAAAGCCGGCGCCATCCCCGTCGTGCTCGGTGGCGACCACTCGGTGAACATTCCCTGCATCAACGCCTTCTCCGAGGAAGAACCGGTGCATCTGGTGCAGATCGACGCCCATCTCGATTTCGTCGACGAGCGCCACGGCGTCCGCGCCGGCCACGGCAACCCGATGCGCCGGGCGGCGGAAAAGGATTATGTCACCAGCCTGACGCAGATCGGCATCCGCAACGTCTCCTCCACTGCCCGCGAGGGCTACGAGGCGGCGCGTTCCATGGGCTCCGACATCCTTTCTGTCCGCCAGTTCCGCAAACTCGGCGTCGCGGCGGTGCTGGAGCGCATCCCGGCCGGCAAACGCTATTACGTCACCATCGATATCGACGGCTTCGACCCCTCCATCGCCCCCGGCACCGGCACCCCGAGCCATGGCGGCTTCACCTACTACGAAGGGCTGGAACTGCTCGACGGGCTGACGAAGCGGGGCAGCGTCGTTGGCGTCGATCTGGTCGAGGTCGCGCCGGACTACGACCATGCGGGCTGTACGACGACGCTCGCGGCGCAGCTGCTGCTGAACTTCATCGGGCGGATTCTGCATCACCGCACCTAGTCTGCAATGCAGGACCGGTCGATCCACACGCCCGAAATGACGACCCGCGTCCCGTCCCGCACTGGTTTCCGCATGGCGCGTACTCCCTCCGGCTCGACCCGCAGCGCCCCCTCTTTGAGAAGCGCCCGAATGCGTGAACGGGCGAACCCGGTTTCCTGCGCGAGCAGCCGATCAAGGCGCAAGCCGGGTGCAGCGGGAACCGAAAGCTCGATCACGATCGCCCCCGGGTTGGCCGGGAGCGGCGCCAGGGCCGTCTTGGTGACACGCACACCCCCAAATTCCTCGACGCGTTGCGCGCGGCGCCTCAGACCTGCGACATCGAAGGCAATACGATCCGCGAGATCTAGATCGTTTCTCTGCAAAGCATCGAGGAACGCCGGATCCAGAACGCCGACAGGGTGCCGCTCGAGCAGCGGACGGTTCCAGGTGTCGCTGCAGACGACGCATTTATAGATCAGCCAGGCATCGAGCTTCTTGCCGTTGCTGTTCAGCCTGAATTTGCCGCTGCTGGCAAAATTCCTGACCGTGCCGCAGTGCCTGCAATGAAGCTGCGGTTCAGGGGCGGCCGTCGGGACGATTGTCCATCTGGCCCAAAGGATATCGGACATGCCGGTTCGCACTTCCCACTGGGAAGTTCGCCGGATGACGGGATCCGATCAGGCGCGGATACGGAAGCAGAGCTTCAGGAAATTGCGTTTAAGCGGCCGGGTTATCCGGCGCGGTTCAGCCGTGCCAAACCGGTCTCGACCGCCACCACGCGAAACTTCCATAACAGAAGGAGCGGCGCCGTGATCACGGGCCGCGCTGAGATTCGTGGTTCTGGTGAGACCGGCATTTAACTAGGCAAACTGGCTCTACCCTGAGCGATTTCGAAGGCGTTCTACATATCCGTGCACAACTTGCCGGGCAATACCTGAAGAGAACGCCGCCGATAAAGAAAGGGGCGGGCCCGAAGGTCCGCCCCAGGCTCACACGGGAGGAAGCGGTCAGATCGACTGCTTGAACAGTTCGGTCAGGTTCTCGACCGTGAGCTCCACCGGGTTGCCGCCGCAGCTCGGATCCTCGATCGCCATGGCGGCGAGTTCGCCGATCCGGTCGGTGCCGACGCCGAGTTCGGACATCTTGTCCGGGATCGAGAGCTGCTCGCGCAGTTCCAGGACATAGTCGTAGAACCCGTCGAACCCGCCGGAGATGCCGAGATAGGCGCCCGCCTGGGCGAGTCTGTCCTCGATGGCCGGGCGGTTGAATTGCAGCACCGGCGGCATGACCACCGCGTTGGTGGTGCCGTGGTGGGTGTTGTAGACGGCACCGAGCGGGTGCGAGAGCGCATGGATCGCGCCGAGGCCCTTCTGGAAGGCAGTCGCGCCCATGGCCGCAGCGCTCATCATGTGGGCCCTGGCCTCGATGTCGCCACCGTCGGCATAGGCGCGCGGCAGGTACTCCTTGACCAGCCGCATGCCCTCGAGCGCGATGCCCTGGCTCATCGGGTGGTAATGCGGGCTGCAGAAGGCCTCAAGGCAGTGCGCGAAGGCGTCCATGCCGGTGCCGGCCGTGATCGGCTTCGGCATGCCGACGGTCAGTTCCGGGTCGCAGATCACCACGCTCGGCAGCACCTTCGGATGGAAGATGATCTTCTTCACGTGGGTCTCGGAATTGGTCAGCACGCTGGCGCGGCCGACCTCGGAACCGGTGCCGGCGGTGGTCGGCACGGCGACGCTCGGATGGATCTTGCTGGCATCGGCGCGGGTCCACCAGTCGCCGATATCCTCGTAATCCCAGACCGAGCCCTTCTGGTCCGCCATGAAGGCGACCATCTTGGCGAGGTCGAGGCCGGAGCCGCCACCGAAGGCGACGACGCCGTCATGATTGCCCGCCTTGAAGGCCTTGATGCCGGCCTCGAGGTTCTTCTCGTTCGGGTTCGGATCGACCTCCGAGAAGATCGCCCGGCCGAGGCCCGCGGCCTCCAGCAGGTCCAGCGTCTTCGCCGTGATCGGCAGGCTGGCAAGGCCCTTGTCGGTGACGAGCAGCGGGCGCTTGATGCCGGCGGCGGCGCAGGCCTCGCCGATCTCGGCAATGCGTCCGGCGCCGAAGCGGATCGCGGTCGGGTAGCTCCAGTTGGCTTTGATACTCATGGCCGTCAGGCTTTCTTCAGATGGTAGGATTTCGGGCGTGTCAGGTTCTGGAACCCGATCACGGAAAGGGCGCCGCCGCGGCCGGTATCCTTGCAGCCGGTCCAGCAGAGGCCCGGATCGAGATAGTCCGCGCGGTTCATGAAGACGGTTCCGGTCTCGATCCGCGCGCCGATGGCCGCGGCCCGTCCGGCGTCCTTGGTCCAGAGCGAGGCGGTGAGGCCGTAATTGCTGTCGTTCATCATGCGGATGGCCTCCTCGTCGCCGGAGACCTTCATGATGCCGACGACCGGGCCGAAGCTCTCTTCCCGCATCACCGTCATTTCATGGGTCACGTCGACAAGGATCTGCGGCATCAGATAGGCGCCGCCATCGTCTTGCGGAAAGAGCGCCGGATCGATCAGCGGTTTCGCGCCCTTGGCCACCGCGTCCGCGGTCTGCTCACGCACCACAGCGGCGAAGCGCTTGTGCGCCATCGGGCCGAGCGTCGTCGCTTCCTCCAGCGGATTGCCGAGCTTGTAGCCGGAGACGATCGCCACCGCCTTCTCGACGAAGGCGTCGTAGAGGCTCTCGTGCACATAGATCCGCTCGATACCGCAGCAGCACTGGCCGGAATTGAACATCGCACCGTCGATCAGCGTGTCCACCGCCGCGTCGAGGTCGGCGTCCTCCATCACATAGCCAGGATCCTTGCCGCCAAGCTCGAGGCCGAGCCCGGTGAAGGTACCCGCCGCCGCCCTCTCGATGGCACGGCCGCCGCCGACCGAGCCGGTGAAGTTGACGAAATCGAAGCTCTTCGAAGAGATCAGCGCCTCGGTCGTGCCGTGGTCGAGGAAGAGATTGACGAAGAGGCCTTTCGGCAGCCCCGCCTCCTCGAAGGCGCGGACCATGCGCTCGCCGACCAGCAGGGTCTGGGTCGCGTGCTTCAGCGCCACCGCGTTCCCGGCGATGAGCGCCGGCGCGACGGTGTTGATCGCCGTCATGTAGGGATAGTTCCAGGGCGCGATCACGAAGACGAGGCCGTGCGGCTCGCGCAGGATGCGGCGCTCGAACTTGTCCGAGTCCTCGATCACGATCGGCGCCAGCGCGCTCTCGGCGATTTCCGCCATGTAGGAGGCGCGCTCGTTCGTGCCGCCGAACTCGCCGCCGTAACGGACCGGCCGGCCCATCATATGCGCCAGTTCCGGCACCATTTCGGCCTGCATCTCGCCGAGCCGGGCAACGCCGGCGCGCACCAGGGCGACACGCTCGGAAAGCGGACGCGCCGCCCAGGCGCGCTGGGCCTCCCGCGCCGCGGCGATTATTTCCCGCGCCTGATCGAGACCTAGTACCGGCCGTTCGGCGAAGACCGAGCCGTCGATCGGCGAAATACATTGCAGCATCTTGCTCATTTGGGTGTCAGGCCCTTTCAAACCCGCGATTCACTTCCCAGTCGGTCACCCGACGGTCGTATTCGGCCTGCTCCCAGCGGGCCGCATGCACATAATGGTCGATCACGTCGTCGCCGAAGGCCGCCCGCAGCATCTTCGAGCCGTCGAGCTCGTCGGCCGCCTGGCGGAGCGTGGCGGGGATCTCCGGAACGCCGGTGCCGACATAGGCATCGCCCTTGAACTCGCCTTCGAGCTTCATCTTCTTCTCGATCCCGTCGAGCCCGGCGGCAATCAGCGCCGCCATGGCGAGATAGGGATTGAGGTCCGAGCCGCCGATCCGGCACTCGACACGCACCGCCTTGGTGCCGTCGCCGCAGACGCGGAAACCGGCCGTGCGGTTGTCCATCGACCAGACGATCTTGGTCGGCGCGAAGGTGCCGGCGACGAAGCGCTTGTAGGAATTGATGTAGGGCGCAAGGAAACAGGTGATCTCCTTGGCATGCGCCAGCAGTCCAGCGAGGTAGCTCTGCATCATCTCCGACATGCCGTATTTGGCGTCCGGATCGAAGAACAGCGGCTTACCGTCCAGCGTCCAGAGCGACTGGTGGATGTGCGAGGAGTTGCCCGCATAGTCGTAATTCCATTTTGCGAGGAAGCTGATCGCGCGGCCCTGCGCCCAGGCGATCTCCTTGCAGCCGTTCTTGATCAGCACATGCCGGTCGGCCATGGTCAGCGCCTCGGCATAGCGCACATTGATCTCTTCCTGGCCGGCGTCCGCTTCGCCCTTGGAGTTCTCCACCGGCACGTCGGCGCCGTGCAGGCCGTTGCGGATCGCCCGCATCAGGCCCTCTTCCTTGGTCGTCTGGAAGATGTGGTAGTCCTCGTTATAGGGACTGATCACGTCGAGATTGCGGTATCCCTGCGCGTGGGCTTCCTCGAAGCTCTGCTTGAAGACGAAGAATTCCAGCTCGGAGGCCATGAAGGCCTTCATGCCCAGCGCTTCCAGCCGCTTGACCTGCTTCTTCAGGATCGCGCGCGGCGAATGCGCGACCTCTTCGTGGGTGTGATGGTCGAGCAGGTCGCAGAACACCAGCGCCGTGCCTTCGAGCCACGGAATGCGGCGGATCGTCGAGAGATCCGGCTTCATCGTGTAATCGCCGTAGCCCTTTTCCCAGCTCGTCGCCTTGTAGCCCTCGACCGTGTACATCTCCATGTCGTTCGCCTGGAGATAGTTGCAGCTGTGGGTCTCCTCGTAGGCGCTCTCGCAGAAGAACTCGGCATGGAACCGTTTGCCCATCAGCCGTCCCTGCATGTCGATCTGGACCGCGAGAACGGTATCGATCTCGCCGCTTCCGACGGCCGCCTTCAATTCGTCGAAGCTGAGCTTGCCTGCCATGACGCTACCCCATCACTCCATTGATCCGGGCCCGGCCCGGAAGTTTCTGCCGGCGGCAGGACGCCGCGCGGCAACGAAGTAGTATCCGGGCGCCCGTACGCGCAAGGTCCGCGTATCGGGCGGCCGGAGAAATGCCGCTCCCGGAGGAGACGATCAGGTCTTAGCTATAGCGGTACGGCTTGCCCGCCTTTTTCATATCCGATGCATACTTCTTGAAGATATCGATGACCTTCTTAGTCCGCGGCGTCTGGGCGGCGATTTCGTCCCAGAACTTCTCGGCCTCGGCCTCGACCGTCGCCCACTCGTCGTCGGCGATGGTGGTCAGCTTCATCTTGGTGCCGTCGACGCGCAGCTTCGCCTCGCCGCCCCAGTACCAGTGCTGGCGGTAATAGTGCGAGCTGTCCATGCAGAGCCTGAAGAGTTCCTTCAGATGCTCCGGCAGCTCGTTCCAGCGTTCGGAGTTGGCGAAGTAGGAACCGCACCAGGCACCGGAAATGTTGTTGGTGAGGAAGTAGTTGGTCACGTCGGCCCAGCCCACCGTGTAATCCTCGGTGATGCCCGACCAGGCGATGCCGTCGAGCTCGCCGGTCTGCACCGCGACCTCGATGTCTTCCCACGGCAGGGTCACCGGAATGACGCCGAAGCGGGACAGGAACTTACCCGCGGTCGGGAAGGTGAAGACCCGCTTGCCCTTCAGGTCGTCGAGCTTGTTGATCGGATCGACGGTGGCGAAGTGGCACGGGTCCCAGGCGCCGGCGCTGAGCCAGGTCACGCCCTCGACTTCACCGTAAGCCTCTTCCCAGATCTCCTTCAGGCCGTACTGGTTGAACAGCACCGGTACGTCGAGGCTGTAGCGGGTCGCGAACGGGAAGTAGCCGCCGAAGACCGAGATATCGACCGGCGCAGCGATGGAATCGTCGTCGCTCTGCACCGCGTCGATGGTGCCGCGCTGCATGGCGCGGAAGAGCTCGCCCGTCGGAACCAGCTGGTCGGCGAAATAGAGCTCGATCTCCATCTCGCCGTTGGCGACCTTGTTGAAGGCGTCGATCGACGGCTTGATCACGTGCTCGGCGAGCGCCGGACCGGCATAGGTCTGCAGCCGCCACTTGATCTTGCTCTGGGCCTTCACGGCCGGCGCGGCGAGTGTCGCGGCTCCGGCAACGCCCGCCGTCGTCGCGGCGGCGGCCGTCTTCAGAAATTCACGTCTGTTCGTCATGTCACCTGTCTCCCTTAGGTGATGGGCCCTCGGGCCCGGTTAACCCTCAATGGAACGGTTCCCAGGCCGTTCCATCCGCACTGTCATGGCGCGATGCGCCTCCCCTTCCCCGTTTCTTCTTCAGTTCGGTCCCATCGCGGCCCGACTACCTTCCGTAGAATTGGTTGGGCAGCCACATCGCGATATCGGGGAAGATCATGACCAGAATGAGCGCCAATGTCATGACCAGCACGAAGGGGCCGATGGACCGGTAGATGTCCGACAGCGTGACCTCCGGCGGCGCCATGGCGCGCATCAGGAAGAGGTTGTAACCGAATGGCGGCGTCATATAGGCGATCTGGCAGGTGATCGTGTAGAGCACGCCGTACCAGACCAGATCGAAGCCCAGCATCTTCACCAGCGGCACATAGAGCGGCGCGACGATGACCAGCATCGCCGTGTCGTCGAGGAACATGCCCATCAGGATGAAGGAGAGCTGCATCAGGATCAGGATCTCCCAGGGCCCGAGACCGAGCCGGTCGACGAAGAAGCTCTCGATCGCCTTAACGGCGCCAAGACCGTCGAAGACGGCGCCGAAACAGAGCGCGGCGAGAATGATCCACATGAACATGCAGGAGATGCCCAGCGTCTTGCGCAGCACCTCTTCCATAACCTCCGCCGTCAGCCGGCGCTTGACGAGCGCGGCCAGGGTCGCCGCCGTGGCTCCGACAGCGGAGCTCTCGACCAGCGAGGTCACCCCCATCAGGAACAGCCCGGTCATCGAGAAGAAGATGAAGAGCGGCAGGATGCCGGCCTTGAGCAGGCTGATCTTCTCTTCCCAGGTGATTTCCGCCCGCTCCTCCTTGCTGAGCGACGGCCCGAGGGAGGGCTGCATCCAGCAGCGGATGACGATATAGGCGATGAACATGCCCGCCATCATCAGGCCGGGTATGGCGCCCGCGAGCCAGAGCTGGCTGACCGGCTGGCGCGCGATCATGCCGTAGAGCACGAGCACGACGCTCGGCGGCACCAGGATGCCGAGCGAACTGCCGGCCTGGATCACGCCGGTCACCATGATCTTGTCGTAGCCGCGGCGAAGCAGTTCCGGCAGCGCGATACTGGCGCCGATGGCCATGCCCGCAACCGAGAGCCCGTTCATCGCCGACACCGCGACCATCAGCAGGATCGTGCCGATCGCGAGACCGCCGTTCAGCGGCCCCATCCAGACATGGAACATGCGGTAGAGATCGTCGGCGATCTTCGACTCCGACAGCATGTAGCCCATGTAGACGAAGAGCGGCAGGGTCAGCAGCGGATACCATTTCATCAGCTTCATGGCCGCGCTGAAGGCCATTTCGGAGCCGCCGTCGCCCCCGAGCTGCAGCGCTGCCGCCCTGGCCGCGGAACCCATGGGCCCGAAGACCCGCTGCCCCGTGAGGAGCAGCAGCATCATCGAGGAGAACATGAGGAGGGCGATAAGCTCGTAACTCATCAGAGTTCCTCCCCGCGCAGTGCGGCAATATCCTTGAAGAGCGTCGCGACCGCCTGCAGCAGCATGAGCAGAACCCCGAAGGTCATGACGATCTTCACCGGCGCCATGTAGGGCGCCCAGGCGGAATAGCTCTGCTCGTTGTATTCGATGGCGTAGGCGGTCGAGGAATAGCCGCCATAGAGCAGCAGGCAGAGATAGAAGATCAGGAAGAGAACGGTGATCGAGTCGACCAGAGAGCGGGTCCGCGGTTTCCAGTTCGTGTAGAGCAGGTCCATGCGCACATGGTCGCCGAGCTGCATGGAATAGCCGCCGCCCAGCAGGTAATAGGCCACCATCAGAAACTGCGCGGTCTCGAGCGTCCAGAGCGACGGCAGGAATACCGCCTTGGAAAGCGACGAATAGAGCAGCACGCCCAGCATCGCGAAGATCAGATACATCGCGAACCGGCCGATGAAGCGGTTCATCTTCTCGACATAGGCAACGTAGAGCCGTATCGCTTTTGGCATCCTCCGCCCCTTATCTCTGCTGGTCGTTGCTGTTGCCGTCGCCGCCCGCGCAGAGCTCAAGAGCCCTCGCTACCGCGCCCGACAGCCGCTCCGCCATGGCGCGCTGCTGCGCCGTCTCGCGGATGATGTCGTTGCGGATTTCGATCATGACGTTGAGCAGGCCATGCGGCAGCGCGTGGACCTTCAACGTGTGCGTCACGCCATCGGCCGGGCCGTAGGGCTCGTTCCGGCGTACGTCCAGTCCGGCGAATATTTCCTGCTGATCCAGCATTGCGTCGGCGAGGCGGCTGTCCGCATCGTGAAGAATGCCGAGATCGAAATGTCTTTCGACCCCTTTGTAGACGGGCGTGAAGGAATGCACGGTCACGATCGCCGGACGCTGTCCCGCCGCCATGCGGCCTTCGATGACGTGCTCCAGCGTGTCGCGGAACGGAAAGTAGATCCGCTCTGCGCGTTCTGCGCGCTGCATCTTGGTCAGGCCGGCATTGCCCGGGATTTCGTAGATCTCGCTCACCGCCGGCATGGCGCTTTCGGCCTCGGGCGGGCGGTTGCAGTCATAGACCAGGCGGGAAGTCTTCGCCGCCACCAGGGGCGCATCAAGCGTGGCGGCCATGGTCGAAGCCACGGCAAGCGCTCCCGGGTCCCATGCCACATGGCTCTGTTGGACGGCTTCGTCAACGCCGAGCCCATGCAAATGGGCCGGAATATGGTTGGAGGCGTGTTCGCAAACGACGATCGCGGCACGCTTGCCGCCCTCGTTCGTCACGCTGACCGGATTGCCCCACGCGGACAGATCCGCGATCGGCTGCGCCGACAATGCCACTCGCCCTCTCCCCTGACGTTGCAGCCATCTTTTCAACTTTGATCAGGCAGTCAAGGATAATTCTGAAAATTCCTCTTCTATAAATCTGAGATTGTCGCATTATTTTCAAAACGACACGGCGCGGTCGCGCCCGGGAGGATGAATTGTCGGAACCCCTGACCGGAACGGTGGCGGAGCGCATCAGGCGCCGGTTCGAGTCGCTGACCCGAGCGGAGCGTCAGCTCACCAATGTCATTCTCGAGAACTATCCGGTGTCCGGCCTCGGCACGATAACGACACTGGCCGAGACAGCCGATGTCTCCACGCCGACGGCGGCGCGGATGGCCCGCAAGCTCGGCTTCGGCGGTTTTCCCGAGATGCAGGCCGCGCTCCGGTCGGAACTCGAGGCCACCCTCTCCAATCCGATCGCGAAGCACGACAGCTGGGCCGCGAACGCACCGGACACCCATATCCTCAACCGCTTCGCCGATGCGGTGACGGACAATCTCAGGCAAACCCTGCAGCAGCTCGACCTCTCGGACTTCAACGCGGTCGTCGACCTGCTGAGCGATCCTGCACGCAATATCTATCTCGTTGGCGGCCGCATCAGCCGGTCGATGGCGGATTACTTCTTCACCCACATGCAGGTGATCCGGGACGGTGTGACGCTGATCTCGCCGAATTCGAACACCTGGCCGCATTATGTGCTGAACATGAAGGAAGGCGACGTGCTCGTCGCCTTCGACATCCGGCGCTACGAGCATGACACGCAGCGCCTGGCGGAAATGGCGAAGGAGCGCGGGGCGCGCCTGGTGCTCTTCACCGACCAGTGGGGCTCGCCGGCCGCGAAACATGCGAGCCACAGCTTCCGCGCCCGCATCGAGGTGCCGTCGGCCTGGGACAGTTCCGCCGTGATCCTGTTCATCATCGAGGCGCTGATCGCCGCGGTGCAGACGGAACGCTGGGAAGAGACAAGGGACCGGATGAAAGTTCTGGAACAGCTCTTCGACCAGACGAAACTCTTCCGCAAGTTCACCTGAGGGAGACCGGTAGGACTCCGGTACTACTTGGCGAGAGACCCGAGCAAGTCGAGGTAGTGCCGGACCACCGTGCGCTCGCTGAAACGGGCTTCGAACTCGGCCCGCCCGGCATCGGTCAGCGACTTCGCGAGCGCGTTGTCGGAAATCACGCGGTTCAGCTGCGCAGCAAATCCGTCGGCGTCCTCGATCACGGCCAGCAGACCGGTTTCCCCCTCACGGATCAGATGCACCGGCCCTTCGCTCTTCGCCGCGACGACCGGCAGGCCGTGCGCCCAGCCCTCGATCACCACATTACCGAGCCCTTCGACACGGCTCGGGCAAACCAGAATGTCGGCGCTTGCAAGCAGATCCGCGGTGTCGTCGCGCCATCCAAGGAAGCGGACCCGCGCGGCGATCTCCAGCTCTTCCGCCAGCGCCTTGAGAGCCGCTTCCTCCGGCCCCGCGCCGGCGATCCAGAGATAGGCCGCTGGTGTCTTCGCAAGGGCGCGCAATAGCACGTCGTAGGCCTTGTTGCGATGCAGACGGCCGAGCGCAAGCAGCAGCGGGGCATCGTCTGGCGTGTCGAACGCGCTGCGGCTGAGCGGCGTTCCGGGCTCGGCATGGACGAAGTTCGGAACATAATGGGTCCGCTCCGCCGGCCAGCCCTGACCTGTCATATGATCGACGAGACCAGGTGCGTTGCAGATCAGGTGATCGAAGCCGCGATAATATTTCACGTCATAATAGCCGCCGATCCGGCCTACGCGGAGATAGTCGCCCGGCGGTGTCTTTGCGGCGGCTCGGTTCATCCAGGCCAGCACCACATCGGGCCGGAACGACCGGATATCCCGCCTGAGCTGCCAGGGCGTCAGGAAGTCAAGAGCTCCGCCGAAGCCGAATTCGGTGAAATCCACTCCGGCCGCGCGGAGAATCCCGGCCCGCCTGTCGTCGCGGCGGATCGCGACGCGCTGTGCGACAGCGCCACTCCATTCCGGCTTTGCCATCGCGGAGACCAGGCGTTCGAAAAATGCTTCGGCGCCGCCGTGGCGCGCCCCTGCCATGGTCTGGTAAAGACGGATCATCGAGGTTTCGGAAAAGCTTGTGACAACGCGGCGCATTGTGGTGTAGCCCGTGCCCGACCGCAAGCGCAGTGCGGACCGACGACGGGAGCCGAAGAGTGAAAGCAACGATTGCCGGAATCGACCCGCGCCCGATCGGCGGCACCCTCGTCATCCAGCCGCTGCCCGGCATCGGCGACGTGATCTGGCACCTGCCGCATCTGAAGAGCATCGCCGCCCAGACAAAGCAGAAAACCGTGACGCTCCTCACCAAGCAGCGTTCGCAGGCGGATGTCCTGCTCGAAGGATCGGACTTCGTGCGCGACGTGCTCTGGCTGGACGAGAAGCGCCACCGCGGCCCGCTCGGCGGTCTCGCGCTCGGCAATGCCCTGCGCCCATACGGCTTCGACACGGTCTGGATCCTGCACACCTCGGCGCGCTACGGGTTTGCCGCCTGGCGCGCCGGGATCGGCGAGCGGATCGGCTACGGTATCGGATGGCAGGACGCCTTCCTGACGACACAACACGCCTTGCCGCGCGATGCGAAGAAACTGAGCGCCATCGAAAAGGCGAACCGGCTGCTGCTCAATCACTCGGTCCCGAAAATCGAGGCGGCTCCAAACCTCGCCGTTGACGGTCGGCTGACAGACATCGCCCGCACGGAGCTAGATACCCTGCCCCGCCCATGGATCTCGCTGATCCTCGGCGCCAGCGAGGAGTTCAAACAATGGGGCGTGGATAATTTCGGCGCGCTGGCCGACCGGCTGCACAGGGAGACCGGCGGAACTTTGCTGCTCATCGGCGGGGAGGCCGAGGCGGACATGGCAGCGCGCATCGGCTCGCGGTTCTCCGATCCCGCCTGGATCCGTCCCGTCATCTCGCGCCCGCTTCTGCAGGCAGCCGCCTTCGCGGCAGTCTCGGACTTCGCCATCGGCAACGACACCGGAATGCTCAACGTCGCCGCCGCAGTGGGCACGCCGTCGGTCGGCCTGTTCGGTGGCTCGGTGCCGATCGCCGAGGATCCGCGCATCGACGTGGTGATGCCGCCGGGTGTCGTGCGCTACGGCAATAACCGCATGGCCGAGATCTCGATCGGCGCGGTCGCCGACGCGGTGCGCTCAGGACTTTCCGGCGAGTAGTCTTTCCGCCGCCTCGACCACACGATCGACCGGTAGGTCCCACATCAGGCTGTCCTCCGGGTCCTTGCAGAAGCCGGGGTCGCGGCGCAGCGTCTCGTAGTCCCGGTCGGTCCTGACGAAGGCTGTGCGTGCCCCCCAGGGCCGGTACTGCTCGTCGCGGCTCGGGCCGAAGAGCCCGAGGGTCGGCGCACCGGACGCAGCCGCGAGATGCATCAGTCCGCTGTCGTTGCCGATATAGAGCGCCGAACGCGCCAGCAGCGCCGCCAGCACTCCGAGCGGCTCGATGCCCGCGAGATCGATCCGGTCGGCTTCGGGGACGGCGGAAAGCAGAGGGAGCGCTTCTTCTCGCTCCGACGGCGCGGAAAGCACCGCGAGACGGCTCCCATCGAGGACGCCGCCGGATGCCGTGAGCCGGCGCACAGTCTCCTCGAAACGTTCGCGCGGCCAGGTTTTCGCCCGCCAGTTCGCGGTCGGACCGACGGTGAGGATCGGACGCGGATCGTCGCCGATCAGTTTCTCCGCCCTCGCCCGGTCCGCGTCGGAGCACCAGGCGCGCGGCGGCGGCGGCGGATCCAGATCCAGTAGGGCAGCCAGTTGTTCGACCCGGTGCCCATTGTTCGAGCCACCGGAGAAGATCCGGCGCCTGCGCGTTGGGAGAACCCACGCCGAGGCGGAGCCGCGCAAATCGACGATCAGGTCCCAGAAAGCGGGGAAACAGGCCCCGAGCAGGGTGCGCCAATGCGCCAGATAAGGCCCCTTGCGCATCACCACCAGACGTTCGAGCGCCGGGAACGCCTCGAACACAGGCGCCGCCACCGGACCGCAGGCGATCGTGAAGCGGGCCTCCGGATAGCGCTCGCGCAGCGCTTCGAGCAACCCGGTCGACAGCACCGCATCGCCGAGGCGGGTGTAGGAAATGAAAAGGATGCGCATGGCGCCGCTTATACCCCGCCGGGCCGGGATCGCAAGCCCGTCAGACGGTCTCGGCGCGCGCGCTTTCTTGTTCGTGCATCATGCGAACCCAAACGGAGACCACCGCGCCGGCTTCCGCCGAATTGAAACTGACCCGGGCACCATGTTCGTCGTTGGCGATCAGTTTTCCCTCAAGATGAAGGCCCGAGGCCGGGTGCAAGATCTTCAGGTCGCTGCCTGGCTCCGCCGCCACCGGCGGCTCAAGGCGCAAACCTCCTACGGAAACGTTTTCTACGATGCAGGTATGCGCGACACCACCCACAGTCACTTCGAGCGGAGTCGTGACAGGATAGCGTTCGAACTGCCGCCGCTCACCTTTCGGAGACAGGCCGATCGCACGAAGGATCGAGTTAAACATGGCTTTTTGCTCCTTCGGCGGGGAATGCCGAATGTTCAACCAATGATACGAATTACCGCACACATTTGAAATGCGGTCTGTGCGAATTCACGCATTTCGACGATGCATTCACCCATGAATTAGTTTCTTATTTTCGAAACGGATAGCCCCTGTCTCGCAGTTTCAGGACAACGGACCGACGCTTTGCAAAAACTCTTCCTTGAGAATGTGCGCCACAGTTTCTCAGGCAATATGCCCACGAAAACGGTACACGCCGTCGGCCCGATCGGCTTCGCCGCCGACGAAGGAGAGTTCGTCGCGATCGTCGGGCCTTCCGGTTGTGGAAAATCCACCTTGCTCCGCCTCACGGCCGGTTTGCTCGAAGCCGACGAAGGGACAATCCGGTTCGCGGGAGAACGAATCGACGGCCCCAGCCCGCGCCGCGGCATGGTGTTCCAGCAACCCGCGCTGTTCCCCTGGCTCGACGTGACCGGCAACGTCACCTTCGGCAGCAGGTTCCGCGCACTTGGCCGGACAGTAAGCCGGGATCTGACCGCCGAACTCATCGCCGCCGTCGGTCTCGAGGGGTTTGAGCAATTCTACCCGAACGCCCTGTCCGGCGGGATGCAGCAGCGCGCGGCGCTCGCACGCACGCTCGCCGGCGGCCCGGAGCTGCTGTTGCTGGACGAGCCGTTCGGCGCGCTCGATCAGCAAACCCGCGCGCAGATGCAGGTCTGGCTCGCCGGACTCCTCGCAGACCGCGGCATCACCGCGCTTCTGGTGACGCACGACATCGAGGAAGCGGTCTTTCTCGCCGACCGGGTCCTGGTGATGAGCGGACGGCCCGGGCAGTTGCGCGCGAGTTTCGAAATCCGGCTCCCGGCGGACCGGCGACAGAGGGTCAGAACCAGCCCGGAATTCGTCGCGCACAAAGCGGAAATCCTCGCCGCGCTTGAGAGCTAGACGGCAAGCAGACCGGATTGCCGGGTACGGCCCACCGATTTTTGGAACAAGTCCAAACAAGTCGTGGCACTGCCACATATTTTTCTGTTATCAAGGATGGAATCGTTCGGTCGGCCACGTCTGTGACGCGACCGGTTTCAGGTTCATCCCTTACCGTCCCCGCGGGCCCGATGTACATCTACCTGCCCATCGCAGAGATGTCGGTAAACGTCTTCCTCATTCTGGGGATGGGCGGGGCTGTCGGATTTCTCTCCGGCCTGTTCGGCGTCGGCGGCGGTTTCCTCATGACGCCGCTGCTGATCTTCCTCGGCGTCCCGGCGCCGGTCGCGGTCAGCACCGGCGCGAACCAGATCGTCGCCAGCTCGATCTCCGGCGTGATCGCACATTGGCGCCGCGGAAACCTCGATTTCACCATGGGATTGGTACTGCTCGCAGGCGGCATCGTCGGCTCCAGCCTGGGCGTGCTGATCTTCAAGCTGCTCGAAGCGCTCGGCCAGATCGACCTGGTGATCAAGCTCTGCTACGTGATCTTCCTCGGCATCATCGGCGGGTTGATGCTGCTGGAAAGCATCCGCACCATTCTGCAGGTCCGCAAGAGCGGGGCCCGGCGGCGCAAGCTGCACGAGCATAACTGGATGCATGGCCTGCCGCTGAAAATGCGGTTCCGCAAGTCCAAGCTCTATATCAGCGCCCTGCTGCCGCTCGGGATCGGGTGCCTGGTCGGCATCCTGTCCGCGATCATGGGGGTCGGCGGCGGTTTCATCATGGTTCCGGCGATGATCTACATGCTCGGCATGCGCACCTCGATGGTGGTCGGGACCTCGCTGCTGCAGATCATCTTCGTCACCGCGAACGTGACCTTCCTGCAGGCGATTTCGACCCAGACCGTCGACGTCGTTCTGGCCATCCTGCTGCTCATTGGCGCTGTCGTCGGCGCCCAGTTCGGCAGCCAGTTCGCAGTCAAGCTGAAGGGTGAGCAGCTGCGCGTTCTGCTGGCTCTGATGGTCGTTTCGGTTTGCCTGAAACTCGCCTTCGATCTGGTGGTGACACCGAGCGACGTCTACTCGATCGTCGTGGCGAGCGGAGGCTGAACGGATGCCCTGCAACGACCGTTCCCGCCTCGCGGGGCTCGCCATCATCGCCCTCGCATTGATCTGCTCGGGAAGCGCGCGGGCACAGGACCTGATCGCCGATCTCTCCAGTCACCGGGTGGACATCACCACCGGGTTCACCGGCGCCGACCTGCTGCTCTTCGGATCGGTGGACGATACAGGCGATATCGTCGTCACGGTCACCGGCCCCAAGGAAAACATCACGGTCCGCCGCAAGGATCGCGTCGCCGGTATCTGGATGAACACCAAGAGCATTCAATTCACCGGGGCGCCCAACTTCTACGCCGTTGCGTCAAGCCGGCCGCTTGAGGAAATCGCGCCGCCGGAAGTCCTGGCGCGCCAGGAGATCGGCGCGAACCATCTGCGTCTGAAGGTGGCCGACGGGCACGATAGCCGCGCCCGGGAGGAGGTGGCCGAGTTCCGCAAAGCGCTGATTCGGCGCAAGAAGGCACAGGGTCTCTATGCCCAGACCCCGGGCGATGTTACCGTGATCGCGTCCAAGCTGTTCCGCACCCAGGTGCATTTCCCGGCAACCCTCGCGACCGGCATCTATACCGCGGTCGTCTACCTGATCCGCGACGGACGTGTCGTTCACGCCCAGACAACGCCGCTCGTGGTGGAAAAAGTCGGCATCGGCGCCGAAGTCTACACCTTCGCGCATACGCGTTCGGCAATTTACGGCCTCGCGGCGATCATCATCGCCGTCGTCGCGGGCTGGCTTGCCGCAGCGGTTTTTCGTAAAGTTTGATCAAAGTCGTGGCAGATCGGACAGAACTCGCATGAGCCAGTTGACGGATGGATCGAAGCCCAGGGTCTTCCTCGTCGTTGTCGATGACAGCGACGAGATGATGATCGCGCTGCGCTTCGCCTGTCGCCGGGCCCGCCACAGCGGCGGCCACGTGGCTCTTTTCCGGTCCATCGAACCGCAGGAATTCCAGCACTGGATGGGCGTCGGCGAGATCATGCGCGAGGAGGCCCGCGAGGATGCGGAAGAGCTCCTCAGCGGCCTCTCCGAGAAGGTCGTCGAGATTTCAGGACAGATTCCGATCATCTATGTCCGCGAAGGATCCACCCGCGACGAACTGCTGAAACTGATCGACGAGGAACCGAGCATTTCGGTGCTCGTGCTCGGCGCCAACACCCAGGGCGAGAGCCCCGGGCCGCTGGTCTCCTACATGGCCGGCAAGGGCGCCGCGCGGATGCGAGTGCCGATCACGATCGTGCCCGGAAACCTCACAGACGAGCAGATCGACGCCGTCACCTGATGCGCCGCGACAGTCAAATCGTCCACGCTTTCCGGATCGAAGAAAAAAGCTTGTTTCGATCCTGACTTTCCCGGACCGGTCCTGCTAAAGTTCGGTGCAACGATAAGAATCCGAATGGCCGAAACGCGCCGTCCCGCCCCGGAGAGAGAATGAGCATCAACCCGTTCGAAACGGTTGTTGAGACTGTCGAGACATCGCCGCCGGTATCCGACGAGACCAAGTTCACGACCTGCTACATGTGCGCCTGCCGCTGCGGCATCAAGGTGCATCTGCGCGACGGCACCGTCCGCTATATCGAGGGCAACAGGAACCACCCGGTGAACAAGGGGGTGCTCTGCGCCAAGGGCTCCGCCGGGATCATGCAGCACTATTCGCCCGCCCGGCTGACCAAACCGCTGATGCGGGTCGGCGAACGCGGCAGCGGCGAGTTTCGCGAGGTCGAGTGGGAAGAGGCCCTTGCGACTGCCGCAGGCTGGCTCGGCGACATCCGCAAGAGCGATCCTCGCAAGCTCGCCTTCTTTACCGGCCGCGACCAGTCGCAGTCGCTGACCGGCTGGTGGGCAAGCCAGTTCGGCACCCCGAACCACGCCGCGCACGGTGGGTTCTGTTCGGTGAACATGGCGGCCGCCGGACTCTATTCCATCGGCGGCTCGTTCTGGGAATTCGGCGAGCCCGACTGGGAGCACACCAAATATTTCATGATGTTCGGCGTCGCCGAGGATCACGATTCGAACCCGATCAAGATCGGCCTTGGGAAGCTGAAGACGCGGGGCGCCAAGTTCGTCTCGGTCAATCCGGTGAAGACCGGCTATTCCGCCATCGCCGACGAATGGGTCGGCATCCGCCCCGGCACGGACGGGCTGCTGATCCTTTCGCTGGTCCACGAGTTGCTGCGCGCGGGCAAGGTCGACCTGCAGTACCTCGTCCGCTACACCAACGCGCCCTGGCTGGTGATCCAGGATCCGGGTGGCGGCGAGCACGGTCTTTTCGCGCGCGATTCCGAGGGTCGGCCGCTAGCGTTCGACAAGAAGAGCGGAACCATCGTCTCCGCGCTCGACACCGATATCACGCCGGACCTCTCCGGTGACCATGTGCTGCCGGACGGTCGTAAGGCCGTCCCGTCCTTCAAGCTGCTGGCCGAGCGCTATATCGACCCGGCCTACGCGCCAGATACGGTGGCGAAGGAATGCGGGCTGAAGGCGGAGACCATCAAGCGTCTCGCCGCCGAACTCGCGCATGCCGCCTTCGAGCAGGAAATCACCCTCGATGTGCCCTGGACCGACTGGGCCGGACGGCGGCATGAGAAGATGACCGGCCGCCCGGTCGCTATGCATGCGATGCGCGGCATCTCGGCCCATTCCAACGGCTTCCATACCTGCCGCGCGCTGCATGTGTTGCAGATGCTGCTCGGCAGCATCGATTGCCCGGGCGGCTTCCGTTACAAGCCGCCCTTCCCGCGCCCCTGCCCGCCGCCGCTGAAACCGGTCGGCCGTCCGGACCAGGTGAAACCGGAAACCCCTATGGCGGGCCCGCCGCTCGGCTTCCCGATGGGGCCGGAGGATCTTCTGGTTCACGAGGACGGCAGCCCCGCGCGGATCGACAAGGCCTTCTCCTGGGAAGCGCCGATGGCCGTGCACGGCATGATGCACATGGTCATCCACAATGCCTGGGCGCAGGATCCCTATCCGATCGACACGCTCTTCATGTACATGGCCAACATGTCCTGGAATTCGACGATGAATTCCAAGGGCACCATGGAAAAGCTGACCGACAAGGATCCCGCGACCGGCGAGTACAGGATCCCGCGGATCATCTATTCCGACGCCTATGCCTCCGAGATGGTGGCCTATGCCGATCTCGTCCTGCCCGACACGACCTATCTCGAGCGCTGGGACTGCATCTCGCTGCTCGACCGGCCGATCTGCGATGCGGACGGCGCCGCGGACTCGATCCGCCAGCCTGTCGTGCCTCTCGACCGCGACGTGCGGCCGTTCCAGGAGGTGCTGATCGAGCTCGGTGTCCGCCTCGGCCTGCCCGGCCTGACGAAGGAAGACGGCTCGGCGAGATATCCGGGCGGCTATCCGGACTATATCGCCAATCACGAGCGCGCGCCGGGCGTCGGCCCGCTCGCCGGCTGGCGGGGCGCGGACGGCACCGAAGGCGGCAAGGGTGCGCCGAACCCTAACCAGCTACAGCGCTATATCGAGAACGAGTGCTTCTGGCGCCACGAGTTCGCGCCGGAAGAGCGTTATTACAAGCATTCCAACAAGGCTTATCTGGAGACCGCGACGAAGCTCGGCTTCATCGGCGCGCCGAACCAGGTCATCCTTCAGCTCTATGTCGAGCCGCTGCAGCGCTTCCGCCTGGCCGCCGAGGGGCACGGGGACCTCCAGCCCCCCGAGAAAGACCGCGAGCGGCTGAAGCGCACTTTCGACCCGCTGCCGATCTGGTACCAGCCGTTCGAGGAGAGCGAGGTCGACACGGCCAGCTTCCCGATGCACGCGATCACCCAGCGCCCGGCGGCGATGTATCATTCCTGGGGCTCGCAGAATGCCTGGCTGCGTCAGCTGCACGGCAAGAACCCGCTCTTCATGAACCGGGAGCGCGCCGAGAGTCTCGGCGTCGCCGACGGCGACTGGGTCTATGTCACCTCCCATCACGGCCGCATCAAGGTACCGGTGAAGCTGATGGAAGGCGTCAATCCGGACACCGCCTGGACCTGGAACGCCATCGGCAAGCGTCGCGGGGCCTGGAACCTCGGCAAGGACGCGCCGGAGGCGACCAAGGGCTTCCTGCTGAACCACGTGATCTCCGAACTGCTGCCGGCGCGCGGCGACGGGTACCGCTACGCCAATGCCGATCCGGTGACCGGACAGGCGGCCTGGTACGACCTGCGCATCCGGATCGAGAAGGCGGAGCCGGACCGGCCCGGATCCGTTTCCGAGCCGCAGTTCCCCGAGCTCGGCAATCCCTCCAGCGTCGCGCGTCCGAAAGGGCCGCTGCAGTTCCGCGGGAGGCGCAGCCGATGACCTCGCTCCCGACCGAAACGACGGGCAAGAAGCTCGGCCTCGTCATCGATCTCGATATCTGCGTGGGCTGTCATGCCTGCGCGGTGAACTGCAAGGAATGGAACACCGGCGGCCATTCCGCGCCGCTGACCGACTGGAACGCCTATAGCGCGGACGAAGAGGAAGACGGCGACGAAGGCGCCTGGGGCGTCTGGTTCAACCGCATCCACACCTACGAGGCGGGTGAAGGCGAAGACGCGCGCACCGTTCATTTCCCGCGCTCCTGCCTGCATTGCGAGACGCCGGACTGCGTCACCGTCTGCCCGACCGGTGCCTCCTACAAGCGCGCGGAGGACGGTATCGTCCTGGTCAATGCCGACCTCTGCATCGGCTGTAAGCTCTGCTCCTGGGCCTGCCCCTACGGCGCGCGGGAGTACGACAAGACCGAGGGCGTGATGAAGAAATGCACGCTCTGCGTCGACAAGATCTACAACGAGAACCTTGAAGAACGGGACCGCGTCCCGGCCTGCGTCTCCACCTGCCCGGCCGGTGCGCGGCATTACGGCGATCTGGGAGATCCGACGTCCGACGTCTCGCGACTGGTCGAGGCCCGGGGCGGCTACGAGCTGATGCCGGAGATGGGCTACAAGCCGGTCAACCGCTACCTCCCGCCGCGCCCGCGCCGCACCGAGGCCGCCGATATCGGGGCGCCGGAGCGTCTTGCCGATCTGGCGGACAAAGTCCCTTCGACTGAATCGACCGCCGGCGCCACGGGTCTGCTCGGCTGGCTCGACCAGATGCTCTCCCGCTGAGGCCCGCGCCATGCATCCAGCACTTTCCGTCATTTTCTTCACCACGGCCTCGGGCGCCGGCTACGGCCTGCTCGTCTGGCTCGCGCTGCATGCCGCGCTCACCGGCAATGCCGATCCCGTCATCGGCTGGATCGGCCTGCCGCTTTCGCTCGGACTGGTCACGGCCGGCCTGCTCAGTTCGACCTTCCATCTCGGTCATCCGGAACGCGCCTGGCGCGCGCTCAGCCAATGGCGCAGCTCCTGGCTCTCGCGCGAAGGCGTGATGGCGATCCTGACCTACGTACCGGCACTGATATTCGCCGGCGGATGGCTTGTTTTCGGCCGGATCGACGGAGCGTGGGCCATCGCCGGACTCGCCGCAGCATCGCTGGCGCTGATCACCGTCTATTGCACGGCCATGATCTATCGCAGCCTCAAGACGATCCCCCGCTGGTATTCCGGATACACCGTGCCGGGCTATCTCGTCCTGGCCCTGGCCAGCGGCGGTCTCTGGATGCTTCCGCTGACAGCACTCGCCGGAGAGGATGTCCCGTCCGCTGCGCTTCCCGTCCTGACGGCTGTTCTGCTCTCCGCCGCGATCAAGTGGCGTTACTGGGCGTCGTCAGACCGCGCCGGCGCCACCGCGACATCCGGCAGTGCGACAGGGCTGGGCGCGCTCGGACATGTGCGCCTCCTCGAGGGTCCGACGACCTCCGAGACTTACGTCATGCGTGAGATGGGTTACCGGATCGGCCGCAAGCACGCCGCCCGGCTCCGGCAATTCACCGCCTTGTTCGGGTTTCTGATCCCGGTCGCGGTACTCGCTGTCCTGATGTCCGTTCCCGGCACCGGCACGATCGCAGGCGGCCTCGCCCTGATCGCCGCCATATCGGGGAGCATCGGGGTGGTGCTCGAGCGCTGGCTGTTCTTCGCCGAGGCGAAGCACGTGGCGACGCTCTATTACGGCGAAGACTTCGCCTGAACCAGCTCCTCGGCTTCGCCCTCGACGGCGGAGTCGATGATCTCCTCGTAGGAGAAATCCTTCGGCGGAGTCTCGTCCATGACGTTCGGCTCGACCTCCTCGATGACCTCGCCCCGCGGATCCAGCTCGGCGGCAAGCGCGGAGGTCCGGGCATAGGCGACGTAGGGGCCCTGCTCCTCCATCGTCGGCGCCGCACGGCGAAGCATCCGGTAGACGGCGAAAAGCCCGACCGCTCCACCGATGAGCGCGCTGAAATGAAACAGCCCGCCCGGTCCCACCTGGTCCATCAGGAACGCGCCGGCAACCGGGCCGATGGAGGATCCGAGGCTCGCCGCGATCAGGATGCCCGCGGAGGCCGGCACCAGATCGCTCGCCTCGACATGGTCGTTCACATGGCTGATCGCGAGCGGATAGAGCGCGAAATTCAGTCCGCCATAGACCACCATCAGGCCGAGGAACATCCACCATCCTCCATCGAAGGACACAGCTATGGCGAAGGACACGGCGGCGACGGCGAAAAGCGCCACGGTGATCACCGTACGACGGTCGAAATAGTCCGAGAGCTTGCCGATC
Organism: Nisaea sediminum; assembly: GCF_014904705.1. NCBI lineage: Bacteria > Pseudomonadati > Pseudomonadota > Alphaproteobacteria > Rhodospirillales > Thalassobaculaceae > Nisaea > Nisaea sediminum. The sequence goes on from NZ_JACZCQ010000003.1 coordinate 584,738, forward strand.
GGATATTGCAGCAGCAATCCACCGAACATGGAGACCGACATCATCGTGGCGATGTCGGCAATCGACAGACCGATCTGGTTCCCGAAGATCGGGCCAAGCCCCATGATCGCCGCCCCGAGCGCACCGCTGGCGAAAGCGCAGATGAGCCCGAGCGGCGAGATCCGGAACAGTTCCCTGAGACTCAGCCGCGACGGCGTCAGCTCGCCGGCCGTTGCCCTGGACGCGAGCGACAGCGGCACCAGCGCGAGCGAAAACAGGATCGAGGCGACGCTGTAGAGAATGAAACTGGTCGGCGGCGAGACGTTCAGGATCTGCTGTCCGGCGGCCATGCCGAAATACATCACCACGATATAGATCGAGAGCATCTGTCCGCGGTTGGAATTCGTCACCGCGCCATTCAGCCAGCTTTCCGCGACCATCAGGGCGCCGGCGATGCAGATGCCGGTCGCGAAGCGCAACGCGCCCCAGAAGAACGGATCGACGAAGATCGCATGCGCGACCGCACAGGCCGAGATGACCGAGGCAAACGCGGCAAAGGAGCGGACATGACCGACGCTCTCAATGATGCGGCCGCAGATCGCTGCGCCAAGAAGCTGGCCGACGAAGTAGGACGACGCGACCATACCCGCGACGGTCGTGTCGAACCCCTCCTGGCTCATGCGCAGGCCGAGCAGGCTGTGGAACAGCCCGTTCGCGCTCCAGAGAAACGCGACGGAGATCATTAGGGCAACGATCGGGTGGCCGAGCACGGTCATGAAATAAAAGCTTTCTGCGGGTCGATGCGCATTCTTCCGGCACGCCTTAAGCCGCAGGCACAGTCCCGGTCTCGCTTCTGCGCGACACAGGCGCCGGTTTTAGGATGGTTGCATGTCGGGTTTCAGAGAATTCATCTCGTTTTAATCGATCGGCGACGGTTGACAGCCGCACCGGATGCCGCCTATCCGCAGCCATTACAGATTTTCGGAGGCGGCCATGCGTTGGCGTACTGCACTCGGCGGATTAACGATTATTTCGGGATTGATCGCGTATATCGCGGCCGCAGTCACTTTCGCCAACCACTATCTACCGGAGCATTGGCTGGCCGAACTGATCTTTTATCCACTGGCCGGCTTTCTCTGGGTTTTTCCGGCAATCTGGATCATCGGCTGGACCAAGAAGGACAAGGAGCCGCCCACGCCAGGTCGATAAATTTTTATTTTATTTTCCAACCGAATACCCTTCAATAAACCATAAGATGTTTTTTTCAATATATTAAAAAAATTAACCACATCCTATAAGTCAATGATTTTTCGGATAATAATTTTTTAACGATTACCCTATAGTTTACCCCCCAGAAGCTAGGCGACATAGTCGCCCACGGCACATCAAACCCAACAGACGAGTCAAACCGGTCCTGACCGGACGGAGCGATTCGGCCCGAATTCGCGCGGCACGCGCGATCGGAAAACACGAAGGAAGCAAAAATGGGCATGTTCGATACCCATCTCGCCCCGTCCCGCTCCTCCGCAGCGGATCTCGGCGCAACGGTCGCGCCGGCGCTGCTGGTCGTGGCATCTGACGTAGCAGACCGTGGGGTTCTGCTTCGTGAGCTGCCCGACAATGTGCGCCTCCTGCGCGACGGAAACGGCGCGACCCTCGAGCGCATCCGCTGCGCGCTGACCACGATCCGGCTCGAGACCGGGCGGCTGGCCGCTCTCCACCTGGTCGGCCATGGTGCGCCGGGCGAGATCTCCGTCGACGATTTGCATCTGGATGCCGAAAGCGTCGATCACATCGCCGCCACGCTGCGCACCGTACCGCTCTCCCTCATCGCCCTGCACGGCTGCCATACCGGCGCCGACGCAGCCGGCGAGAGCCTGACCGGGCGCCTGCAGGCTACTCTCGGCGTTCCCGTTCACGCCAGCCGCGATTTCGTCGGCCGCGCACCGGATGGGGAGAGCCGCTGGAAACTGGACGGCCTGACGACATCGATGCTGCCGTTCGCAGCGGCCGCGATCGCGGCCTATCCCCATCATCTCGCCGATATTACCGGGACGACGGGAAACGATCTGTTCCACGGTTCGACGACCCCGGCGACGACGACCGGCGATGACACGATCTCGGCTCTGGCCGGCAACGACACGATCAGTGCCCTCGACGGCAACGACCTTCTCTACGGCGACGACGGCAACGACACGCTCTATGCGGACGGTGGCGACGATACGGTCTATGGCGGCGCCGGCAACGATTTCGCCTATGGCGTCACCGGCAACGACCTGATTTTCGGCGACGCCGGTAACGACCAATTGTCCGGCGCCGACGGGATCGACACCCTCTACGGCGGTGACGGAAACGACACGGCGGCCGGCAGTTCCGGCAACGACCTTGTGTACGGCGATGCCGGTAACGATTGGTTGTGGGGCGGCAAAGGCAACGACATCGTTTACGGTGGCTCCGGAACGGACACGATTTCCGGCGGCGATGGTGAAGACACCCTCTATGGCGGCATCGGTAGCGACACCATTTCGGGCTTCAGCGGCACCGATCTGCTCTATGGCGAGGATGGCAACGATCTGCTGCGCGGCGGCGGTCAGGCCGACACGATGTTCGGCGGCGCCGGCAACGACACCTTCTCCGGCACCGCTTCCCACTTCAACGGTGACACGATCGGCGATATTGAAATCGGCGACATGATCCAGATCACCAGTACCGATCTGACCTCGCTGAACGGCACGACGCTCGGCAGTACGATCGATCTTGGCTCAGGGCAGACGCTCAATATCGGCGGCAGTCCCGGATCGTTGACGATCAACGCGGTGCTTAACGGCTCCACGACAGAACTGACCTTCAGCGCGGCAAGCAGCGGGTCCTCGGGAGGCTCCTCGGGCAGTTCGGGAAGCGCGCTGACGGTCACGGAGCAGACCACCGGCGACGTCGCCGGAACGACGACGGGCCGCACGCTGGTGAACAATACCGGCGGCAGCGCGACCGGTGCGTTGGTCGAGAATACCGGCAACGGCAATGTCGTGACCGTGACGCTACCGACAGGCATTTCCCTTACGAACTCCGGAACTGCCGCTGCGCAGAGCTCGGCCGTTGCCGGGACCACCCTGAGAGGTGAAATCCAGGCGACGGAGCCCGTGGCATCGTCGCAAAGTTTCCTCGATGGTCACGGACAGACCTTCCTCGCCAACTCGGCCGGCGCGACCCTCGATGTTCGGTCCATCACCTTCTCGAGTACCGGAGGATCAGCACAGACCGTCGAGCTGACGGGACAATCGTCAAGCGGCAGCGAGGCCTTCATCATCAACACGACCGGCCTTCCGACCGGATCGACCCTGAAGCTCGACAATATCGAGTTCGCGGCAATCGTCGGCAACGCAACCGTCACGGGCGGAGCCGGTCAGAACTACGTCGTCGGCGACAATTCCACGCAGTTCATCTCCTGCGGCGCCGAGGATGACACGCTAGCCGGAGGCGGTGGCAACGACACCGTCGGTTCGGGCTGGGGCGAGGACATCGTCTATGGCAACCAGGGTATCGACTCCGTCTTCGGCGGCGGGGGCATGGATACGCTCTACGGTGGCCAGGACAGCGATACCGTCAAGGGCGACAACGACAACGACGTCGTCTACGGCAACAAGGGCGACGATACCGTCTCCGGCGGCGAGAACGATGACCTGGTCTATGGCGGCCAGGACAACGACTTTGTCTACGGCAATTCCGGCAATGACAGTCTGTTTGGCAATCTCGGAAACGACACGCTTTATGGCGGTCAAGGCAATGACGTGCTCTCCGGCAATGCCGGGAACGATCTGCTGGCCGGCAACAAGGGCGACGATACCCTTGTCGGCGGCGAGGGCGCGGACGTCTTCGTCTTCGAGTTCGGCGGCGGGAACGATACCGTCAACGATTTCGCGGCCGGGACAGATACGCTGGCCCTCGAGGCCGGCCTCGGAGTCAGTTCCGCGACGGAGAGCGGCGGCAATACCACGGTCACCTTCTCCGACGGCGGCAGCGTGACGGTCATCGGCGTCACAAAGACCGCGCTTTCAGAAGCAACCGGCTGGGTCTTTATCTGATCTCGGCGCCACGGCGATTTATCGGAGCCATCCCCGTCATCCGGCGGGGATGGCTTTTTTTGTCCCGGCCCCTCAGGACCGGCGGAAATCCCTCGGCGAGAGTCCGAACCGGGCCAAGCGGTCGTAGAAGGTATTGCGGGGAAGACCAAGAAGCCTGGCTGCTTCCGCTGCCTTGCCGCCGACCTTTTTCAGGGTTTCGGACAGAACCATCTTCTCGAACGCGTCGATCTGCTCCGCAAGGGTCCGTTGACCGGCTCCGTCACTCTGCACGCGGGAACCGAGCGCGTAGGTCGTCGCGTGTTCCCTCAGTTCCGGAAGGTTGCCCGGCCATGTCCGCGTCAAGAGCTCCGTGAACACCGAGGCCGGAACCTCCGGCATATCGGTATCCAGGCCGCGAATTGCCAGACGCAGGAGATTCTCGAATATCTCCGGCAGGTCTTCCCGCCGCTCGTCCAATGTCGGGAAACGGATCTCGACCACCGTGCTTCCGTCTTCCCCGAGACCGAGCCCTTCGAGTTCGGACAGCGGCAACACCGAAGACGAGATCAGGCGCAACGCCGGATCCGAATTCAACAGAGACTGAAGATCCTCGATCTGTCGTGGCGTCGCGTGCTCCACATTCTTCAGCGACAGATCCCATCCCGCCCCCTCTGCTCCAGCGAGACGCCGCACGGCGTCTTCCGATGCCGTGATCAGATTGAGCGTCCGGAAAACGCGCGGTTCCGGTGAGAGCGCGTTGATGGCAAAGGCGGCCTCCTTGCGGCCCGTACCTTTCGGCCCGTAAAGATGCACGTGGGAGCTGGCTGCCGCGACGCGGCGCAGAGCTGTCCGGAGCGCACTGGAAACCGGCCCGGAGCCGGGAAAACTCCGGGCGGCCGCGTCGCTCTGTTCAAGCGCGCGCTCGATACGCCTGGACTTGAGAACAAGTTGGCGATGCGCGACCGCGCGGCTGACGACATCGACCAGGCGTTCCGTACCGACCGGTTTCTCGAGATACTCGTAGGCCCCTTCCTTCATCGCGCGCATCGCGGTGGGCACGTCGCTGTGGCCGGTCAGCAGAATGACCGGCAGATCCGGGTCGGCGCTCCTCGCGGCTGTCAGGACATCGAACCCATCCTGATGCGGCATCCGGATGTCGGAAAGAATCACGCCGGGAAAATTCGCCCGGATGCTGCGCTTGGCCTGAACATATCCGACCGTGGAAATGACGCTCATATCCGCCAGTTCCAGAGTCTGTGCCAGCGATGCGCGCAGCGCGTCGTCATCCTCGATCAGGAGCACCTGTCCGCTCATGGATTCGCCTCGTCCGCAAGAGGAAGACGGATGGTGAAGACCGCGCCGCCCTCCTCCCGGTTGGCGCAGGAAAGCTCACCGCCGAAACTGCCGACCAGCCCATAGGAAATAGAAAGACCCAAACCGAGCCCTTTGGAGGCACCGAGCTCCTTTGTCGTATAGAAAGGCTCGAACACCCGGGACGGATCCGGAATGCCGGGACCGGTATCGGAAATCCTGAGCACGGCATCCGCACCGTCAGTCTCGATCTCGACGGAAATGAGCTTTTCCTCCGCATCGACGAGGGCGTCCTGCGCGTTCGAGAGAATATTGACCACGACCTGCTGCAGGCGAACCTCTCCGCCGAGGACGCAAACCGGTTGCCATGGAGCGCGCCAGGAAACCTCGATCCCGGCTTTCTCGAGCGACGCGCGTGTCAGCGCAAGCGCGTGCTCGACGGCCGCCGCGAGGTCTACGGGTTCGACGATCTCGGCTTCGTTGCGCGCGAAGCTCCTGAGATTCCGGATGATCCGGTCCATCCGCTGCACTTGCCGTGCGATCTCGCCGAGATTGTCCGCTGCCTTATCCGGGCGGTCCCGATCGATAAGCTTCATGCCGTTCTCGGCAAAATTCATAATCGCGGCCAGCGGCTGATTGAGTTCGTGGCTGATGCCGGCGGACATTTCCCCGAGCGCGGAGAGTTTCGAGGCCTGCACCAGCTGATCCTGCGCCATCCGCAGTTCGGACGTACGCTGTTCCACCCGTTCCTCCAGCCGCGCATTGGCCGCTGTCTCGATCGCCAGGCGGTCTGCCATCCGCCGGCGCCAGAGTGCAAGGATGAGACCGGCAAGGCCGACGACGCCCAGAACAGAGGCCGTAAGCAGACCACGGAGCAAAGCCGTCATCCGGGCCGGAGCGGTATCCAGAAATCCGCGCGCCGTCATATCGAGTTGCGGAATGGCGCGCGAGACCACGAGCGCCTGCTCAGGCAACGCCTCGGCGCCAGCGAATTCCCAGATCTCGAAATCGCCGTCCCGGCGGAGCTCGTGTTCCGGAAACGGCCGGAGCCCGGGAGACGCGGCATGCGGGCCCATGTCCTGTCGCATCAGCAGGGACTGACGCGTCGAGGCGAACACGATCTGCGCGCGGTCGAAGAAGCAGACCGCCTCCGGGTCGACCTCCCACTCGAACTCAAGCGATGCCACGTCGATCGTCACGAAGATCGCTCCGATCGCCGGAGCCCTGCCGTCGATCACGCCGCGGCTCAGGCGGAACAGGCGTCGCTGTCCGTCGAGGACTGTCTCCAGACCGAGCCGTCCGTTGAGCGCCGCCCGCAACAACGGAAGACTGACCGGCAGCTGCTCCCGGTCCGGCGAGGAGGCCGCGACCACGCGTCCGCCGGCATCCGTGACCACGATGCCGTCCGCTCCGTATGTCAGCACCGATTGCTCGAGCAGATCGCCGGTCTCCGGCGGAATGCCGCCACCAAGAACGCCGCTGACGACCGCGGGATGATCGGCGAGCAGATTGATCAGGTAGGTATAGCTCGCAAGCTGCCCCATCAGGCGGACACTCGCCTGCTGAAGCCGGATCCGTCCGGTTTCCTCCAACTGTTCCAGATTTGCGAGATAGGAATAGCGATAGACCGACCACCCGGCAAAAAGAGCGGCAAGCGCATAGATCGCGAGAATGGTTGCGGCGATTGTCTTGTTTCGAGACATGCTGTCCGATCATCGGAATGACGTGCGCTTACCTACGAAGAAGCATGCAGGAACTACAAGATAATTTGTCCGAACTTTCGGACAAAAACACGATAGAGACATTCGCTCACAATTTAGTTTCATGATTTTAAACGGAAAAATTTTTTTCCGAGTTCGTGATTGCCGAGTTTTCATCGAAAAACTCTGCTAAGGCCATCGCGGATTCAACCGCATGTGTCTTTGGGAGGACATCATGAAGAAGTTCGTCGCCGCCGCCCTGGCGGCCGCCGCCCTTATTGCGCCCGGCGTTGCCTACGCCAACTGCGATGACGGCGAAGTGGTCATCAAGTTCAGCCACGTCACCAATACCGACAAGCACCCGAAAGGGATCGCCGCGTCCCTGCTCGCCGAGCGGGTCAACACGGAGATGAACGGCAAGGCCTGCATGGAGGTCTTCCCGAACTCGACGCTCTACAACGACAACAAGGTCCTCGAGGCCATGCTGCAGGGCGACGTTCAGCTCGCTGCCCCGTCGCTCTCCAAGTTCGAGAAGTTCACCAAGCAGTTCCGCATCTTCGACCTGCCGTTCATGTTCAAGAACGTCGCCGCCGTCGATGCCTACCAGAGCTCCGATGCCGGCCAGAAGATGCTCGACAGCATGCAGCGCCGCGGCCTGCAGGGCCTCGCCTACTGGCACAACGGCATGAAGCAGATGTCTGCCAACAAGCCGCTGCTGATGCCGGCCGACGCCAACGGCCTTAAGTTCCGCGTCCAGTCGTCCGACGTTCTCGTCGCGCAGATGGAAGCGATCGGCGGCACGCCGCAGAAAATGGCCTTCTCCGAGGTCTATGGCGCACTCCAGCAGGGCGTCGTCGACGGTCAGGAAAACACCTGGTCCAACATCTTCGGCAAGAAGTTCTTCGAAGTGCAGGACGGCATCACGGAAACCAACCACGGCATCATCGACTATCTGCTGGTCACTTCCGTCGACTGGCTCGACAGCCTGAAGCCGGACGTGCGCGAGCAGTTCCTGAAGATCGTCGCCGAGGTCACCGACGCGCGGAACAAGGAATCCACCGCGGTCAACGAAGCAGCCAAGCAGTCCGTGATCAAGGCCGGCGGCACCGTCCGCACCCTGACCGCCGACCAGCGCGCCGCCTGGGTCGAGGTGATGAAGCCGGTCTGGGCCAAATTCGAGAAAGATGTCGGCTCCGACAACATCGCCGCCGCGCAGGCCGCGAACAGCCTGACCAACTAAGGCACCGGTTCCCTAAACAAGGCCAGTTCGCCTTGTTGCGCGGTGCGGTCACCCCCGCACCGCGCGTTTTTTGGAGCTGTCCCGATGACCAACAAGATTCTCTCGGACCGTATCGAGGAGCTGACGACCGCAGCGATCCTCGGTGCGATGACCCTGATCACCTTCGCCAACGTGATTGCGCGCTACGTCTTCGACAGCGGCATCCTCTGGGCGCTCGAGGTCACGGTTTTCCTTTTCGGCTGGCTGGTCCTGCTCGGCGCCGCCTATGCCGTCAAGACCCGGTCCCATCTCGGCGTCGACGTGCTGACCAACGGCTTCGCCCCCGGCACGCGCCGGGTCGTCGCGCTGGTTGCCGCCGCGGTCTGCATCTTCTACGCGTTCCTGCTGTTCAAGGGCGCCTGGGACTACTGGGCCAATTTCGCGAATCTCCCCGCGACCGAGGGACGCTGGTTCCCGCTCGGCTTCGAAACGGATTTTCGGGAAAAGGGCTGGTATGAGACCGAGGATACGCCGATGCCGGAATTCTTCGGCATCCGTCCGCTCGACTGGCTGCAGGACGTCTTCAATGCGGGCGAGCGCTACGAGAAGATCCCGCGGCTCGTTCCCTATTTCATTCTCCCCCTCGCGACCGGACTTCTGCTGATCCGTTTCGTCATGGCCGGCATCGCCATCTGGCGCGGTCGGATGGACGGGTTGATTGCCAGTCACGAGGCCGAGGAAGCGGTCGAAGAAGCCGCTGAAAAACTGAAGGATTGCTGACCGATGGAAGTCGCCCTTCTCTTCCTTGCCATCGTCGCCCTGCTGCTGATCGGCGTGCCGATCGCAGTCGCGCTCGGCCTCTCGTCGATCCTCTTCCTGCTGGCCTTCTCGGACTCCTCGCTGGCGTCGATCGCGCAGACCCTGTTCAGCGCATTCGAAGGCCACTACACGCTGCTGGCGATCCCCTTCTTCATCCTCGCCTCCTCCTTCATGTCGACGGGCGGGGTGGCGCGACGGATCATCCGCTTCTCGATCGCCTGCGTCGGACACTTCCCGGGCGGCCTCGCCATCGCCGGCGTGTTCGCCTGCATGATGTTCGCGGCGCTCTCCGGCTCATCGCCCGCGACCGTGGTGGCCATCGGCACCATCGTGATCGCCGGCATGCGGCAGGTCGGCTACACCAAGGAATTCGCCGCAGGCGTGATCTGCAACGCCGGCACGCTCGGCATCCTGATCCCGCCCTCGATCGTCATGGTGGTCTATGCCGCCGCCGTCGAGGTTTCGGTCGGCCGCATGTTCCTTGCCGGAGTGCTGCCGGGTCTGCTCGCCGGTCTTTCGCTCATGGTCGCGATCTACTTCATGGCTCGGTGGAAGAACCTGCCGAAAGGGGAGTGGGCCGGATGGCGCGAAATCTACGAGAGCGCGAAGGACGCCTCCTGGGGCCTGCTGCTGATCGTGATCATCATGGGCGGCATCTACGGCGGTATCTTCACGCCAACGGAAGCCGCAGCGGTGGCGGCCGTCTATGCCTGGATCATCGCGACCTTCGTCTATCGTGACATGGGCCCGCTGGCGACAGAAGGCGATGCGGCGAACGTCCCGCTCTACCGTCGTCCAAGCGCGCTGCTAACCGCATTCTATCACCCGGACACGCGAAAGACCCTGTTCGAGGCGGGCAAACTCACGGTCACCCTGCTCTTCGTCATCGCAAACGCGCTGATCCTGAAGCACGTGCTGACCGACGAGCAGATCCCGCAGAAGATCACAGAGGCGATGCTCGCCTACGGCTTCGGCCCGGTCATGTTCCTCGTTGCGGTGAACGTGATCCTGCTGATCGGCGGCCAGTTCATGGAACCGTCGGGGCTGCTGGTCATCGTCGCCCCGCTGGTCTTCCCGATCGCCATGGAGCTCGGCATCGACCCGATCCATCTCGGCATCATCATGGTGGTCAACATGGAAATCGGCATGATCACGCCGCCGGTCGGTCTCAACCTGTTCGTGACCTCCGGGGTCGCCGGCATGCCGATGATGTCGGTGGTAAAGGCGGCCCTACCGTTCCTGGCAGTGCTGTTCGCCTTCCTGATCGTGATCACCTACGTACCGTGGATCTCAACGGTGCTGCCGAACGCGGTGATGGGGCCGGAGCTGGTGACGAAATAGCTCCGGCTACCGCGGACTGAGCGGTTAGAGGGTCTCCATCACCTTCGTGAGATCTTCACCGCTCAGCCAGGCGGTGTTGGTATCGCTCGCATAGCGGAAATCCGGAACGACCATCTTCGCACCGCCATCGATATACTCCTTCATGACCCGGTCGCTGTTCGCGGGCAGGATCACGTAGCGGTCTTCGAGCTCCACCGTGGTCCGGGAATCGTCTTCCGAGATCATCACTTCGTGCAGCTTCTCGCCCGGGCGGATACCGACATTCCGGAGCGGCAGATCCGGTGCCATCGTCTTGGCGACATCGACGATCTTCATGCTCGGGATCTTCGGCACGAAGATCTCCCTCCCCTTCATCATCTGCAAGCTGGAAAGAACGAAATTCACCCCCTGCTGCAGCGTGATCCAGAACCGGGTCATGCGCTCGTCGGTGATCGGCAGATCCGTCGCACCCTCGTTCATCAGCTTGCGGAAGAAGGGGATCACGCTCCCCCGCGAGCCGATCACATTGCCGTAGCGCACGACCGAGAAATGGCAGCCGTCATGGCCGGCGATGTTGTTCGCGGCGACGAAGATCTTGTCCGACGCGAGTTTGGTCGCCCCGTAGAGATTGATCGGATTGGCGGCCTTGTCGGTCGAAAGCGCGATGACCTTCTTCACGCCGCTCCGCAACGCCGCTTTCACGACATTCTCGGCGCCGTGGATGTTGGTCTGCACGCATTCGAAGGGATTGTATTCCGCCGCCGGCACATGCTTCATCGCCGCCGCGTGAACCACGTAATCGACCCCGCGCATCGCCAACTCGAGCCGGTCGACGTCGCGCACGTCGCCGATGAAATAGCGGATCGGCTTGCCCGGAAGCGGCGGAAACTCCTGCGCCATGTCATAGTGTTTCTGCTCATCCCGGGAAAAGACGATGCAGCGGCGCATCTCGTTGTTGGCCAGCGCGGTGCGGATGAACTCCTTGCCGAAGGACCCGGTCCCGCCGGTCACGAGGACCGTCTTGCCGTCGAGGTCGATCAGGTTCTTGTCGAAATTGAACGCCGTGTAGCTCATGCGATCCTGGGCCTCACCCTAAGATATTCGAATCACGCTATTTTGCCCCGCTTGTGGAAACTGGGAAACCGCCTTCACAGCTTGAGCACGGAAGCGAGTTCATCGACCACCCTGTCGACGTCGCTTTCCGCCATCGCCGGGAACAGTGGCAGACTGAGACAGCGGGCGTAATAGGCATCGGCCCCGGGCAGGTTCAATGGACCGTATCGCCGGGCGTAGTAAGGCTGACGATGTAGCGGAATGTAGTGTACCTGGGTACCGACGCCGCGTTCCCTGAGAGCATTCATCACTTCCGTGCGCGTTGTTCCGAGCGCGTCGAAATCGATCAGCGTCACGGCCAGATGCCAGGCCGGATTGCAGCCTCCGGCGACACGCTGCATCTTCACATGCGGCCCCAGTGCGGCGACGCGTTCCGCATAGCGCTCGCGCAGCGCACGCCGCTTGGCGACGAAAGCATCAAGCTTCTTCAGCTGGCTGAGGCCGAGTGCCGCGTTCACGTCCGACAGGCGGTAATTGTAGCCCGGCAGATGCATCTCGTAATACCAGGGTGCCGGGTTGCCGGCTTCGAAGCCCATGGCCTGATTCTGGAACCGCTCCGGCTCTCGCACCATACCGTGGTTCCGCGCCCAGCCGAGGCGGTTGGCGAGAACGTCGCTGTTCGTCGTCAGCACGCCGCCCTCGCCGGTCGCGATTGTCTTCACCGGATGGGTCGAGAACATGGTGATGCCGCCGAGCGGACAGGATCCGACCGGCACCATGCCCTGCCCGACATCGTACTCGCCCCCAAGGGCATGACAGGCATCCTCGACCATCGCGAGGTGCGGAAACACCTTGCGGAGCCCGGCGATGTCCACGGTGTGCCCCGTCAGGTGGACCGGGAATATCGCTTTCACCGTCCCTTCGCTCAGGCCCGCGATGGCGCGCGCCACATGTTCCGCACTCATCAGCCCGGTCTCCGGGTCGACATCCGCGAAGAGCACGTCGGCATTTACGTACCGGACCGCGTTGGCGGTCGCGAGGAAGGTGACGCTCGGCACAACGACGACATCGCCGAAATCGAGCCCGAGCGCGATGGCCGCCATGTGCAGTCCGGCGGTGCCGCTCGAGCAGGCGACCGCATGTTTCGCACCGACACGTTCGGCAAATGCCTTCTCATAGGTATCGACGGTCGGCCCGGTGGTCAGGAAGTCCCCACGCAGCACCTCGAGCACGGCCTGCTCGTCTTCGGCATCGATCTGCTGACGGCCATAGGGAAGAAAACTCTTGGGCGGGGCCGTGTCTTTCATGGCGTCAATTTTCCCTCAATCCGAGCTCGAAGCTGCGAACCAGCGGCGCGAGCAGATATTCGAGCAGGGTCTGATCCCCTGTCGAGATGATTACAGTCGCCGGCATGCCCTGCACAAGCTCAAGCTCCGGCTGCTTGGCGAGGCTATCCCGGTCAAGTTCCACTCGCGCCTCGTAATAGGGGGCGCCCCGCTCGGGTTGAACGATATCGGCCGAAACGGTAAGCAGCTTGCCGTCGATCGGCTGGGTGGTGCGCTGGCTGAACGACGTCAGACGCACACTGGCCAAGGCCCCCACCTCGACGACGTCAATATCCGCCGGATCGATGCGCGCCTTGACGACCAGAGTGTCGCCCTGCGGAACGATCCCCAAGATCGGCTCGCCCGGACCGATGACACCGCCCACCGTGAAGAACCGCAGACCGTAGACCCGTCCACTCTGCGGCGCCCGGATCCGGGTTCTGTCAAGCGCGTCACGCGCGCCCTTGAGGCGGTCCTTCAGATCGATCAGTTGATCCTGAACCTCGCGTAGGCTGGTCTCCACCTCGGTCTTGAACCGCTCCTGGGTGTTCAGAAGCTGGAACTCGGTCTCGGCGATGGTCTGCTCCGCCCGGGCGATCAGCGCCTTGCGGTTGCCGATGCTGCCTTCGAGCTGGACCGCGGTACGCTCCAGCGCAAGCAGGCGCGGCTTGCGCTCCAGCCCCTTCTCGTAAAGCACCCGGACATCCGAGATCTCTTCCTGGATCAGCTCGTACTGCCGCGCATCCGCGCGCTGCTGGGCCAGAAGCGCGGTGATCTCTTCGCGGGTTTTCTGGATGCGCCGTTTCAACAGGCTGAACTGGCTGTCCCGCGCGCTGATTCGGTTGGCGAAAAGCCGTTGCTGCCCGGCGATCACTTCCTGAACGTCAGGATCGGATGCCGCCGCGACCAGTTCCTGGGGAAAGTTGACCTCGGCCAAATCGTCCCGCTCCGCCTCGAGGCGCGCCTTGGTGCCGAGATGCGTCAGATACTGCTTGCGGAGCAGCTCGAACTCGACCGAGACACGGGTATCATCGAGCCGGATCAGGATGTCGCCTTCGCGGACAACGTCGCCATCCCTGACATTGATCGCCTCGATAATGCCACCCTCGAGGTGCTGCACGGTCTTTTGATTGCTCGAGACCTGCAGCTGTCCCTGGGCGATCGCGCCGCTGCCCAGCGGCGCCAGCGCCGCCCAAAGCCCGAATCCTCCGAAGAACAGCAACAGGACCATGAACCCGGCCCAGACGACCGGACGCCAGGCTTTCGGATTTTCAGCTTCCGAAAGCTCGAAGGCATCGTTCAGGTCGTTGGCCGCATTCGACATCTTTGGTTCCTATAACGGGTCGGCGTAACCGGGCCCGGACGAACGTTACTGCTTGGCGCGCGGGCGCCCGGAGATGGACTGAATATCCTCTATATTGAGCGCCGCGGCCGGACGGATATTGGGCGGCGGCGCAACGGATATCGGTCCCCGGGACGGCTTGACCGTCTCGGCCGGAGCCTGAGGCTCCGGCGTCGAATTGTTTGCGGGTTTCGGAGCCGGCCGGACCGGAATGGCGTGCGGCGGCGGATGCATGCGCACCGTCTCCACCAGTTTCGGCGGTCGCACCATCGGACCGGCGCCTTCATCTCCGTGCGCCGGAGCGGGCCCCTGGGCCGGGCCCCGGCGGGCGAGGATTTCCATCGCCTGGGCAGATCCCTGACCCAGCTTCGGACGTACGCCATGCCCGGTTCCGGGCTGCAGCGTCGGCGGCATACCTTCGTTCGACCGGGCCCGGCGCGCAGACGGCATGCCGGATGGCATGCTCGGCGGTGGGGGAAGATTTGCGGCCGGCACGCCCGGAATCCCCTTGCGGGAAGGGCTTGGCCCGACCCTTTGCTCGACGGGCTCAGCCCGTTCCGGTGGCGTCATGCGACGGCGGTCGGCCCCAGGCCGGCCGCCTTGCGGCTCGGCTTCGTCCGGTTTCCCGGACGGCCTGGCCTGCGGCGGCGGCATCGATGTCGGCCCCATCCCCGCACTGGCCAGCACCTCGTCGCGTGAACCGTATTTGTTGATCATGCCCTCCTGCAGCACGAGCAGCTTGTCCATGTTGGCAAGCGCCTGCACCCGGTGGGTGATCATGATGATGGTCGCCCCGCGTTCCTTGAGCTCGTTCAGCGCCTTCACCAGCGCTTCGTCGCCCTTGGAATCCAGGTTCGAGTTCGGCTCGTCCAGAACCACCAGCGACGGCTCGCCATAAAGCGCCCGTGCCAAGGCGACCCGTTGACGCTGACCGCCGGAGAGCAATGCTCCGGAATTGCCGATATCCGTATCGTAACCGTTCGGGAGCTGCAGGATCAGGTCGTGCAGGCCAGCCAGCTTGGCGGCCGCGATCACCTGCTCGGGATCCGGTTCGGCATCCAGCCGCGCGATATTCTCGGCAATGGTTCCGCTGAACAACTCGATGTCCTGCGGCATATATCCGATGTGCTTGCC